>NZ_JXTE01000390.1 GCF_000972385.1 Streptomyces sp. WM6386
CGCGAACACCGGGCCCAGGAAGAAAGCGAGGAAGGCGTCGACGCGGGCGGGTTCGTCGGTGCCAGCCGCGGCCCGGACGATGGCCCCGGGGACACATACGGCAGTAGAGAGGGCGCCACCCCGCAGGAGCGCGGTGCCCATCGTGTGCCATTCCTCGCGCGCCTTGTCTGTATCCGACGACGCGAGGAGGAGCCAGGCCCCAACACCGCGGGCACGTTCAGCACTCCTGATCACGTCACCGTCGGACTGGCTCGTATGTGCGCTCGTCACGGTCCTGGCCTCCTCCGTATGCGCTCTCACCACGAGCCAACTCCCGTTCAAGCGAAGGCGCCGGAAGTCCGAGCGGACGTTCCGCCGGACTTTTCACCGAGACCGGACTTTCAAGACTGAAGAAGAGGGCTACGGGCGGTACACGAGAGCAATGCTCAAGACCTGTGGATCGGTCCCGGGGGGAACGCGGAGGGCGTACCTTCCCGAATGATCCTGTGATGGTCACCGAGTAGGCCCGCGTTCGCAGCGCGGGTCGGGAAGGCACGCCCGTGCTCAGCGTAGTCACCGACGACGGCTCAACCCAGACC
>NZ_JXTE01000391.1 GCF_000972385.1 Streptomyces sp. WM6386
GTCCCCGAACTCCCGGCAGATCTCCACGCCCTTGTCGTACGCCTCGATCGCCTCCTCCGCCCGGCCATCCTTCCGCAGGGCGATGCCGAGGTTATTCCACGCGCTGGCCTCACGCGGGCGGTCCCCGGTGGCCTGGAACAGGTCGCGGGCGCGGGTGTGCGCCTCGACCGCCTCCTCCACCCGGCCCACCTTCTGCAGGGCGATGCCGAGGTTGTTCCACGCCATGGCCTCACCATGGCGGTCGCCGATGGCCTGGTGCAGGTCGCGGGCGCGGGTGTGCGCCTCGACCGCCTCCTCCACCCGGCCTATCTGCTCCAGGGCGATGCCGAGGTTGTTCCACGCCATGGCCTCACCATGGCGGTCCCCGGTGGCCTGGTGCAGGTCGCGGGCGCGGGTCTGGGCCTCGACCGCCTCCTCCATCCGGCCCGCCTCCCGCAGGGCGAGGCCTAGGTTGTTCCACGCCATCCCCTCACCACGACTGTCCCCGGCACGGTGGGCGGCCTCCCGCGCGACATCCGAGACAGTGATCCAGTCATCGAAGTACCGCCGCCAGTCCAGATACTCCGCCAGACACAGA
>NZ_JXTE01000392.1 GCF_000972385.1 Streptomyces sp. WM6386
CCAGAAGACCGGCTGTACGACCTCCATCAACCGACCGGCGGCGCCGGCTTGGAGCTGGACCGCGCTGTCCGACTGCTGCGTGCGGCCGGTCACCCCGAATGGGCCGAGAAGGTCCGCTCGGAGATTCCGGTGCGCAACGTCATTCCGGGGCACTCGGGCAGGGCCGCGACCACCTGTACGAGGCGGAGCTGGAGGAAGAGCGCCGCACCCGCGGCCACCCCGACCACTCCGGGTGCTCGCCGTCTCGCGGGACGTGAGCCGCATCCGAGCGCCACTTCCGCGCCGAAGTGGTGATCAGGACGCGCAGCCGACGGAAAGAGAAGGTCACCTCGTGCGCAGCAGCCCACTCGCCGGCCGAACGGTCGTCGGCACCGGAGCCGCTCGCGGCCTGGGGGCGGCGATGGCCCGGGAAATCGCCCGCCGCGGCGCCCGCACCGCGCTGCTGGGCCACGAGAAGGCTGCCCTGGAGCAGCAGGCCGCGACCCTGCCGGGGCCGGCGCTGGCCGTCGAGGTCGACATCACGGATCCCGCCGCGCTGGCGGCGGCTGCACGCACCGTACGGACCAGTCTCGGC
>NZ_JXTE01000393.1 GCF_000972385.1 Streptomyces sp. WM6386
CCCTGCGCGACGGCAGCGAGGAATACCTCGACTCCGAGAAGTACCAACTCCGCCCCCGCGACTGGGACACAGCCGACAGCATCACCCCCCTGATCACACAGCTCAACCGGATCAGGCGAGCGAGCCCCGCCCTGCGCCAGTTGCGCGATCTCCACTTCCACCACGCGGACCAGGAAGCGGTGATCGCGTACTCGAAGCGGAGCGGCTCGAACACGGTTCTGGTGGTCGCCAACCTCGACCCTCACCACACCCAGGAGGCCACGGTCTCGTTGGACATGCCGCAACTCGGCCTGGAATGGCACGAGTCGGTGCCGGTGCGCGACGAGCTCACCGGCGAGACCTATCACTGGGGCAGGGCGAACTATGTGCGCCTCGAACCGGGCACTCGCCCCGCGCACATCCTCACCGTCCTGCGACCGTCCACCCCGCAGACCGGAGGGTCACCCACAACATGATCGTCAACGAGCCCGTCCAGGACACCTTCGAGGACACCCCCGCGAAGGACCGGGACCCCGACTGGTTCAAACGTGCCGTCTTCTACGAGGTGCTCGTCCGCTCCTTCCAGGACAGCAAC
>NZ_JXTE01000394.1:0-571 GCF_000972385.1 Streptomyces sp. WM6386
CCCTGCGCGACGGCAGCGAGGAATACCTCGACTCCGAGAAGTACCAACTCCGCCCCCGCGACTGGGACACAGCCGACAGCATCACCCCCCTGATCACACGGTTGAACACCATCCGCCGGGGCCACCCGGCCCTGCAGCAGCTCAGGAGCATCCACTTCCACCACACCGACAACGACGCGGTGATCGCTTACAGCAAGCGCACCGGCCCGGACACGGTTCTGGTGGTCGTCAACCTCGACCCTCATCACACCCAGGAGGCCACGGTCTCGTTGGACATGCCGCAACTCGGCCTGGACGGGAACCCATCCATGTCCGTGCACGACGAACTGACGGGTGAGACCTACCGCTGGGGCCGGACCAACTATGTGCGCCTCGAACCCGGTCGGGCGCCCGCGCACGTGCTCCATGTCCAGGCATCGGCATCCCAGACCGGAGGGTCAAGAGCGTCATGACCGTCAACGAGCCCGTCCACGACACCTTCGAGGACACCCCCGCGAAGGACCGGGACCCCGACTGGTTCAAACGTGCCGTCTTCTACGAGGTGCTCGTCCGCTCCTTCCAGGACAGCAAC
>NZ_JXTE01000394.1:591-1134 GCF_000972385.1 Streptomyces sp. WM6386
CGCGTCATCATCGACTTCGTCATGAACCACACCAGCGACCAGCACCCGTGGTTCCAGGAGTCCCGCAAGGACCCCGACGGCCCCTACGGCGACTACTACATGTGGGCCGACGACGACAAGCAATACGCCGACGCCCGGATCATCTTCGTCGACACCGAGGCCTCCAACTGGACCTTCGACCCGGTGCGGAAGCAGTACTTCTTCCACCGCTTCTTCTCCCACCAGCCGGACCTCAACTACGAGAACCCGGCGGTCCAGGAGGAGATCCTGGCCGCCCTTCGCTTCTGGCTGGACCTGGGAATCGACGGCTTCCGCCTCGACGCCGTCCCCTATCTGTACGCGGCCGAGGGCACGAACTGCGAGAACCTCCCCGCCAGCCATGACTTCCTCAAGCGGGTGCGCCGCGAGATCGACCTGATGTACCCGGACACGGTGCTGCTGGCGGAGGCCAACCAGTGGCCCGAGGACGTCGTCGACTACTTCGGCGACTACCAGTCCGGCGGCGACGAATGCCACATGGCCTTCCACTTCCCCGTCATGCCC
>NZ_JXTE01000395.1 GCF_000972385.1 Streptomyces sp. WM6386
ACACGCGCAGTCCGCGGATCGCGGCGAGTGTGAGGACGATGCTCAGGGCTGGACGGATCGCGGGCAGGGTGACGTGGCGCAGCCGCTGCCAGAGCGAGACGCCGTCCATCGCCGCGGCCTCGTACAGCGTGCGGTCCACCCCGGCGAGGCCGGCGAGGATGATCACCATGTTGTACGGGGCCCAGATCCAGATGCCCATGACCATCGTCGAGTACAGGGCGAGGTTCGGGTCGTCGAGGTACTGCACGGGGCCGAGCCCGAGCAGATGGAGGCCGCTGTTGAGGAGGCCGTCGGAGGTCGGGTAGTACATCAGCCGCCACAGCTCACCGACGACCGCGGTGGCGGGGACGGGGGGGGGGAAGACCGCGGTACGGATGAACTTCAGAGAGCGTGCCTGGCCTTCGAGGAGCAGGGCGAGGACGAAGCCGAGGAGGATCGCGCCGAGCGACTGGCCGATGCCCAGGACCAGGGTGTGTCCGATGGCGTCCTGGAAGCGGTGGTCGCTCAGGACCCGGGTGTAGTTGTCGAGGCCGGTCCACTTGTCGCCGAGGAAGGGGCGTACGTCTTGGA
>NZ_JXTE01000396.1 GCF_000972385.1 Streptomyces sp. WM6386
GCGCCGCGCTGGCCCCCGGGGACCTCACCGTCGCCGCCCGGCCCGAGGCGCTGCGGCTGGCGGCGCGCTACGCCGCTGTGCTCGCGGCGATCGCCTGCGTGAACATCTGGCTCCACAACCAGGAGCGCCACGACGCGTTCCTCAGCGATCCGCGCTGGGCCGTCGCGGCGCTGGGCCGGATCGCCGAACGGATGGGCCGAGACCCCGGGCAGCGGCCCCGGCACGTCACCGAATGGCTGTCGGCGGAGGTCCTGGCCCGGCACCGCGACCGCCGCGGGTTCGGCTTGTCGAACCGGCGCCTGCCCGGCCCGCGGCGCCGTTGATGACAAGCCGCCGCCATCGATGACAAGGAGAACGGCATGAACAGCCCCGAATCGGCCCCGTCAGCTCTGTCTGCCCCGTCGGACACCGAACTGCGGAGTTGGCTGCGCACGCGGGTCGCCCACTACGTACAACTCGACGTCGCCGACATCGACACCAGCGCCACGCTGACGACCTACGGCCTCGACTCGGTCTACGCGCTGACCCTCTGCGGCGACATCGAGGACCACCTCGGACTGGTCCTGGAGC
>NZ_JXTE01000397.1 GCF_000972385.1 Streptomyces sp. WM6386
CGGTAGCTTCGTGCTCCGGCGGCGGGGCGACGGTGCTCAGCTGGTCGCGGTGGGCGGTGACGCACTTCTCGACGGCCTGGCCGAGGTTCTGCCACAAGTGGAACCGATCTGCGACCTGTTGGGCGCCCGGGGCGCCGGTCCGGGCCGCCTCGGCGTAGGCCCCCGAGCGGTCGCGGCAGATCACTTCGATGCCGGGATGATCGGTCAGCCACCTCGTGAGCGGTCCGGCGTCGCGGCCGGGCAACACGTCAATGACCTGGTGCGTCTCACCATTGGTGATCACCGTGCTGTAGGACTGCCCGCGCTTGGTGGCGAAATCATCGACCCCCAGGACGCGCGGGGTGTCATAGAGCGGATCGGGCATCGCCCGGACCCGGTTGAGCAGCCCCATACGCCCCGCCGTCAGCCCCAGGGTCGTAGCCATCCGAGCCCCCGCGCGGCCTGCCAGCGCGAGCGCGATCCGGTCCAGCAGCTCGCCGAGCCGATCGGTACACCGGGCGTATGGGCTGGTCAGCCCCGGTATCTGCTCGGCGAACGTGCGCCGGGAGCAGGACTGCTCGGCGCACACG
>NZ_JXTE01000398.1 GCF_000972385.1 Streptomyces sp. WM6386
TAAGCAGGAAAACCGAGCCGAACGCCAGCGTCACCATCGCCAGCGGGCGGGTCCGGCGCCACAGGAGCAGCAGGCACAGCCATACGGCGAACACCACCGCCACCGGCCGCCACACGACGTTCTCCCGCAGGGTGGCCTCCAGCGCCACACCGGCAAGGCCCGCGGCGAGCAGCGCCCAGTCCCGCCGCACCCGGGCGGGCGCGCCGGGCGGCCGGGGTTCGGTCCACAGGGTTCGCAGGTCGTCTCGGAGCACGGTTCTCAGCCTAGGGACCGCGGCGTGCCGCGCATCGGCCGAAAGGACGGGTCGTCACTCAGCCCCGGGGCTGACGGATCCACGGCCCGCGGGCCGATGCCGCGGAACGCCGTGGCGACGAGCCTCGGCATCGGCGGCCGTACAAGGACGGCCGACGAGGTGGTTGGAGGACCCGATGCTCTCGAAAGCCCTGTTGCGCCTGGGCGCAAGCGCCGCCCGCCATCCCTGGCGGGTGATCGCGGCATGGCTGATCGCCGCCACGCTCGCCGTCCTCGCTGCCGTCGCCTTCGGCGGGCGGACCGTGGACTCGATGAC
>NZ_JXTE01000399.1 GCF_000972385.1 Streptomyces sp. WM6386
GCCGCAGGCGGTAACGCACCGTTTGCGGGTGGACGTGGAGGCGGGCGGCGACGTCGGGCACGTTGCTGCCGCTCAGCAGCCACGCCAGGAGCGTCTCGGCGAGCCGGCCGCGCGGCCCCTCAACGACCGCTGGGAGGCCCAGTCGCCGGGGAGGCCCAGGGACGCGCCGCCCGGTGAGGAGCCCGAGCCGGACCCGTCGTACGAGAAGGCGACCTCGGGGGCGAGCTGGACGAACCCCTCGACCGACGCGGCGGCCGAGGCGGGGGCGCCTGGCGCGGTCTCCACTGCGGCGCCCACGTCGATGCGCAGGCTGCCCAGCGGGAGCTTCGCGCCCTCGGGGCCGAAGGTGAGGTCGCCGGTCTTCGCCCAGGAAACCTTCACGCCCTGGACGAGTGGGTCGACCTCCATGGTGGACGGGTCGACGGGGACCGTGCCGTCCGCCTCGCTCTCTCCCAGGACTGAGCTGATCTTGGCCGGCTCCGTCTCGACCGTCGTAGCGCCGTCGGCCGTCGTCTCGACGATCTCAGTCACCTTGGCGAGTACGCCGTCGGGGGCCCCGGGGGGGGG
>NZ_JXTE01000004.1 GCF_000972385.1 Streptomyces sp. WM6386
ACCGGAGATCACCAGGTCGTAGCCGGCCTTCTCGATCGCCTTCGCCAGCACCAGCGAGGTGCCGATCGCGTCCGTGCCGTGCAGGTCGTCGTCCTCGACGTGGACCGCCTTGTCGGCGCCCATGGACAGCGCCTTGCGCAGCGCGTCCTTGGCGTCCTCCGGACCGACCGTCAGGACGGTGATCTCGGCGTCATCGGCCTCATCGGCGATCTGCAGGGCCTGCTCGACCGCGTACTCGTCCAGCTCGGAGAGCAGACCGTCCACATCGTCACGGTCGACGGTCAGGTCAGCGGCGAAGTGCCGGTCGCCGGTGGCGTCCGGCACGTACTTCACGGTCACAACTATCTTGAGACTCACGGCAATTGCTCCTCTTTCGACAGTTCGGCATACGGCGTCACCGGCCGCTGCGCCGCAGCCGTACGCGGTACGAGTAGTGCTCGGGCAGAAAGTGACTGATCGCCAGCTCGACGAGTTGTCCGGCGACCGACTGGTAGACCCGGTCGATGCGCAGCAGCGCGCGGCCCGGTTCGCAGCCGAGGTGTCCGGCGAGTTCGGGGGTGGCCTCCGCGACCGTGATGCTCTGCTCGGCCTCGGCGATCGGTTCGGGCAGCCGGCCGTCGAGGAAGCCGATGACGGTGGAGGCGCTGGGGGTGCCGGGCTCGGTGAGTTCGGGGACCGACTCCAGCAACTGGCCGACGGCGGGCGGCAGGGAGACCGCGGTGTGGCAGAACGCGGTGTCCTCGTGCAGCCGGACGAAGGCCAGCTTGTGCACCCGGTCGGTGTGCAGGCCCAGTCGCCCGGCCGCGTCGACGTCGACGCGTCGGTGCAGGGGCGTGACGACCCGCATACGGGTGTCGATGGACAGGCCCATCAGGTCGTCCACCGAGCCGAATTGGCGCAGATACTGCTCGTCGCGGGGCGTGGCGAAGGTGCCGCGCCCCGGCACCCGGTGGACCAGCCCTTCCGCCACCAGGTCCTGGAAGGCCCGGCGCACGGTCTGCCGGCTGATTCCGTAGTGCTCGGCGAGCTGGGCCTCCGTCGGCAGCCGTACCCCCTCGGGGTAGTCGTGCCGCAGGATCGCGGTGCGCAGTTCGCGGGCGAGCTTCAGGTAGGTGCTCTCACGCTGTGGTTGCTCGAGCATCGACGTCGCCCCGTCGTCAGACGACGCCGTCGGCGCGCAGCGCCTCGATGTCGTCGCGGCTGTGGCCGAGCCCGGTGAGGATCGCGTCGGTGTGCTCGCCCACCGCCGGCACGGGGTCCATGCGGGCGGGCAGCCCCGCCAGGTCGGCCGGCGGCAGCAGTGCCTGCACGGTGGCGCCCGGTACACCCACCTCGCGCCAGCGGCCACGGGCGGCCAGCACGGGGTGGTCGAGGAATGCGGCGATGTCGTTGACACCGGCGCAGGCGATGCCGATGTCCTCCAGGTCCTTGAGGATCTCCTCGGCGTCGGAGCGCGCACAGCGCTCGGCGACGACGGCGTTGATCTCCTCGCGGTGGGCGACACGGTCGGAGCCGGTGGCGAAGCGCGGGTCGGTGGTCAGCTCGGGATCGCCGAGGAACTCCGCGCACAGCACGGCCCACTCGCGCTCGTTCTGGATGGAGAACAGCACGTCCTTGCCGTCGGCGGACCTGAAGGTGCCGTAGGGGGCGATGGTGGCGTGCTGGGTGCCCAGGCGTGGGGGCTGCCTGCCGCCGTACTGCGTGTAATTGGCTGGCTGGCCCATCCACTCGGCCAGTGCCTCGAAGAGGGACACCTCCACCGGGTGGGCCGTGCCCGTGGTGGCGCGTGTGTACAGGGCGGTCAGGACGCCGCTGTAGGCGTACATCCCGGCGGCGATGTCGGCTACCGAGATGCCGACCCGCGCGGTCTCCTGCGGGGTTCCGGTCAGGGAGACCAGGCCGGTCTGGCACTGCACCAGCAGGTCGTAGGACTTGCGGTCGGCCCATGGTCCGTCGGTGCCGTATCCGGAGATCGTGCACGGGATGAGCCGTGGCCGGCGCTCGGTGAGTGTGCCGGTGTCGAGGCCGAGGCGGTCGACGGCGCCGGGGGCGAGGTTCTGCATGAAGACGTCGGCGTCGTCGAGGAGCCGGTGCAGGATCTCCAGGCCGCGCGGATCCTTGAGGTCCAGGGTGAGGGATTCCTTCGAGCGGTTCAGCCAGACGAAATAGCTGGAGTGACCGTGGACGGTCGTGTCGTACCGCCGCGCGAAGTCACCGCCGCCCGGCCGCTCCACCTTGATGATCCGGGCGCCGAGGTCGGCCAGCTGCCGGGTGGCGTAGGGGGCGGCCACCGCCTGCTCCAGGCTGACGACCGTGATCCCGGACAGAGGAAGCTTCGGGACGCTCATATGGCCTATTTGTACGGCCAAATCGAGGACACTGTCAAAGTGATCCAAGTCATGTGCGCGTGGTCATGTGTACGCACCGGGCCAGCGCCTGCGGGCAGGGAGGAAGGACCGCCGGTCCCCCCTCCTCACCCCGCGTGATCAGGACTGGCGGCTCGGATGGCACAGCACCATCACTGCGCGGGCGACGAGTTCGCCGGCGCCGCCGAGCTCCTGCCGGTAGCGGTCCGTCATCTCCCGTACGGTCTCCGCGAACTCGGGATCGACGGCGCGGGCGCGCGCGGGGGGAGGCAGTTCCTGCGCCATGGCGCGGCGACGGGCGAGGAGGGTGATGATCTCCTCGTCGAGACGCTCTATACGGTCCGGTGACGGGTCCGCCGTCAGGTCGGCGGTGCTGTTCGTCGTCACAATGAATCTCCGTTCTCCCGCGGGTGACGCGACGGGCCTCATCGCAGTTGGTCCTTCAACACCTTGCCCGTGGCGCCGATCGGCAACTCCTCCCGGAACTCCACGGATCGGGGCACCTTGTAACCGGCCATGCGTTCCCGGCTCCAGGCGATCAGCTCCTGCGCCGACACCCGGCCGTGCCGTACGACGAAGGCCTTGCCCACCTGACCCATCCGCGTGTCGGGGACGCCCACCACCGCGGCCTGGGCGACCGCCGGGTGCTGGAGCAGGAAGCCCTCGATCTCGGCGGGGTAGGCGTTGAAGCCGCCCACCACGAACATGTCCTTCTTCCGGCCGACGATCCTGAGCCGTCCCCGGTCGTCGAGCGTGCCGAGGTCACCGGTGTGCAGCCAGCCGTCAGGGTCGATCGCCTCGGCCGTCGCCGCGGGGTCGTCGAGGTAGCCGAGCATGACGCTGTAGCCGCGCACCAGCACCTCGCCGTCGTCGGCGATACAGACCTCCAGACCGTCGCAGGGGAGGCCGACGGTCGTGGCGATCTCCTCGAAGGAGTCGCCGGAACGGGATGCCGTGACCGTGCCGGCCTCGGTGAGGCCGTAACCGGTCATGATCGTCCGGAAGGGCAGTTCGCTTCTGATCCGGCGGATGAGCTCCACGGGGATGTCCGCCGACCCGGTCACCGCCGCCCGCAGCGACGACAGGTCCCGGCCGCCCGTCGCCTCCGCCTCCAGGAGGCAGTGGTAGAGCGTGGGCGGGCCGGGCAGCATCGTCACCCGTTCGCGTTCGACCAGGTCGAGCACGTGGTCCACGTCGAAGACCGGCACCGGGAGGATGGTCGCGCCCCGGATCAGGGAGGCGATACAGCCCGCCTTCCAGCCGAACATGTGGAAGAACGGGTTGACGATCAGATAGCGGTCGCCCTCGCGCAGGTCCGCCAGCTCGCACCACTCCGCGAACAGCCGAAGGTTCTGCGCGTGGCTCATCAGGACGCCCTTGGGGCGGCCCGTCGTCCCCGAGGTGAAGATGATGTCGGAGAGGTCCGATCCGCTCACCTCGCACTCGTACGGTGGTCCGCTCGCGAGGAAGTCCGACTTCAGGTCGATCACCGGCACGCCGGGCGGCCCGGTGAACTCCAGGCCCAAAAAGCCCTGTTGGACGAGCAGGGCCTTCACTCCGCCCCGTACGACGATGTCGTGCGCCTCGTCCGCCTTGAACCGGGTGTTGACCGGCACCAGCACCCCGCCGGCGGCGAGCAGGCCGAATCCCGCGACGAGCCACTCCGCGGAGTTGGGCGCCCAGATCGCCACCCGGTCGCCCTTTTCCACCCCCAGTGCCTTGAAGGCTCCCGCCGCTTTCCGTACCCGCTCGGCGAGTTCGGCGAAGGTGAGCCGCAGCGGGCCGTCGACGACCGCTTCGGCGTCACCGAAGCGGTCGGCGGCGGTGAGCACCATCCGGGGGATGGACTCCCAGGTCATGCGGGGATCAGCCGGGCCAGATTGCCGCCCATGATCTTGGCCTGGTCGGGCACGGCCAGCCCCTGGATGGCGTTGACGTACGAGGTCGGCTGGGACAGGCCCTCGGGGTGCGGGTAGTCCGAGCCGAACAGGATGCGGTCGACGCCGATGAGGTCGACAAGGCCGCCCAGGTCCTCCTCGTAGAACGGGCTGACGTGGATGCTGTTCTTCACGGCCTCCACCGGGTCGCCGAGGAACTCGTTCGGCATCTTCTTGTGGACGTCGGCGAGTTGGTCGAGCAGCGGGGCCACCCACGAGGAGCCGTTCTCGATGAGGGCGATCTTCAGCTCGGGGAAGCGGAACAGCGCGCCGTGGCACACCCACGCGGCCACCGCGTCCTGGATCGGCCGCCATTCCGAGACCGTACGGAAGGCGTTGGGCTTGAACGGCAGCATCTCGCCCCGGCCGCCCTCCCAGTCGCTCGTGTACCTCGCGTAGCCGCTGTCGGAGGAGTGCATCGCGACCAGGACCCCGGTCTCCACGACCCGCTTCCAGAAGGGGTCGAACTCCTCCAGCGCGAACGAGCGCGAGCCGCCGTGCCCCGGCACCGGGGCCGGGCGGATGAGTACGGCCTTCGCGCCGCGCTCCACCGCCCAGTCGAGCTCGGCGATCGCCTTCTCGACGATCGGCAGGGTGATCACGGGCGTGGTGAGGATCCGGTCCTTGTAGTTGAACGACCAGGTCTCGTACAACCACTCGTTGAGCGAGTGGATCACCGCGTGGATCAGCTCCGGGTGATGCCGCATCCGCTCCTCGATGAGACTCGCGAGCGTCGGGAACATCAGCGTCCGCTGTACGCCGAGTTCGTCCAGCAGCTCAAGGCGCGGGCCCGGTTCACGGAACGCCGGGATCGAGCGCATCGGGTCGCCGAAGATCTCCCGGCGTGACTTGCCGTCGGGGTTGCCGACCCGGAAGTACTCCTCCATCGCGCCCGGGCGGGCGACGACCTCGAAGGTCGGGTTAGGGATGTACTCGCTGATCCGGCCCAGGATCGCGATCTTCGTACGGCCGTTGACCTGTACGTACTGGATCGCGCCCTCGTACTCCTTGGGGAGGTGCTTCGTCAGCGCCTCCTCGGTCTCGTACAGGTGGTTGTCCGCGTCGAAGAGCGGATACGGCAGCGCACGCGACGTCATGAGACCCTCCTTGGCGAATTGCGAGAATCATATTCTCATCATGTGCGTACGGCAATGTCCTGCCGGAGTCGGAACTTCTGGACCTTGCCGCTCGCGGTCCTCGGGAAGTCGGTGACGCCGTGCAGCTCCTCGGGCCACTTCTGCCTGGCCAGGCCGGAGTTGTCGAGGTGGGCGCGCATCTCGTCGAGGCCGGGGAGGCGATGGCCGGGCAGCATGCGCAGGACGGCGGCGGCGTGTTCGCCGAGCCGGGCGTCGGGGGCGGCGACCACCGCGGCCTCCGCGACGCCGGGCAGGGTGAGGAGGACTTCCTCGACCTCCAGGGCGCTGACGTTCTCGCCGCCGCGGATGATGATGTCGGACTTGCGATCGGTGATCGTGAGATAGCCGTCCTCGTCGAGGACGCCGACGTCACCGGTGTGGTACCAGCCCTCCTCGTCGAAGAACCGCTCGGTCAGGGCCGGATCGGTGTAGCCGAGGCAGAGGTCCGGGCCGCGGCTGAGTACTTCGCCGTCCTCGGCCAGACGTACCTCCACGCCCGGCCGCGCGTCCCCGTCCGTGAAGAGGCGCTTGGCCTCCGGGGCGTCGAACCGTGACGACGTGACCGAGGGGTGCTCGGTGCTCCCGTAGGACCGGAAGACGTGCACCCCGAGACCGGCCAGACGGGTCGTGACCGCCGCCGGGACCGACGAACCGCCCAGCCCCGCGTACCTCATGTGCCGCAGATGGGCCCGGGTGAAGTCGGGGTGGTCGAGCAGGCTCGTCACGTAATAGGGGGCGCCGCCGCCGATGTGGAGGTTGTGCCGGGTCATCAACTCCAGTGCCTGGCCCGGGTCCCACACGTCGGTGAGATGGACCGGGGAGCCCTCCAGGACCGGGATGAGGAAGGCGTTCACCATGCCGATGAAGTGGCCGACCGGGGCCGCGGTGAGCTGATGGCCGCGGTCGGGCGGGTAGCTCGCGGTGAGCTGACGGGTCTCGTGGCCGAGCGTCTGGTGGCTGTGGACCACGCCCTTCGGGTCGCGGGTCGTGCCCGAGGTGAAGGCGATGAGGGCGGGGCCCGTCGGATCGGCGGGCAGGGCGGCGGGGAGCGGGGTGGCGCTCAGCAGGTCGTCGAAGTCCTCGACGCGCGGCTCCCGTCGCGTGGCACCGCCCACCACGCCGACCACGGGCACGTCCGCGCACAGGTCGGCCCGGAACTCCAGCCTGCCGAACCGCTCGGCGGCCACGAAGGCCTTCGGCTTCACCGCTTCGAGGATGTACCCGACCTCCTTGCGCCCGTAGAAGTGGACGATCGGCACGACGGCCGCACCGAGAAACGCCGAGGCCCAGAACACCGCCGCGGCCTCCATCCAGTTGGGCAACTGGAAGGCGACGGTGTCGCCGGGACCCACGCCCCGCTCGCGCAGTCCGCTCGCCAGACGGCGCGCGACCTGCTCGACGTCATGGAACGTTCCGGACCAGGGGCGGACGGCCGAGTGCACCCGGAACTCGGCGCCGGGCGCAGCCGCGAGGCCTCGTGCGAGCAGGTCCCCGATCGTGTCCCGGGTCCACCAGCCCTCTGCCTCGTAGCGCTTGGCCAACTCTGCGGGGATCCTTCGCATGTGCCTGCTACCTCCCGTACGGTGCGGCTCCGACCGGCGGCGCATACGCTATTCTCGGATTTGGAGAATGCCAATATCCCTCGGGGGGAATCACGTGATTGACCTCGAACTGGACGACGGCCTGGCCGTCCTCACGATCGACCGCCCGCACGCCCGCAACGCCATCTCGCTCGACACCATGGGCGAGTTGGAGAAGGCGCTCGACGCGGCGGAGGGTGCGCGGGCACTGGTGGTCAAGGGCGCCGGAGAGCGGGCGTTCGTCTCCGGGGGAGACCTCAAGGAACTCGCCGCGATCCGCACCGAGGACGAGGCGGTCGCGATGGCCCGGCGGATGCGGGGCGTCTGCGACCGCATCGCCGCCTTCCCCGGACCCGTTGTCGCCGCGCTCAACGGACATGCCCTGGGCGGCGGGGCCGAGGTCGCCGTGGCCGCCGACATCCGGGTCGCCGCGGACGACATCAGGATCGGCTTCAACCAGGTGACTCTGGAGATCATGCCCGCGTGGGGCGGTGCGGAGCGGCTGGCCGCGCTGGTGGGGCGGGGGAGGGCGCTGATGCTCGCGGGGAGCGGAGCCGTACTCGACGCCGCGGAGGCGCAGCGCCTCGGACTCGTCGACCAGGTGATTGCCCGCGCCGCTTTCGAAGAAGGCTGGCGTGCCCTGGCCAGATCCCTCGCGACGGTTCCAGCCGGTGAGGTCAAGCGTGTTGTCTCCGACGGCACTTCGGCCGACGATGCGGTACGCGCTTTCGCTCGGCTGTGGGTGGCCGACGCGCACTGGTCGGCGGCGGAACGGCTACTGGCACGCGGAAAGTGACGCGCCCCGCGAAGGCCTGGGACGCGCTCCTACGCACCAACCAGTTCGCCTGCACATGGTCTTCCTGGCCTCGGCCCTGTCCTCCTACGTCACCGGCACCCCTCCACTCCGACGCCGGCACCCACGCCTCGTCGGGGTGGTTCAAATGGCCGGGGTCGGAGTGGGCGAACCATGCCCCGACGCATCTGGTCGAGGACCGGCAAGCTCCACGGTGAGGCGCATCCGGACGTAGTGCCCGTCACCCGGACCGGGCCGCCGGTGCCCGTCGGGCCGCCAGCCGTGCCGGGCATAGAAGCCCTGGGCCCGGCTGTTGCGCTCCCAGGCCTCCAGCACCCCGGCCGTCAAGGACGCGTCCCGAAGGTGCCGCACGAACGCCGCGTGCAGCCGGGCGCCGATCCCCTGTCCCCAAGAACCCGGGCGGACGTGGATCTGGTACAGCTGCCCGGCGGCCGCGGCGTCCATATCGGCGTCATGTGGTGGCCCCATCGCCAGGACGCCCACCAGCTCGGCCTCCCGTACGGCGCACAGGACCGTCTTGGAGTCGTTGCGCACGGCGCGCAGCCACATCTCCCGCCGCCCGGACCATGCCTCAGGTGAGGTGAGCTCCGGCTCGCACCATCCGCCCGCCTCGTAGTACGCGGCACGCGCCCACGTGTGCAGATCGGTGATGGCGTCCAGGTCGGCGAGGCCCGCGGGGCGCAGCGAGGTGGTCACGCGTGTACGACGCACACACCTCGCCGCGCAGTTCCCGCCTCAGGTGTTGCGCCCCCCGTTCACCCCGATCACCTGCCCGGTGACGTACCCGGCCTCCTCGGACACCAGGAAGGAACACGCGGCGGCGATGTCCTCCGGTCGCCCGGCCCGCCGTACCGGAGTCAGCTCGGCGTGATGGTCCACCGAGCCGCCCAGCAGTCCGCGCTCCTCCGAGGCCCGCAACATGGGGGTGTCCACGAACCCCGGAGGGATCGTGTTCACCGTGATGCCCGCCGGGCCGAGCTCCAGGGCCAGCGACTTGGTGAGGCCGATGAGACCGGCCTTCGAGGCGACGTAGTGGGCCATGTACTGCTGGCCCGACTGGGCGCTGGAGGAGGAGATATTGACGATGCGGCCCCAGCCCGCGTCCTTCATGCCGGGCACGACGGCCTGGCAGAAGTAGAACGGGCCGTTGAGGTTCACGGCCATGATCCGGTTCCAGGACTCGTCGGTGATCTTCAGAAAGCCCTGGGTGGCGGACACCCCGGCATTGTTGACCAGGACGAGCGCCGGCCCGCCCAGCGTCTCCCGCACCCGCCGTACGGCGTCGTCCACCTGCGCACGGTCCGACACGTCGACCCCGCCGAGGGCGACCGCCTCGTGCCCCTTGCGGCGGGCCTCCTCGGCCACCCGCTCGGCCGCCTCCGTGTCGATGTCGAGGACGGCGGTCGCGAAACCGTCCTCGGCGAGCCGGTGCGCGATGGCCCGCCCGATGCCCGAACCGCCGCCCGTGACCAGGGCGGTACGCCGCTCCCCGGTCACGCGACGAGCTCCTCGCCCGCGAGGGAGGTGCGGTGCATGAGCCGGGAGGAGGCCTCGCCGTAGGGCAGGGCGCGGTGCAGCATGCCGGTGTTGTCCCAGATGACGAGGTCGCCCCGGCGCCAGCGGTGGCGGAGGGTGAACTCCGGCCGTGTCGCGCGGTCCAGGAGGTCGTCCAGAAGCGCACGGCCCTCGGCGGCCGGGCGGCCGACGACCTCGCCCGCCGTGGCTCCGATGAGGAGGGACCTGCGGCCACCGGCCCGGGTCCAGACGAGCGGCTGCTCGCGCGAAGGGTTGCGGTCCCAGGCGGCCCGTTCCCTCGGCGACGGATCGGGGGTGACGAGCAGTTGGGAGGCCGCGAAGCCGTGCACGACCCGCAGGCCGTCGAGCTCCGCCTTCTCGGTGTCCGACATCGCCTCGTACGCGGCGAACGTGTTGGCGAACTCCGTGTCGCCACCTCCGTCGTCCGGTACCTGGCGTGCCGTCAGAAGTGTGGCCTTGTTGGGCACTTCGTCCGTCGTCCCGTCGATGTGCCAGTGAAAGGTGCCCTCGCGACAGGCGGCCAGCGGACTCTTCGAGGGGTCGCGGGTGATGCGCTGGATCTCGCAGTGCGTCGGATGGCCGCCCAGGGGAAGCGGTACGACCTGTCCGAGGAGCCGGCTGAAGGCCACCAGGTCGTCATCGCCGATGTGCGCCTCGCGGTAGATCACGACCCCCCGTCGGTCCAGGGCTGCCCGGCACTCCTCGGCGACTTGCCTGTCGACCAGCCTGTCCCCGACCAGTGCGGTGATCTCGACGCCGGTGGTCGGGGTGATGTCGGAGACGGTGACTGTCATGCACGTTCCCTTTCTGTGACGAGGACTCAGGTCACCGCTCCCGCGGCCTTGAGCGCGAGGATGCGGTCCCAGTCCAGGCCGAGCTCCAGGAGGATCTCCTCGGTCTGGGCCGCGAACTCCGGTGCCGGACCGCTCGGTTGCGGAGCCTCGACGTCGAACTGCACCGGACTCGCCGCCAGTTCCAGCGCCCCGGCCCGCACGACGTACTCGTTGGCCCGCACCTGCGCGTCGCCGCCCACCTGCAGGGAGTCCTGCACCGGAGCCCAGGGCCCGGCCAGCGTCGCGAAGCGCTCGGTCCACTCGGCCAGGGGGCGGCCCGCGATCACCTCGCGCAGGATCTTGACCGCCTCCTCGGTGTGCGCGGCGATGTCCGGGGCGGTGGCGAAGCGCGGGTCCTCGGCCAGTTCGGGCCGGTCGATGTGGCGGCACACATCGGCCCAGAACTTGCCGGGCTGCATCATCACGAAGGCGAGATGGCGGTCGTCGGCCGTGCGGTACAGCCCGGACAGCGGGTTGGTGGGGGAGCCGTGTCCGCCCGCGGGCGGCGCGATCATCGGCCGCTCCAGGTGGAGCGACAGGGCGATCCCGTGGCCCATCGCCCAGACGCCGCTGCCCAGCAGGGAGACGTCCACGACCGGTGCCTCGCCCGTGCGCTCGCGCTGGAGCAGGGCCGCCGCGATGCCGCCGGCGAGGTTGGTGCCGGAGATGGTGTCGCCGTAGGCCGGTCCGGGCGGCGGGATCATCCCCTCGATGCCGGGCGGGGTGAGGCTGGCGGCCGTGCCGGCCCGGGCCCAGAAGGCGGTCATGTCGTAGCCGCCCTTCTCCGCCTCCCGGCCGCGCGGGCCGAGCGCGCTGCCCCGGGCGTAGACGATCCGCGGGTTCACCTCCCGGATGTCGTCCACGTCGATCCCGAACTTCCGCCGGGCCGAGGGCAGCAAACTCGTCAGGAACACGTCCGAGCGGCGGGCCAGGTCGTACAGCACCTCCCGGCCCTCGGGCCGCGCCATGTCGAGGCCGATACTGCGCTTGCCCCGGTTGGCGTGCTCGACGTTGGGGTTGGGATCACCCTCGACCTTGAACGTGCCGGTCTGCCTCAGACCGCGCTGCGGATCGCCGTTGACCGCGTGCTCCACCTTGACGACGTCGGCGCCCCAGTCGGCGAGGACGGCACCGGCGGACGGCACGAAGCCGTACATCGCGACCTCGAGAACCCGTATGCCACTCAGAGGTCCGGCGCTCATACGACCACCGCCCCGAAGGTCTTGCGCTCCATGAACTCCTCCAGCCCGTCCACGCCCTTCTCCCGCCCGATGCCCGACTGCTTGTAGCCGCCGAAGGGTGTGTCGGAGAAGAAGTAGTTGCCGCCGTTGATGCTGATCGTGCCCGTGCGGATGCGCCGGGCCAGGGCGATCGCCCGTTCCTGGTCGGCGCTGTGGACCGCGCCGGACAGGCCGTACACCGAGTCGTTGGCGATCCGGACCGCGTCGTCCTCGTCGTCGTACGGGACGATGGCGAGGACCGGACCGAAGACCTCTTCCTGTGCCAGCTCGCTCGTCGGGTCCACGCCGGTGAGGAGCGTCGGCGTGTAGAAGAAGCCCGGGTCCATCCGCTCGCCGCCGGTCACCAGCGTCGCGCCCGCCTCGACGGCCCGCCGGACCATGCCGTCGACCTTGTCGCGCTGCCGCTCGCTGATCAGCGGGCCCATATAGGTGCGGGGGTGTGCGGGATCGCCGTACCGCACCCGCTCCAGCGCGGACGCGACCTGCTCGGCGATCGCGTCGTGGTGCGCGCGCGGCACCAGCATCCGCGAGGTGATCGCACAACTCTGGCCCGCGTGCAGACAGATCATGTACGCCGCGTACATCGAGGCGGCCGCGAAGTCGGCGTCGTCGAGGACGATCAGGGCCGACTTGCCGCCGAGTTCGAGGAAGACCCGCTTCACGGTGCCGCTCGCGGCGGCCATGATGCGGCGGCCGGTCGCGGTGGACCCGGTGAAGCTGACCATGTCGACGTCCGCGTGGGCGGTGAGCAGCTCACCGACGGTCGCGTCGGACGAGGTCAGTACGTTCACCACGCCCGCCGGGATGTCCGTGTGCTCCGCGATCAGCTCGCCCAGGGCGAGGGTGATCAGCGGGGTGTCCGGGGCGCCCTTGAGGACGACCGTGCAGCCCGCGGCGAGCGCCGGGGCCAGCTTCGCCAGGGCGAGTTGGGTGGGGTAGTTGTACGGGACGATCGCGGCGAGGACCCCGCCGGCCTCCTTCTCCACCCAGCGGCGGTGCCGCTGACCCAGGTACTCGACGACGCCGAGATCCTCGGTCAGGGGGTGGGTCTTGAGGAGGTCCGCGTAGTAGCGGACCAGGCCTACCGGCTCGTCGAGCTGCTGGCTGTGCGTGAGCATCCGGGGCGCGCCGACCTCGGCGATGGTCAACTCCCGCAGCTCCTCCAGGTGTTCGGTGAGCGCGGTGTGGAGCTGGCCGAGGCAGTGGATGCGGAACTCGGTGTCGGTGGACCAGTGCGTGGTGTCGAACGCGCGGCGGGCGGCCGCGACGGCGGCCTCGGCCTGCTCGGCGGTGGCGTCGGGGGCGTGGCCGAGCAGGCCGCCGGTGGTGGGGTTGAGCGTGGCGAACGTCCGGTCGGCCTCGACGAGCCGCCCGTCGATGAGCAGCCGCCTGTCCGGGGGTGGCATCCCGTCCCCTTCCCGATGGAAATGGCGTTCTCGGATTGAG
The DNA here is from genome assembly GCF_000972385.1 of Streptomyces sp. WM6386. Lineage (GTDB taxonomy): Bacteria > Actinomycetota > Actinomycetes > Streptomycetales > Streptomycetaceae > Streptomyces. The sequence goes on from NZ_JXTE01000004.1 coordinate 12,890, forward strand.
AGAACAGTACAGGGGCCCAACTTTCGCGTCACGACCCCGGTCTGGATCGGTCACGCATGTCACGTGCTGACACAAAGTCGCCACCCGGACCTTCCGGGTACTGCAGATTTGAAAGTATGGTTCTCGCATTCGGAAGGGAGATTCTTGTGATCCGGGTTGGAACGTGACGCGCGTCGGGCTCGTAGGAGCCGGCCGCATGGGACGCCCCATGATCCGCAGACTCGCCGAGGCGGGACACGCGGTGTGTGTCCTGGGCCGGTCGGCCGATTCCCGTGCCGCCCTCGCCCAGGAGTCGGCCCGAGTGGTGGGCCGGGTCGCCGAGGTCGGCGAAGGCGCCGATGTCGTACTGGTCTGCGTCCACACCGACGCACAGGTGCGTGAAGTCTGCCTCGGCAGCGGCCTGTTGGAGACTCTGCCGACCGGCGCCGTCCTCGTCGTGCACACCACCGGCGACCCGCACACCGTCGAGGAGATCGCACAACGCGGCATCGACGTGATCGACGCCCCCGTCAGCGGCGGCCCGCCCGACGTCGCCGCCGGTCACCTCACCCTCTTCGTGGGCGGCGCCGACGACACCGTCGCCCGCGTCCGCCCCGTCCTGCGCAGCTACGGCGACCCGGTGCTGCATGTCGGCCCGCTGGGCGCGGGACAGCGCGTGAAGCTCGTCAACAACACCGTCTTCGCCGCCCAGATCGGACTGCTCTCGCACGCGGCCCGGCTCGGCGCACAACTCGGCCTGGACGAACGGCTCCTGCTGAACGCCCTCACCCACGGCAGCGCGTCGAGCCGCGCACTGGCCGGAGTCGTACGCCGTGGCTCGGTCGCCGAATTCGCCCGGTCCACGGCCGAGTTCCTCGGCAAGGACCTCGATGTCGTCCGTGCGGTCACAGCCGAACTCGGCGCCGATCTCGGCGCACTGGCCCAGGTGCTCGACGCGGCGACGCCCGCGAGCACGCCCTGACCCCATCGACCTGCGGCGCCCATGGGCGTCCCCGAACCAACCGACCGACAACGTAAGGACACCACCCATGGGACGAGTTGAGGGCAAGGTCGCGTTCATCACCGGCGCCGCTCGCGGGCAGGGCCGCAGCCACGCCGTACGCCTCGCCGAGGAGGGCGCCGACATCATCGCGGTGGACCTGTGCCGCGACTACGAGACCGTCGGCTATCCGATGGCCACCCCCGAGGACCTCAAGGAGACGGTCCGCCTGGTCGAGGAGCAGGGCCGCCGTGTCGTCGCCCGCCAGGCCGACGTACGGGACGTGGCACAACTGCGCGAGGCGCTGGAGGCCGGGATCGCCGAACTCGGCGGTCTGGACATCGTGGTGGCCCAGGCCGGGATCGCCCCCCTGCGTGGCGAACCCAAGCTCCAGGCCTGGTGCGACGCGATCGACGTCGACCTGATCGGCAGCATCAACGCCATCCAGATCTCCCTTCCGCACCTGCGCGAGGGCGCCTCCGTGATCGCCACCGGCTCCACCGCCGCCCTCATGGAGCACGGCATCGTCGACACCCCCGGCTCCAACCCGGGCGGCTCCGGCTACGTCTACGCCAAGCGCGCCCTGTCGGAGTACATCCACGAACTCGCCCGCAACCTCGCCCCGTTGAAGCAGCGCGCCAACGTCGTCCATCCCACCAACGTGGACACCCGGATGCTCCAGAGCGAGCCGATGTACAAGTCCTTCCGCCCCGACCTCGAACACCCCACGCGCGAGGACGCCGAGCCCGTGTTCGCCGTACAGCAGGCCATGCCGATCGCCTACGTCGAGCCGGAGGACATCAGCAACGCCGTGCTCTTCCTCGCCTCCGACGAGGCCCGTTACATCACCGGCACCCAACTTCGCGTCGACGCCGGCGGATACCTCAAGTGGTACGACTGGCGCCGCTGAGCGTCAGGGACAACAGAATCGACAGGGAGGCAAGCCGTGAAGGTCCGCGTCGATCCGGAGCGCTGCCAGGGCCACACGCTCTGCTGGATGACCGCTCCGAAGGCGTTCCAGCTGGACGAGGTGGACGGCCACTCCTCGGCCGTCAGCGAGGACGTACCGGCCGATCAGGAAGAGGACGTGCGGGAAGCCGTGCACTCGTGCCCGGAAAGGGCCATCCAGATCTTCTGAAGGGAAAGGTCCCATGAGCGAGGCCGCGAGCGGCGACGACCGCAGGAAACACCAGGTGCACTTCGACCGGCACACCCCCGAGTACCGCCACCGGTTCGAGGAGATCACCCACGAGTTGCACGCCAAGTGCCCCATCGCCTGGACCGACACCCACGGCGGCCACTGGGTCGCCAGCGGCAACCGCGAGGTCTTCGAACTGGCCCGGTCCGCCGAGTTCCTCTCCAACGACCATGACGTCAAGGGGGAGCGGCGCGGCTACAAGGGCATCACCATCCCCTCGCCGCCACGTGCGCGTGAAGTCCAGGGCGGTTTCCTGGAGATGGATCCGCCGGAGCAGCGCCACTACCGGCAGACCCTGAACCCGTATCTCTCCCCGGCCGCGGTCGGCCGCTGGGTGCCCTTCGTGGACGAGGTGGTGCGCGCCTGCCTCGACGAGAAGATCGAGCAGGGGCGGATCGACTTCGTCGACGACCTCGCCAACATCGTGCCGGCCGTCCTCACCCTGGCGATGATGGGCATCCCGCTGAAGGACTGGACCGTCTACAACGAACCGGCCCATGCCTCGGTCTACACTCCGCCCAACTCGCCCGACATGCCACGCGTCGCCGAGATGAGCCGGAACATGGGGATGGGCCTGTACAAGGCCATCCAGGAGATCCGCCAGAACCGCCGGCCGGGACTGATCGACGCGCTCGTGCACGCCGACATCAACGGCAGCACCCCGCCCGACGAGGAACTGACCGGTGTCCTGGCCCTGCTCATCGGCGGCGGCTTCGACACCACGACCGCCCTCACCGCACACGCCCTGGAGTGGCTCGGCGAGAACCCCGAGGACCGCGACCGGCTCAGCCGCGAGCGGGACAGCCTGCTGGACTCCGCCACCGAGGAGTTCCTGCGCTTCTACGCGCCCGCCCCCGGGGACGGCCGTACCATCTCCGCCGACTGCGAGATCGCCGGTCAGCGCTTCGAGGAGGGCGAACGCCTCTGGCTGTCCTGGGCGATGGCCAACCGCGACCCGTCCGTCTTCCCCGATCCCGACCGCGTCGACCTCGAACGCAAGGGCAACCGGCACAGCAGCTTCGGCCTCGGCATCCACCGCTGCATCGGCTCCAACGTCGCCCGTACGGTGTTCAAGCGCATGGTCACGGCGGTGCTGGACCGCATGCCCGACTACCGCTGCGACCCCGACGCCAGCGTCCACTACGAGACCATCGGCATCATCCAGGGCATGCGCCACCTCCCGGCCGGCTTCACCCCCGGCAAGCGCCTGGGGCCCTCGCTGGAGGAGACCCTGGAGATCCTCCAGAAGGCGTGCGACGAACAGCGCCTCGCCGAGCCCGTCACCGTCCGCACGGGCCGGGCGAACATCGCCCGCTGAGAGGGAGGACACCCAGTGGCCGGACCCCCAGGACGTCCCCTGCCCCAACTCACCGACCAGAACGAGTTCTTCTGGACGGCGGGGGCGGACGGACGGCTGCGGATCCAGGAGTGCACCTCGTGTGCCTCCCTGATCCACCCGCCCCAACCCGTGTGCCGCCACTGCCGCGGCCACGACCTGGGCGTACGGACCGTCTCAGGCCACGCCACCCTCATCGGCTTCACCGTCAACCACCGCTTCGGCCTGCCCGGCCTCCCCGCCCCGTACGTCGTCGCCCAGGTCGCGCTGGAGGAGGACGACCGCGTCCGGCTCACCACCAACGCGGTCGAGTGCGACCCCGACGACCTGGTCCTGGGCATGCGGATGGAGGTCGTCTTCGAGCAGGCCGGAGCGGTGTGGCTGCCGCTGTTCCGCCCCGCGGCAGAACAGGGCGAGCCGGCGCCGCTGCCCGAGGACGAAGTCACCCCGCGGACAAGGCCGATGCCGACCACCGAGAAGTTCGAGGACAAGGTCGCCCTCACCGGCATCGGCAGCTCGCGCCTGGGCCGTCGCCTGCTGGTTCCCCCGCTCTCCCTCACCGTCGAGGCCTGTGAGCAGGCGGTCGCCGACGCCGGTCTCACCTTCGACGACATCGACGGCCTGGCCACCTACCCCGGCGCGGGCCCTTTCGGCGGCTTCGCCGAGGGCGGCATCACGGCCCTGGAGTCCGCCCTCGACATCCGCCCCACCTGGCACAACGGCGGCGGCGAGACCTTTGGCCCGGGCGGCTCCCTCATCGCCGCGATGCTGGCCGTGGCCGGCGGACTGGCCCGGCATGTGCTCTGCTTCCGGACCCTGTGGGAGGCGTCGTACGGCGAACTCGTCAAGCGCGGCAGGCTCCAGCCGCCGAGCAGCCCGGACGCCGGCTGGCTCAAGCCCTTCGGCGCGACCTCCGCCGCCCACACGCTGGCCCAGAACGCCCAGCGCCACTTCCACAAGTACGGCACCACCCGCGAGACCCTCGGCTGGATCGCCCTCAACCAGCGCGCCAACGCCGCCCTCCACCCGACGGCGATCTACCGCGACCCGATGACGATGGACGACTACCTCGAAGCCCGGCCCATCACCACCCCGTTCGGCCTCTACGACTGCGACGTCCCCTGCGACGGAGCCGTGGCCGTCGTCGTGTCGCACGTCGACACTGCCCGGGACCTCGCCAAGCCGCCCGTCCTCGTCGAGGCCGTCGGCACCCGGATCACCGAGCGCCTCGAATGGGACCAGAGCACCCTCACCCACGAACCCCAGGTCATCGGCCAGTCGGCCCATCTGTGGACCCGCACCTCGCTCGGCCCCGACGACGTCGACGTGGCCGAGCTCTACGACGGCTTCACCTTCAACTGCCTGTCCTGGATAGAGGCGTTGGGCTTCTGCGGCATCGGCGAGGCGAAGGACTTCCTGGACGGAGGAAAGAACATCGCCCGCGACGGCGTACTGCCCCTGAACACCCACGGCGGCCAGCTCTCCCACGGACGCACCCACGGCATGGGGCTCGTCCAGGAGGCGATCGTCCAACTGCGCGGCGAGGCGGGCCCACGCCAGGTGCCCGGCGCGCGCGTCGCCGTGGTCAGCTCCGGAGGGCTCACCCCCAGCGGAGTCCTTCTCCTCAGGACGGACACGTGAACCACAGCTCCCTCGCCATCGACGGCATCCCCCTGTCGTACCGGGCGAGTTGGGCCCCGCTGCCGCGCGCCGTCGTCCTCGCCCTGCACGGCGGCGGCACCGACTCCGCGTACTTCGACTGCCCGGGCCGCCCCTCGCTGTCGTTGCTGCGGACGGCTCCGGCGCTCGGCTTCACGGTGATCGCCCTCGACCGGCCGGGCTACGGCACCTCCCACGCCCACCAGGAGAAGGTGACCGACTCGGTCCACCGCGTCGAACTGACCTACGCGGCCCTTGACCTGCTGCTCGCCTCCCGCCCGCACGGCGCGGGCGTCTTCCTCATGGCGCACTCGGCGGGCAGTGAACTGGCCATCCGCATGGCGGCCGAGGAGCGTGGCGGTGCCCTGCTGGGGCTGGAGGTCGCCGGGACCGGACGGGAACACCATCCGCGCTTCACCGAGCGCTGGGCGCACCACGGGGAGCTGGGCATCCGTCGGCCGGCGCGCGGCCGGATGCGCGATCTGCTGTGGGGACCCAGCCATCTGTACCCGGCCGACGTCTTCGGCGGGACGGCCATCGGCGCCCCCTCGCCCGCCTACGAGGCCCAGGCGCGTGACTGGGTACGGGAGTTGCCCGAGCTGGCCGCCCGGGTGCGCGTCCCCGTGCACTACACCCTCGGCGACCACGAGGCGGTGTGGAGTCCCGGTGAGCGGGCGCTGAAGGACTTCGCCTCGGTGTTCACTTCGTCACCTCGCGTCAGGGTTCACGAACAACCTGACAGTGGCCACAATCTGAGCCTGGGTCACTCGGCCCGGGCTTACCACCTCGGAGTCCTGTCGTTCGCCGAGGAGTGCGCGGTGTTCCGCGAGAACGCGCGCCCCGAGGGCGTCGACTCCTCGCAGGGAAGGGCGGGTTGAGCGCCATGGACGACTTCGCGCTGCTGCTGATACGGCTGGTCCTGGGCGTCGTGATGATCGCGCACGGCCTGAACCACTGGCGCGGCGGCGGCCGGATCGAGGGCACCGCCCGCTGGTTCACCGGCCTGGGCCTGCGCAACGGCACACTGCAGGCCTGGATGAGCGTCGTCACCGAGATCGGCGCCGGAGCGCTCCTGGTGCTCGGCCTGTTCACGCCGCTGGCCTGCGCGGCCGTCGTCTCGGTGATGCTCGTCGCGGGTCTGCTCGCCCACCGTCGCAACGGCTTCTTCGTCTTCAAGGAGGGCTACGAGTACGTCCTCACCCTCGCCGTGGTCGCCCTGGCGCTGGCCGTACTGGGACCGGGCGGTGTGTCGGTGGACGAGGCGAGCGGCATCGACGTCACCGGTTGGGCCGGCGGCGTCCTCGCCCTGGGCGTCGCCGCGCTGGCGACGGCGGGACTGCTCGCCGTGTTCTGGCGCCCTGAACCCCCCGAGCAGGAGGCAAGCTGATGCGAGTCGGATTCATCGGTCTGGGCAGCCAGGGCGCCCCCATGGCCCGGCGGATCGTGGACGCGGGATTCGAGACCACTGTCTGGGCGCGACGGCCCGCCACCCTGCTCCCCTTCGAGGACACCCCCGCGAAGCGTGCCGGGTCCCCCGCCGAACTGGCGTCGGTCAGCGACCTGGTCTGCGTGTGCGTCGTCGGCGACGCCGACGTGGAGGAGGTCCTCACCGGAGGGGCCGGCGTCCTGTCGGGCCTGCGCCGGGGCGGGGTCGTCGCCGTGCACAGCACCGTCCACCCCGACACCTGCCGCCGCCTCGCCGACATCGCCCGCACCCACGGGGTCACGCTCATCGACGCACCCGTCAGCGGCGGCGGACCGGCCGCGGCGGAGGGGAGGCTGGTGGTGATGGCCGGGGGAGAGCAGGGCACCGTCGCCTACTGCCGCCCGGTCTTCGAGACCTACGGCGACCCGGTCGTCCACATGGGCCCGCTGGGGTCCGGACAGGTGGCCAAGCTCCTCAACAACGTCCTGTTCACCGCCCACCTCGCCACCGCCGCGAGCACCCTCGCCCTCGGCCGGGACCTGGCCGTCGACCCCGCCGCCCTGGCCCGCGTCATCTCCCACGGCAGCGGCAGGAGCTTCGCCCTGGACCGGGTCACCGCCGCGGGCGGCACCCTCGACCGGCTGGCCGCCCGCGCCGGACCGCTGCTCCGCAAGGACGTCCGCCTGCTGACCGACGTCGCCACGACCGCGCAGGCGTCCACGGGGGTCGTCACCTCGGCCGCGCAGGAGGCACTGGCGCTCATGAACCAGCTGCGCTGAGCCGCGAAACCCGGTGGTCGGCGCCTCGACGCCACCGGTAGGGTCGCCGCGTTCCGATCGATCACGCATATCGATCACGCACCTCGACCACGCACCTCGACCACGTACGGAGCGCGACCCCCATGACCAGCCCCCGACCGACGACGACCCTCTGGCGCCCCACCGGCCCCGTCGAGCTGGATCTGGTCCGCGAGCTGAACTGGCGTGCCTGGCCGCCCCGGCTGCCCGAGCAGCCGATCTTCTACCCCGTCCTGAACGAGGACTACGCCGTGAAGATCGCCCGGGACTGGAACGTCAAGCACGACGGCGCCGGCTTCGTGACCCGCTTCGAGGTCGACTCCGACTTCCTGCGCCGCTTCCCCGTCCAGCAGGCGGGCGGCGAGACGATCCTGGAGCTGTGGGTGCCGGCCGAGGAGCTCGACGAGTTCAACGCGCACATCGTCGGCGAGATCGAGGTCGTCCACGAGTTCCGGTGACGGGACCGCGTCTACGAGCGGGCCAAGTGGCGCATCGTCAGGGCCAGTTGCAGCCTGAACCGGTCCTGCGGGGTGCGCACGGGCCAGCCCAGCAGATGCTCGGCGTGCGCCAGCCGGTCCTGGAGAGTCGAATGGTGCACGTTGATCTCCGCGGCGGCCGCCCGCAGACTCGCCGTCGACGCGACGGCGTGCAGCGTGACCAGGAGCCACGGCGTCGCCGCGGCCGCGGACTCCAACGCGATGACGTCGGGCGGGGGTTCGGCCCCCGGGACGACGAGATCGGCGAGGAGAGCCGTGCCGCCCAGCTCGTCGGCGTACACCACACGCTGACCGGGATCCTGCGCGGAGCCCTCGGCGGTGAACCGCAACGCGGTGCGCGCGGCGGTCCAGGAGCGCGGCAGGTCGAGCACGGGCACGGCGGGGCCCAGCCCCAGGCGCCCGGCGGGAAGTTCCGCACCGTGCTGCTCGGGCACGATCCGGGGCAGGCCGTCGGCGGCGGCCACGGCGCGCGCGGGCACCGCCGCGTCGAGGCCCAGGCGCCGCGCCGCGTGCAGCCGGGCCGGTTGCGGGGCCGTGGCGTCGAGCAGTGTCTCCATCAGAGCCGGATCGTCGACCGGGACCCTGCCGCGGGTGCGGTCGAGGACGAGCCGCACGGCACCGGCGGCCCGTTCCAGGATCACGGCGTCCACCACGCTGGGCTCGGCCGCCCGCTCCAGCCACAGCGAGGGCACCCCGCCGGGCGCCAGCGCCGCCGACGGCCAGGCCGGATCCGGTGGCAGATCCGAGTCGCGGCGCGTGCCGTCGGCCTCCACCCGCACCTGCACCCGCCGGTCCGCGTCGACGAGCCGCGCGGGCACCCCGGCCAGTACGGCCGCCCCGCGCACCAGCGCCTCCAGACCGGCCCGTGACTCGGCCAGCCGGTCGAAGTAGGCGATCACCTGGACGGCGGCACCGGCGTCCGGGTCCAGCGCGGTCAGGCGCCCGGCCAGCTCTTTCATGGGTCCATGGTGCGCTATGCGGGGCGCGGCTGGGGAGCCCCGCGGCGCACACCGGGCACCATCCGATGGGAGCCGTGCCGTACGGTCACGCGTCGAGAAGCCTGCGCAGCCAGTCCAGATGCGCAGCCCGTGTCCGCTGGGACAGCGCCGCCTGCGGGGCGAAACCGTCGAAGCCGTGGAAGCCGCCCGGCCACACATGCAGCTCGGCGATGCCGCCGGCCTGCCAGATCCGCGAGGCGTAGGCGACGACCTCGTCCCGGAACGTCTCCGCGGAACCCACGTCCAGGAACGCCGGGGGCAGCCCGGTCAGGTCCTCGGCGCGGGCCGGCGCCGCGTACGCGGGCACGTCCGGGCCACCGCGAAGGTCGCCGAGCAGCGCCGTCCAGCCGGTCTCGTTGGCCGTCCGGTCCCAGACACCCAGGCCCGCCATCTGGTGCGAGGACGGGGTGTCGTTGCGGTCGTCCAGCATCGGGCACATCAGCACCTGGCCGATCGGACGCGGCCCCTGACGGTCCCGGGTGAGCAGGGCGAGGGCCGCGCACAGTCCGCCGCCCGCACTGGCGCCCGCGAGGACGATCCGCTCCGGGTCGACGCCCAGCTCCCCGGCGTGCTCCGCCGTCCACACCAGACCGGCGTACACATCCTCGATCTGCGCGGGATACGGGTCCTCCGGGGCCAGCCGGTACTCCACCGACACCACGACGGCGTCCAGCTCCTTCGCCCAGGCCAGCGCCACGTCCACGCCCACCCGGTTGGTGCCGAGGACCATGCCGCCGCCGTGCACGTGATAGACGACGGGCCGCGGACCCGCGGCCGAGGGCACGGTGGGGCGGCAGATCAGCAGCGAAATCTCGGGGGCGTCCTCGGGACCCGGCACCACGCGGTCCTCGACCTTGAAGAAACCGTCGAGCGTCAGGTCCAGCTCGGCCAGCATCTGGATGCCGGGGCCCTGACGTATCTGCTCGATGTCCTGCGGGGTCATCCCCGGGGAGATGAACTCCTTGATCAGTTCCAGGGCTCCGGCAAGTTCCGGGTCGAACGGCGGCGGCACCAGGGTCATGTCTTCTCCTCTACGCGGGAACGCGGCGGCTCATGCCGACATGATTCGCGCCCTGCCCGCCGTCCGGGATTCCGCCGTCCGGCGGAACCTGCCCGCCGTCCGGCGGGTGGCACCGGCGTGACCTGGGACCTTGCCATGTCATGACCCTTTGTTCACCTGTCAGGGGTGGAAGGGATCAGAAGCTGAGACAACCCTGTGAAGGCCCCACACGTACCAGGAGTAACAAGTGAACGTGTCCCTCTCCGTCTGGCTGTTGACGGTAGCCGCCCTGTGCGTGCTCGTCGCCATCGACTTCTTCATCGGCCGCAAGCCCCACGACGTGTCGATCAAGGAAGCCGGCATCTGGACGGTCGTCTGGGTCGTGCTGGCCTGTCTCTTCGGCATCGGTCTGCTGATCTTCAGCGGCGGAAAGCCGGCCGGTGAGTTCTTCGCCGGGTTCATCACCGAGAAGTCGCTGAGCGTCGACAACCTCTTCGTCTTCGTCCTGATCATGGCGAAGTTCGCGGTGCCCTCGCAGTACCAGCAGCGGGTCCTCATGGTCGGCGTACTGCTGGCCCTGGTGCTGCGCGCCGGGTTCATCGCGGCCGGCGCGGCGATCATCTCCACGTTCTCCTGGGTCTTCTACATCTTCGGTGCCTTCCTGATCTGGACCGCCTGGAAGCTCGTCCAGGACGCCCGCAAGGACGAGCACGAGGAGGAGTACCAGGAGAACAAGCTCCTCAAGATGGTCGAGCGGCGCTTCGGCGTGGCCGACCGCTACCACGGCACCAAGCTGTGGATCGAGGAGAACGGCAAGCGGGTCATGACCCCGATGCTGGTCGTCATGCTCGCGATCGGCTCCACCGACGTGCTGTTCGCGCTCGACTCCATCCCCGCCATCTACGGCCTCACCGAGGACCCGTACATCGTCTTCACGGCGAACGCGTTCGCGCTGATGGGTCTGCGCCAGCTGTACTTCCTCATCGGCGGTCTGCTGAAGAGGCTCGTCCACCTCAGCTACGGCCTGTCGATCATCCTCGGCTTCATCGGCGTCAAGCTGGTGCTGCACGCCCTGCACGAGTCCGGCGTCCATGTGCCCGAGATCAGCATCCCCTTCTCGCTCGGCTTCATCGTGCTGGTCCTCGCCGTCACGACCTTCACGAGCCTGAGGGCCTCCAGGAAGCAGGAGGAGCGGGTCTCCTAGCCGAGCCTCTTGACTTCGAGAGCGCTCGAAGATCTAGCGTCACCTGGGTCGGTTACGACCTTGGTGAACGGAGACGGCCATGCGCGTGGGCGTGCACATCAACCGGTTCGACCATCCCGGGGGAGGGCCCGCGCTCGGCGCCGAACTCGCCGCCGCGGGCGACGCCGCCGAGGCCGCGGGCCTGAGCTGGCTGTCGGTGATGGACCACTACTTCCAGATGGAGTTCAACGACCGGGCCGAGGACCCCATGCTGGAGGCCTACACGACCCTCGGCTATCTCGCGGCCCGCACCTCGACGGTCCAGCTCAGCGCCTTGGTCACCGGGGTGTCGTACCGGCACCCCGGACTGCTCGCCAAGATCGCCACCACGCTCGACGTCCTGTCCGGAGGCCGGGCCACCCTCGGGATCGGCGCCGCCTGGTACGACCGGGAGCACGCGGGCCTCGGCGTGCCGTTCCCGCCGGTCGCCGAGCGCTTCGAGCGGCTGGAGGAGACCCTGCGGATCTGTCTGCAGATGTGGGACCCGGAAGCGAACGGCCCCTTCGAGGGCAAGCACTACCGGCTCGCCGAGACGTTGTCCGTACCGGCCCCGGTCAGCGACCCGCGCCCCGAGATCATGATCGGCGGAGGCGGCGAGAAGAAGACGCTGCGGCTGGTCGCCCGCTACGGCGACGCCTGCAACCTGTTCACCACCACACCCGAGGAGGTCGCGCACAAGCTCGACGTCCTGCGCGGCCACTGCGACACCGAGGGCCGCGACTACGACGCGATCCGCAAGACCGTCGCCTACTCCGGGGACCCGCTCACCACCGGTGACCTCGACGCCTTCACCCAGGACATCACGGGCTACACCAAGCTCGGCATCGACACCGTGATCCTCTCCCCGCGCACGGGGGAGCCGGCGGCGTTCATCGAGCGGTTCGCGGCCCCCGCCGTTCAGCGGCTGGCGGGACTCGACTGAGGGACGGCGGGCCCGCTGCGGGAGACGATCCGCATCCCGCGGTCGTCGACCACACGCACCTGCAGCGAGCCGCAGCCGCAGCGGGTCCACACCGTGCGGCCCGCCGCGGTGGCGTGCCGGGACACCACCTGGAAGGGCTCGGCGCCGTCCGGCCATCCGCAGTGCGGGCAGACGGTGCCGGCCATGGTCGTGCCGGTCGGGCTGGTCATGGGGACTCCTCGTACGTGGTGGATGGTTGACCGTCGCGACACAACCAGGGTGCAGCGCATGCTTCGTACACGTCCAGGTTGACTTTCCGGACCTCACCTTGAAGCGTGGACTTCATGATTGATCTGCGTCGGCTCCACGTCCTGCGCGCGGTCGCGCACTACGGCACGGTCACCGCGGCCGCCCGCGCCCTGCACTTCACCCCGTCCGCCGCCTCCCAGCAGATCCGCCAGCTCGCCCGCGACCTCGGCGTCGACCTCCTGGAACCACAGGGCCGGGGGATCCGTCTCACCCCGGCGGCCGAGAGCCTGCTGGCGCACGCCGACGCCATCCAGGCCCGCTGGGAACAGGCGGAACTCGATCTGCGCGCCGAACGAGGCGCGCCCGGCGGGCCGTTGCGGGTGAGCGGCTACCCGGTGGCGATCTCGGTGCTGCTGGCGCCGATGGCGGTGCGGCTGCAGGAGCGGTACCCGCGGCTGAGCGTGCGGATCCAGGAGGCGGATGTGCCGGAGAGCTTCGATCTGCTCTTCGAGGGCGAGACCGACCTCGCGATCGTGGAGGCCACCCCGCACAACCCGCCGCTGAACGACGTCCGCTTCGACCAACAGCCGCTGCTGGACGACCCGTTCGACCTCGTCGTGCCCGCGGGTCATCCGCTGGCCGGGCGCGAGCTGGTCGGCCTCTCGGAAGCGGCGCACGAGGACTGGATCGCCCCGATGCCGGAGAGCCCCTGCCGCCCGCACATCATCTCCGCGTGCGCGGAGGCCGGGTTCAGCCCCGCGGTGGTGCACCACGCCGTGGACTGGAACGTCACGGCCCATCTCGTCGCCCACCGGCTCGGCGTCGCGCTGATCCCGCGCCTCGCCCAACTCGCCCCGCACCTGCCCGTCACGCGGGTGCCCTGCACCGGCAACCCGCACCGCAAGCTGCTCACCTGCACGCGGCGCGCCGGACGTGAACGTCCCGCGGTCGAGGCCGCGTTGACGCAGCTGCGGGAGCTGGCGTCCACCGCTGTGGCCTGAGCGTTGTCAGTGCCGTTCGGCATCATGGGGATCATGAGTCGCAACATCAGCTACAACACCGCCGACCAGAACGACATCATCGGCTTCCTCGGCGCCGGCGAACTGACGAAGGACCAGCAGCGCATCCTCGGCAACGTCCGCAAGTACGCCGAGGCGCACCAGGCCGACCTCGAACGGCAGGGCGTCGACTGGGGACTGACCATCCCCGAGGCGCTGGACCACCTCATAGCGGGCCGCGCCGACTCGGACGCCGAGTGCGCGGGCAACGCCTACTACACCGCCCTGCAGAAGATCATCGACAGGAACGGCAGCGACCCGTACCAGCTGGGCACCTTCTCCAAGCCCTCGACCTTCTTCGGGCTGATGGACGACGAGCTGCGCCGCCTCGGCGTCCCCGCGGACCTGCTGCCGGGCGACTTCCTGTTCGCCGGTCCGCCCGACGGCATCCCGTTCCCCATCCCGTGTCCGGTGGACGGCACCCCGGACATCGGCCGCCTGCCGCTGGCCAGGGCGAAGCCCGCCGCGGACGCCTACCGCGCCGTCCTGGACCGCGTCGACAGCGCCTTCTCCCACGAGCTCGGGCAGCTCGCCGGACAGCTGGAGTTCGAGCACGACGAGTGGCGGTCCGCGCAGTCGATCGACTGGTACAGCCAGGACACGATCTTCTTCTCGATCACAGGCTGAACCGTCATGCGGGCGTGAGGTCGTGCGGGCGTGAGGTCGTACGGGCACGAGAAAGGGGCCGGAGCTCCGTGAGCTCCGGCCCCTCGCCGCGAGGAGATGATCAGGCGGCAGCGGTCTCGCCGGCGTGACCGTGCACACGGGCGATGACCTCGGTCAGCTGCGCGGCGACCTCGGCGTCGTCGGCCGGGTGGGTCTCGGCGAAACGGACCACGGAACCGGGGATGGAGAGCTTGACGTCCTCCAGCACCGTGGCGCCGGCGATGCCCAGCGCCTTGCGGGTCTCGTCCTGCGCCCACACGCCACCGAACTGGCCGAACGCGGTGCCGACCACGGCGGCCGGCTTGCCGCCGAAGGCACCGGCGCCGTACGGGCGGGACAGCCAGTCGATGGCGTTCTTCAGGACGGCCGGGATGGTGCCGTTGTACTCGGGGGAGAAGAGCAGGAAGCCGTCGGCGGCCTGGGCGGCCTCACGCAGCTTGGCGGCCGGGGCCGGGACGCTGCCCTCGACGTCGATGTCCTCGTTGTAGAACGGGATCTCGGCCAGGCCCTCGTAGAGCTCGACACTCGCACCCTCGGGAGCGAACTTGACGGCCGCCTCGGCCAGTTGGCGGTTGTGCGAACCGGCGCGAAGGCTGCCGACGAGCGCAAGGATGCGAACAGACATGTGAACTCCAAAATGCTGAAACAGTGCCGTCACAATACGGACCGAGGTCCGTTTAACTTCTATCACCCTAACCGGACCGCGGTCCAGTTTCATTCCCGATGCTTTACGCTGTCGTCATGTCCGCCTCTCTGCCGCCGTTTCCCAGGCCTCAGGAACCTGCGGGTGAGGCCGAGTTGCTGCAGCTCGGCGCACCCGAGGAGGAGCCCTGCCTGCGCGCCGACGCCGCGCGCAACCGGGCCCGGCTGCTGGAGGCGGCCGCCCGGCTGATCGCCGAGCACGGTGCCGCCGGGGTCACGATGGAGGCGGTGGCCGCCGCAGCCCAGGTCGGCAAGGGAACCGTCTTCCGCCGCTTCGGCGACCGCACCGGCCTGCTGATGGCGCTGCTTGACCACTCGGCGAAGAAGCTGCAGGAGGACTTCCTGGGCGGCCCGCCGCCCCTGGGTCCCGGGGCGCCGCCCCTGGAACGGCTGCGGGCGTTCGGCGTGGCGGTGCTGTGCCGCACGGCCGAGCAGCTGGACCTCCACCTCGCCGCCGAGCCGGAGCCCACCCGCCGGTTCTTCCATCCGTCGCACCGCGC
The DNA here is from genome assembly GCF_000972385.1 of Streptomyces sp. WM6386. Classification (GTDB taxonomy): domain Bacteria; phylum Actinomycetota; class Actinomycetes; order Streptomycetales; family Streptomycetaceae; genus Streptomyces. The sequence goes on from NZ_JXTE01000004.1 coordinate 28,099, forward strand.
GCTCACCATGCACGTCACGGTCCTGCTGCGCCAGATCGTGCCGGACGCCGACTGCGAACTGCTGGCGCGGACGCTGCTCGGGTATCTCGACCCCGCCCTGATCCACCACCTGACCAGGGAGTGCGGGATGCCGATGGAGCGCCTCGAAGCCGGTTGGGCCGATCTGGTGGCCCGCGTGACAGGCACCGGGGCGACCCACTGAGAGGCGACTCGTACAGGTTCTGCAAAGATGCGTCACGTCATGGTGCAGATACCGAAAACGCCCGCCCCCGCGTCGCCCGCACCGCGCTCCGTACCCACGAGCGCCGATGTGGCCCGTCTGGCCGGCGTCTCGCGCGCGACCGTCTCCTACGTCCTCAACAACACCAGCGCCGTCCGGATCAGTGAGCCCACCCGCCGCCGTGTCCACGAGGCCGCCAAGGAACTCGGATACGTGCCGCACGCGGCCGCCCGCAGCCTGCGCGCCGGACACAGCCGCCTGGTCCTGATGCCCGCCCCGACCATCCCCGTCGGCCGGCTCTACGGCCAGTTCATCAACGAACTCCAGTGGGCCCTCAGCCGCCTCGACTACACCGTCGTGCAGCACGGCAGCGTCGGACTGCACGGCGACGAGGCCGCCCGCGCCTGGGCCGAACTCCGCCCGGTCGCCGTCCTGGTGCCCGGCGCCGGGCTCGGCCCGAAGGGCGTCGCGGTCCTCAAGCGTTCCGGCGCCCGCGCCGTCGTCACCCTCGGCCCCGAGTCCGTCGAGGGCGCCCACGCCCTGCTCATGGACCACCGGGCCGTCGGCCACAGTGCCGCCCGGCACCTGTGCGGGAGCGGCCGGCGCCACATCGGCGTCGTCGTCCCCGAGGAGCCGGGCCTGGAGGCCTTCTCCCTGCCCCGTCTCGAAGGCGTGCGCCGCGCCCTGCACGGCACCCACGCCACCATGACCCCGCTGCCCCTCGCCCACACGGAGGAGGCCGCCGCCCAACTCGCCGCCCGCTGGCGTGAACTCGGTCTCGACGCCGTGTTCGCGTACAACGACGAGTACGCGATGCTGCTGATGCGCGCCCTTCAGGACCAGGGGATCGACGTACCCGGTGAGACGGCGGTGATCGGCGCCGACGACCTGATGCTCGGCCGCCTTCTGCGGCCCAGGCTGAGCACGGTCCACCTGGAGCTGCCCTCCGGCCGAGACCTCGCCGAGCTGGTCGACCGGGCGGTGCGCGACCCCGGCGCCGTGCCCGAGACGCACAAGGTGCTGGGAGCGACGGTGGTGCACCGCGAGTCCAGCTGAGAGTCTGAGCCTCAGGCTGTCTCTCACGGAAGGCGTGCCATGCGCACGACGGTCGGCATCATCGGCGGCGGCCCCGCCGGACTGCTCCTCGCCCGCCTGCTGCACCGCGCGGGCATCGACTGTGTCGTCCTGGAGGCCAGGACGCGCGAGTACGTCGAACAGCGCCAGCGTGCCGGAATGCTGGAGCAGGGCACGGTCGACGCCCTGCGCGAGTGCGGCGCGGCCGAGCGACTGGAGGCGCAGGGTCTGGTCCACCAGGGCATCGAGCTACGCTTCGACCGGGAACGCCACCACATCGACTTCCCGGTCCTCACCGGCGGTCGCACCGTCACCATCTACGCCCAGACCGAGATCGTGAAGGATCTCGTGGCCCTCCAACTGGCCGACGGGCCACCGCTGTTGTTCGAGGCGCCGGCACTCGCGATCGAGAAGCCGGAGTCCACGGCACCGGTCGTGCGGTTCGTGCACGAGGGTCGCGAACAGACCCTGAGCTGCGACTGGGTCGTCGGCTGCGACGGCTTCCACGGCATCGCCCGCGACACCTTCCCCACGGAGGTGAGCCGGGCCCACGAGCACGACTACCCGTACTCCTGGCTGGGGATCCTCGCCGATGTCGCCCCGTCCTGCGACGAGTTGATCTACGCCCGCGGCGAGCGCGGCTTCGCCCTGCACAGCATGCGCTCACCGCATGTGTCACGCCTGTACCTACAGGTCCCGAACGACACCGACCCGGACGACTGGTCCGACGACCGCATCTGGGACGAACTCGCCGCCCGCTTCGCCATCGACGCCGACTGGAGCCTGCGCCGCGGCCCGATCACCGCCAAGTCCGTGACCCCGATGCGCAGTTACGTCCACGAACCGATGCGTCACGGACGGCTCCTGCTGGCCGGAGACGCCGCCCACATCGTCCCGCCCACCGGCGCCAAGGGCCTCAACCTCGCGGTGTCCGACGTGCGCCTGCTCGGCCGCGCCTTCACCGAGCTGCGTCGCACCGGTTCCGAGCAACTCCTGGACACCTACTCGCAGTCGTGCCTCGCCCGCGTCTGGCAGGCGACCCGATTCTCGTACGAGATGACGACGATGCTGCACACCCGGCCCGACGCGGACCCCTTCGAGCACCGACTGCAGCTCGCGCGGCTGCGCCGGATCACCGCATCCCGGCACGCCGCCGCCGAACTGGCCGCGAACTACACGGGACTTCCCCTCCAGTGGTGAGCCCCACCGGGATGCGGCGCCTCAACAGCCTTACGGTTACTGGCCGTTCTGCTCGGCGTCGGCCTGCTGCTCGGCGACCGACTTGCGGACCTCGTCCATGTCCAGCTTCCGGGCCTGCCCGATCACATCCGTCAGCGCGGCCTCCGGCAGCGCGCCCGGCTGGGCGAACACGGCCACCCGGTCACGGACGATCATCAACGTGGGAATCGACTGGATCCCGAAGGCCGCCGCCAGCTCCGGCTGCGCCTCCGTGTCCACCTTGCCGAAGACCAGGTCCGGGTTCGCCTCGGCGGCCTTGTCGTAGACAGGCGCGAACTGACGGCACGGCCCGCACCAGGACGCCCAGAAGTCGATCAGCACGAACTCGTTGTCCGTCACCGTCTGGTCGAAGTTCTCCTTGGTGAGCTCCACGGTCTTGCTCATGGCGTGAATCCCTCTTCCTGATGTCGGGGCGAAGCCGTCGTCGCAAACACGGCAGGCCGAGTAGGTATTCCGCGCACGTACCCATGTGGCTTGAGCGCACACCACCCACCAGACTGACCCCATGACGGAAACGGAATCCATCGCGCACACCACCTACGACGTAGTGGTTCTCGGTGCCGGGCCCGTGGGGGAGAACGTCGCCGACCGCACCCGCGCGGCCGGCCTCTCCACCGCGGTCGTGGAGAGCGAGCTGGTCGGCGGCGAGTGCTCCTACTGGGCCTGTATGCCCAGCAAGGCCCTGCTGCGCCCGGTCATCGCCCAGGCCGACGCCCGACGCCTGCCCGGTCTCGCACCCGCCGTGCAGGGCCCCCTCGACACGGCCGCGGTCCTCGCACGACGGGACGAGTACACCTCCCACTGGAAGGACGACGGCCAGGTCCGCTGGATCGAGGGCATCGGCGCCGACCTCTACCGCGGCCACGGCCGCCTCACCGGTCCACGCACGGTCACCGTGGGCGACAAGACCCTCACCGCCCGGCATGCCGTCGTCGTCAGCACCGGCACCCGCGCCGTCCTGCCCGACCTTCCCGGACTCGACGAGATCAAGCCCTGGACCAGCAGGGAGGCCACCAGTGCCAAGGCCGCGCCCGGCCGGCTGGTCGTGGTCGGCGGCGGGGTCGTCGCCACCGAGATGGCCGCCGCCTGGCAGGCCCTCGGCTCCCGGGTCACCCTCCTGGTCCGCGGCAAGGGCCTGCTGAACCGCATGGAGCCCTTCGCCGGCGAACTGGTCCACGAGGGCCTCACCGAGGCGGGCGCCGACGTCCGCACCGGCACCTCGGTCGCCTCGGTCACCCGGGAGAAAGGCACCGTCGTGGTCGTCACCGACGCCGGCGACCGCATCGAGGCCGACGAGATCCTCTTCGCCACCGGACGGGCCCCGCGCACCGACGACATCGGCCTCGACACCGTCGGCCTGGAACCCGGCTCCTGGCTGGACGTCGACGACAGCCTCCGCGTCACCGGCAACGACTGGCTCTACGCCGTCGGCGACGTCAACCACCGCGCCCTCCTCACCCACCAGGGCAAGTACCAGGCCCGGATCGCGGGCGCCGCCATCGCCGCACGTGCCTCCGGCGTCCCCCTGCTGGAGACCGACCCCTGGGGCGCGCACGCCGCGACCGCCGACCACTCCGCCGTACCCCAGGTCGTCTTCACCGACCCGGAGGCCGCCGCCGTCGGCCTCTCCCTGGCCGAGGCCGAACAGGCGGGCCACCGGGTCCGTGCCGTCGACTACGAGCTCGGCAACGTCTCCGGCGCGAGCCTGTACGGCGACGGCTACCGGGGCCGCGCCCGCATGGTCGTGGACCTGGAGCGCGAGATCCTCCTCGGCGTCACCTTCGTCGGCCCGGGCGTCGGCGAACTCATCCACTCCGCCACCGTCGCCGTCGCCGGAGAGGTACCGATCAGCAGGCTGTGGCACGCCGTGCCGTCCTATCCGACGATCAGCGAGGTGTGGCTGCGGCTGCTGGAGAGCTACCGCGACAACTGAGGCTGGTGCTCACGCGGGCGTGAGCAGCTCCAGGTAGTCCTCGTGCCACAGGTCCTCCTCGGACTCCGGGAGAAGCAGCACCCGGTCCGGGCGCAGCGCCCGCACGTCCGGGGTGTCCCGGCCCGCCAGAATCCGCAACAGGGTCGTCTTTCCCGCTCCGTTGGGCCCGAGCACGACCAGGCGGCTGCCCCGGTCGACGGCCAGATCGACGCCCGCAAGGACGCGATGGTCGCCGTAGGACTTCGTCAGGCCGATCGCGGCCAGCGGGATCCTGCCGCAGGGCGCCGGCTCGGGCAGCCGGATCCTTGCCACCCTGTCGGCCCGCCGCACCGGGTCGAGGTCACCGAGCAGCCGGTCGGCGCGCCGGGCCATGTTCTTCGCGGCCGTCGCCGTCGACAGGGTCCTCAGCTAGGAAATTCGGGGCGTCGACATGCGGTCACGGTAAGGGAGGCGCACGGGTCGGCGCCTCCGATTTTCGGTTACGGCAGTTCGCAGCCCGGCTACGGCAGTGCGAAGCCCAGCGACTCGGCGGCCTCCGCCGGCGTCGGCTGCGCCCATCGTTCCGCCATCGCCTGGCCCGAGGACAGCGACCGCAGCTCCGCCCGGTCGAGGTAGAGCAGGCCGTCGAGGTGATCGGTCTCGTGCTGCACGATCCGCGCCGGCCACCCGGAGAACACCTCGTCCACCGCACGCCCGTGCTCGTCCTCGCCCGTCAGCCGCACCTCGGCGTGGCGCGCCACGACCGCCTGCCAGCCCGGCACGCTCAGACAGCCCTCGAAGAACCCGGCACGCGCGGTACCGACCGCCTCGTACGACGGATTGACCAGCACCCGGAACGGCTGCGGCACCCGTCCGCGCGCCACCCTGATCTCGTCCGGCACCGGCGCCGGGTCCTCGATCACCGCGATCCGCAGAGGTACGCCGACCTGCGGAGCCGCCAGGCCCACGCCCGGCGCCGCGTGCATGGTGACGCGCAGCGCCTCGACGAACCGGGCCAGCAGCGCGGAGTCCAGCTGTCCTTCGAACCGCTCGGTGCCGCGTCGCAGCACCGGATCACCGGCCGCCACGATCGGCAGCGGGCCGTCGCCCGCCAGGAGTTCCTCGACCAGCCCGGCAAGGGGCGCGTGATGACGGGGAGTTGCCATCGCGCCAGGATGCCATGCCGCCCTGCGCACCCTTGTGTGACGCAGACCACTTCAATCCTCGGGAACTCGAGGACCTCTTCCCCCGACTACTGGACCGGTACAGCCGAGAAACGTCCCCTGCCCCAGAAAAGAACCGCCGATGACCTCCGCTCTCACGAGGACCACGGACGAGGCCCAGAAAGCCGCCGATCCGATGCCGTCACGCAGCAGTTGGGCGCCGCTCCGCCCCCTGTTGCTGCGCCTGCATTTCTACGCCGGACTGCTCGTCGCGCCGTTCCTTCTCGTGGCCGCCTGCACCGGACTCCTCTACGCCGCTTCCTTCCAGGCCGAGAAGATCGTCTACGCCGACGAGATGACCGTGTCCCAGGTGGGTGACACCAAGCTGCCCATCTCCGAGCAGGTCACCGCCGCCCGCGAGGCCCACCCCGAGGGCACCGTCGCGGCCGTCCGCCCCTCCCCGCAGGACGACGCGACGACCCGGGTCCTGCTGTCCGGCGTCAAGGGCGTCGACGCCGACCACACCCTCGCCGTCTTCGTCGACCCGTACACCGCCGAGGTCGAAGGCGCCCTCGAACAGTACGGCTCGACCGGCGCGCTGCCCCTGCGCACCTGGATCTCCGGGCTCCACCGCAATCTGCACCTCGGCGAGACCGGACGCCTCTACAGCGAGTTCGCGGCGAGCTGGCTGTGGGTGATCGCGAGCGCCGGCCTGGTGATGTGGTTCACCCGCCGCCGGGCCCAGCGCAAGCTGCGCGGGACCAGCGGGCGGCGCCGCACCCTGGGCCTGCACGGCGGCGTCGGCGCGTGGGCCGCTGCCGGGTTCCTCTTCCTGTCGGTGACCGGTCTGACCTGGTCCACCTACGCCGGCGCCAACATCGACGTACTGCGCACCTCGCTGCACCAGGCCACGCCGTCGATCTCCGCGAGCGCAGGCGGCGACCACTCCGGGCACGGCGCGTCCACCTCGGCCGGGGACGCCGAGCACGGCGTCGGCCTCGACAAGATCCTGGCGGCGGCGCGGGCCGAGGGACTCGGCGACCCGGTCGAGATCGTCCCACCCGCCGACGCCGCGTCGACGTACGTGGTGAAGCAGGTGGGGCGCAGCTACCCCACGAAGCAGGACGCGGTGGCCGTCGACCCGACCACCGGCGAGGTCACCGACGTGCTGCGGTTCGCCGACCACCCGGTCCTCGCCAAGCTGACCCGCTGGGGCATCGACCTGCACACGGGCGTCCTGTTCGGCCTGGTCAACCAGATCGCCCTGATGCTGCTCGCGCTCTCTCTGATCCTGTTGATCGTGTGGGGCTACCGGATGTGGTGGCAGCGCGGCCGCGGTTCTGCCTTCGGCCGTCCGATCCCGCGCGGGGTCTGGCAGAAGGTGCCCCCGCTGGTCCTGCTGCCGTGCGTGGCGGCCATCGCGGTCCTCGGGTACTACGTCCCGCTCCTCGGCATTCCGCTGGCCGCGTTCATCGTCGTCGACATCGTCCTCGGCGAGATCGGCCACCGGCGGGGGAAGCGCGCCGACGCGGCGGCCTGACCGTACGGCACAGCACAGGGCCCGGTTCCGTGACGGAACCGGGCCCCTGCTGTCGTGCTCAGAGCGTGTCGAAGTCGCCCGCGAGCGCGGAGGCGAGGCGGATGTGCGGCTCGGCCTCCTGGTGCCGCCCCTGCCGCTCCAGTGTGCGGCCCAGCATCAGACGGGCGTACTGCTCCACCGGGTCACGCTCCACGATGATGCGCAACTCGGTCTCCGCGCGCCGCAGTTGGGCCGAGTGGTAGTAGGAGCGGGCCAGCAGCAGCCGCGGTCCGGTCTGCTCCGGCACCTCCTCGACCAGCCCGTCCAGGACGCGCGCCGCGGCGGCGTAGTCCTTGGCGTCGAAGAACATCCGCGCGCGCTCCCAGCGCTCCGCCGGTGTTCCGTGGTCGTAGTACGTCATCTCCACTCTGACCTCCTTCGAGGCCGTCAACGGAGAGAGTTGGTTCAATATTCCACTACTTGCTGAGCGTCGCGAGCTCGGCGTCGGCCCGGTCGGCGATGAGGGACAGCACGCGTCCGGCGACGGCGAGATCCTCCGTCGGGATGCCGTCGTAGATCCGGGCCGTGATGGGTGCGGTCTCGGTGGACGTCCGGTCGTACAGCTCCTGCCCGGCGTCCGTGATCCGCACCAGCGACGGCTCCAGGGGGGCCAGCAGCTCCGCGGCGATCAGCTCGTCGACCACGGCATGGGCCTCCGCGGCGCCGATCTTCAGCGAGCCGACGACGCTGTCGACGAGATGGCCCCGCTCGACCGGTCCGTCGGCGACGGCCGCGACCCGCAGGGTGACGGACTGCTGGAACGTCACGCCGTGGCGGGCCAGTACCCGCTCCAGGACGCCGCGGGCCGCGTAGTGGGCCAGGGCTATGACGCGGGGGTTGAGCAGGGGAGTGGTGGTGGTCATGACTGCTCCTTGTCGGGCCCGCCGGTGACGGCGAGCGGATCCAGAGGTGCGTCGAGCAGGGTCACGAGGTCGTGCCTGAAGTCCCGGGTGCGCTCGCTGTCCTGGCCGCCGAACGGTGCCAGCAGCTGCTCCAGGAGCCCCTGGACGACCTCGATGGCCTGCCGGGTCGTGTCGCTGCCCTCCTCGGTGAGGGCCAGTTGCACGGCGCGTGGGTCGCGTGGGTCGCGGGTGCGTTCCAGGAGGCCCGCGGACTCCAGTGAGCGCGCCAGCTTGGACACGTACAGGGGCTCGAGGCCCACGTGGTCGGCGAGGCGCCGCTGACTGGGGCGTTCACCGGCACGCTGCATGCCGTACAAGGATGCGACCAGCGAGTACTGCGCATGGGTGAGCCCCAGCGGAGCCATCGCGCGGTCCACCGCGGTCCGCCACTTCATCGACAGTCGCCACACCAGGAAGCCGGGTGTCGCCTTCTCGGAACCCTCACTCATGGCAAACACACTACATGGCTACTATGTACATGGCTACTATTTTTCGAACGAGCCGGGACGGCCGGGGCGACGGACTGACGGGACGCCACTCGCGGGTCTAGGTTGGGCGCCATGAGCAATCTTGATCGCGAGGCGGCTCCCGCTCTGTGCGGCGGCCGCGGCTTCGTGGTGGCGGAGCCCGTTCGCGAACTCCTCAGCCCGCGCACCGTCAGGCTCGGCGAGTCCACCGAGGTCCGCCGGCTGCTGCCCAACCTGGGGCGCCGCATGGTCGGCGCATGGTGCTTCGTCGACCACTACGGCCCCGACGACATCGCCGACGAGCCCGGTATGCAGGTGCCGCCCCACCCGCACATGGGCCTGCAGACGGTGAGCTGGCTGCACCAGGGCGAGGTGCTGCACCGCGACTCGACCGGCAGCCTCCAGACGATCCACCCGCGCGAGCTGGGCCTGATGACCTCCGGACGGGCCATCAGCCACTCCGAGGAGAGCCCCAAGTCGCACGCCCGCTACCTCCACGGCGCCCAGCTGTGGGTGGCCCTCCCCGACAGCCACCGCCACACCGACCCGCACTTCGAGCACCACGCCGAACTGCCGGTCGTCACCGCACCCGGCCTCTCGGCCACCCTGATCCTCGGCGCCCTCGATGGCGCGACCTCGCCCGGAACGACGTACACCCCCATCGTCGGCGCCGACCTGACCCTCGCCCGTGGCGCGGACGTACGCCTCCCGCTGGAACCGGACTTCGAGTACGCCGTGCTGTCCATGTCCGGCGAGGCGCGGGTGGACGGCGTTCCGGTCCTGCCCGGCTCCATGCTCTACCTCGGCTGCGGCCGCACCGAACTGCCGCTGCGCGCCGAGTCGGAGGCCTCCCTGATGCTCCTGGGCGGTGAGCCGTTCGAGGAAGAGCTCATCATGTTCTGGAACTGGATCGGGCGGTCCCAGGAAGAGATCGTGCAGGCCCGTCGGGACTGGATGGAAGGGCGGCGATTCGGTGAGGTGAAGGGGTACGACGGTGCTCCGCTACCGGCCCCGGAACTACCGCCTGTGCCGTTGAAGGCGCGCGGCAGACTGCGCTGACCTGCTGGACTGTCAAAGGAGACGATGCGGATCTTCCCCCATCAGCGGCCGACGGTCACCGCTGCGTCGGCAGTCGGTGACCGGCCTGTTGTCGTGGAGATCAGCAGCAGCCTGCCGTATGCACGCTTGTGGCAGCCATCGTCGTCGCCGTGGGGGTGGCGGCCTCCTGATCCTGGGCGATGCGGCCGCGCAGCATGGTTTCCACGATCTTCATGAAGCGCTGTGCTGCCGGGGTGCCCACGACGAACGGGTTCTCGCGTCCGTTCGGCGCACTGCGCAACTTCTCCATACGCTCCAGGCCGTAGTCGGCGAAGCCGTGGTTGCTGAGTTCGACGTCGACGCCGGCCCGCCTCATCCGGGAGGCGAAGGTGAGGGCGGAGGAGAGGTAGAGCTCCTTGTTCGTGGTGGCGGCGGGCGGGTTGGTCCCGCCCCACAGCATCGCGGTGTGGGCGCGGCCCCGCCAACGGGCCGGGAAGACGGGCGAGACGGTGCCGGGTGTGTGACCCGGCGTGCGGTGGAGCGTCACGGTGGTACCGCCCAGCGTCAGCTTCTGGCCGTCGGCGATGTCCAGGTCACGGGTGGGTGCGTTGGCCGGGTTGGTGGAGGCGACGAGGTCCCAGTCGGCCGGGGCCATCATGACCCGGGTGCCGTACTGGTCGGCCAGGTACTGGGCGCCGCCGAAGTGGTCGCCGTGGCCGTGGGTGACCACGACGTACTTGATCTTCGAGGGATCGGCCCCCAGGCTGCGCAGTCCCGGGACGATGTACTGCTCCGCCTCGTCCGGATTGTTGAGGGCGTCGATGAGGATGATGCCGGCCGGGGTGAGGATCGCCGTGGCGGACACGAATCCGACGCTGAGCACGGCGACGTTGTCGAAGATCCGCAGTGGTGCCGGAGCGGGGGGCCTCGGCGGGGTGTAACCGGCGGTGAGCGCGCTCACGATGCTCTTGAGGTTCGGGGTGTCTCCGGCCAGTTCGGCGGCCCGGTCGAAGTAGTCCTGCGCGGTGGGATCCGCGGCCGCCGAGGTCTCGGCGGAGGCGCGTTCGGGCAGCAGCGCCGCAGTGCCGACGGTGACCGCCGCGGCGGCGCCGAACTGCCACAGGCGGCGACGCGTCAGGGCTCCGTGGGGGCGGCCTTCGGTCGATGCCCGGCGGATGGGGTCGGTCTGCGGCTCGTTCATGGGGGCTCCTTGAAATGTGGGGAGGTGGGGGTGGCGGGACCGGCCGCCCGTCGCGGGCGTGGGCTGGGTCGCCGGTCCGAGATTTCTCAGGCGGTCACAACCGCCTGCTTGTCCTTCTCGCCGGCTTCGGCGTCGCTCAGCGGCGCATCCTGGCGTTCCTTCAGGAAGAAGGTGACGGCGAGCCCGATCACCGTCACCGCCGCGAGATAGACGGCGACCGAGTACACGGTGCCGGTGCTGGACTGCAGGGTTTCGGCGATCATCGGCGCGAAGGCGCCGCCGAGTACGGCTCCGATGGCGTAGGACAGTGCCGCACCGGTGTACCGGACCGCGGTGGGGTACAGCTCCGCGAACAGTGCGGCCTGTGGCCCGTAGGTGAGTCCGAGGCCGACGCTGTAGAGGACGAGCGCCACCACGATGAGCCCCCCGTTCGCCGTGTTGAGCAGTGCGAAGAACGGGAACATCCAGGCGAGTTGGATGACGAAGCCGATGCGGTAGACGCGCAGGCGCCCGATCCGGTCGGACAACCGGCCGCCCGCCAGGGTGCTGGCCAGCCAGCCGACCGCGGCGACCATCACGCAGATGAGGATCACCGTCGGATCCATGTCCAGATGGTTCACGGAGTAACTCTGGACATAGCCGCCGGTGGTCATGTAGCCGACGGCGTTGTTGGCGGCGAAGAGCAGGGCGCCGGCCACGACGAGCGGCCAGTGGTGTTTGAACAGGGTGGCTATCGGTGCCTGGGACCGCTTCCCGGACTCCTTCAGTTCGCGGTAGACGGGGCTCTCCTCGACCTTACGGCGGATGACGAAACCGGCGGCGACGAGGACCACGCTGAGCAGGAAGGGGATGCGCCAGCCCCAGGCGAGGAACTGGTCGTCCGTGGTGAGGGCGGTGACGGCCGCCAGGGCGCCGTTGGCCAGCAAAAGACCCAGCGGTGCACCGAGTTGGGGGTAGGAACCGAACCTGCCGCGCTGGCCCGGCGGTGCGTGCTCCACGGAGATCAGCGCGGCGCCGCCCCACTCGCCGCCGGCGGACAGGCCCTGGAGGATCCTCAGGAGGACGAGGATGACCGGGGCGCTCATGCCGATGGAGGCGGACGACGGCACGAGGCCGATCAGGGTGGTGGAGACGCCCATGAGCAGCAGGGTGGCGATCAGCATCGCGCGGCGGCCGAGCCGGTCACCGAGGTGTCCGGCGAGCGCTGCTCCGACCGGTCGGAAGAAGAAGCTGATGCCGATGGTCGCGAAGGAGATGACCAGCGAGTCCTCGCCGAGCCCGTCGAAGAACCGGCTGCTGAACACCAGTCCGGTGCACAGGGCGTAGATGAAGAAGTCGTACCACTCGATGGTGGTGCCCGCCATGGCGGCGAGCGCGACGGTGCGGTGCTGACCGCGGGTGCCGGATGTCTGAGCGGATGGGGACATGGGGAGTGTCCGATCGTCGTCGGGTCGTCGTCGGCCCGGGGGAGCGGGAGGGTGTCAGACGGCGTAGTCGGGGGCGATGCGGTCGATCCTGCGGCGCAGGGCGTCGAACAGGGTCCTGCCCGCCTCCGTACGGTCGCCCATCTGGAAGGACTCCTTGGTGGAGCGCACCGCCGCCTCCCGGCTCACCGGGGTCAGCGGCTGCCCGGCCTGCTGGGCGGCGAGCTGGATCTCGCAGGCGCGTTGCAGGGTCCACAGGGCGGCGAAAGCCGCGGGGACGGTCGGACCCACCGCCAGCAGGCCGTGGTTGCGCAGGATCATCAGGTCGCGGTCACCGAGGTCGGCCACCAGGCGTGGCTTCTCCTCCGGGTCGACGGTGATGCCCTCGAAGTCGTGGTAAGCGACCATGTCGTGCAGTTGGGCGGCGTAGAAGTTGTCCGGGTCCAGGCCGTCGCGCAGACAGGCGACCCCGGTGCCGGCGGTGGTGTGCGTGTGCATGATGCAGTGCGCGTCAGGCCGGTTGGCGTGGATCACCGAGTGGATGAGCAGTCCTGCCTCGTTGACCGGCCAGTCGGAGTCCGACAGAAGGTTGCCGTCGAGATCGATCTTCACCAGGTTCGAGGCGGTGACCTCGTCGTACATCAGGCCGAACGGATTGATCAGCAGGTGTCCCTCCTCGCCGGGCACCCGGACGGTGATGTGGTTGAAGACCATCTCCACCCATCCCAGATGGTGGAAGACGCGGTAGCAGGCGGCCAGTTCGAGCCGCGCCCGCCACTCGGCCTCGCTCATGCGGGCCGGTTTCGCGGTGCTGGTCGGGGTGTCCAGAACGGTCACTGCCGTGCTCCTTGATCGCTGCGTGGGCATCGCCGGTGCCGGGCGACGGCCTCGGTGTCCAGGAGCATGGGTGCGCGACCGCTCGGGAGCCAATGTCGGGATCGACAGTGAATCCGGCCGGGTGGTGTCCGATGCGACATCAGTCGGGCGTCGTCGGCTCCGACTGGCGGGCAAGCGCCGTCAGTTCGAGTGTCAGCAGCAGGCGCCGCGTCGGATCGGCGAGCGATACGTCGAAGAGTTGCTCGGCCCGGCGCAGCCGCAGCCGCAACGTGTTCTGGTGGATGTGCAACTCGTCGCTGGCCGCGGCGACGTCTCCGAAGTGCCGCAGATAGGTGAGCAGCGTGGCGCAGTAGTCGGTGGCGTGTTCGGCGTCGTGTGACCGCAGACGTTCCGCGACACCGGTGCGCAGCTCGGCGTCCTCGCGTACGGCGCCGACGAGCCGCCGCAGCACCAGCTCCGGCCGCAGGTCCTCGGCGTGGTAGGCGCCAGGGCCGGCGCACTGCTCGCGGAGGTGGCCGAGCGCGGCGTCGATGTCGCGGCGGGCCGCGACCAGGGCGGAAGCCGTTCCGATGACGGGGGAGTCGACCGCCGTGAACGACCGGTGCAGGCTGTGCCGGACCCGGTCCAGAAGGTGGTCCAGCAGGACCCCGGTGGACACGGAGCCGGAACCGGGGGTCGGCAGCAGGACGTAGACGCGGTCATCGAGGAGGGCCGCCGCCGGTTCGTACCCGAGAGAGCGGCCGTCGAGGACGGCCAGGTCCAGGGTCCGCAGCAGAGCGGCGCGGCGGCGAGCCGCGGTGCCCGCTTCCCACGACGTCTCGCTGCCGCGCGCCCCTGCGGCCTCGGCCAGCCCGACCAGCACGGCGGGAAGGCGGACACCGCCGGGTGAGTCGCCCTGCCCCGACCTGCCCTCCAGCGCGTGACGCAGGGCGCGGTCGCGGCTCTCCTGGTCGGCGTCGACCTGGCGGCGCAGCGCCAGCATGTGCAGCGCCGCGACCCGGGCCGCCTCCTGCAGGGTGGGCCCGCAGTCGGTGGCCGCGGCCTCGTCGGGGAACGCGGCCCACAGGGAACCGAGGACGTCCTCGCCCGCCCTGATGACCACGGCCGTGCGCGGCAGGTCGCCGGGCCGGTGCCGGCGTACGACCGTGTCGCTCACCCACACCTCTCGGTCCAGGTGATCGGCGAGCGCGTCTTCGGGCACCCGCCTGCCCAGGATCCCGCGTCGCCGGGTCTCGTCGATGGGCTGGTCGGGCAGGTTCGAGTAGGCGACCACCACCTGCTGGGTGTCCATGATCGCGACGGCGCCGCCGACGATTCCGGCGACCGCGTTGGCCAGGGAGAACAGGTCGCCGCCCGTCGCCCCGCCGCCCGGTTCGGCAACCGTCTCGCGTGCGGCCAGGATGGTCGTGATCAGACGTTGCACGCGCGTCCAGGGCACTTGCGGATCGACGGCCAGGACGGGGACGCCGGTCTCGCCGACCTGCGCCGACATCTCCGGCGGCGGGGGAGTGGGGCACTTGACGGCGAGGGCGCAGGAATTGTCCGCGGCCGTTCGCAGAGCCGTGCCCAACGCGTCCCGGTCGGCGATGTGCAGACCGACCCCGAGCAACAGGTGCCCGGGCGCGATGGTCCCGAGCGCCTCCGGGCAGTCCAGCAACTCGGCGCCGCTGACGCGCCATTCACCACCGCCCCCGTCCGACAGCAGGCTGATGACACCGCCTCGCAGGGCCCCGACAAGCTGATCGAGAGACATCGCGGTCATGCCGACCCTCCCTTCGAGTGATGTCGGAATCTACATCACTCGATCTGTGCGGGTGTAGGTGCCGACATTGTTGTGGTCCCGCCCCGCGGCGCATGCTCCCTGCGAACGGCCACACCGGCCCATGGACCCACCCGAAAAGGAGGTGCGACGGCGTGTCGCATCCGCTCGCATCCCCACCGCCCGGCCGGCCACCCCGGATCACCGTCGTGGGGCCGGGTGCCGTCGGCGCCACCCTCGCCGGGGCGTTCGCCGCATCGGGTGCCGAAGTCTCTCTGCTCGGACGGCCCGGGCCGCACCTCGACGCGATCGCCGCCCGGGGGCTCCTGCTGCGCGGCCGGGAAACGGGAGTCGGCCGGGAAACGGGAGTCGGCCGGGAAACGGGAGTCGAGGTCCGGTACCGCTTCCCCACGGCGTACGACGCCGGGCGGCTCCCCGTCCCGGACCTGGCCGTCCTCTGCGTCAAGAGCCAGCACCTCCTTCCGGCCGCCCGCTCCCTGCGGACCTGGCTCGACCAGCACGGCACGGATGTGCTGGTCGTGGCCAACGGAGTGCCCTGGTGGCTGCTGTCCACCGTCGAACGCGCCGGGGATGACGCCGTACTGCGATCCGTCGACCCCGACGGGGAACTCCTGCGACTCCTGCCCCCTGAGCGGGTGATGTCCGGTGTGGCGCACTTCAGCAGCGCTGTCGAAGGACCGGGCCGGGTGACGCACCTCAGCGGTGACAGGCTGATCATCGGCGACCCGGCAGGCGGGATCTCGGACCGTGTCCACCGGTGCGCAGCGGCCCTCTCCGCAGGGCCCGTCCACGCGGAACCCAGCGCGGACATCCGCCGGGACAGCTGGGAAAAGCTGCTGGGCAACGTCAACCTCAACCCCGTCAGCGCACTCACCGGTGCCACCGTCCTCGACATCCTCGACGACCCGGACGTACGGCACATCTGCGCCGCCATGTTCGACGAGACGGCGGCCGTGGGTACGGCATTGGGCATCGAGAGCGCCATGACGGCAGATGACCGGCTGGACATCGCCCGCAAGCTCGGCGCGTTCCGCACCTCCATGCTGCAGGACGCGGACCGGGGCCGCCCCCTCGAACTCGACGCGATCGTCGGTGCCGTACGCGAACTCGCGCGCCGCACCGGTGTCCCGTCCCCCACCCTCGACGCGCTCCACGGACTGCTCGCCCTGCGCGAGCGGGTCCGCGGCCGCGGCGAGACGCCCGACAGCTGAAGGAGCCCCAATGCCACATCCCTTGGGGAACACCCCATCGAAGATCATCGCCGTCCATCTCAACTTCCGCAGCCGCGCCAAGGAGCGCGGCCGGACCCCCGCTCATCCCTCCTACTTCCTGAAGCCGCCGTCGTCGCTGGCCGGTACCCAGGAGGCGATCGTCAGGCCGCGGGGCTGCCGGCTCATGGGCTTCGAAGGTGAGATCGCCCTCGTCATCGGTGCGCGCGCCCGACGCGTGCGGCCCGAGGACGGGTGGCGCCACGTGCGCTGGGTGACCGCCGCCAACGACGCGGGCGTCTACGACCTGCGGTACGCCGACCGCGGCTCCAACCTGCGCTCCAAAGGCGCGGACGGCTTCACCCCGATCGGTCCAAGGCTGCTGGACGCCACCGAACTCGACCCCGACGCACTGCGGTTGAGGACCTGGGTCAACGGTGAGCTCGCCCAGGACGACACGACCGACTCGCTGCTGTTCCCCTTCGGGGAGCTGATCGCGGACCTGTCCCGGCTTCTCACCCTGGAACCCGGCGATGTGATCCTCACCGGCACCCCGGCCGGCGCCTCGGTCGTCCAGCCGGGCGACGTGGTCGAAGTCGAGGTCAGTGACGGCCGGTTGAGCACAGGAGTGCTGCGCAACCCGGTCGCCGACGCCGATCACGACCTGGAGCCGTGGGGCGCGCAGCCCAGAACGGACCGGGCCGAGGAGGAGTCGGCGTACGGACCCTCTGACGAGCCCCCTCCGCTGCTGGGCGAAAGCCTCGCCGGCGGTCTCCGCTCGGTGGCCGTGGCGACGATCAGCGCGCAACTGCGGAAGCGCGGTCTGCCGCACATGTCGATCGACGCGGTACACCCCGCCACGCCCGGCACCCGCATGGTGGGCGTCGCGCACACCCTGCGCTATCTGCCCCTGCGCGAGGACCTGTTCGAGCAGTACGGCACCGGAATGAACGCCCAGAAGCGGGCGATCGAGGAGCTCCGCCCCGGACACGTGCTGGTGATGGACGCCCGGCGGGACACCTCCGCCGGAACCCTGGGCGACATCCTCGCCCTGCGCGCCCAGCGGCGCGGCGCGGCCGGGATCGTGACCGACGGAGGACTGCGGGACGGCGCGGCCGTAGCCGCCCTCGGACTGCCCGTGTTCCACGGCGGAGCCCACCCGTCGGTGCTCGGCCGCCGCCACGTCCCCTGGGACACCGGGGTACCGGTCGCCTGCGGCGGGGCGCTCGTCCAGCCCGGCGACCTGATCGTGGGCGACGACGACGGCGTGGTCGTCGTACCCCCCGACCTCGCCACCGAGTTGGTCGCCGACTGCCGGGAGCAGGAGCGTCAGGAGCGGTTCGTCACCGAGCAGGTGCGGGCCGGGGCGAGCGTCGACGGGCTGTACCCGCTGGGGCCGACGTGGCGTGAGCAGTACCGCACCTGGTGCGCCAAGAACGCCGCACAGAACGACATCGAAGGAGAACAGGCGTGAAGTTCCGCAGCGACCCGTCCACCATCCGGGGTTCGATCGCCCCGGTCATCACCCCCTTCACCGCCGAGGGGTCGGTCGACCACGACAGTCTGGCCGGGTTGATCAGTTTCCAGCTGGAGTCGGGTTCGCACGGCATCTCGCTGGGCGGCTCGACCGGGGAGCCGAGCGCGCAGAGCGTCGCAGAACGGATCGCCGGGATGCGTACCGCGGTAGAGGTGATCGCCGACCGGGTGCCGTTCCTGCCCGGCACCGGCTCGCACAAGCTCGACGAGACTCTCGAACTGACCGCCGCCGCACGCGAGTTGGGCGCGGACGCGGCTCTGGTCATCACCCCGTACTACGCGCGCCCCACCCAGGAGGCGCTCTACACCTGGTACGCCACGGTGGCCCGGGAGTTCCCGGATCTGCCGATCGTCGCCTACAACGTGCCCTCGCGCACAGCCGTTGACATCGCGCCGGAGACGGTGAAGCGGCTGTTCACCGACTTCGAGAACTTCGTCGGGGTCAAGGAGACGACCAAGGACTTCGAGCACTTCTCCCGCGTGCTGCACGCCTGCGGACGCTCGCTGCTGGTGTGGTCCGGCATCGAGCTGCTGTGCCTGCCCCTGCTGGCGCTCGGCGGCACCGGCTTCGTCTCCGCCGTGGCCAACCTGGCGCCGACCGCGGTGGCGCGGATGTACGAGCTGTGGGAGGCGGGCGACTTCGAGGCCGCCCGCGACCTGCACTACCGGCTGCACCCGCTCGTCGACCTGCTGTTCGTGGAGACCAATCCGGCACCCGCCAAATGGGTCCTCGCCCAGCAGGGCCGCATCGCCTCCGCCCACGTCCGCCCGCCGCTGACGACACCTACCGAGGCGGGCCTGACGAGGATCCGGGCGCTGCTGACCGAGGGCGGCGACCTGACCGCACAGATCGGAGCATGACCATGAGCGTCGAGAACAGCATCGAGAACCTGCCGCCCGTCATCCAGCACTGGATCGGAGGCGAGTTGGTCGACAGCGCCGACGGGCGGACGTTCCCCGTGGCCGATCCGGTGACCAACACGCCCTACGCCCGGGCCGCGCGCGGAGCGAGGGCCGACGTCGACCGGGCGGTGGCCGCCGCCCGGTCCGCCTTTCCCGCCTGGTCGTCTCTGGGCAGCCGGGAGCGAGCCAACGTGCTGGTCAGGATCGCGGACGCGGTCGAGGCCCGCCACGAGCGGCTGGCGTCCTTCGAGTCGTACGACACCGGGCTCCCCATCACCCAGGCCCGCGGCCAGGCCCGGCGCGCCGCCGAGAACTTCCGCTATTTCGCCGATGTGATCGTCGCCCTCGGCGAGGAGGCCTTCCGGCAGGGTGACGAGCAGTTCAGTTACGTGGTGCGCACGCCGGTCGGCGTGGCCGGACTGATCACACCGTGGAACACCCCCTTCATGCTGGAGAGCTGGAAACTGGCCCCGGCCCTGGCCTCCGGCTGCACGCTGATCCTCAAGCCCGCCGAGTGGACCCCGCTGTCGGCCTCACTGTGGCCGGAGATCCTCGCCGAGGCCGGAGTGCCCGACGGGGTGGTCAACATCGTGCACGGCATCGGCGAGGAGGCCGGTCAGGCACTGGTCGACCACCCGGACGTACCGCTGATCTCCTTCACCGGCTCCACCGACACCGGCCGCCACATCATCCGCTCCAGCGCCCAGCACCTGAAGACCACCTCGATGGAGCTGGGCGGCAAGTCCCCGGCCGTCGTCTTCGCGGACGCCGACCTCGAAGCGGCCCTCGACTCGGTCGTCTTCGGGGTGTTCTCCCTCAACGGCGAGCGCTGCACGGCCGGTTCACGGATCCTCGTGGAGCGGCCGGTGTACGAGGAGTTCACCCGCCGTCTGGCGGAGCGCGCGGACGCCGTCCGGGTCGGGCCGCCCTCCGACCCCGCCACCGAGGTGGGCGCACTGGTCCACCCCGAGCACTACGCACGCGTCCTGAACTACGTCGAGATCGGCAAGAAGGAGGCCCGCCTCGTCGCCGGCGGCACCCGGCCCGCACACCTGGCCGACGGCAACTACCTCCAGCCGACCGTCTTCGCGGACGTCGAGCGGGACGCCCGGATCTTCCAGGAGGAGATCTTCGGCCCGGTCGTCGCCGTCGCCCCCTTCGACGACGAGTCCGAGGCCATCGAGCTGGCCAACGCCACCCAGTTCGGCCTCGCCGCCTACATCTGGACCTCGGACCTCAAGCGCGGCCATCGCATCGCCCACGCCGTCGAGTCCGGCATGGTCTGGATCAACTCCCACAACGTACGGGACCTGCGCACCCCCTTCGGCGGCGTCAAGGCCTCCGGCGTCGGCCGTGAAGGCGGTGCGCACTCCATCGACTTCTACACCGAGTCGAAGATCGTCCATGTCGCCCTGGGCGATGTCCACACCCCTCGCTTCGGAGCCGCCCGATGACCACCGCGCACCCGGACGCCCCGGACGTCATCCGCTCCGCCTACGCACAGTTGGCCGTCACCGACCTCGCCGCATCCCGCTGGTTCTGGGTCGACATGCTCGGTTTCCACGTCCAGTACGAGGATGCCGGCACTCTGTGCCTGCGCGGCACCGACGAGTTGACCCACCACTCCCTCGTCCTGCGCCGGGGCGAGCTCGCCGCCCTCGACCACATCGCCTACCGGGTGCGCACCCCCGAGGACATCGACAAGGCGGAGAGGTTCTTCCGTCAACTCGGCCGCCCGGTACGGCGCATCCCGAAAGGGGAGGGTACGCCCGGTGTCGGCGACGCCGTTCGCGTCATCGACCCGCTCGGCTTCCCCGTCGAGTTCTTCCACGACATCGAGCACGCCGAGCGGTTGATCCAGCGCTACGACCTGCGCCACGGCGCCGAGGTGGCCCGCCTGGACCACTTCAACATCTGCACCCCGGACATACCCGCCGCCTACGCCCACTACAAGTCACTGGGTTTCGGCTGCTCGGAGACCATCGAGGGCGACGAGCACGAGCTGTACGCGGCCTGGATGTACCGCAAACAGACCGTCCACGACGTCGCCTTCACCTGCGGCGCCGGGCCCCGCCTGCACCACCTGGGCGTAGCCACCCACGAGTCCCACCAAGTCCTGCGCGCCGCGGACCTCTTCGGCTCGCTCCGCAAGGAACACCACATCGAACGCGGCCCGGGACGACACGGCGTCTCCAACGCCTTCTACCTCTACCTGCGTGATCCCGACGGGCACCGGGTCGAGATCTACACCTCCGACTACTACACCGGCGACCCCGACCACGAGACGTACCGCTGGAACGTCCACGACGACCGCCGCCGCGACTTCTGGGGCAACGCCGTCATCGAGTCCTGGTACAAGGAGGCCACCCCCGTCCTCGGCCTCGACGGGAGCCCACATCTCGTCTCCGACGCCGTACTGGACGAGTCCGCCGTGCAGGTCGGCGCGGACGGCCTCGGCTGACCCGCCGACGTACGGGGGCGCCACCTCGGTGTGCCCACCCCCGACAGCAACCGCCTCCTCGTCGCGACGTCCCGATGTCCGGAATCTGCAAGCGCTGAGGTCTGCCACGGGAAAGACGGCACCGGCCGCTCGGGGATTCACTCCGGTAAGTCCGCGACGAGAGAGGCCATTCACATGCCCGACATGCCCGCCGGAGAGTTCTGGAAGGACCTCAGGCCGATCGAGAACTCCTTCCGCCCCGACGCCCTTCCCGAGGTCTATCTGTCCAAGGTGGCCACGGACGACGACCGCTATTACGTGCCCTTCACCGAGACCGTCGGCTCGCGCCCGCTGTGGATCAACGTCAAGGACAACAGCTGGGCCGACATCCTGCGGGCCAAGGAGGCGGGGCTGGTCAACCGGCACTACCACCCGCACGAGGTGTTCGCGTACACGATCTCCGGCAAGTGGGGCTACCTGGAGCGGCCCTGGACGGCGACCGCGGGCGACTTCGTCTACGAGGCGCCGGGCGAGGGGCACACGCTGGTCGCCTACGACAGCGACGAGCCGATGAAGGTGTTCTTCATCGTCAAGGGCCCGCTGATCTGGCTGGACGAGAACGGCGATCCCGACGGCTTCTTCGACGTGCACGACTACATCAAGATGTGCCGCGAGCACTACGAGAAGGCCGGGATCGGCGCCGACTACGTCAACTCCCTGTTCCGCTGAGCCGCGGCGCGCCCCGACCGATCGAGACCGCCATGACCGACACCACCGTCGCGCCGGACAACCGCACGGCCGACCGGTGCGAGCCCCGTCTCGTCGCCCTCTTCATGACCGCCGGACACGTCGCATGAGGGCGGCCGTCTGGCACGGAGCCCTGGATGTCCGCGTCGAGGACGTGCCGGTGACACCACCCGGCCCCGGCGAGGTGACGATCGAGGTCGCCTACTGCGGGATCTGCGGCAGCGACCTGCACGAGTACACCGACGGGCCGCACGCCATTCCCGTGGGCGACCCGCACCCGGAGTCCGGCGTGGCGGCTCCGATCGTCCTGGGACACGAGTTCTGCGGCACCGTCACCGAGGTGGGCGACGGTGTCACCGCCGTCGTCCCGGGCGACCGTGTGGCAGTGGAGCCGCACTACCGTTGCGGCACCTGCCCGCGGTGCCTCGCCGGGGACTACAACATCTGCCGGCATTTCGGGTTCGCCGGGCTCATGGGACATGGCGGATTGGCTGAGCACGCCACGGTGCCCGCGTACATGCTGCACCGGCTGCCCGAGTCGGTCTCCCTGGAACAGGCGGCGGTGTTCGAGCCGGCCGCCGTCGCCCTGCACGCGGTGCGGCGGGCCCGGATCCGCCCCGGCGAGACCGTCGCCGTGCTCGGCCTGGGCCCGATCGGGCTGCTCGTGACGCAGCTCGCGGCCCGTCATGGCGCCGGGCGCATCGTCACCGCCGACCGGACTTCGGCCCGCCGCGAGCTGGCGCTGCGTCTGGGTGCCACCGAGACCGGCGCGGACCTCGTCGACGTGGCCGCAGGCGAGGGAGCGGACGTGGCGTTCGAGGCGGTCGGCTCCGAGGACACCCTGCGTGCCTGTCTGGCCGCCACCCGACGCGGCGGGCGGGTGATGTTCCTCGGCCTGACCGGCACGGTCCGCCTGGACGCCTTCGCGCTGGTGAACAACGAGCACACGATCACGACCAGTGTGGGATACCGCGACGCCTATCCCGAACTGATCCGCATGGTGGCCGAGGGAGGCGTGGACCTGGCGGGGATCGTCACCTCCACCATCCCCCTGGAACACGTGGTACGTGACGGATTCGAGGCAGTGCTGCGCGGAGAGGATCAGGTCAAAGTGCTGGTACGACCGGGGGAGCAGCGTCCGTGAGCGCCCCGGTGAACTGCGCGGGCGTCAGCCGCGACGGCGAGGAGTACGACCTCGCCCGCCGGCCGCCTCGTACGTCACCGGGGCGGTCGTCCCTGTGGGCGGAGGCTTCCTGACGGTGTGACCTGTCACCTAAGCTCAGGCACCCCGACCGCATGCCGATGGGAGGTCGCGTGTCCGTCCCCTCCCTGATCTCCCAGGCCACCACCGAGCACATCGCACCCGCCGAGCGCATCCACTACTGGGAGGACTACAACCGCAGGGCGCTGGTGGGCCTGTCCTGCACCTCCTACTCCGAGCAGGGGTTGCTGGCCAGGCAGACCAACATCGAGCTGGGCGGCCTGCGCCTCGCCGACATCGCCGGCAACGCCCACGCCATCGAGCGCAGCCCGCAGACGGTCAGGTCGGCGCCCAAGGACTCGGTGTTCGCGACTCTCCTGCTCAAGGGAGAGGCGGTGTTCCTGCACGAGAACGGCTGCCTCGCGGCAACCGCGGGCGAGCTGTTGGTCTACGACACCCGACGGCCGTATCTCTTCGGGTTCTCCTCCTCCATGCGCCAGATCCTGGTGGACGTGCCGCACGACCTGTTCCCACAGGCGGGCGTGGAAGGCGGGCTGCCCGGGCCGATGCTGTTCGGACGGGGCACGGCGCGGGAGGGCGCGCTCGTGGCCGCGCTGAGCTCCCTGCTCGGTGGGTTGGCCGCGGCGCGTGGCGGGCCGCCGGATCCGGCCGACGGCGAGGGGGCCCTGCTCGGCCTGCTGAGGCGACTCGCCGAGGAGCGCACGGGAGGGCGATCGGGATCCGACGCCTACCGGTCGCAGCTCATCGTGGCCGAGGACTACATCGACCGGCATCTGCACGACCCCTGTCTCGGAGCCGTGCAGGTGGCAGGCGTGATGGGCATCTCGGTACGCCACCTGGGGCGGATCTTCGAGTCGACGGGCACGTCTCCGGCACGGCACATCGTGGAACGGCGCCTGGTCAGGGCGCATCAGGAACTCACCGGACCGGGGGCGAGGGAGACCCGGATCGCCGACGTCGCGCACCGGTGGGGGTTCTCCAGTCAGGCCCACTTCGCCCGCCTCTTCCGCTCCAGATTCGGCCTCACCCCGAGCGAGGCCCGGGAAGCGACGGCATGCGGGTGATGGTGCACGTATGGGCGACGTCGCCATTGCCGAGGATGAACACACGGGTGCAGGCGGCCCATGTGTGGCACCAGGAGGGCGAGTTCGCCACCGCCGTCGGCGAGGATCCCGCGCAGGCCCCGTGACCATTCTTGCCGTCATCGGCAGCTCTTCGGGTCACGGGCGCTCACCGCGCCCGCATCTCCATCGGCCTGCGCACGGGCGGCGCCCCCCTGGCCGGTAGACGTCCGCCACAGCCCGAACGCGTACTACGGGCCCAGGGCCGTCAACCTAGGCGGTGCCCGGGCCCGATTGTGAGAGGCGGACCATGGCGCGGTAGAGAGCCGTGGGCTTCGGGGCTTCGGGCAGTGGGGGGATCGGTGCGTCGGGTGCGGCGTAGGAGCGGAGCATGTGGCCGACGAGGCGGCGCCAGGTGTCGGGGGCGGCGTCGCCGGTGGCGGCGATGACGCCGGCGTTGGCCATGAGCAGGATGACGACGTCCTGGTGGGTGAAGTCCTCGCGCAGGTGCCCGGTGTTCTTGGCGCGCGTGATGAGTTCGAGCAGCCGGTCGTACGCCTCGGCGCGGCGGGCTTCCAGTGCCTTGGCTGTGGGGAAGGTCATGGTCAGGACGTCGGCGAAGCCGCGGTCGGCGGCCTGCATGGCGCAGACGGTGTGGAGGTAGCCGGTGAAGCCGCGCCAGGGGTCGGGGTCGGCGAGCGCCGCGGCGACGGCGTCGGCGTAGGCGTCCATGCGGTCGGCGAAGACCGCGTTGATGAGCTCCTCCCGGGTCGCGAAGCGGCGGCCGAGTGTGGCTTTGCCGACGCCTGCCTCGCGGGCGACGGAGGCCATGGAGGCACCGAGTCCTTCGGTGGCGTAGAGGCGGCGGGCGGCGGCCAGGATGCGGTCGCGGTTGCGTTCGGCGTCGGCGCGCAGTCCCGTGCCGGGTTGCGGGCACGGTGTCTGGTCGGAAGGTGGCGAGGTCATGCACCCACTCTACCCAAGTGGAACGGGCGGTCCGATTCTATTGCGCGGTGGGCGGCAGTGTAAGTGGGCCGCCTGGCCCACTTGCGTGAAAGGGTGTTGTCATGCGTGCTGTCGCGCTCGAATCCGTCCCCTCGGCCCCCGGCCGTGACCGAGGTGGACACCCCTCGCCCGGCGGCCGGCGAACGGCTGGTCAAGGTGGCCGCCGCCTCGCTGAACGGCATCGACTTCGCCACCGCCGCCGGCTACACGCAGGCGGCGCGCCGATGCCGCCGGGATCCGACGCTGACCGGTGAAGGCCGATCCGGTCAGGCGGCGGTGCGTTCGCCGACCGTCCGGGCCCATCGCAGGGCCTGGTCGTGTGCGTCGGCCAGGGACGCTTCGTGCAGCGGGACGAGGGGGGTCATCGCCGGGGTGTGGGGAGCCAGGGTCAGCTCTGGGGTCACCGTGCTCAGATCGAGTCCGAGTGTGTGCGAGTGGCCCAGGATCACCTCCAGGGCGGGCATGACGTGGTCCAGGCCGTGGTTGGGGGTGCCGGGGCCGTAGCCGCCACCGCGCGCGGAGATCACGACGGCCGGACGCCCGGCGACGGGGGAGCCGTTGACGAAGTCCAGGGTGCGGCCCGCGACCATGATCTGGTCCAGCCATGCCTTGAATACGGAGGGCATCGAGAAGTTGTACATCGGCACGGTGAACAGATAGGCGTCGGCACCGAGGAACTCGTCGATGAGCTCGTCTTGGATCGAGGAGGCCTTGATCTGCTCCGGGGTGTGCTGGGCGGGGTCGGTGATGCGGGCGGTGATGCCCGCTTCGGTCAGGTGGGGTACGGGCGAGACTGAGAGGTCACGGTGCACGACCGGGCCCTCCCACGCGGCGCGGAGGGTTTCGGCGACCTGGCGGGAGACCGAGCCGGAGCCCAGGGAAGAGGAGTCGATGTGGAGCAGGTAGGACATGGGTGTTGCCTTTCAGTGGGGTGAGGTCCCGGATCGCAGCGGGGAACGGATGTGCCCGTGGTGGACCCGGGCAGGTGGAGGCTTCGGCCGCCTGCGCCCCCGGCACATCAGGGTGGCGAAGGCTGGGCCCGATACACGGTGACCCTGTGCTCAGGGGGCGGGGCGCTGGCGTCGGCGCCGTCGACGAGCGAGGTGGGAGGCGATCGACGACGCCCGTGGAGCGGGCTCGATCAGCCGTGTGGTGACACCGGGGAGCGTGGAGGACGCAAAGCCTGACAGGTGGGTGGATCAGGCGTGCGTGGCGTGGTCCGCGGGAACCGCGCAACCGTCCGGTCCACAGAGTGCCGCGTCACTTCCGGCGGCGAGCACGGTCGGGTGGGTCTCGTCCCAGGCCTGGCGCAGGACGCCGAGCAGGGCGTCGGTGTTCTGCGCCCCGGGAATGCCGTACCGGCCGTCGACCACGATGAACGGCGCGCCGGTGGCCCCCAGCTGCTGCGCCTGCTCCAGCTCGTCCTGCACCTGCTGCCGGTAACGGCCCTCGGTGAGCACACGCCGGGTCTTCTCACGCTCCAGGCCGAACTCGTCGGCCAGGTCGAGCAGGTCGTCGAGGCCGAAGACGGGCCGCGCCTGACCGAAGTAGGCCCGGAAGACACCGTCCCACGCAACGCGGTTCTTGCCCTCGGCCGAAGCGTGGGCGAGGAACTCGTGGGCGAGCCGGGTGTTGCCGACCTGGTTGTCCAGCACCCGGTAGGGGCTCAGGCCCTCCTGCTCGGCCATCCCCTCGATCTGGCGGGTCGTTGTCTCCAGGCTGGCGTCGGCCAGGCCGTACTTCCGCAACGTGGCCTCGCGCACGCTGACCGTACTGCCGACGGCGAAACTGTCGCTTATCGGGAACGAGCGGTGGATCACCTCCACCTCGTCGCCGTGCTCGAACCGCTCCACGGCGCGGTCCAGGCGATGACTTCCCAGGCCGCACCAGGGGCAGGTGATCTCGGACCAGATCTCGACCTTCATGACTGACGCACCTCCAATTCCTACTGTTTGTGCGTAGCATCATGATGGACCAGTATGGAAGGCCGTACAAAAGGCACATCGATGTGTGTGCCGGAGGGGAATGTGCGCCATGGACACCGCAGACCGTCCTGATGTCGCCGCGGGTCGGGGGCCGTGCGCAGGCATCCCTACCGAGCAGATGGACTTCGTCCGGCAGATCCTGGACCGGGTCGGCGACAAGTGGAGCATGCTCGTGATCGCCGTCCTGGAGGCCGGCCCTCTGCGCTATACCGAGCTGCAGCGCGAAGTCCCCGGCATCTCCCAGCGGATGCTCACCGTCACCGTGCGCCAACTCCAGCAGGACGGCCTGGTGACCCGAACCGCCTACGCGGAGGTGCCGCCGCGCGTGGAGTACGCCCTCACCCCCCTGGGCCGCAGCCTGCACCATGTCGTCACGTCCCTGATCACCTGGGTCGCGGACCACCAGGGCCAGATCCGCGAACACCGGGCTCACAACGCCACCGCACCCTGATGGCTGAGACGGCGCATTTTGCCGTCATGGCGAGCGGGGTTTCTCGTGGCATGACTTGCCGGGACGGATGACTGCCCGGGGGCGTCGGCACAGCGGTCCACGTACTCCGCCACCGGCGGGCGACCACTGACCATCGCGCGGCCTCAGGCGTGCAACTCCGCGACGTCCCTCGCCTCGGCACGACGAGTCCGTGGACGCCGCGGAGTCCCTCCGGGCCGGTGGTACTGCGTCCCTCACCGCACTTTCAGGACGGTCTTGCCCAGGGCGTGGCCGCCTTCGACCGCGGCGAGAGCCGTCGCTGCCTCGACGAAGGGCACGACCTTGCTGACATGGGGGGAGGGACTCCCCGTTCTGCGCCACTTGGTCCACGCGACGCTAGAGCGTCACGACCGGCTCGCGGTCGAGGAAGATCGCGTGCTTGTTGTAGAACGCGTCGAGACCCTCGGGGCCGAGTTCACGCCCGTACCCGACTGCTTGACGCCGCCGAACGGCACCCCGAGATCGATGGTGATGCCGTTGTTGATCGAGACCGTGCCGCTGCGGATCTTGCGTGCGACCTCTCGCGCCGCGCACGACTGCTCGGGCAGTCCGGTGGTGCCGTCCACTGACCGTTGTACGCCTTTGTCGGCGGCCAGTAGAAGACGCACTGGCCGCCGACACACCTTCGAGATGACCCGGACCAGGCCGTCCGCCCAGGTCGACGGATCGACCTCGAGCCGTCCCACTGGCGGGGCTGTACGGCGTGGAAGACGCCGGCTCCACCATGGCCAAGATGTTCTCGTCGGGCATTCCGCAAGTCAAAAATAAGGGTTGCCTTACATCGCTAGTACGCTACAGTTTCGTACTGTGCAATCCCAAGCGAAGATCAGAGAACGCGAACGCCACATCCTCACCGTCGCCGTGGAGCTGCTCAGCGAGGTCGGCTTCGACCGGCTGACGTTCGACACCATGGCGACCAGGGCGGGCGTGTCCAAGACGACCCTCTACCGACGCTGGCCGACCAAGCAGGAACTGGTCATCGACGCCGTACGCCGCCGCGTGGACTTCTCCTTCACCGTGCCGGACCAGGGCAGTTTCCGCGCCGACGTCCTGGAAGCGCTGCGGCGGGTCAGCAACTGGCTCAAGCGGGACGGCGCCATGCTGCGCAACCTCGTGGACGCCATCCGTCGTGACGCGGACCTGCGCGAGGCGACCGAACGTCAGCTCGCCCAGCCCCTCGACGGCATGTGGGAAGAGGTCATCGACCGGGCCCAGGGCCGTGGGGAGCTGCGCTCGGATGCGGACCTGTCCTGGCTCGGCGAGCTGGCGCAGGGCGTGCTGATGAATCGGACTCTCGTGGCGGACGTCCCCGTCACCGACGCGTTCCTGGAACGTCTGACGGACGAAATCCTCCTCCCCGCCTTCACACACCCCACCTGACCCACCCCACCGGGAGAGCCGGCATGCCCCGACACAAGTCACCGACCCGGCGCAGGATGCTCCGCGCCGAGGTCACCCGCACCGTACGCACCAGCCCGAGCTTCGTCACCCTCACCGTCCAGGGCCCCGACCTGGCCGACTTCGACCCCATGGGTGTCGACCAGTCATGCCGGTTCTTCTTCCGCCGCGACGGCCAGCGGGAACTCGCCATGCCGACCGCCTCGCACAACGGCTGGCTGGCCCAGTTCATGCTCATGCGGCCGGCCGTCCGCCCCTGGGTCCGCCTCTACACCGTGCGCGCCTTCCGCCCCGAAGCATGCGAGATGGACATCGAGTTCGTCCTGCACGGCGACCACGAAGATCACGGTGACGCGGGCCCCGCCTCCGCGTTCGCCCTGCACGCCCGCCCCGGCGACCCGGTCGGGCTGTTCCCCGAAGGAATCGGCTACCTCCCCACCCCGGCCGCCCCGCCCCAGCTGCTCGTCGGCGACGAGAGCGCCGTACCGGCTCTGCTGTCCATCCTGGAACAGTCACCGCCCGATCTCACCGCAGACGCCTACCTCGAAGTGCCCACCGGCCGGGACATCCGACCCGTCGCGGCACCCACCGGAGTCACCGTCCACTGGCTGCCCCGCGACGACCACGACCACACTGCTGTCCCGGGACAACTGGCCCTGAAGACGGTCACGTCCTCCTGGAAGCTCCTCCCGGGGCAGCGCGTCTACTGCTGGGTGGCGGGCGAGAGCGGCCTTCCCACAGGTCTGCGGCGCCATCTGGTCAAGGACCAGGGCGTCCCGAAGTCCGACATCTCCTTCCTCGGCTACTGGAAGCACGGCAAGAGCAGCCCCGGCTGAGAGGCATCACCTCCCTCCGAATGGCGCCTCCCGCCTGCCACCGCAAGCGACTCTTCCGCCCCGCACGGCACTCGACGACGTGCCGCCCGCCCTGTGTGCCCATTCCATCCGGGCCGGAAGCGGTTTCGGCATCCGACGTCACCGCTTCTCCCTGTCCGGATGACTTTCCCTTCCCGAGCCCTTCGCCCGCCCTTTGGAGTTCTCCCATGTCTGCCGACAGCACCACCATGCCCCCCGGCCGGCCAGGCACCGACGCGTCCGGGGCTTCCCCGGGCGGCCGGAACCTAGGCCTGGCACTCTTCGTGATCGCCACGGCCCAGCTGATGGTGATCCTCGACGCCACGATCACCAACATCGCCCTGCCCGCCATCCAGACCGACCTGGGTGTCAGCAACGGGAACCTGGCGTGGATCGTCAACTCCTACGCCCTCGCCTTCGGCGGGTTGATGCTCCTCGGCGGCAAGGCGGGCGACCTCTTCGGCCGGCGGCGCATGTTCCAGGCAGGCATCGCTGTCTTCACCATCGCCTCGCTGCTGGGCGGACTCGCCCCGGACGAGAGCCTGTTGATCGGCGCCCGCATCCTCCAGGGCATCGGCGCCGCCCTCGCCGCGCCCAACTCGCTGGCCCTGATCACCACGAGCTTCCCGGCCGGCAAGTCACGCAACACGGCCATGGGCGTGTACGCGGCCATGGCAGGCGTCGGCGCCACCGTCGGCCTGCTGCTGGGCGGTGTACTGACCGACGCGCTCGACTGGCGCTGGGTGTTCTTCATCAACATCCCCATCGGCCTGGCCGTCCTCGCCGGGACGAAGGCCCTCGTCGAGGCCGAGCGGCACCCCGGCCGCCTGGACGTCCCCGGCGCCATCACCGGCACCGGCGGTCTGATAGCCCTCGTCTACGGCATCACGCGCGGCGGCGAACACGGCTGGACGACCGGCCTGACGCTGGCGTCCTTCGCGACGGCCGCCGTACTCCTGGTGGCGTTCCTGGTCATCCAGGCACGCGCCGCGGACCCGATGATGCCGCTGCGGCTGTTCAAGGACCGCAACCGCTCCGGCAGCTTCGGCACGATGCTGTTCATCGGTGCGGGCCTGTTCGCCATGTTCTACTTCCTGACGCTCTACATGCAGCTGATCCTCGGCTACAGCGCCATCAGGACCGGCTTCGCCTTCCTGCCCTTCACGATAGGCATGGGGACCGCCGCCGGTATGAGCTCCAAGCTGGTCACCCGACTGTCTCCCCGGCTGATCGCCGGACCGGGCCTGCTGGTCGGCGCGGGCGGCATGCTCTGGTTCGCCGGCCTGGAGCCCGGCTCCTCCTACGCCGGACATCTGCTGCCGGCGATGTTCGTCACCGCGGTCGGGCTCGGCATGAGCTTCGTCCCGATGACGCTGGGCGCGGTGAGCGGCGTCGACCACCAGGACACCGGTATGGCCTCGGCGCTCCTGAACACCGCCCAGCAGATCGGAGGGGCACTCGGGCTCGCGGTCCTGTCGACCATCTCCACCTCGGCCGCGAACGACAAGCTGCCCGATGCCGCCTCGTCCCTCTTCAGGGGCCAGGCCACCCAGGACCTCCCCTTGGTCGCGAAGGCGGGTGAGGCGCTGACCCACGGCTACACCATGGCCTTCATCGCCTCGGGCGCCATGTTCCTGGGCGGACTGGCGGTCACCGTCCTGGCCATCAACGCGGGCAAGCAGGACCACACCGAGGGCGCGCCGCCCGTCCACATGGGCTGACCGCCCTCAGCGCACCGAGTCCGTGCACCGGTGGTGAGGGCGAGGACGGACTCGGGTGGGCTGCGGGAGTTCGGACGCGTCCGCCTCCCTCGCCACCACGGCGCTGATCCCCGCATCGGCCCCGAGGCGACCGTGCCGCTGGGCATGGGCATCCCCGTCGCCGGCATGGTCCGGCCGACCACCCTCGGCCGCCACAGCAGCTGCCCGACGGACCTCATGCTCCCGCTGGCAGATGTTCAGTTCCGGTGTTGTGTCTGTCCTTCGCCCAGGACGACGGTGACCGCGCGCTTCGGCCGGGTCGGTGCGCACCAGGCGGGCGAGGCGGGTCAGCTGGTAGCGGACATCCTGGGTGCTGCCGTCGACGAGTTGATGCGGTCCGCCGGCCACCGCGCTGACGAGGATCCGGTCGGTGCGGCCCTCGACCGGGTCGGCGCCGAACATCACGCCGCCGACGGTCGATTCGAGCATGGGCTGCACCAGCACCGCCATTCCGTCCCCGTCCGGGATCTCCTGCGGCGGGCGCAGCGGTCGTACCCGCCCGGCGGAGTCGAGGACGATCTGCACCGCTTTGGTGAACTCCTCCCAGCCCCGTACATCGAGCACCGACTCGAACCGCCCGGCCATCGAGGACTCCTCGGTGTCCTCGTGCGCGGAGGAGGAACGCACGACCAACGCCCGCTCCTGAGGGCCGGCCAGCGCCCGCCACGCGGAGCGCACCGCGTCCTCACCGACGGGCGCCCAGGGCGCGCGGCCGGCGGGCATCAGCACGAAGCCCGGCAGCACGGGCAGCCCGGCGACGGCGGCACGGGCCGGATTGGCGGCTTTCGCACCGGTGGCCGCCGTGTTCTTCGCATGTTCGGCGTCCAGCGGCACGACCGCCAGCGCCGCACCATCGAATCCCATGGGCCTTACTCCTTCGAAGAGTTGATGAGGTGGATCGGCTCCTGTTCAGGGCGCCGAAAGGCCGCGCCGGAGGCCACCACGGCAGACGGCGACGGCGCCCGCACGCTGCCGCGGCGACGCCTGAGGAGCCACCCGAGACCGAACAGCGCCACCGCCACGGCGGCGAGCACGGCCGCGCCGATCGGTCCGGCCGAGTGCAGGAAGTCGATGGCGGCGGCGCCGGCGAAGTAGCCCAGGAG
Organism: Streptomyces sp. WM6386; assembly: GCF_000972385.1. GTDB lineage: Bacteria > Actinomycetota > Actinomycetes > Streptomycetales > Streptomycetaceae > Streptomyces. The sequence continues at coordinate 60,647 of NZ_JXTE01000004.1, forward strand.
CACGTTTCCGATCCCCCAGATCAGCGAGGCGACAGTGCTGAAGAGGAAGAAGCGGCGGTACGGCATGCCGGACGCCCCGGCGGCGAACGGCAGGAAGGTCCGTACGAATCCGATGAACCGGCCCGCGACGAGAGCGGCCCCGCCATGACGCGTCAGGAAGTCATGGGCCTGGCCGGTCCTGCTGCCGGCTCGTGCCCAGCGGGTCAGCCGGGCGTTCGGGCGTCGCCTGTACCAGCGGCCCAGTGCGTAGCCGAGACCGTCGCCGGTCATGCCGCCGGTCACGACGAGGGTGGCGAGGAGCACGGGGTTGAGATCGCCCCGGCCCGCGATCGCGGACGCGAGGAGGATGACGGTCTCGCCGGGCAGCAGCACACCGATGAAGGCGCTGGTCTCGCCCGCCGTCAGGGCGAACACGACGATGTACGACCACCATCCGGCCGTCTCGACCAGAGCACCGACGTCCATGGCCGTCAGCCCGCCTGTCGCAGCGGGGCGGGTTCCGGGGTGTCCGTCGGCTCAGGCGCCCGGGTGCGGGGCCGGAACGGCAACACCCGTCCCCGCGAATCCCTGGCGTGCCAGGCGTTCGTGCCCCCGCGTGCAGGCTTCTCCTTCTCGTTCGGGAGGTGTCCTGCGGCGTACCACGCCAGAAGGGGTACGACCACGGACGGCAGCGCTGCGAGCCACAGGTCGCCCCCGGTCGACGCCCCCGTCACGGCCGCGAGCAGCGCGATCAGCAGTACGGCCGCCCGCGGCCGGGTCTTCGAGGTGGTGGCGAACACCGCCGGCACCATGAGCACGTACCAGCCCGCATGTACGCCGGGCAGCGCCAGGTAGTCACCGAGCAGGGACGCCTCGCCCACCTGCCCTCCCCGCAGCACGGCGAAGACACCGAGCCCGGCCGTTCCGGAGAACAACAACGCGATGCCAAGGCGCATGTAGACCTGCTGATCCCGCCGGGCCAGCCAGAGCAGGCTCAGCACCGCCAGGGGCAACGAGGCGAGGGCAAGGATCCAGGTCAGTGCCTGTGCCGCATCGTGGGCGAACGCCGCTCCTCGCTCCGCCGCGACGGTCCCGTAGGGGCGGAGACGTTCGACGGCGGACGACGTCCAGCCGGCCTCGACCAAGGTCTCCTTACGGACGGACACGGCGAGGAGACCGGAATACGCGGCCAGTGTCAGCGCACCGCCTGCCAGGGCAGGTCGCATGTACGTACCCCGTGGCGCGGTCCGGCTCGGAATCGGCGTGTGCCGGGAACCGCGGGTGCGAAGGCCGCAGGCGGCCATGCAGCTCACCGGGTGCCTGCGGCATCGTGCGCCAAGCTGCTCAGACGCTGCGTCGCGCCATTCCGACGTGGTACGGACTGGGTCACGGGAGCCTCCTGGTCGGTCAGCGGCGCGTCATTCGGGGCGGGCCGGCTGTCCCTTCTCACTGATCGAGATAAGTGGGCCGGGCGGTCCATTTATTTCTTGTAGTGGATGTGACGTGCATCACTACCGCGGCTGCGGTGGCAGGTTCAACTGTGTGCCGGCAGTCCCGCGGCTTCCCGCGTCAGGTGCCGACGCCCCTGTGTGAGGCCGGAGTGGGTGGCGACCCATGGGTTCCCACGACCGCGACGTCCCGAGGTCAGTTGCTCTTGCCCGGTGTCGGCATCGAGGTGGCCTGGCCGGCGCGGAGCATGGCCTTGTAGAGGGGTTCGTGCCCGGGTGAGGCGGGCAGGGGGCCGCGCGTCGGGGTCTCGAGGGACTGGATGAGGAGGGCGACGACGCGTCGCCACGCGTCGGGGGCGGCGTCGCCGGTGGCGTTGACGACGCCGGCGTTGGCCATGTGGATCAGTACCAGGTCCGAGGGGTCGAAGTCCTCGCGCAGACGGCCGGTGGCCTTGGCGCGGTCGATGAGGCGCAGCATGGCCTCGTACGCCTGGTTGCGGCGTTGCTCCAGGACCTTGGCGGTGGGGAAGGTCATGGTCAGGACGTCGGCGAAGCCGTTGTCGGCGGCCTGCATGGCGCAGGCGGCCTCGATGTAACCGACGAAGCCGTTCCAGGGGTCGGGGTCCTCCAGGGCGACGGTGACCGCGTCGGCGTAGGCCTCCATGCGGTCGGAGAAGACGGCGTCGACCAGTTCCTCCTTCGTGGGGAAGCGGCGGAACATGGTGGCGATGCCCACCCCCGCCACGCGGGCCACGGAGGCCATGGAGGCGTTCAGGCCGTCCCGCGCGAACACCGTGCGCGCAGCGGCGATGATCCGCTCCCGGTTGCGCTCGGCGTCACTGCGCAGAGGCTGAGTGACGGGAACGTCGGGGTGCTGGGCGCCAGGTGTCATGCCGGGCAGTCTAGCAATCGGATTGCCCTATCCATTTATGCCACCGAACTGTGGTCCGGTGATCGGAACGGCCTATCCACTTTCAGTGCTACGCTGGCCATCGGTGAAACGGAGTGGCCTATCCGTATCACAAAATGGATAGCTCTATCCAATTTCTGCCCCTGCTGCGACCCCGTGCCCCTCTGACGCTTCTGCGAAAGGATCCGCTGTGACCAGCATGTCGTTCACCGACGCGGTACACACGTGCCTCACTGCCAAGTACGCCACGTTCACCGGTCGCGCCCGCCGCGCGGAGTACTGGTGGTATTCGGTGCTGTACGTGATCGCCACCCTTGTGATCGTCGGGACCAGCCTCGCGATCGAGGTCCCGCTGCTGAACCTCCTCCTGCTCCCGTTCATCGTGCCCATGCTGACCGTCTCGGTCCGCCGGCTGCACGACACCGGCAAGTCCGGCCGACGGATGCTCATCGCCCTGATCCCGGTCGCCGGCCCGGTCATCTACCTCGTCGCCATGACAGTGGACGGCACCCCGGGCGCCAACCAGTACGGCCCCTCTCCCAAAGCCGTCGCGCATCCCGTCGGCTGAGCGGGTCCCGTCGGACGTCGGTCGGCAGCACCAGGGCTCGTCCCCCGACGTTTCCTTGGAGGCCACCCGAATGGCGGCTCCCGCTTGACGGGCGGACGATGGAGTGGTGGGGCTCGGCCCCCGCCGGTGCCGCGTGTGGTGGCCGGGAGACGGAGACCGGCCCGGCCCGAGCGAGCGGTCTGAAGGGAGCGTCGACATGCTGGAGATGAAGATCCTCGACAAGCCGGACGAGCGGCGGGACTTCCCCCGGGGGCATCTGGAAGCCGTCCATCTGACGGGCCTCGACTTCGCTGTGGGGACGTTCGAACCGGGTTGGCGCTGGTCCGAGTCCGTGGCGCCCATCGCGGGGACCAGCAGCTGCGAGGTCCACCACAACGGCTATGTGGTCCAGGGCAGGATGCACATCCGCATGGACGACGGCAAGGAGGGCGAGGTGGGCCCGGGCGATGTCTTCGTGGTCTCGGCGGGGCACGACGCCTGGGTGGTGGGCGACGAACAGTGCATCGTCTACGACTTCGCGGGCGGCATGGCCAAGGACTACGCCAAGAAGGGTGACGGCTGACTTCCGGGGTCGGCCTGCCGTACGGAAACCGATCGCTTTACCTGGGTGACACCGGCCCGCCAGCCAGCGCCGGGCGTCCTGTCCGGCCTTATGTCCATCCGGACCGTACGGCGCTCAGATCGGCAGGAGCCGTCCCACCAGCGTGCCCAGCTGCTTCGCGTTGCGGCACTCGTGCATCTCGACGAGCTCGGCGTACTCCGGCGCGGCGGAGTCGCCGGTACCCCACTGCGCGTGCTGCTCGGGGTTCAACCAGTAGACGCGCCGGACCCGTTCGGAGATCTGCCGGACGGCCGCGAGGTTGGGGTCGCTCATGTTCGTCCGGGCGTCCCCGAGGACGAACACGGTCGTGCGCGGGCCGACCGCGTCGCCGTAGCGCTCCGCGAACTCGCCCAGCGCCATGCCGTAGTCGCTGCCGCCGTGATAGCCCGTGAGTGCCGCCTCCGACCGGATCCGGGCGCCGAGTCCCGCCGCGTCGGCCGCGCCGTGCTCCAGCAGTCCCGTCACCTCGTCGATCCGGTTGACGAAGGCGAACACCCGCACCTTGCTGAACTGGTCGTGCAGGGCCTGCACCAGCAGCATCGTGAAGTCCGAGAAGCCGGAGACCGAGCCCGACACATCGCACAGCAGCACCAGTTCGGGCCGCGCAGGGCGGCGCCTGCGCAGTACGGGCTTCATCGGCACCCCGCCGGTCGACAACGAACCGCGCAGGGTCCGCCGCAGATCGATCGTGCCCCGGGCCGCCCGGCGCCGACGGGCCGCCAGCCGGGTGGCCAGCTTCCGCGCCAGCGGCTGAACCGTCCTGCGCAGCTCGGCCAGTTGGGCCTTCCCGGCGAACAGGAAGTCGACCCGGTCGGCCGTGGGCCGCACCGCACGCCGGGCGATCTCGTCCCGATCGCGCCGCTCCGCCACCCGACGCCGTGCCTCCGTCGCCACCGAAGCGCGGAAGGATTCGATGCGCCGCCGGATCTCGTCGTCGAGCAGTCGGTCGGCGAACCCCGAACTCCCGCCCTGCGCCCGGACGTCGGCGCGGACCCGGGCGAGCAGCGTCTGCGGGCGGAGCCGTTCGAGTGTCTGGTACGACGACCAGCCGTCCGAGGCGGGGGAGGAGCCGTATCCGCCGAAGCCGTCGACGGCCTCGACCGCCAACCGGGCCATCATGGCTTCGTCGTTGGCGGCGAGGGCGGCCGCCAGCCGGTCGCGCAGGTCGTCGCGGTCCGTGGTGCCGGCCTCCGGCGCGCCGACGCCCCGCGGGAAGTAGAGGTCGAAGACCGGGTCGAACACCGGCCGTTGGGCCGTGCCGTGCAGCAGCGTCGCCGCCAGCCCCTCGCGCAGCAGCTCCCGGTCCGCGAGGCCGAGCGCCGTCATCGCCTGGGCGGCGTCCACCGTCTCGCCGGTGCCGACGCGGATGCCGTGGGCGCGCAGGGCGGCGACGAGCGACGTGAGCCGCTCGGCGACCGGTGTGCTCACAGCGCGTCCAGATCGAGCTTCGCCGCCGCCTTGAGGACGTCGTCCTGATGCTTGAGGAGGACGCCCAGGGTGTCGCGTACGACACTCTCGTCGAGCGTGTCGGCGCCGAGCGCGAGGAGGGTGTGCGCCCAGTCGATGGTCTCCGCGACCGATGGCAGCTTGCGCAGGTCCATCGCCCGCAGCGCCCCCACCACCCGGACCACCGACTCGGCGAGCGCCGCGTCGAGCCCCGGCACCTTCAGCCGTACGATCCGGCGCTCCAGCTCCTGATCGGGGAAGCCGATGTGGAGGAACAGACAGCGGCGGCGCAGCGCCTCGGACAGCTCGCGGCTCGCGTTGGAGGTGAGGACGACGAAGGGGCGGCGGGTGGCGGTGATCGTGCCCAGTTCCGGCACCGTGACCTGGAAGTCGCTCAGCACCTCCAGGAGCAGGCCCTCGACCTCGACGTCCGCCTTGTCGGTCTCGTCGATCAGCAGGACCTTCGGGTCGTCGCCGCGGATCGCCGTCAGCAGCGGGCGGGTGAGGAGGAACTCCTCGCTGAAGATGTCCGTGCGGGTCTCGTCCCACGTCTCGTCGCGGCCGGCGCTGATCCGCAGCAGCTGCTTGGCGTGGTTCCACTCGTACAGCGCCCGTGACTCGTCGACGCCCTCGTAGCACTGCAGCCGTATCAGCTCCGCCCCGGCCACTTGGGCCACTGCCTTGGCGAGCTCCGTCTTGCCGACCCCGGCGGGGCCCTCCACCAGGAGCGGCTTGCCGAGCCGGTCGGCCAGGAAGACGGTCGTGGCGACCGAGGGCGAGGCGAGATAACCGGTCTCGGCGAGGCGCGCGGAGACGTCGTCGACGGAAGTGAACAACGGGGGCCTCCAGGTCGGCGGCGTGAACAGTCCAGGGCAGTGCACCTATCTAAGCGCTTGTTCAGCGCTCGTGTCACCACAAATGAGGGACGGCTGCCGAAGCAGCCGCCCCTGGTCGCGTACGTCCCTCTCACGCGGCCAGTCCCACCGCTTCCGTCGCCGGTGTGCGCAGTACCTTGCGGGCCGTCGCCAGACTCGTCCCCAGCGTCACCACCACGGCGACCGACACCACCGCGAGCCAGATGCCGAAGGCCTGACCCGGCAGCACCGAGTCGGTGCGCACCACGGTGAAGGGGACGATCCCCGCCAGCGCGGCGACCGTGCCGAAGAAGACTCCGGCGACCGTCAGGACCAGCGTCTCGGCCCCGACCACACCGAGCACCTGGTTCGGCGTCGCCCCCGCCAGCCGCTGCTGGCCGAATTCCCGGCCGCGGTAAGTGGTCGCCGCGTACAGCGAGTTGACCAGCATCACGCAGACGAAGACCACGATGATCCCGACGACCGTGAAGTTCAGCGTCTCCAGGTTCTTCGCGTCCACTGTCTTCACGAGCCCCGAGGCGTCGATGGCGTCGCTCTCCACCGACTGCATGGTGAGCGTGGCCGTGGCCATCGCCGTGAACAGGATCAGCGACATCAGGATCCCGGCGAGGTGCCCGGCCCGCTCCCGCAGATTGCGCACGGCCAGCCAGCCCGCCGCACCCGACAGGTGCAGCCGGTCCAGGACGCCTTCGAGGAGCCGCGGTGCCGGCATCGCGAGCCCCACCGACAGCAGGATCGCCCCGTACGCCGGCGGTGCCATCAGCGCCTCGTCCGTGCCGGAGAAGGCGAAGGTGGAGGCGGCCGACAGGGCGCCGGCCACGAGAGCGGCGTAGGTGAAGAACTTCCGCGCCCGACCGTGCTGTCGGCGCTGTCCGCCTGTCCCCCGCCGTACCGCGAGGAACGCGGCGCCCGCGGCGGCGAGCAGCGTGATGGTGACTCCCGACATCAACGCGATCGGACCGAAGGCGTGGTCGACCGAGGCCGCCACCTGACCGTTGTCCTGGAACACGTCCAGCAGCGCCCGGCCGCCGAGCATCGCCGGGCCGATCGCCAGCGCGGCGCCCACCAGGGCGACGGCCACCGCCTCACCGACCACCATCCGCTTGGTCTGCGCCGGCGTCGCTCCCGAGCAGCGCAGCAGCTCCAACTCGGCCGCCCGCTGGCGCACGTTGACCGTGAGTGTGGAGGCCACCGCGAAGAACACCAGCAGAGAGCCGTACCCCCCGACCACGCTCGCCGCGGTCGTCAGTGTCTCCGCGCTCACCGAGTCGACGCCGCTCCGCGCCGCCGTGTCGTGCATCGAGTTGAACGTCATGATGATCGCCGCGCCGAGGAAGGCGGACAGCAGCGTCGCGAGGAACCGTCCGGGGCGTCGCCGGATCGACCGCATGGCCAGTACGAACATGGCTCACACCCCCGCCGTCACGTCGTCGCCCAGGTGCGCGAGGCGCTCGGCCACCGCGTCCGCGGTCGGCGCGGTCAGCCCGCCGGCCAGCCGGCCGTCGGCGAGGAACAGCACCGAGTCGGCGTACGAGGCGGCGACCGGGTCGTGCGTCACCATCACCACGGTCCGCCCGTGCACCCGCACCGCCTCCTGGAGCAGCCGCAGCACATCCCGGGCGCTGCGCGTGTCCAGGGCACCCGTCGGCTCGTCCGCGAAGATCACCCGGGGCTCGGCGACCAGCGCCCGGGCGATCGCGACCCGCTGCCGCTGACCGCCGGACAACTGGTCGGGACGGTGCCCGAGCCGGTCGCCGAGACCGACCTGCGTCAGGATCTCCCGGGCCCGCTTCCGGTCGACGCGCTGCCCGGCCAGCTTGAGCGGCAGCACCGTGTTCTGCGCGACGGTCAGCGTCTCCAGCAGGTTGTACTGCTGGAAGACGAACCCGATCCGGCCCCGCCGGAACTTCGTCAGCTCTGCCTCGCCGCCGCCCGTCAGCTCGGTGCCGTCCACGACGACGATGCCGCTGTCGGGCCGGTCCAGCCCCGCCGCGCACTGCAACAGTGTCGACTTGCCGGAACCCGACGGACCCATCACCGCGGTGAAGGTGCCCCGGCCCAGGCTGAGCGTGATGCCGTCCAGAGCGGTGACGGCGCTGTCGTCGCTGCCGTAGGTCCTGGTGACCTTGACCAGCCGCAGCGCCTCGGCGGCGGGTCCCGTGTCGTGCGTACGTCGCGAGCCTGTGCGAAACATCGTCTTCACCTCTCGGTCCGGCACTCCGTGTGCCCTGACAGAGAAATTACGGAGATGTCGCGGGGACCACATTGGGCCCAGAACCCGTATCGGGGGGTGTACCCAGCGACACCCCGTACGGGTCACCCCAGCGAGCCGACGCCCTGGCCCGCCGGTGCAATGGAGTCGTGACCGCGCCCCCGGACGACTGCCTCGCGCGCAACAAGGGGGTCCCCCCGGTTCGAGCGAAGCCGAGAACTGGGGGAGGATCTGCGGCGAGTATCTGAGCACCCGCCGACAGATCGTCCTCGACGCGGTCGTCCAGCATCTGGAGCTCACCGCGGTCTCGGTGCTCATCGGCCTCGTCATCGCCCTGCCGCTCGCCGTGCTGGCGCGCCGCCGGGGCTGGGCGTCCGGTCCCGCCCTCGCCGTCACGACGATCCTCTACACGATCCCGTCCCTGGCGATGTTCTCCCTGCTCCTGCCCGTGTACGGACTCTCGGCCGGCCTGGTCGTGGCCGGCCTCGTCCTCTACCCGCTCACCCTGCTCGTACGGGACATCCTCGCCGGGCTGCGGGCCGTCCCCGAGGAGACCCGACAGGCCGCCCGCGGCATGGGCTACGGCCCGATCCGCCTCCTCCTCACCGTCGAACTGCCGCTCGCCCTGCCCGCCGCGATGGCCGGCCTGCGCATCGCCATGGTCTCCGCGGTGTCGCTGGTGACGGTGGGCGCGATCGTGGGCTTCGGCGGGCTCGGCAACCTCATCTACGCGGGCGTGAACACCTACTTCAAGGCACAGGTCCTCACCGCCTCCGTGCTGTGCGTCGTGGAGGGCGTCTTCGAGGTCGCCGAACGGCTGGCGCCCCGCTGGGCGAGGGGGACGCGATGAGGCGATGCGCGGGGACGGCCCTCGTCCTCCTGCTGACCGGCTGCTCCACGGGCCCCGCCCTGGAGAACCAGGGCGCGGTCACCGCCGCTCCCGGCGACAGCCACCAACTGACCATCGGATCCGCCGGGTTCACCGAGAGCGACCTGCTCGCCCAGATGTACGCCCTGCTGCTGAACCAGGCCGGCTACAACACATCGCTGCTCACCGTCGCCAACCGCGAACTGTACGAACCGGCCCTGGAATCCGGCCAGATCGACGTCGTGCCCGAGTACGCGGCCACCTTCGCCGACTGGCTCAACGCCAAGACGAACGGCGCCGACGCGGCCCCGGCCGGCTCACCCGACCTCGACGCCACGATGACGGCCCTGCTCCGACTGGCCGCACCGCACGGACTCACGGTCCTGGATGCGAGCAGGGCCGTCGACCGGAACGCCTTCGCCGTGAGTGCCTCCTACGCCCGGCAGCACGACCTGAAGACCCTGAGCGAACTCGGCGCCTCGGGTCTGGAGGTGCGGCTCGCCGCCGGTGACGAGTGCGTCCAACGGCCGTACTGCGAACCGGGGTTGAAGAAGACCTACGGCATCGACATCACCGGCGTCGACCCCAAGGGCGTCGGCACCACCCAGGCCAAGCGGGCCGTGCAGAGCGGCCAGGACCAGATGGTGCTGACCACCACGACCGACGCCACCCTCACGGACTTCGGCCTGGTCCTCCTCACCGACGACAAACACCTCCGCTCCCGCGCCGGCAGCGAGGGGGTCACCAAGGCGCTCGGCACGCTGAACGACGTCCTGACGACGGCCGACCTGGCCTCCATGAACCAACAGGTGGACAGCTGGCGGCGGTTGGCGAAGGACGTGGCACGGACGTATCTGGCAGACAAGGGGCTGCTGACGTGACGCCTCCGTGACGACGGTGACCGTACTGGTGCGGTGGGGAGGCTTCCCGGGGCCCGGCCGCGCGGGTACACCCGGTTCATGGGGGACAACAACGGGGGAGACCGCCACTCGTGGTGGCGGGGAATGCGTGAAACGGTCGACGGGGCGGACACCGAACTGCGGCCCGAGGGACTCATCGACGTGGTGCCGGCCGGCTTCGACAGTGCCTATCTTCAGTTCGGCGATCTGTACCCCGAGCAGCAGCTCCAGCTGCAACTGCTCTACGGGGCCTCGCAGCGCGCCTTCGAGCACCGGACGAGGGTGTCGGCGCGGGTGACCGTGGTGCGGGTGCTCGGCAACGCGCTGACGGACCCGCGGCTCGGCGACCAGAAGCCGAACGAACATCTGGCGGAGTACCTCGACCAGGAGATCGCCGATCTGCGGGGCCGGCTGGCGCAGGACAGCGCGACGGCTGTCAGCCGGGGCCTCAATATCGGACTCGGTCTGGGCTCCGCCCTCAGCCTGCTGCTGCTCGCGGCACCGCTGCTGTGGGGCGTGGGTCTGCTCGGGGCGATGGGCGTGACACTCAACTGCACCAACCGCTGGAGCCTGCTGGGCGCCTTCGTGTGCGGAGGCGTCGGCGCGTTCGGCGCGGTGCTCAGCGTCCTCGTACGGCTGCGGGGCAGCGCCGACCAGCTCGCGCGTCGGCAGACCAACGGGCGCGAGGGCGTGGTCGTACCCGGTCAGATGGCCCGCAGCATGCGCCACGAGGGCCTCTACCGGGTCTTCGTCGGCTGGGTCCTCGCGCTGGCCGTCTACTTCCTGTTCAGCGGTGGCATCGTGCCGGTCTTCCAGACGCCCGCCACAGCGGCCGAGATCTGCCCGGCCCCGGGCAGCCCCGGCTCCGCCGTCAAGGGCACCGACTTCTGGGGCTTCTGGTGCGCCATCGGCTTCGTGGCGGGCTTCAACGAGCGCTGGGCCTTCGGCATCCTGGGCCGCGACTCGACCCGCCGGCCGGGCAAGGGCTCGTGAGCTACGCGTCCAGCTCGTAGTCGAACCACACCCGGTGTGTGCCGTCCTCGTCGACCGCCATGCCGCCGGACCCGGTGATCCCGGTCAGTGCGCCCGTGCCGCTGCCCGGGACCACGACGAAGAACTCGTTCTGCCTGCCTGTGCCCAGGGTCGTCGCGGAGTGTGCGAAGTTGAACGCGCCCGCCTGCCCCTGCAGCGAGCCCTCGAAGGACTCCATCGCCACATACGTGCCGACCCCGGAGGCCTGGTCGTACGCGGCGGTGAACAGGGTCGCCGAGCGCCCGGCGACCTCCCCCTCGTACTCCTTCTCCATGGTGGCGACACCGACGGGCACGGCCGTCCCGATCGCCGGGGCCGGTACGGGGGCGGGCGTGAAGTCCGCGACTTTGAAGGTTCCCGAAGCTCTCATGCCGAGAGCGTAGGGCGCCCCACTGACAGAAGAGGCCCGCAGGGCCCTTCAGGGGGGCGGGGAACTGCGCGACCAGCCACAACGCACCCGCAGTCGACAAACGGCCGACACACCCCACGCACCCCGTCACGGCGCACCCGGCGGAGCGCTCACGCATCGGCCACTGACTCGAACCGCACCTGATCCCTCGGCCCCCGCGGGCGTCCGCGTCCACCGACCTCCGCAGCGCCTCATGCAGCTTCGCCGGAGTCAGCACACCCAGGAAACGTGCCCCGTCCAATACCGCGACCCACCCGGCGTCGTGTTGCGGCATCACGCCGAACGCCTGCTTCAGCGGCGCGCGCACCGGCACCCAGGCGTTCATCCGGTGCGCGCGGTCGCCCACCGTGCCGCCCGCCCCGAGGTCGTCGACGCCGACCCAGCCGTGCAGTTCGCCCTGGTCGTCCAGGACGACGGCCCAGCGCGCCCCCTCCGCACCCAACCGGGCGGCCGCCGTCCCCGCCGGCTCGTCCGGGCGGGCCGGCGGCGGCTGTTCCAGGTCGTCGGCCTCGATGTCGGTGACCGAGAGCCGCTTCAGCCCACGGTCGGCGCCCACGAACCCGGCCACGTACGGCGTCGCCGACGCCCCGAGAAGCGTCCCGGGCGTGTCGAACTGCTCGATCCGGCCCTGCCCGTACACGGCGATCCGGTCGCCGAGGCGTACCGCCTCCTCGATGTCGTGCGTGACCAGCACCATCGTCTTGCGCACCGCGGCCTGCATCCGCAGGAACTCGTCCTGCAACTGCTCACGCACCGGGTCGACCGCGCCGAACGGTTCGTCCATCAGCAGCACCGGCGGATCGGCGGCCAGCGCCCGTGCCACGCCGACGCGCTGCCGCTGTCCGCCGGACAACTGGTCGGGATGGCGCGGCCCGTACAGCTTCGGGTCCAGACCCACCAGGTCGAGCAGTTCGGCGGCGCGCGCCCGCGCCTTGGCCCGCTTCCAGCCGACCAGCGCCGGCACGGTGGCCGTGTTGTCGAGGATCGTGCGGTGCGGGAAGAGCCCGACCTGCTGGATGACGTACCCGATCCGGCGCCGCAGCCGTACCGGGTCGACGGCGGCGATGCCGTCGCCGTTCACGAGGATCCGTCTCGAGGTCGGCTCGATCAGCCGGTTGACCATCATCATGGTGGTCGTCTTGCCGCAGCCGGACGGGCCCACGAGCGTGACGAGTTCACCCTCGGACACCTCGAAACTCAGGCCGTCCACGGCCGTCGTGCCGTCCGGATACCGCTTGCTGACCTGCTCGAACCGGATCATGCACTCACGCTGACGGCGCGCGTCGCGCACCGCCTTCCCGTTAGGTCCCACCGGCTGGCGGTGAGTGGGCCATGACCGACGGAGTCGACAGCACGAACGGCAGGACAGTACGCCGCAGAACGGTTCTCACCACGGCGCCGGGTGCCGTACCGGTGGCCAGGGCGGGCGGTATCGGCGGTGCGGGAGCCGCCTCCGCGACCCGCGGCCGCCGCCGGACGGCGTGCCGCATCCTGGTCGCCTCCTCGCCCGACCGCCCGACCGCCCGACCGACCGCCCGACCGCCCGCCCGACCGACCGACCGACCGCCCGACCGCCCGACCGGGGCCAGGGGGACGTGTGGGACAGCGGACGTGTCACCTCGGCGCGGTCGGTGGCGGTCCGCCACGACGGCGACGACCTTCGCCCCTCGACCCGCTACGAGTTGAGCTCCACGCTCGACCGATCGCCCACCAGCACCACCTCCAGGGTGCGCGGACCGTGCACCCCCTCGACCCGGTCCAGCTCGATGTCACTGGTCGCCGAAGGACCGGAGATCCATGTCAACGGGCGGGTCGGGTCGAGGCGTTCGAGAGCCTGGGGCACGGAGGAGACGACCTGCTCCGGGACCCGTACGACACAGATGTGGTGGTCGGGGACGAGGGTGATGCGGCGGCGGCCTTGGTCGGGGGAACCGTCCAGCACGATCGTGCCGGTCTCCGCGATGGCCAGTGCGCAGCCGGTGACCACGCTTTCGACCTTGTCCAGCTCATGCGGCGTGCTCACCGCACGGTCGTGGACGCGAGTGGGGTCGGCGGCCGACATCCACTCCGGAGGGAGCCCCGGGGGCACGAGAACGTACTGTGGGCCACGTTCGGCGAGCAGCCTCATGATCACGTACGGCAGCTCTTCCGGCGTTGTCCGGTGCACGATCGCCCGGTAGTCCGCGAGGTTCTCGGCCAGCAGATCCACGGTCTGCGTGACACTCCGGTCGCCGTGCTCGCGCAGATAGTCCCGCGCGACCGCCTGGTCGTACGGAGTGTCGTCCTGCTGGACATCCGCCAGCGCGCGCCGCACCCGGCCCAGGATCCGTTCCCTGCTGCTCACTTCGCACCGCCCTTTCCACCGTTCGTCCGCTGCCACCAGTCCCGGAACGGCTCGGCCGGCAGCGGCGGCAGGTCCCGGGTGCCGCTCCACGCCTTGCCGGGACCCGGCAGCTTGCGCGGGTGGAGACGGCGGGTGCGGGAGGCGAGGCGCTGCCCGGTGCGCAGGGCGCCGGGGTGGGCGAAGGCCCAGCGGGCCGCCCGCATGGCCGCCCGCTCGGCGGCATGCCCCTTGGCCGGCTTGAGCACGACCTTGTTGCCCTCGCGGACCACCGGGCCGCCCTCCACGATCCGTTCCCGCAGATGCACCAGCACCTCGGGGATGTCGATGGCGACCGGGCACACCTCGTAGCAGGCCCCGCACAGCGAGGACGCGTACGGCAGCGAGGCGTCGACCTCGCTTTGCGTGCCCCTCAGTTGAGGGCTGAGGATGGCGCCGATCGGGCCCGGGTAGACCGAGCCGTAGGCGTGGCCGCCGGCCCGCTCGTAGACCGGGCAGACGTTCAGGCACGCCGAGCAGCGGATGCAGCGCAGAGCCTGGCGGCCGACCTCGTCGGCGAGGGTGTCGGTGCGGCCGTTGTCGATCAGGACCAGGTGGAAGGCGCGCGGACCGTCCTCGTCCGAAGTGCCGGTCCACATCGAGGTGTACGGGTTCATGCGCTCGGCCGTCGACGAGCGGGGGAGTGTCTGCAGGAAGACCTCCAGGTCCTGCCAGGTCGGCAGGATCTTCTCGATGCCGACGACCGAGATCAGCGTCTCGGGCAGGGTCAGACACATCCGTCCGTTGCCCTCGGACTCCACGACCACCAGCGTGCCGGTCTCGGCGATCATGAAGTTGGCCCCGGAGACACCGACCTTGGCACGCAGGAACTTCTCGCGGAGGTGGAGGCGGGCGGCTTCGGCGAGTTCGGCGGGCGTGTCGGTGAGCCCGTCGGGGGCCGGACGCCCCCACTCGCCCATCTCGCGCTCGAAGATGTCGCGGATCTCGCCCCGGTTGCGATGGATCGCCGGAACAAGAATGTGCGAGGGCCGGTCCTTGCCCAACTGCACGATGAGCTCGGCGAGATCGGTCTCGTAGGCGCGGATTCCCTCCTCCTCCAGCGCCTCGTTGAGCCCGATCTCCTGCGTGGCCATCGACTTGACCTTGACGACCTCCGACTCCCCGGTCTCCTTGACCAGTTGGGTCACGATCCGGTTGGCCTCGTCGGCGTCGGCGGCCCAGTGGACGATGCCGCCCGCCGCCGTCACCGACTCCTCCAACTGCACGAGATAGCGGTCGAGATGACGGAGCGTGTGGTCCTTGATCCGCTTGCCCGCCTCGCGCAGCTCCGCCCAGTCCGAGACCTCGGCGACGGCCTTCTCGCGCTTGCCGCGGATCGTGTGCGTGGCGTGCCGCAGATTGCCGCGCAGCGTCTGGTTGCCGACCGCCTCGTGCGCGGCCTTCGGAAAGGCCGGCATCCCTACGAACGTCCCGCTCATACCGTCGACTCCTCCTCCGTGCCCGCCAGGATCTCCGCGATGTGCACCGGCCGCATGTCCGTGCTGAGCCGGGTCATCGTGCCGCCGATGTGCATCAGACAGGAGTTGTCGGCTGCGCACAGCACGTCGGCGCCGGTCGACTCGGCGTTGCGCACCTTGTCCGCGCCCATCGCCGCCGAGACATCGGCGTTCTTCAGCGCGAAGGTGCCACCGAACCCGCAGCACTCCTCCGCACCCGGCAGCTCCACCAGCTCCAGCCCCTTCACGGCCTGGAGCAGCCGCCGGGGCCGGTCGCCCAGCCCCAGGCTGCGCAGTCCGTGGCAGGTCGGGTGGTAGGTCACCTTGTGCGGGTAGTAGGCGCCGACATCCGTGACCCCGAGGACGTCGACCAGGAACTCCGTGAGCTCGTACGTCTTCGGGATCACGGGCGCCAGTGTGGTCGCGAGGCCGTCCCCGCGCCCCTCGGCCCGGGCCCGCTCACCCATCCGCGGATACAGCTCCCGCACCATCGCCCCGCACGATCCGGACGGCGTGACGATTGCCTCGTACTCCCCGAAGACATCGGAGAAATGCCGGGCCATCGGCTCCGCCTCATGGCGGTAGCCGGTGTTGTAGTGCGCCTGGCCGCAGCAGGTCTGGGCCATCGGGAAGTCGACCTCGACGCCCAGTCTGGTCAGCAGTTTCACCACGGCGCGCCCGGTGTCCGGATAGAGCGTGTCGTTGACACAGGTCAGGAACAGGGCGACACGCATCGCGGCTCCTTGTGATCGATCATCGGATGAGTGCAGAGTAATGCGGCTGCGAGGAGTGGGGGAGACCCCGCTCACCGATCGGTGAGCCGAGCCTCCGCCTCGCGCCACGGTGCCGTGTCCCCCTGGGGTTCGTACCGTGTCAGCGGCTGGGTACGGGTGAGCAGCCTGCGGGCGTCCGCCAGATCGCCGACGAGCCCATGGGCCCGGGCCTGGACCAGGACGTTTCCGAGGGCCGCCGCCTCCGTCGGGCCCGCCACCACCGGCAGCCCGCAGGCGTCGGCGGTCAGCTGGCACAGCAGCGCGTTGCGGGTACCGCCGCCCACGACGTGCACGACGTCGACCGGGTGCCCGGCGAGCCGCTGTGCGTCGACGATCGCCCTGCGGTGGGCGAGGGCAAGCGAGTCGAGAATGCAGCGCGTGATCTCGGCGGGGGAGGCGGGCACCGGCTGCCCCGAGACACGGCATGCCTCGGCGATCCGCTCCGGCATCCGCCCCGGCGCGAGGAACGCCGCGTCCCCCGCGTCCACGACCGACCGCAGCGCCGGCACCTTGGCCGCGTCGAGAAGCAGCGCCCCCAACTCCGGCTCGCCCCAGGCCCGTACGCACTCCTGGAGCAGCCACAGCCCCATGATGTTCCGCAGATACCGAACCGTGCCGTCCAGCCCCAGCTCGTTGGTGAAGTTGGCGGCCCGGCTCTCCTCGGTCAGCACGGGCGCATCCAGTTCGAGACCCGCCAGCGACCAGGTTCCGGTGCAGATGTAGGCGAACCGCTCGCCCCCGGCCGGTATGGCGGCCACCGCGGACGCGGTGTCGTGCGAACCGACGGCCGTCACCGGCACGGGTCCGGCGAGCCCGGTCTCCTCCAGCACCTCGGGCCGCAGCACACCGGCCGGATCGCCGGGCTGCCGCAGCGGCGCGAAGAGGTTCAGGTCGATGCCGAGCCGTGCGGCGATGTCGTAGGACCACTCGCGCGTCCGGGGATCGATCAGCTGGGTCGTCGAGGCGTTGGTGAGCTCGGTGCCCTGCTCGCCGGTCAGCCAGTACGTGAGGAGGTCCGGGATGAGCAACAGCCGCTCGGCTTGCGACAGTTGAGCCGACGACCGGGCCGCCGTGAGCTGGTACAGCGTGTTGAAGGGCGCGTACTGCAACCCGGTCGCCGCGTACAACTCCTCGGCCGGCACGGTCGCCCAGACCTTCTCGGCGATGCCGTCGGTCCGGGAGTCCCGGTAGTGCACGGGGTTGCCGAGCAGCGCCCCGTCCGTGTCGAGGAGCCCGTAGTCCACGGCCCAGCTGTCGATGCCGACGGAGTCGACCCGCCCCGCCGCCCGCAGTCCGTCCAGGACACCGCCGTACAGCGAGAGAACGTCCCAGCGCAGCCCTTCGGGAGTCCGCACGGGCCGGTTGAAGAAGCGGTGCGCCTCGGCCAGCTCCAGGCTGTCCGGCCCGACGCGGCCGACCATGACACGTCCGCTGGACGCGCCGAGGTCGACCGCGGCGTACGACTTCACGCCCGTCACCGCAGGAAGGCGGCCGCGACGCCGGCGTCGACCGGGATGTGCAGACCGGTGGTGTGGGTCAGCTCCCCGCCGGTGAGGGCGAAGACGGCGTTGGCGACATGCTCGGGCAGCACCTCGCGCTTGAGGATGGTCCGCTGCGCGTAGAACTCGCCCAGCTTCTCCTCCTCCACTCCGTACACGGCGGCGCGCTGGGCGCCCCAGCCGGCGGCGAAGATCCCGGAACCGCGCACCACGCCGTCCGGGTTGATCCCGTTGACCCGGATGCCGTGCTCGCCCAGCTCGGCGGCGAGGAGTCGCACCTGGTGGGCCTGGTCGGCCTTGGTTGCGGAGTAGGCGATGTTGTTGGGGCCGGCGAAGACGGCGTTCTTGGAGGCGATGTAGACGATGTCGCCGCCCAGCTCCTGCGCGATCATCACCCGGGCGGCCTCGCGCGAGACGAGGAACGAACCCCGGGCCATGATGTCGTGCTGGAGGTCCCAGTCCTTGGCCGACGTCTCCAGGAGCGGCTTGGAGATGGAGATCCCGGCGTTGTTGACGACGAGATCCACCCCGCCGAAGGCGAGCGCGGCGGCCTTGAAGGCCTCGGCGATCTGCTCCTCGGAGGTCACGTCCACGGTCACGGCGACGGCCTTGTCGGCGCCGCCCAGCTCCTGTGCGACCGCGGCGGCGTTCTCGGCGTTGAGGTCGGCGACGACGACACAGGCGCCCTCGGCGACCAGCCGCTGCGCGATCGCCTTGCCGATTCCGCTGCCCGCACCCGTCACCAGGGCGACCCGCGTCGCGAGCGGCTTCGGCTCGGGCATCCGCTGAAGCTTGGCCTCCTCGAGAGCCCAGTACTCGATACGGAACTTCTCGGACTCCTCGATGGGCGCGTACGTGGAAACGGCCTCCGCGCCGCGCATCACGTTGATGGCGTTGACGTAGAACTCGCCGGCCACCCGCGCGGTCTGCTTGTCCTTGCCGAAGGAGAACATGCCCACGCCCGGGATCAGCACGATCGCCGGGTCCGCTCCGCGCATCGCGGGGGAGTCGGGCAGGGCGTTGCGCCGGTAGTAGGCGGCGTACTCCTCGCGGTAGGAGGCGTGCAGCTCCTTCAGCCGGGCGACGGCCTCCTCCAGCGGCGCGGCCGGCGGCAGGTCGAGAACGAGCGGCGCCACCTTGGTCCGCAGGAAGTGGTCCGGGCAGGAGGTCCCGAGCGCGGCGAGCCGGGGGTGCTCGGCAGCGGCCAGGAAGTCGAGCACCACGTCGGAGTCGGTGAAGTGCCCGACCTGCGGCTTGTCCTGGGAAGCGAGGGCACGCACATACGGCGCCAGAGCGGCGGCCCGCTCGCGCCGCGCCGAGGCCTCCAGCGCACCGTAGCCCTCGATCACCGGCCCGAAGGGCTCGGCCTTGCCACGCTCCTCCAGGAACGCCTCAGCGGTCCGGATGATGTGCAGCGAGTTCCGCTCGCACTCCTCGGAGGTGTCCCCCCAGGCGGTGATCCCGTGCCCACCGAGGATGCACCCGATGGCCTGCGGATTGGCCTCCTTGACCGCGGCGATGTCCAGTCCGAGCTGGAACCCGGGCCGCCGCCACGGCACCCACACCACGGTGTCCCCGAAACACTCGGCGGTCAGCTTCTCCCCGTCGGCGGCACAGGCGAGCGCGATCCCGGAGTCGGGATGCAGATGATCGACATGCGCGGCTTCCACGAGCCCGTGCATGGCGGTGTCGATGGACGGAGCCGCCCCACCCTTGCCGTGCAGGCAGTAGTCGAAGGCGGCGACCATCTCGTCCTCGCGCTCGACGCCGGGATACACGTCGACCAGCGCCCGCATCCGGTCCAGCCGCAACACGGCCAGCCCACCCTCGGTCAGCGTCCCGAGGTCCCCACCGGACCCCTTGACCCACATCAGCTCCACATCACCCCCGGTGACGGGATCGGTGTCGGTGCCCTTCGCGGACGCGTTGCCACCGGCGTAGTTGGTGTTGCGCGGATCAGCACCGAGCCGATGGGACCGGGCCAGCAGCGCGGCAGCTTCGGGATGGGTTGCCATGACGTTCAGTCCTTCTCAAGAAAGGGGAAGTGGAGAAACTCAGGGGCGCGGGGAACTGCGCGACCAGCCACATACGGCCCGCAGTCCGAAGACAACAGAACCCGGCAGACGCCTACGCACCCCATCCGGCCTGCTCGCCACCGACACGCTCAGCAACGATCTTCTCGGCCCACCCGGACCGGGCGTACGCGGCGATGGGATCGGCGTCCAACCCCATCTCCTCGCGCACCTCACGCAGCAGCGGACGCACGTCCGTGTTGTACGCGTCCATGATCACGGCGTTCGCCGCGAGGACGTCCCCCGCCGCCTGCGCGGCGGCCAGCGCCTCCCCATCGACGAGCAGCGCCTTGGCCGTCGCTTCCTGCACATTCATCACCGAACGGATGATCGCGGGAATCTTCGCCTCGATGTTGTGGCACTGATCGAGCATGAACGCCACGTCCGGCGTGAACCCGCCGCCACGGATCACCTCGTACATGATCCGGAACAGCTGGAACGGATCAGCCGCACCCACCATGAGGTCGTCATCCGCGTAGAACCGGGAATTGAAGTCGAACGCGCCGAGCTTCCCCTCCCTGAGCAGCGTCGCGACGATGAACTCGATGTTGGTCCCGGGAGCGTGATGCCCGGTGTCGACCACGACCTGCGCCTGGGGTCCCAACTTGAGGCAGTGGGCGTACGCCGTCCCCCAGTCCGGCACGTCGGTGGTGTAGAAGGCCGGCTCGAAGAACTTGTACTCCAGCAGCATCCGCTGCCCGTCCCCGAGCCGCTCGTACACCTCGGCGAGGCCCTCGGCCAGCCGGTCCTGCCGGGCCCGGATGTCGTCCTGCCCGGGATAGTTCGTACCGTCGGCGAACCACAGCTTCAGATCGGCGGAGCCGGTGGCGTCCATGATGTCGACGCACTCCAGCAGGTGATCCACCGCCTTGCGCCGCACCGCGGCCTCGGGGTGGCAGATGCTGCCGAGCTTGTAGTCGTCGTCCTGGAAGGTGTTGGAGTTGATCGCGCCGAGCTTCACCCCGCGGTCCTGTGCGTGCTTCGCCAGCGCCGCGTAGTCCTCGACCTTGTCCCACGGAATGTGCAGTGCGACGGTCGGCGCGACGCCCGTCAGAGCGTGCACCTGGGAGGCGTCGTCCAGCTTCTCCTGCGGGGTACGCGGAACGCCCTGTTGCGCGAACACCTTGAAGCGGGTTCCCGAGTTCCCGTACGCCCACGACGGCGTCTCGACTGCCTGTGTCTTGAGCGCGGCCTTCACCGCGGCGAGCTCGGTCACTTCGGGGCTCCTGTGACGTCGGGTCGGAGGGTTCTTGAAAGGTTCCAAGAAACGTTCCGAGAGAGCTTCTGTATGAAACGATTCAAGAGGGGAAGTTATGAGCCGCCCGCAGAGGTGTCAACCCCTGCGACCAAGCCTGTTGCTCGTGACCCGGCTGTGACCTATATGCATCGAAAGTTTTTCGACACGAACCCATTGACGTGACATGCACTGCATGCCTAACGTCCCGGCAACCAAGTTGAAACCTTTCACGACGCCGTGAGGCAGGGCCCGGGCGTCGTCGAGGAGCCCCTCATGACCCACCCGTCCGACGCGGGTCCCGCCCCGGTGCTGGCGCTCAAGGACATCTCGAAGTCCTTCGGCGCCGTACGCGCCCTGCGGGACGTGTCCCTGGAGCTGTTCCCCGGCGAAGTGCACGCACTCGCCGGCGAGAACGGCGCGGGCAAGTCGACCCTCATCAAGACCCTCGCGGGGGTGCACCGGCCGGACGCCGGCCAGGTGCTGCTCGACGGCGCGCCCGTCGTCTTCCACGGCCCCGGCGACGCCCGCGACGCCGGCATCGCCGTGATCTACCAGGAGCCCACCCTCTTCCCCGACCTCTCGATCGCCGAGAACATCTTCATGGGCCGCCAGCCCCGGCGCGCTCTCGGCCGCATCGACCACAAGGCCACCCACGCGGCGACAGCCGCCCTGATGCAGCGGCTCGGCGTCGAACTCGACCCCGACCGCCCCGCACGCGGCCTGTCCATCGCGGACCAGCAGATCGTGGAGATCGCGAAGGCGCTCTCCTTCGACGCCCGCGTCCTGATCATGGACGAGCCGACGGCGGCCCTGACCGGCAGCGAGGTCGCCCGGCTCTTCGGAGTCGTACGCACCCTGCGCGAACAGGGCGCCGCGGTGCTGTTCATCTCCCACCGGCTGGAGGAGATCTTCCAGATCTGCCGGCGGGTGACCACGCTGCGCGACGGCGCCTGGATCGCCAGCGAGCCGATCGAGGGCATGACCGAGGACGACCTGGTGCGCCGGATGGTCGGCCGCGACCTCGACGAGCTCTACCCCAAGCAGGACGTCGAGGCGGGCGAGGTGGCGCTCAGCGTGCGCCGGCTGACCCGGGAGGGCGTCTTCACCGACGTCTCCTTCGACGTACGGCGCGGTGAGATCGTCGGCCTCGCCGGACTGGTCGGCGCCGGCCGCACCGAGGTCGCCCGGGCCGTCTTCGGCATCGACCGCTGGGACGCGGGGGAGGTCGACATCGACGGCAAGGCCCTGACGAACGGAGCCCCCTCCACCGCCATGGCCTCCGGGCTCGCCCTCGTCCCCGAGGACCGGCGCGCCCAGGGCCTGGTGATGGACATGTCCATCGAGCGCAACATCGGCCTCACCGGACTGCGTACGACCGTGAAGGCCGGCCTGATGGACCGCGGCGCCGAGCGCAGCCGCTCCCTCGACTGGGCGGTCAAGCTCCAGGTGAAATACGCCCGCATCGCCGACACGGTCAACACCCTGTCCGGGGGCAACCAGCAGAAGGTCGTCCTCGCCAAGTGGCTGGCCACCGGCCCCAAGGTGCTGATCGTCGACGAGCCCACCCGTGGCATCGACGTCGGCACCAAGGCCGAGGTACACCGGCTGCTCAGCGAACTCGCCGCCGACGGAGTGGCCGTCCTGATGATCTCCTCCGACCTGCCCGAGATCCTCGGCATGGCCGACCGCGTGCTGGTGATGCACGAGGGCCGACTCACCGCCGAGATCCCGCGCTCCGAAGCCACCGAGGAAACCGTGATGGCCGCAGCCACGGGGAGGGCCGCCGCATGACGGTGACCACCACCGACAAGACCCCCGTCGCCGAGGTGCCCAAGTCCAGCGGCACCCGCCTGGTCGACCGTGTCTTCAAGATGCGCGAACTCGCCATCCTGGTCGTCTTCCTGGTGATGATCGGCATCACCCAGGCCGGCAACAGCGAGTTCCTGTCCGAGCAGGGCATCAAGGACCTCCTGCTCAACGCGACCATCCTGGTGCTGGTCGCCACCGGCCAGTCGCTCGTCGTCATCACCCGCAACGTCGACCTGTCGGTCGGCTCCACCCTCGGCATCAGCGCCTTCGCCGCCGGTACGTATCTCCAGGGCGGCGGCAACTCCGTCGTGGCGATCGCGCTCGCGGTCCTGCTCGGCATCGGCTGCGGACTGGTCAACGGACTGCTCGTCAGCCTCGGTCAGGTGCCCGCGCTCGTCGTCACCCTCGGCACGCTCTACATCATCCGCGGCATCGACTCCATCTGGGTCGGCTCACGTCAGATCACGGCGGCCAATCTCCCCGACGGATTCATCGACTTCGGCTCCGGAGGCATCTCGGCGGTACCGTACCTGGCGCTCATCGCGCTGGTGGTGCTGGTGGCCACCGCGTACTACCTCAAGCACTTCGGCAGCGGCCGTGAGCTGTACGCCCTCGGCTCCAACCCCGAGGCCGCCCGCCTCGCCGGCATCCCGGTCCGCAAGCGGATCCTCGCCGCGTACACCTTCTGCGGGGCCCTCGCCGGACTCGCCGGCGCGATGTACCTGGCCCGGTTCGGCAACGTCGACTCCGGCACCGGCAACGGCTACGAACTCACCGTCGTCAGCGCGGTCGTGGTCGGCGGCGTCGTCTTCACCGGCGGCTCCGGCAGCGTCTACGGCGCCGCCCTCGGCGCCCTGCTGCTGACCTCCATCAACAGCGTGCTGCCCGCCCTCGGCGTCAGCTCCGTGTGGGTGCTCGCCATCAACGGCATCCTGCTCATCCTCGCCATCGCGGTCGACCGGGTCGTCGCGCTGCGCGTGGCCTCGGCTCTGAAGAAGAGGAACGCCCGCCATGCCTGAGTCCCTCAGCCGCGCGATCCGGTGGGACACGATCGTCGGCGCCGTCCTGATCGTCGTGCTCCTGCTGTCCTTCGGAACGGTCGACGGTTTCGGAAACGCCTTCAACCTGTCGTTCCTGATCGGCAGCACCCTTCCGATCGCCCTGATCGCCCTGCCGATGACCCTCCTGGTCGTCTCGGGCGAGATCGATCTCTCGGTCGCCTCCACCGCCGGTCTCTCCGGCGCCGTGATGGGCGCCCTGTGGAACCAGGGCATGACGATCGAGACGATCATCCCGATCTGCCTGCTGCTCGGCGTGGTCTGCGGCCTCGTCAACGGCCTGCTCGTCACCCGGCTCGGGCTGCCCTCCCTCGCCGTCACCATCGGCACCCTCGCCGCCTACCGGGGCATCGCACAGATCGTGCTCGGCTCCGACGCGGTGACCGACTTCCCCACCCAGTACCTGGACTTCGCGTCCGGACGCATCGGGGACACCTTCATCCCGTACGCCTTCCTGCCCTTCCTGGTGCTGTTCGCGATCGCCCTGGTCGTCCTGCACGCCACCCCGTTCGGACGGTCCACGTTCGCGATCGGCGCGAGCGAGGAGGCCGCGCGGTTCGCCGGCATCCGGGTCAGGCGGCAGAAGCTGATCCTGTTCACGATGACCGGCCTGATGGCTTCCCTCACCGGCATCTTCTGGGCGTTCCACTACGCGAGCGCCCGCTATGACAACGCGACCGGGCTCGAACTGTCCGTCATCGCGGCGGTGCTGCTCGGCGGCATCGACTTCGACGGCGGCAAGGGCACGCTGGGCGGCGCCATCGCCGGGGTGTTCCTGCTCGGGGCGCTGCAGAACGTGATGAGTCTCCAGGACGTCTCCGCACAGTCGCAGATCGTCGTCACCGGCATCCTTCTCGTCCTCTCCGTGCTCGGCCCCCGGGTAGCACGCCAGATCGCGGTGGCGAGGGCGGGCCGCAGAGCCGCCTCGACTCCGACCTCGTAAATCCGCTCACCCTCGTAAAGGACCACCATCATGCGCAAGTCATCCCTCCGCCGTAGCTGTGCGGCCCTCGCCGCCGGAACCTCCCTCGCTCTGGCCCTGACCGCCTGTGGCGGTACCACCAAGAAGGACGTGGCGGACGAGGGCGCCTCGGCCGCCTCCACCGCCAAGGCGGACCCGAACGCGGCCACCAAGAAGGGCCTGACCGTCGGCTTCCTGCCCAAGCAGGTCAACAACCCCTACTTCACCTCCGCCGACAAGGGCGGCGAGGCGGCCCTGAAGGAGCTGGGCTCCAGCTACAAGGAGGTCGGTCCGTCCAACGCCACCGACACCGCCGGGCAGGTGAGCTACGTCAACACGCTCACCCAGCAGCAGGTCGACGCGATGGCCATCTCCGCGCAGGACCCGGGTGCCCTGTGCACCGCGACCAAGCAGGCCATGAAGAACGACATCAAGGTCGTCACCTACGACTCCGACACCAAGGCCGACTGCCGCAACGCCTTCGTCTCGCAGGCCTCCGCCGAGGACCTCGGCCGCACCGAGGTGCAGCTGCTCGCCGAACAGATCGACTACAAGGGCGAGATCGCGATCCTGTCCGCCGCGCAGACGGCGACGAACCAGAACACCTGGATCGACTTCATGAAGGACGAGCTGAAGGACCCCAAGTACAAGGACATCAAGCTCGTCAAGACCGCGTACGGCAACGACGACGCCCAGCAGTCCTTCCAGCAGACCCAGGGCCTGCTCCAGGAGTACCCGAACCTGAAGGGGATCATCTCCCCGACCACCGTCGGCATCAAGGCGGCGGCCCAGTACCTGTCGGGCTCCAAGTACAAGGGCAAGGTCAAGCTGACCGGCCTCGGCACCCCCAACGACATGCGCAAGTACGTCAAGAACGGCACCGTCGAGGCGTTCGAGCTGTGGGACCCCTCGAAGCTCGGCGCGCTGGCCGCGCAGACGGCGGTGGCGCTGGTCTCGGGTCAGATCACCGGTAAGGAAGGCGAGACCTTCAAGGCCGGCGGCACCACCTACACCATCGGCAAGGACGGCGTGATCAACCTCGGCAAGCCGACCGTGTTCAACGCCAAGAACATCGACCAGTTCAACTTCTGAGTCTGGAGCGGTACTTCATGCAGCGCGTCTGTTTTCTGCTCAAGGTCCGTCAGGACAAGCTCGCCGAGTACCGCGAACGACATGCCGCCGTGTGGCCCGAGATGCTCGAAGCACTCTCGGCCACCGGCTGGCACAACTACTCGCTCTTCCTCAGAGAAGACGGCCTGCTGGTCGGCTACCTGGAGACCGAGGACTTCCAGGCCGCTCTCGACGGCATGGAGGCCGCCGAGGTCAACGCCCGCTGGCAGGCCGAGATGGCCCCGTTCTTCGAATCCCTCGACGGAACCCGCCCCGACGAGGCGATGAAACCGCTCACCGAAGTGTTCCACCTCGCCTGATCCCACCCGCGCTTCCCGCTCGCCGACAATGGAGTCCCCCGAGATGAAGAGACGTACGCTGCTGGGCGCCGCCCTCGCCGGTGCCGTGATGACCCCCGCCCTCGGCGCCGGCACCGCCCGCGCCGCCGACCCCGGCCCCTCGGTCACCCGGACCGGCACCACCACGCTCGACAGTCAGGCCGTCTTCTTCGTCTCCTACGACGGCCTGGTCAACAACAACTCGTTCCAGAAGAACGGCCTGTTGACCTACAAGGGCTACCAGTACGCCGTCTGGTACACCGCCGACAAGAACGCCGTCGTCGGACGCCGCGTCCTCGGCGGCAGCACCTGGTCGACGGTCCAGGTCGGTCACACCCTCAAGGCCAGCGACTCCCACAACGTCATCTCCATGGGCGTCTCCAAGGTCGACGGCCGCCTCCACCTCAACATGGACTCGCACAGCGACGGCTTCACCTACGTCAAGTCGGTGGCCGGGCTCATGGACAACCCGTCCGGACTGAGCTGGACCGCGAGCCGGTTCGGCGCGCCGCAGTCCACCCTCGACGGCCTCGCCCTCACCTCGCAGTTCACCTACCCGCAGTTCGTCTCCACCCCCGACGGCAAGCTCCAGCTCAGCTACCGCGTCGCCATAT
Source organism: Streptomyces sp. WM6386 (assembly GCF_000972385.1). Lineage (GTDB taxonomy): Bacteria > Actinomycetota > Actinomycetes > Streptomycetales > Streptomycetaceae > Streptomyces. The sequence continues at coordinate 87,202 of NZ_JXTE01000004.1, forward strand.
CCGGCAACGGCCGCAACGCCCTCGCGGAGTACGACGGTTCGACCTGGACGAACCTCGGCGAGTGGTCCAGCTCCACCGGCACCTACACCAGCGAGCACGGCTCCTCGACGGCCCGCAACATGTACCTGCACGGCATCGACTACGACGTCAACGGCCGACTGCACTCCTTCTTCACCTGGCGCGAGCAGAACGGCGCCGTGATGTGCTCCAGCGGCGGCATCACCAACCACGACACCGGTTACGTCTACTCCGACGACCGCGGCCGCACCTGGCGCAACAACGCCGGCACCGTCGTCGGCACCACCGGCGGCTCCGACAAGGTCGCCGTCACCGACTCCGGTCTCGTCATCGACGCGCTCAACCCGGACCACTCCCTGATGAACCAGGAGAGCCAGGCCACCGACTCCGCCGGCCGGCCGCACGCGATCATCAGTTACGTGCCCGGGCGCTTCGGCCAGTGCACCACCGACTACGTGTCCGACCGGACCGCCAACGGCCGGGCGTTCCACGTCCGCAAGAACGCGTCGGGCACCTGGCAGAAGACCGAGATACCGGTGGTGCTGGGCTCCAGCCAGCGCACCAGACTCGTCCTGGACAAGTACGACAACGCCTACGCGGTCTTCCCGTTCGGCCGGATCGCCGGAGCCTCCGCGGCCTCCGGATACACCGACTGGAAGATCCTCTTCGACGGCAGCGGTCTCAACGCCTTCGGCGAGGTCGTGATCGACGAGATGCGGATCAAGGCCGACAACGTCCTGTCCGTCATGTACCAGGAGAAGTCCAGCGGAACCACGCCCTCGGCACTGCACGTCGTCGACTTCGCGCTTCCCGCCTGACCGAAGTCGTCCTGGAGCGGCGTGCCGGTAATGTGAAGGCCTGCCCGCCGCTCCTTGTTCACCTGGAGGTCCCTGCCCGATGGCCCAGTCGGTGGGTATCAAGGACGTCGCCCGTGCCGCCGGAGTCTCGGTGGGCACGGTGTCGAACGTGATCAACCGTCCGGACTCCGTCGCCACCGAGACCCGGGCCCGCGTCCTGTCCGCGATCGACCGGCTCGGTTACGTCCGCAGCGAGTCCGCGCGCCAACTGCGCGCGGGCCGTAGCCGGATCATGGGGCTGCTCGTCCTCGACATGGGCAACCCGTTCTTCGTGGACGTCGCACGCGGCGCCGAGCGGGCCGCCCGGGACGCCGGACTCGGCGTGATGGTCTGCAACAGCGCGCAGAGCCCCGGCGAGGAGGCCGAGTACCTCTCGCTCTTCGCCGAACAGCGGGTCCGGGGCGTCCTGCTCACCCCCGCCGACGCGACCGGCCGCAACATCGACGGCTTCCGGCGCCACGGCATTCCCTTCGTCCTGGTCGACCGCGTCGCCGAGGGGACCACGGAGTGCTCCGTCTCCGTCGACGACGTCGCGGGCGGCGCCCTCGCCGTACGCCATCTCATCGACGCCGGGCACCGCTCCATCGCGTACGTCAGCGGCCCGCCCGGCTTCAACCAGGTCCGTGACCGTCGCACCGGCGCCCTCAACGCGCTCGCCGAGGCCGGCCTCGCCCCCGAGGTACTGCGCGAACTGCCCACCGAACGCCTCGACGTCGCCGCGGGGCGGGATGCCGGGGCCCGTCTTCTGGGCCTCGCCGCCCGCCCCACCGCCGTCTTCTGCGCCAACGACCTCCTGGCCCTCGGTGTGCTCCAGGCGATGTACGCGGCCGGCATAAACGTCCCCGACGACCTCGCCATCGTCGGCTACGACGACATCGAGTTCGCCGCCGCCGCGGCCGTCCCCCTCACCTCGGTGCGCCAGCCCGCCGTCACCATGGGCGCCCTGGCCGCGGAGCTGCTGCTGGAGGAGACGGAGGCGGAGACCGTGACGCGCCGGCACGAACACCGGCGGGTGGTGCTCCAGCCGGAACTGGTCGTACGGCGCTCGAGTCTCTCCGCCCGCTGATCCACCGGTCAGTACGATTTCATGATCCCGGGGATCGGATATCGGACGGACATGTGCTGAACTGGGACGCGCCTGAAGTAGTCCGTCCGTCCCGGGAGCCCTGTTGACCGCGACCTACCGCCAGCCCGGCGTCGTCCTCACCGACCGCCGCTTCACCGTGCCGCTCGACCACGACGACCCCACGGGGGAGACGATCGAGCTCTACGCCCGTGAGGTGGCCACCGCAGACAAGGCGCAGCAGAACCTGCCGTGGCTGATCTACCTCCAGGGCGGACCCGGCTTCGGCGCGAACCGCTTCGTCGGCAGGCCCGCCTGGCTGGGCCGTGCCCTCAAGGAGTTCCGTGTCCTGCTCCTGGACCAGCGCGGCACCGGCCACTCCACGCCCGCCAACCGCCAGACGCTCCCGCTGCGCGGCGGCCCCGCCCAGCAGGCCGACTACCTCACGCACTTCCGCGCCGACTCGATCGTCCGTGACTGCGAGGCGATCCGCCCCCGGCTCACCGGCGGCGCCCCCTGGACCGTCCTCGGCCAGAGCTTCGGCGGCTTCTGCGCGGTGAACTACCTCTCCAGCGCCCCCGAGGGCCTCAGCGCCGCCGTGATCACCGGCGGTCTGCCCTCCCTCGACGCCCACGCCGACGACGTCTACCGCGCCGCCTACCCGCGCATCGAGCGCAAGGTCGCCACGCACTACGCCCGCTACCCGCAGGACGTCGAGCGCGCCCGCCGTATCGCCGACCACCTCCTCCACCACGAGGTGACCCTGCCGAACGGCTGCCGCCTCACCGCCGAGGCCTTCCAGTCCCTCGGCATCCTCCTCGGCGGCGGCGAGGGCAGCCACCGTCTGCACTTCCTCCTGGAAGAAGCCTTCGTCCGCACCCCGAACGGACCGGCGCTCTCCGACGCCTTCCAGGAAGAGGTCCAGGGCCTCCTCTCGTACGCGGGCCACCCGCTCTACGCCCTCGTCCACGAGGCGATCTACGGCCAGGACGCCCGGCCCACGGACTGGTCGGCCGAGCGTGTCCGCACCGAGTTCCCGCAGTTCGACGCCGCCAAGACGCTCGCGGGCGACGGACCGCTGCTGTTCACCGGCGAGTCCGTCCACCCCTGGATGTTCGAGACCGACCCGGCGCTGCGCCCGCTGCGCGAGACCGCCGAACTCCTCGCCGCACGCACCGACTGGACGCCGCTGTACGACAGCGCCCGGCTCGCCGCCAACGAGGTCCCGGTCGCCGCGGCCGTCTACCACGACGACATGTACGTCGACACCGCCCACTCCCTGGACACCGCCCGCTCGATCCGCGGCCTGCGCACCTGGGTCACCGACGAGTTCGAGCACGACGGCGTCCGGGCCGGCGGCCCCCGCGTCCTGGACCGGCTGCTGGCGCTCGCACGCGACGAGGCGTGATGTCGGTGGCGCGGATTAGTCTCGGAGCATGACAGAGCCGACGCCCACTCAGCTTCTGCCCATGCCCGAGGACTGGCGGCGCGCCCTCGCGGTCGTGGCCCACCCGGACGACCTGGAGTACGGCTGCTCGGCCGCGATCGCCACCTGGACCGACGGTGGCCGAGAGGTCGCCTACGTCCTGGCGACCCGCGGCGAGGCAGGCATCGACACGCTGGAGCCCGACAAGTGCGGTCCGCTGCGTGAGCAGGAGCAGCGGGCAAGCGCGGCGGTCGTCGGGGTGTCGACGGTGGAGTTCCTCGACCACAGGGACGGCGTGCTCGAGTACGGCCTCGCCCTGCGCCGCGACATCGCCGCCGCGATCCGCCGCCACCGTCCGGAGCTGGTGATCACCCTCAACCACCGCGACACCTGGGGCGGCGTCGCCTGGAACACTCCCGACCATGTCGCGGTGGGCCGCGCGACCCTGGACGCGGCCGCCGACGCCGGCAACCGCTGGATCTTCCCGGAGCTGCTGGAACAGGGCCTGGAGCCGTGGAACGGCGTCCGCTGGGTGGCCGTCGCGGGCTCGTCGACCCCCACCCACGCGGCGGACGCCTCGGGCGGGCTGGAGCGCGCGGTGCGCTCACTGCTCGAACACCGCACGTACATCGAGGCGTTGACCGACGAGGACCCGGAGACGTACGCCCGCGGCTTCCTGACCGGGAACGCCACGGCGACAGGGGAGCGGTTCGGCGGGAAGCCTGCCGTGGCCTTCGAACTGTTCAGTCGGTAAGAGGCGAACTCACGCGGCCACGACCAGTGTCCCGACCGCCCGCCGCGGGCTCACCACCCGTCCGTCCGGCAGGAGTTCACCGGTGTCGTCGAAGACGATCGTGCCGTTGCACAGCAGGTGCCAGCCCTGTTCGGGGTGGGACGACACGATGATCGCGGCGTGGTGGTCCGTGCTGTCGGCGGTGGGGCACGCGGGCTGGTGGCTGCACATGACGTCTCTCCACGGTCTTCGGCGGGGTGGTTCTCCTGGTTCCGTCGGCCTGCGTCTCAGTGGTAGCCGACTTTGTTTTCTCTTGTATGTAGAGACCCCCACAGTGCGAGAAATTCATCGGTGAGGTTCGTTCCGTATGCTGGAAACATGCAAGATCACATAGCCGGCCCTGCCGACCTGCGCGGCGACTGCGCGAGCTGTTTCGGGCTGTGCTGCGTCGCCCTGCCCTTCACGGCGTCGAAGGACTTCGCCGTGGACAAGCCGGCCGGCAAGCCCTGCTCGAACCTCCAGGACGACCACCGCTGCGGCATCCACACCCGGCTGCGGCAGAAGGGCTTCACCGGCTGCACGGTCTACGACTGCTTCGGCGCCGGACAGAAGGTCTCGCAGGTCACCTTCGGCGGCCGGGACTGGCGCACGGACCCGCGCGAGGACGCCCGCCGCATGTTCGACGTGTTCCCGGTCGTCCGCCAGCTGCACGAGCTGCTCTGGTACCTCACCGAGGCCCTCACCCTGCCTGCCGCCCGCCCGGTCCACGCCGACCTGCGCCGCATGCTGGAGCGGACGGAGCAGCTCACCCGTCAAACCCCCGAGGAACTGGGTGTGTTGGACGTGCCTGCGCACCGCCGGGACGTCAATGTGCTCCTGCTGAGGACCAGCGAGCTGGTCCGCGCGGGCACCCGCGGCAAGAAGAAGGACCACCGGGGCGCCGACCTGATGGGCGCCCGCCTCAAGGGCGCCGACCTGCGCGGTGCCAGCCTCCGCGGCGCCTACCTCATCGCCGCCGACCTCACCGGCGCCGATCTGCGCGGCGCGGACCTGATCGGTGCCGACCTGCGCGACACCGACCTCACGGACGCCGACCTGACCGACGCGTTCTTCCTGACCCAGCCGCAGCTGAACGCGGCGAAGGGGAACGCGGGCACGGGCCTGCCAGGGACACTCACCCGCCCTGGGCACTGGGCGAAGGCCTGAGGGGAGCCCAGGCGACGGGTCGTCGGTGACCGTCACACGCCCCGGGCGCCGGGCGCGGGTCTGGCCGACCCGCCCGGCGGGCTGTCGTCGCCCAGCGCCCCGACCCCCCGGCTCGCGCGGAGCCGGTAGGCCCTCGCGTCAGTCGCCCGCCCCGTGAACCGGGCACCGCAGCTCCGGAGCGGTCGTCTTCCCCGCGTCGGCCGCCCGTGCCACCGGCGCCGGCGCGCTCCGCCGTTCGAGGTTCAGCCGCAGCCCCTCCGGCATCAACGTCAGCCGCTCCGTCACGCGCAGCCGGTAGTCCGGGTCGGCCCCCAGCTCGTACCGGCGCAGCAGCAGACCCAGCACCAGCGTGGCCTCGTGCAGCGCGAACTGCCGGCCGATGCACGCCCGGGCCCCCGTGCCCCACGGCTTGAAGGCGTGCGGCGCCCGGGTCCGTACGGCCTTCGGGTCGAACCGGTCCGGGTCGAACCGCTCGGCGTCCGCACCCCACACCTGCGGATCGCGGTGCAGCATCGGCGTGAGAACCAGCGTCCACGCACCCCGCCGCATCGGATGCTCCCCGGCCAGCACCGTGTCCTCGATCGCCTCCCGGGCGAAGGCGGGCGCCGTCGGCCACAGCCGCAGCGACTCGTCCAGCACCCGGCGGACATAGCGCAGCTTGGCCACCTGGTCGTAGCCGGGCACGGCCGTGTCGCCCCACACCCGGTCCACCTCGGCACGCGCGCGTGCCGCGACGTCGGGGTGCCGGGAGAGGTAGTGCAGGGCGAAGGAGAGGGCACCCGAGGTGGTCTCGTGGCCGGCCACCAGGAAGGTGATCACCTGGCGCCGGACGTTCTGCGCGGACAGCCGCTCCCCGGTCTCCGGGTGGGCCGTCTCCAGCATCCGGTCCAGCAGGTCCCCGTCCCCGCCGCCGCTCGCCGTACGACGCTCCTGGACCAGTTCGTCGACCGTCCGGTTCAGGTGGGCGATGTCGGCCTCGTTGCGCCGCGCCGCCTCCCGCAACAACCCCGGCCAGGGCACCGAGTTGAGTCGCTGCGCGTACGTCAGCGTGCCCACCATCGCCGTGATGAACGGATGCGGCCGGTCCCGCTCGAAGGAACCGAAGTCGTGCCCGAACCCGGTCCGGGCGATCGTCTCCAGCGTCAGCTTGGTCATGTCCCCGGGAACGTCCACCGAGCGGTCCGCCGCGGTCTCCCGGTCCCAGTGGTCGGTCAGCCGCTCGGCCACGGCCAGCATCATCGGGTGGTAGGCCGCCATCGCCTCACGGCTGAAGCCCGGTGCCAGCACATCGTGTGCCAGCTGCCAGTTCGGCTCGTGGTTGTACGCCGTGAACAGCCCGTCCCCGGCCACCGGCCGCAGATTGGCGACGCCGAGCCCCACATGCTTGGCGAAGCGGGTCTCGTCGGCGAGGTCGGCCGCGAGTTCGGCGCCCCACACGAACACGAACTCCCGGTTGAAGGCCTTGCGCCGGTAGATCGGCCCCAGCATGCGGGCGTACCTGAGGGAGTCCTGCAGCGGTGTGCGCCGGTTGGCGCCGAGTACATCGCCGAGGAGGGGGAGCCGGCGCGGCGGGTGCGGGATGCGGCGCAGCTCGGGCCAGCCGTGCTCCGCGCTGCGGAACCCCTTGGGCAGAGCGGTCCCGGTCGTCGTCTTCGCCATGACGCCATCTCCCTTGCTTCACCGGCGGATCGAGCGTGTTGTACGTGGGTTCAATAGCGTGATTCAGTCTGATCCCGTTGTTGAACCGACGTCAAGTAAAGTGCTGCCATGGCCGCCGAGCAGGGCGCACGCACACGCCGTCGACTCAGTACCGAGGAGCGCCGTGAGCAGCTCCTCGCCGTCGGCGCGCGACTGTTCTCGGAGAGTCCGTACGACGACGTGTGGATCGAGCGCGTCGCCGAGATCGCCGAGGTCTCGCGCGGGCTGCTGTACCACTACTTCCCGACCAAGCGGGACTTCTTCGCGGCGGTCGTCGAGCGCGAGAGCACGCGGATGCTGCGGATGACCGCGGCCGTGCCCGGGATGCCGGTGCGCGAGCAGCTGTCGGCCGGACTGGACACGTTCCTGGAGTACGTCGAGGCCCACGCGCACGGTTACCGTGCCTTCCATCGGGCCGACGCGGCGGGGGACCAGTCCGTGCGCAAGGTCTACCAGCGGGCGCTCGCCGCGCAGGAGCGGCAGATCCTGGCCGCGCTGGCCGCGGACCCGGAGTTCGGTGCGGTCCTGGAGGTGCGGCCCGACACCAGGCTCGCCGTGCGCGGCTGGCTGGCCTTCACCACCGCCGTCTGTCTGGAGTGGCTGAGGGGTTCGGACCTCTCGCGCGAGCAGGTGCGCGACCTGTGTGCCCGTGCCCTTCTGGGTGTCGTCGCCCCCTGAGCGTGCCCGCGTGTGCCGAAAAGGACCAGCAAAGGATCAGGTCGCCGGTTGGCGTACACCCCGATCTCGGATAGGTTAGGCAAGGCTTACCTAAGGAGGTTCTGGGATGGGTTCTGGGATGGGTGAACAAATCTGGGCGGCCGCGCCCGCCGCGGCGGAGCGGGCGCGCTCGGTGCTCGCCACCGCGTGGTCCTGCGCGGTGACCGCGGACGGCGGCCGTGAGGAGTTCGTCGGCGCGCACACCGTGACCGAGGACGGCCGGGTGCGGCTTCAGGTGCCGCAGGACAGTGCCCTCCTCGCGGCCGCGATCTGCGCGCCTCGCGGAGAGCCGTCCGCCGTGCTGGAGTTCGCCGACGTCTCGCCCGTCCCCGTGCGCAACCGTATCCGGGCCCGCCTCTGGCTCGCCGGCTGGTTCGTCCCCGAGGGCGGCGACCTGGCGTTCCGGGCGACGCGGGTGGTGCTGCGCGAGCCGTCCGGTGCCGTGGTCGTCGACCTCGACGAGTTCGCCGCCGCCGCACCCGACCCGCTGGCCACGGCCGAGGCCCGGCTCCTGACCCACCTCGCCGACTGCCACTCCGACGCGGTCGAGCGGCTCACCCGGCTCGTGGAGCCCGACAGCCTGCACGGCGCGGTGAAGGTCCAGCCGCTCGCCGTCGACCGGCACGGACTGACGCTGCGCATCGAACGCACCCGTGCCCAGGGCGACGTACGCCTGCCGTTCCACCGTCCCGCCGACGACGTCGCCCAGCTCACCGAGCGGATGCACGTCCTGCTCACCCAGGCCGCCGCCGCCTCCTGCCCGCGCGCCCTACAGCGGCAGCGCACAGACGGCGACGGGTGACGCGAACGGCTTTCCCGCGAGCCGCAGTTCACCGCTGTCCGCGTCCACCCGGAACACGCTCACCGTGCTGGAGCGCTGGTTCGCCGCGAACAGCAGCGCTCCGTCCGGCGAGAAGGCGATCTGCCGCGGGAAGTCCCCGGACACCGGCACGGTGTCCAGCAGCCTGAGCCGGGCACCGTCCGCCTCGACCGCGTAGCGCGTGAGGCTGTTGTGGCCCCGGTTGGCGAGATAGGCGTACGAGCCGTTCGGCGTCACCAGGATCTGTGCCGGGTAACTGGTGCCCGGCCCCGTCCCGGTGGACTGTGCCTCGCCGATGGTGAGGCGGCCGGTCTTCGTGTCGTAGGCGCAGACGGCGACCGTGTTGTCGACCTCGTTGGCCAGGTAGGAGTACCGGCCCTCGGGGTGAAAGGTCAGATGGCGCGGCCCGGCGCCCGGCCGGGTGTGCGCCTGCGCGACCTCGGTGAGCTTCCCGGTCCGCTCGTCGAGCCGATAGCTGTAGACGGTGTCCGTGCCCAGGTCGACGGCGAGGACATGGCCGCCGTCGGGACTCGTGACGATCTGATGGGCATGCGGGCCCTCCTGGCCGGGCCCGGGCTCCGGTGCGGAGTGGGTGACGAGGTCGGCGCGCTCACCGATCGCCCCCGCGTCGTCGATCGGATGCACCGCCACGCTGCCCGAGCCGTAGTTGGCGCTCAGCAGCCAGCGCCCGTCCGGATGCACCGACACGTGACAGGGCGCGCCGCCGCCCGTGCTCCGGCTGCCCAGAATCCTGCGGTCGGACAGCCGTACGGCGGTCACGGCCCCCTGCTCCCGCTCGTTCACCGCGTAGAGCGTGCGGCCGTCGGGATGCGGGGCGAGATACGACGGGTCGCCGACACCGGTGAGAGGCCGGCCGACGGTCACCTCACCCGTCGCCGGGTCGTAGGTGGCGAAGCCGATGCCGGTGCCGCCGCCCTCGACGGAGGTGTAGGTGCCGAGGTGGAGAGGACGGGGGCCGGTGGGCGTCGGTGAGGCGCTGGGGGCGGCTGCCTCAGGGGCCCCGGCCGTCGGAGGCGTCGAGGTCGTGGCGGGCGTCGTAGGCGCCGACGCCGCAGAGCCCGGCGACCCGCCGCAGCCCGCCGCCGCGGCCGCCGTCCCCGCGAGGGCGGCGACGAATCGCCGCCTGCTCCAGTCGCCCCTGCCCATGCACGCACCTCGGATGGTCGGTTGCCTCAGCCGTCACCACCTTGACGTGGACCACCCCTCACGTGCAAACGGCTCTACCAGTCGCCGTCCTCCACCGGCCGGCCCGGCGCGTCCTTGAGCGGCAGCACCTGAGCCGGGTGCGGCTCCTGCCAGGGTTCGTGATCGTCGCCGAGCCAGTCGCCGACCGGCTTCACACCCTCCAGGGCGTCCGTGGGGGCGAGATCCTGCGCGTCCTGGTCGTAGTAGTCGTACCAAGGCAGGCCCGCCTGTGTGTACGCCGAGCGGTCCACGGGCGACGGCGGGGGTTCCTCGCCGGTGATACGACGCCACTGCGGAGGCGTCACCAGGTGCACGAAGACCCGGCCGCCGGACTGCTCGGCCCAGTCGGACAGGGGACGGTCGTCCTCGTAGACCTCCTGGCGCATCGAACCGCCCACGCCGAGGCCCATACCGGCCGGGGCGGCGGGGGCCGGGGCGGCCATCATCTGCGGGGCGGCCCCGAACGCGGGTGCGTGCATCGGCGCCCTGGTGCGGCGCTCCCGCTCCCGCGACTCGCGCCACCGTGCGAGCGGCTCCTCCTTGAGCGGGAACGACTGCAGCTGTACGCCGCCCCACACCTCCTCGCCCGTGACCTGCCCCTCGACGGTCGCACCCAGGCCGAGCGGCACCGCCACGAACTGCTTGACCGTGCCCGTCCCGGAGTTGATGCCGTCCAGCCACGGCTGCCGGGGCAGTACGACGTAGTTCTGCGGCTTGCGCGAGAGCCGGTCGCTCCACGGCTTGCCCGAGACCGCGCACACCTTGCCCACCCCGACCCGGAGCGCGGCCGGCTCGGTGGTGCCGCCGAAGCTCAGCCACATCGCCTCGCGCAGATACACGGGCAGCATCACCCCGCCGCGCGCCCGCCATGTCTCGGGCACCCGGTCCGCGTGGTCCGCGACCCGGCGCAGCGGGAACTCCCCGAGCCCCGGTGGCAGCGGATGCGTGCCCGTCTCCGGCAGGCGCAGGGTGCGGATGAACCGCACCGCCACCCCGCCGGGCAGCCTCAGCGTGTTCCCGTCGATGCGTACGCCGGTCATCCTGCTCGCCCCCTTGGTCAGCCCTGGTGACTACGTCACCTGGAACGACGGGCGAGGGCGGGACGGTTCCTGCGCAGCCGCTCCTGCAGACGGGTGAGCCGCGGCATCCGCTCGCGCTGCTCCCGCGAGGTGCGGTCCAGCTCCTCCAGGAGCCGGTGCGAGCGGTGCTCGGTGTCCAGCTCGTCGAGGATGCGGTTCACCTCGGTGAGGACGGCGCCGTGCAGCTGCCACTGCCGGGCGTCGCGCTGGACCTCCTCCAGGAGCAGCTGGGCGAGCTTGTCGCGGGTGGCCGCGGCGTGCCGGAGCTGGGAGGCGAGCCGCTCCTCCGCGGACTCGGCGCTACGGCTGACGTCGGTGGTGACCAGCACCGCGAAGCTCACCACGGCGTCGGCGATCTCCGACAGCAACTGCTCCACGGCGGCGCCCGCCTGCCGTGCGAACAGCCGCTCGGACTCGCGTTCCTTGGCGAGGTCGGTCAGGGTGCGCGCGAGCACCCGCAGGACGACCGTGCAGATCTCCAACGTGTCGAGACCGGTGCGCAGCACCACCCGGTGCAGCAGGCCCTCGCGGACGCGCGGATTGAGCCGCAGACTGTCCTCGGCCTGCTTGAGGGCCGCGTCCACCTCGACGATGTCGTGGTCCAGGCGCCGCGCCTCGTGCAGCCGCTCGGTGGCGTGCTCGACCGGTGTACGGCCCGCGGCCTCCTCGCCCATGCTCAGCATCAACTGCCGTACCCGACGCGCGAGTCCCTCGATCGACTCGCCTGCCTCGTCCACCCACACCGGCGGCGCGAGCAGCAGGTTGAAGCCGAGCCCGACGACCGCGCCGATCAGCGTCTCCAGCACCCGCGCCCACGCGGTGTCCCCGACGGTCGTGACGCCAAGGACCAGCATCGCACTGATCGCCACCTCCGGCACGTACTCGTCGACCTTGACCAGATGCCCCACCCCGAGCGAGGCCAGGATCAGCAGGGCCAGGCTCCACCAGGTGAGCCCCACCAGCAGGCTGAAGGCGATGGCGACGAGGACGCCGGCCACCACGGCGTTCACCCGGCGGATGCCATTGGTGAGCGTCGCGTAAAGGGTGACCTGGACGACCAGCAGCGCGGTCAGGGGCGCGGTGAGCGGGGCCGCCTCGGGACTCAGGCGCAGCGCGATGACGTAGGCGATCGTCGCCGCGGCCGCCGACCGCAGCGTCTGTACGACCACCGGGTCCCTGCGTCGCTTCACGAAGCGCACCAGGGACGCCGTCCACTCACGTACATCTAGCATCCTCAGGCGTTCCTCTTCCACATCGCACGCGTTCCATGCGTTGCGGACCGTAACTGTCCGCAACGACGCTTAGGTTGTCCGTACAAACCCGTCGACGGCAAGAGGGGGGAACAGTGATGGCGGACACCCGAGGCCTTGAGGTTCTCACGGGAGCGCACGACTACCTGCGTGACGTGGTCGCGGCGGTGCCGGAAACGGCGTGGGGAGCGCCGACGCCGTGCACCGAGTGGACGGCCCGGCAGGTTCTCCACCACGCTCGTATCGACCAGCAGGGCTACGGCCTCGCGATCACCGGTGGCCGTCCGGACTCCGACCCCTTCGCCCCGGTCGACGCACTCGCCGCGGAACCGTCGGCGGAGCTGGAGGAGGTGCTGCGGCTGGTGGCGGACGCGTACGCCGCTCTGCCCGCCGCCGCGGACGAGGTGCCGACCCCGCTCGGACCGCTGCCGTTGCCACTGGCCGCCGCGGCGGCCGCGATGGACGCGGCCGTGCACGCCTGGGACATCGCGGTCGCGACGGGCCAGGACGCGCCGTTGACGGAGGAACTGGCCGAGGGGATCTGGCCGCTCGCGGAACGGCTCGTGGATCATCTCCGGGACTCCTACCGGGTGTTCGCACCCGCCCGGAAGGTGCCGGACGGCTCCGGCAGGGCCGACGCGCTGCTCGCCTTCCTCGGCCGCGATCCGCAGTGGCGACCGGGTGTTCTCCGCACTCCGTGACGCAGGACGGCCGGATGGCCCCGCTCGCCCGCAGTGACGACGTCCTGGTCCTGGCCCACCTTCACCGGGTGGTGGCGGCCCGGCTGCGGGACCGGTAACCGGAGACCTTCGCGAGGTTGCCGCAGCGGTCCATCGAGCACCAACGGCGGCGCCGGGCCTGGGAGTCGTCGAGGAACAGCAGGGAGCAGTCCGGGTTCCCGCACTCCTTGACCCGCTCGATCAGGGGCCCGCCCGCCAGCAGTACGGCGTCCCGGGCCACCGTCGCCAGGGCGGCCCGTGCCGGATGCCGGGCCGTCCAGCGTGCCGCGCCCAGCTGGGGTGCCAGATCGGGCTTGGCCGCCGCGTCGTTGACCAGTTCGACATCGGCCGCCGCCGGCTCCCGCCCGGCCATCGCGGTGCGTACGAGACGGTTGACGGCCTCACGCAGCACGCGCGCGTCGGCGAGATCCCGCGCGGTGACATGTGCCGGCTCCTCGCCCACCACCAACTCCGCCTCCGTCAGCCAGCGGGTCAGCGCGGCGGGCTCCGGCAGTCGCTCCTTGGGTGTGGCGTGCCGCTTGCCGAGCGTGGCCACGAAGTCCAGACAGGGTCGGCCGCCGACGAACGGAAAGGCGAGCTCGGGGTCGGTGCTGGTCATGGGGGCGAGCTTACCTGCCGTCCGAGTCTCTTGACACCGCTTGAACAGGTGTCGCAGAGTGACACCAGTTCAAGTGGTGTCAGTCACGACGAGAGCGGTGGGCCATGCGTGCGGTGCGGATCGAGGAGTTCGGCGGACCCGAGGTGCTGGTGGAGACCGAGGTGCCGGATCCGGTGGCGGGCCCGGGGGAGGTGCTCGTCCGGGTCGCCGCCGCCGGCGTGAACCGGGTGGACGCGCTGCGGCGGGCCGGCGTCTACCACAACGTCGGTCGGCCGCCGCTGATCCCGGGCGCCGAGGCGGCCGGTGTCGTTGCCGCGGTGGGGGAGGGGGTGACCGACTTCGCGGTCGGGCAGCGGGTCATCGCGCTGGACGGGGTGAAGTCACCGGGCTTCTATGCCGAGTTGGCGGCCGTGCCCGTCACCCAGGTGGTCGCCCTGCCGGACGGGGTGGAGCTGACCGAGGCGGCGACGCTGCCCATCGCCTGGCTCTCCGCCTGGTACTGCGTACGGCATCTCGCCAAGGTCACCAAGGAGGACACCGTGGTGGTGAAGGCCGCCGCGAGCGGCGTGGGCACCGCGGCCGTGCAGATCGCCGCCGAGTCCGGGGCCCGCGTCATCGCGCTCGCCGGGTCGGCGCAGAAGGCGGCCTGGGCGGGGGAGTTCGGCGCCCACACCACCCTCGACACCTCCGCGTACCCCGACGAGGCCGAGGTCGAGGAGGTGCTGCGGCTGACCGACGGGCGGGGTGCCGACGTCGTCCTCGACATCGTCGGAGGCGCCGCCTTCGTGCGGAGCCTGCGCCAGGTCGGACACGGGGGCCGGGTCGTGGCGCTCGCCAACGTCGCTTTGGCGCCCAGCACCATCGACACCCGCGACTTCTACCCGAAGAACGCCGCGATCCTCGGCTTCCAGCTCACCAACCGACAGCGCCACGGCTGGGACCCCCGCGCCGACCTGCGAGAACTGGCCGAGCGGGTCGCCGCGGGCGCCTATCGCGTACCGGTCGAGACCGTACTGCCCCTCGCGCAGGCGCGCGCCGCCCACGAGCAGCTGGAGCGGCGCGGGAACCGGGGCAAGATCGTGCTCGCCGTGGACTGAGTCAGGAGTGGACCCTGTCGATGAAGGCGGACAGATTGCCCGTCGTGCGGGCGATCTGCTCCTCCAGCGTCAGACTCTCCTCGATCCGCAGGGTGCTCGGCGGGACCTTCCTGCCGCGGACGTAGAGGGAACAGGCCAGGTCGGTGCACATGTACAGACCGACGGAATTGCCCTCCCGCCCGGCCGTACCCGCCTTGCGCGCGGTCATGAGCGAGACGCCGCCGCCCGGATGGGTCGTCAGACACAGCGAACACATGCTGCGGTGCAGGAAGCCTCGGTGGCCGGTGGTCAGGCGCAGCGTCAGGCCGACGAGCCGGCCGCCCCGCTCGGTGACCAGGTAGCTGCGGTCCGGCGCCCCGGGATCTCGCCAGCCGAGGAAGTCGAGATCGTCCCAGGGGCGTTCGTCGAGATCACGCGGCACGGCCACGCGCTTGGCCTCCCCCTTCGAACAGTTCACAAAAGAGTCGCGAATGTCGTGCTCGGTCAGTGATCTCATGGGGGAGCCTCCTGGGGATGTCACCTTGTTGCCGAAACCTGAGGGTAAAAAAACTAGTGCCCCTAGGTTCAGTCAGGATAGACAGCCCCGGCGAGGAGGAACCAGTGAATTACGAGAACGTCCGCTCAACAGGGGCGAGGGCGGCGCTGCGGCACGTGGCGCAGCGGTCGGCGGGGCCGCCCGTCGCCCCGGACGTACGCATCACGCTCAACTTCCACCCTGACCGGCTGAGTGGCGGGGTGGGCATCCTGGAGGCGCTGGCGCGGGACGGCGCCTACCGGTCGCAGTTCGTGACCGGCACCAGCAACGGCGGCCTCACCGCCCACCCCGGCGGCGACCGCTGGCGCTGGGAGAGCCGGATCTTCGGCGGCGCCTACGACGAGGCGGCCGCGGCCGACCGGCCCGTGTACGGCGCGCTGGACTTCCGGCGCCAGGTGGTCGGCGCCGCCCCGCGCTTCGGTTCCTCGCACTTCCGGCTGACCGGTGCGGCGCTGTCCCGGGCCACCTTCTGCTACCCCGACAGCGCCGCCGAGCCGGCCCACTTCGGCGTCGCCGCCGGCATGTCGCTGGTCGCACTGGCGGAGGCGGACGAGCAGGACGCCCTCAACGACTACATCGAGGCACAGGTGCACGGGGGCGTCTCCCTCACCACGGACGTGGCCGCGCTCGTCCTGGACGCGTGCTACCGCGGCACACCCGTCGAGGCGGCGGCGCGGCTGCTGCCCTGCCCCGTCGACTGGCATCCCGGGTACCGGATCACCGTGGAGCGACTGCGCCGGCACGCGGACTACCGCGGTGAGGAGTACGCCGAGCTGGGTGCGCGGATCGCCGAGGACGGATGGATCGACCCGCGGATCATCGGGGACGCCGCCCGGACCGGTCGCTACGAACTCCAGGACCTGAAGAAGGTCTGGCACACCCTCGCCCGCTTCGGAGCCCCGCAGGGCGCGGGCACGGCCTACGCGGGCGTCGGCGGCCACACCCCGGGCGTCAGCACCCCCAGCGCATAGGCGCGGGCGACCAGTTCCGTACGGTTGCCCGCGCCCGGCCGCGCGGACAGCCGCCGCAGGAGACGGGTGAGCCGTCCGAGGTGAGCTTCGTGCGGCACCGCATCGCCGCCGAGGCCGGGGAGGTGTGGGGTCTGCTCGCCGTGGGAGTGCGGGTGTACGTCTGCGGCGGCGGTTCGCGGACGGCGCAGGGTGTCCGGGAGGCGTTCCGTACGCTGTACCGGAAAGCACGCGGCGGCCGCCGGGGAATGGCTCGACGGGCTGATCGCGGACGGGCGCTACGTCGAGGACGTGTACGCGGCGGGCCGGCCGAAGCGTTGCGAAGGGGAGAGGCGGGCGCACGGTGGTGGACTCCTGGGCACGGGCTCGGCGCATCCTGGAGGAGGCGGGCCTGCCACCCGGACACCTCGCCCGCCTGCGCCCGCTGACCGGCGGCACCTACAACACGGTCGAGGAACTCGTCCTCGCCGACGGCAGCCGCTATGTGCTGAAGGTGCCGCCCGCCGAGACCGTCCCCGGACTGAGCCACGAGCGCCGACTCCTCGTGGCGGAGGCCGCGTTCTACCGCGGGGCCGCCGAGGTGGACGTGCCGGCGCCCCGGGTCGTGATCCTCGGGCGGGAGGATCTGCTGATGACGGCCGTCCCCGGCGATCCCTGGGACGGACAGCTCACCGGCGCCGAACAGAAAGGCCTGCGCGCGGAGTTGGGCCGCCAGGTGGCCCGCCTCCACCGGGTGACCGGCCCCGCCTTCGGCTACCCGTCGGGCGCCCTCGGCCCGCTCGCCCCCGACTGGCGGACCGCGTTCACGGGGATGCTCGACGCGGTCCTCGACGACGCCCGCCGCTACGGTGCCGAACTGCCCCGCCCCGTCGACGAGGTGGCGGACGCGCTGCGTCCCGCGTACGGCGCGCTCGACGAGGTGACAGTCCCGAGTCTCGTCCACTTCGACCTGTGGACCGGCAACATCCTGGTGGAGCGCGTGGACGGGGGCGCCCGGATCGGCGGGCTCATCGACGGCGAGCGCATGTTCTGGGGCGACCCCCTGGCCGACTTCGTCTCCCTCGCACTGCTGGGCGACATCAGGACCGACGAGGCGTTCCTGACGGGCTACCGGGAGGAAGGCGGCCGCGCCGGGTTCGACGTGGCGGCCCGCCTCCGGTACGCCCTCTACCGTGCCTATCTCTACCTGATCATGCTCACCGAGACGGTCCCGAGGGAGATGGGCGAGGGCGATCGGCGCTGGCGACAGGAAGCGGTTGCACCGGAACTGCTCGCCGCATTGACCGAGATCGCGGAGCTCTCATAGTTCACATCGTGAATTAAGGGGTCGTGGAAAGTGCTCCCGCAGCGGTATGTTGCAGGTCGGACAGGGTTCGAAGGGGGCCACACATGGCGGGGCGGAACGGGCGCACGGTACGCGATCTGAGGCGGGCCAACCGCACGGCCGTGCTGCAAAGGCTCTACTTCGACGGGCCTCTCAGCCGCTTCGAGCTCGGCCCGGCCACGGGCCTGAGCTCCGGTTCGGTGAGCAACGTCGTCGCCGACCTGGTCGCCGACGGCCTGCTGGAGGAGGCCGGCAGCGTCGACTCCGACGGCGGCCGCCCCCGCACCCTGCTGAGGGTGGCGCCCGGCAGCGGCCACATGATCGGTGTCGACGTCGGCGAAACCCGGGTGCGCATCGAGCTGTTCGACCTGACCCTCACCGAACTCGCCCGCGCCGAACGCCCGTTGACGCGGCAGGGCTACGACGTCGAGGTCATCGTCGACCACATCCGCGACGGCGTCGCCGAGGTGCTCGACACCGCCGGCATCGCCCCCGACCACCTGCTCGGCGTCGGCATCGGCGTCCCCGGCATCGTCGAACACTCCCCGGACCGGGGCGCCGTCGTCCACGGACAGACGATCGGCTGGGACGCGGTCCCGCTGGAGGAACTGCTCCGCTCCACCTCCCGACTGCCCGACACCGTCCGGTACTTCATCGACAACGGCGCCAAGACGCTGGGCCAGGCCGAGATGTGGTTCGGCGGTGGGCGCGGTGCGCACAACGCGGTCGTCGTCCTCTTCGGCTCCGGCGTCGGCGCGTGCCTCGTCACGCCCGAGGTGGAGAACGGGCGGGCGGTCGAATGGGGCCATCTGACGGTACGGGTCAAGGGACGCCGCTGCCGGTGCGGTGCGCTGGGCTGCCTGGAGGCCTACGCGGGCGCCGAGTCGCTGCTGGAGCGCTGGCGCGAGGAGGGCGGGCGGCCGCCCGAGGGCGCCGACGAGGAGACCGCGGTGACCGCGATGCTGGCCGCCGCGTACCCGGCCGAGGGCGGTGCGAGCGACCCGGTGGCACTGGCCGTGCTGGAGGAGACCGCCGAGTACCTGGGAGCCGGCCTCTCCGACCTCATCAACCTCTTCCAGCCCGAGCGCATCCTCATCGGCGGCTGGGCCGGCCTCCAGCTGGGCACCCGCTTCCTGCCCGCCGTACGCCGCCACGCCTCCTCCTACGCCCTGCGCCACCCGGCCGAGAAGGTCACCATCGAGCTCGGCCGGCTCGGCCCCGACGCGGTCACCGTCGGCGCCGCGATCCTGCCGCTGGCCGACTTCTTCGCCCGCGGCGGCCGCCGCCCCGAGCCCGCGCCCGAGGGACCCCATCCGGCCTGGCGCACCGCGTTGGAGGAGCGGGCTCCGCACTGAGGTTTCGCCGGTGAGGGCGGAGGTACTCGCGAGTCGCCCGGACCACGCGAAGGGAGGGCGCCATGGCCGACCACCACGGCAAAGGCCCCGGCGACGAACCCGTGCCGCGGGACATGCCGGACCAGCAGGCAGGCGACGGTGAGGACCCCTGGGACGCCGATCCCGAGGCGGCAGACACGGAAGAACCCGACTCCGAGGTCCCCGACACCGACGAGGCGGGCACCGGCCGCCAGGGCGCACCGCGCCAGGCCGGCGTCCACTCCGAGCACCCGGTACCGCAGGAGCCCACCGGCTGACCCCGGCCGTGCGCCGCCTCCTCCGACCGCCCGCACACACGCCTGTGCCGTCCCCGGGACGGCACAGGCGTCGGCGTCAGCCCACCTTCCGCCCCCGCAGCGGTTCCGTGCTGGCTCCCGCGCCCTGCTGGAGGCCCTTGAGGAACTCCTCCAGCACCTCGTTCGCCGTGTGCTCGGGGTTCCAGCGCAGTTCCGTACGGGCGCGGGTGCAGTCCATCAGCGGGAGGCGCAGGACCGCGTCGAAGAGGTGCGGGGAGGCCGGGAGGAGATGGAGTCCCCAGGCGGCGGCGAGCGCCGAGCGGGCCGCGGTGCGGGGCAGCCGGACCCGCCGGTCGACGCCGAGCATCTCGCCGAGCAGCTCCGCGTCGACCGGCGGCTCGGCCGCCAGGTTGAAGGCGCCGCGCAGATCGGAGTGGACCGCGAGGCGGTATGCCTTGGCCGCGTCGTCCGTGTGCAGGGCCTGGACCCGCAGCCCGGGGATGTCGGGCAGGAAGGGCAGCAGCTCCGGACGGGCCAGCGGGCCCGGCAGGAAGCGGCCGCCGAAGATACGGCGCTGCTCGCTCGCCGACTCCCGCTTGAACAGGAACGCCGGCCGCATCCGCACCACCCGCACCTCGGCGTGATCACGCTCGAAGGTGTCCAGGGCCCGCTCCAGATACGCCTTCTCCCGGCAGTACGCGGCATCCGGCCAGCCGTGCGTGGGCCACGACTCGGCCACGGCCTCGTCCTTGGGCCCCGGCGAGTACGCGCCGACCGACGACGCGTGCACCAGCGCCGGCACCCCGGCGGCGGCCACCGCCTCGAAGACCCGGATGGAGCCCAGCACGTTCGTCCGCCAGGTCGCCGCCGGATCGTGCGTCGGCTGGAACGCCCAGGCCAGATGCACCACCGCGTCCGCACCCGCGAACTCCTTCTCCAGATCAGCCTGTTGCGACGACAGGTCCACCGCCGACCAGTCCGTCTTCGGCGGCGACCAGTCAGGGATCCGGCGCGCCAGCCCCAGCACGGAGTCGACCTCCGGATCCTGCGACAGCAGACGCACCACACTCGTGCCGACGTTTCCGGTGGCGCCCGTGACAACGATCCTGCTCACGTTCGACTCCTCTCGGGCGTGCCCCACGATGGGGCGGACCGAGTACCCGGGCGGCGAGGATGCAACTCAGTTTTGCGCTCTCGGAATGGTTCATACGGATGGCGCATGAGGCCGGGTAGGGTTGGCGGGGTGGGACTGTCCTTGGGAGAACGTGTGAGGTCTTCGGTCGCCGCGCTGATGCATGCGACGGGTGAGTCGCAGGCGGAGGTCGCCGTCGCGCTCGGGGTGAGCCAGGCGCAGGTGAGCCGCCGTCAGTCCGGCAGCGCCGCCTGGAGCCTGGCCGACTGCGACGTGCTCGCCGCGCACTTCGGCATCGATGTGCTCGATCTGCTCGCCGGACCGACCCGGGCCTGCGAGACGCTGCCCGTGCGGCGGCGCCGGACCGCGGGACCGACGGCGGTGACCCGATGACGGACTTCGAGGCGATCGACGCCCTCCTGGCGGGCGCCCGCCAGGAGGTGCCGCTGCCACCGGCCGATGTGCGGCGCGAGCTGCGGGAGAGCCTCAACCTCTCCCGTTCCCAGGTGGCCCAGGCGCTCGGCGTCAGTCCCTCCACCGTCGGTGGCTGGGAAGCGGGGCGGGACCCGAGCGGGGCCGTGCGCGAGAAGTACGCGTACTTCCTGGAGGGGGCGCAGGCCAAACTGGCGGCGCGGACGGAGGAGGCGGCCGGGACACCGGGCGCCGAGTACGTCGTAGAGCCGGAGACCGATGCCGACGACGCCGACCAGACCCCGGACGGGACGGGCGAGACGGGTGAGTCGGACGAGGTCGAGGCCTTGTCGGCTCCCCGGCCCTGCGTCCTGTGCGGGATGCCCGCCCGGCACCAGGTCGCGGGCTTCCCCCAGCATCTGGACCCCGCCGACTGCGGTACGCCGGCGCCCGCGGAGCCGGATCCCGTGGCGTCCCCGGTCGCTCCATCCGGGCGCGAGGAGCCTGCCTCGGCCAAGAGTCGCAAGCCGCCCTCCGCACAGCGCGACCGCGCCGCCGAGCCGGTCCGTGTCGTCCCCGTCGGACGCCGTATGCAGACCGCCTCGCAGGACCCCGACCTGATCGGTGCCGCGGTGGCAGCCGCCCTGGAGAAGCACAGCGGCGATCTGGAGGCGGCGACCGCGGCCCTGGTGAAGCGGGCCATCCCGGACGCCATGGCGCTGCTGGACGAGACCCGCAAGGGCGGTCGTTACGACGTCGTGGCGCACCCCTGGATCCCGGAGGTCCTGCGCAAGCAGTCCGCCCGCGGCGCGGACCGGATCTGGGAGGCCCGCCCCAAGTGGGCGCGGACCGAACTCCCCTCCGGTGCCCACGAGGTGACCGCCCTCGACATCAACGGCGCCTACCTGTCGGCGCTCAAGACCCATCTGCCGATCGGCCAGTTGGAACACTCCACCGGCTTCGACCACGACCGTCGGCGGGCCGGTGTCCATCTGATCACCCCCTCCGAGTGGGACCACGACGCCCAGCTGCCCAACCCGATCGGCAACCGCGACGAGCCAGGACCGCTCTGGGTCACCGAACCGACCCTGCGCCTGCTGCTGCGCCTGTCGGGCCCGAAGTACGGGCTGTGCGACCCGCCGGAGATCCACGAGTCGTTCACCTCGGGCGCGACCGAGAGCCTCCTGGAGAAGTTCCGCGTCGCGCTGAAGGACGCCCGGGACCGGGCGATCGCCGAGGACGACGAGGTGACGCTGGAGTACGTGAAGGCGATGTACTCCAAGTTCGTCTCCACCATGGGCGAGTCGAACTACAACCGGGAGCTCTACCGCCCCGACTGGATGCACCTCATCCGCTCCCAGGCCTTCGCCAACCTCTGGATGAAGGCCTACAAGGCCCATGAGGAGGGCCTCATGGTCGTCCGCGCCATGGGCACCGACGAGTTGCACGTCATCGGCGACTGGCGACGGGTCTTCCCGGAGGGCCGCGGGGTCTCCGAGGTGAAGGTCAAGGAGATGTACACCGTCGGCGAGGACGTCGACCCCGCGGACGCGGGGGAGGGGGACGACTGACGGTGAGCACCGTGATCGACTTCTTCGTCGCGCCGGACGACACGTCGGCCGCCACGGCGCTGAGGGCCCGGCCGGGGCCCGCCCGCGCGTCGCTCTCCCTCGGCAACTTCGACGTCGAGGAGGCCGTGGTCGAGTGGGAATGCCTCCTCGTCGGCGGCACGTTCACGGACCTCGTGGAGGCCGGGGAGCCCCGTACGGTCGCCGACCGGGACGAGGACGAGTGCCTCGTGTTCGCGCTCTCGCCCCGGCTGTGCGCCGCACTCGCCGCGGCCGGGCAGCCCCGCCTCCGTGACGTCGCCGTCTCGTGGGTGGACCTGCGTGCGCGGGACGGCGAGGTCTTCGACCCGGAGACCGCCCACGGGATCGTGGCCGGTCTGGCGGCTCTCGCCGGTAGCGCCGGCCGTCGCGAGCAGGGCGTCTACTGCCGGGTCGGGTAGCGCTCGGGTCAGGCGCGGAACGCGTTCACGCCGGTCAGCTCCGCCGACAGTTCCCACAGCCGGGCGGCCTGCTCCGGGTCGACCGCCCAGTCCTTGACGCCGCTGCGCTCGCCGTCGGCCGGGGCGGGCTCGGCGATGTCGCAGTCCTCCAGGTACACACCACCGAGGCCGTCCAGTTGGGGCGAGGTCGCGGCCCACACCTGGGTGGCCGCACCCTCCTGCGGGGTCTTGAAGCCGACCTGCGGGATCGGGTTGCCGTCCTCGTCGATCCAGCCGCTCGCGATCATCTCCTCCTTGGGCAGATGCCGCTGAAGGGGCGTCATGATGCCGCCGGGGTGCAGCGAGAAGGCCCGGACGCCGTGCTCCTGGCCCAGCCGGTCCAGTTGGACGGCGAACAGGACGTTCGCGGTCTTGGCCTGGCCGTACGCCAACCACTTGTCGTAGTCGCCGCGCTGCCAGTGGACGTCGTCCCAGCGCATACCGGAGAAGTGATGGCCGCGCGAGGACACTGACACCACCCGGGCGCCGCCGCTCTCGATCGCCGGCCACAGCCGGTTGACCAGCGCGAAGTGACCGAGGTGGTTGGTGGCGAACTGCGCCTCCCAGCCGGGGCCGACCCGGGTCTCGGGGCAGGCCATGATCCCGGCGTTGTCGATCATGAAGTCGATGCGGCGGTCCGAGGCGAGGAACCGCTCGGCGAGGGCGCGCACGCTGTCCAGGTCGCCGAGGTCCAGCTCGTCCACCTCGACGCCGTCGATGCCCGCCACGGCTTCCCGGGCGGCCGCGGGCCGGCGGGCCGGCACGACGACCCGGGCGCCCGCCTTGGTGAGCGCACGCGTGGTCTCCAGGCCGAGTCCCGAGTAGCCGCCGGTGACGACCGCGAGCTTGCCGGTGAGGTCGAGGCCGGCGAGAACGTCCTCGGCGGTGCTGCGGGCGTCGAAGCCCGATCCGATCTTGTGCTGTGCAGTGCTCATGCAGGGAACGCTACGAATTGGAGTGCTCTCGAAGTCAAGCGGAACCTGCCGAGGACGGTCCAGGACAAGAGAAAGCCCCGACCGGACGGGGGAATCACGGTCGGGGCGGTCCTGATGTGGGCGCGGATGGCGGTCGCCTCTCGGCGAAGGCTCCACAGGGCTTCAGCCGAACGATCGTCCCTGTGGGCAAAAGGTGAGGCCCGGGGACACTGTCCCATCCGCACCCACATGTGGTTCAACGGGCAACCACCCTGGGGTGTTCCCCGGCCTGTCGCGTTATGGCGTGACCTGTGTCACCGCTCGGACGGCAGCCGGGCGAAGGGACTGTCCGCGAGGGACCCGAGCAGCTGGGCGGGGTCGTCGTAGATCGCCTCCGCGCCCGCCTCCACCAGGTCCGCGCGCGGGATGCCACCGCACAGCACGCCCACGCAGCACACCCCGGCCCGGCTGCCCGCCTTCATGTCCCACACGGTGTCGCCGACGAACAGCGCACGTTCGGGCGGCACGCCCGCCAGTTCCAGGGCGTGTTCGACGGGCTCCGGCGCGGGCTTGCCCTCGGTGACGTCGTCGGCGCTCGCGGTGGCGGTGATGGCGTCGTCGGCGCCGATGGCGCGGCGCAGCGCGGACAGTTCCGCACCGCCCGCCGAGGTCGCGAGCACCACCGCCCAGCCCTCGTGGTCGAGGCGCCGCAGCAGCCGCCCCGCGTCGCGCAGCGCGGGCAGCCGGTCGAAGTACTGGCCGTAGAGGGCCTTGTGGGCGGAGCTCAGTGCGTCCGCCTCCTGCTCGGCCCGGTTCTCGCCGATCAGACGGGCGACGAGATCCTCGGAGCCGAGGCCCACCGCCCGGTGGATGGCGTGCATGGACACGTCGTGACCCGCCTGGCGGAACGCCTCCCACCAGGTCGCCACATGGAGATGGTTGGTGTCGACCAGGGTTCCGTCGACGTCGAACACCGCCGCGCGTTCCATAACCCGTCCTCCTTGTCCCGCACCGCACACCGCAGCGCACGAGTACCACGTCAGGGGCCGGTCACTCCGGCGGGCACCCGGCGTTCCCGGGTCCAGGCCAACAGCTCCTCCAGCGACCAGGCGGTGACCACACGCTCGTCGGGCACCCCGCACTCCTCGGCCCGGGCGCAGCCGAGGATCTGCCAGTCGAGCTGGCCGGGCGCGTGCGCGTCGGTGTCGACGGAGAACAGCACGCCCGCCGCCACGGCCTGCCGCAGCAGCCGCCGGGGCGGGTCGAGCCGCTCGGGCCGGCTGTTGATCTCCACGGCCGTGCCCGACTCGGCGCACGCGGCGAACACCTCCTCGGCGTCGAACTCCGACTCGGGCCGCCCTTTGCCGGTGACCAGCCGTCCGGTGCAGTGACCGAGGACGTCCGCGTGCGGATTGCGTACGGCGGCCACCATGCGGCGGGTCATCGAGCGGGCGTCCATGCGCAGCTTGGAGTGCACGGAGACGACCACGACGTCGAGCCGCTGGAGCAGCTCCTCGTCCTGGTCGAGCGAACCGTCGTCGAGGATGTCGCACTCGATGCCGGTGAGCAGCCGGAAGGGCGCCCAGCCGGCGTTCAGTTCCGCCACCACGTCCAGCTGCTCGCGCAGCCGCTCGGGGGACAGGCCGCGGGCCACGGTCAGTCGCGGGGAGTGGTCGGTCAGCACCGCCCACTCGTGCCCGAGCTCCGCCGCCGTCCGGCCCATCTCCTCGATGGGGCTGCCGCCGTCCGACCAGTCGGAGTGCAGATGGCAGTCGCCCCGCAGCAGCGCCCGCAGCCGCTGCCCGCCCCGTACGGCCGGCCCGGCGGGCGCCTCACCCTCCAGCTTGTCCAGATAGCCCGGCACCTCTCCGGCCAGCGCCTCACGCACCACGTTCGCCGTCTTGGGCCCGACCCCCTTGAGCGACTCCAGCGTCCCGGCCTCCGCCCGCTCGCGCATCTCCCCCTCGGGCAGTGCCGCCAGCACCCGGGCAGCCGTACGGAAGGCGCGTACGCGGTACGTCGGCGCCAAGGACCGCTCCAGCAGGAAGGCGATCCGGTCCAGTGCCTCGACGGGGTCCATCGCCACCTCCTCCTCCAGGGTTCCCCAGCTCTACGGGGCTCGCACGGCGGACGCAGGGCTGCCTTTGCCCTCTCATGTCCCTCTTGCGCAATGCGTTCTACGCTCTATGGCATGACCGAAATCGCGAGCCCGTACATCTCGAATCCGCGAATCCTGGTGCTCGGGGTGCAGCCCGGTACACCGCCGTTCCGGATCGTGGAGATCGACGGAGAGGTGGTCGGTGAGGCGAAAGCCGTCACCGACGTCCTGGAGGCCGCCGCCGCGTGGGGCATCACGGTCCACGACCTCGACGACCCGGACGTGGTGCGCTGGGTGGGCGGAGACAAGTTCACCTGGACCCGGCACTAGGACCCAGGGCCCGTCGGGGGTGTGCGGGACGATTCGGTGTTCGCCGAAGCGTTCCGTTTCTAAGCTCCCCTCATGGAAGATCTCGGAGAGCCGCTCGCCGTCCTCGCCGCGGGCCTCGGTGCCGGTGCCGTCAACGCGGCCGTCGGGTCCGGGACGCTGATCAGCTTTCCGGTGCTGCTCGCGGTCGACCTGCCGCCGGTCACGGCCGCGGTCTCCAACGCGCTCGGCCTGATCCCCGGTTCGATCAGCGCGGCCATCGGGTACCGACGGGAACTGGCGGGCCAGCACCGACGCATCCTCACGTGGAGCGCCGGTGCCCTGGTGGGCGGCCTGACGGGTGCCACGCTGCTGCTCGCCCTGCCGGCCTCGGCGTTCGAACGGATCGTGCCGGTCCTGGTGGGCCTCGCGCTGGTGCTGGTCGTCCTCCAGCCGCTGATCGGCCGGCGACTGCGCGACCGTCGTACCCGCGAGGGCCGCACGGCGCCCGCCGACGGCGGCCCGCCGCTGATCGTCGGACTGACGCTGGCCAGTGTCTACGGCGGCTACTTCTCCGCCGCCCAGGGGATCATCTACGTCTCCCTGATGGGACTGCGCCTCGACGACGGCCTGCAGCGCCTCAACGCCGTCAAGAACGTCCTCGTCGCCGTCGTCAACAGCGTCGCCGCGCTCTTCTTCCTCGTCGTCGCCGACTTCGACTGGACGGCCGTCGCCCTGCTCGCGGTCGGCTCCGCCGTGGGCGGGCAGGCCGGAGCGGCGGCGGGCCGCCGTCTGCACCCGGCGGTCCTGCGCGGACTGATCGTGGTGGTGGGTACGGCGGCCATCGTCCAGTTGTCCGTCCGCTGACGTCAGCGGTGCACCGCCCGGCTCAGCCGCCGCCCCAGCAGGACGTAGCCGATCAGCGCCCCGGTGGTGTTGAGGATGACGTCGTCGATGTCGAAGGCCCGCCCGGTGATCATCGCACCCTGGGCGAACTCCACCAGCAGCATCACGACAGCCGTCAGCAGGAGCACGCGCAGGACGCCACGGGTGCGCGGGGCGAGCACGGGGACCAGTACGCCGAAGGGGATGCCGAGCAACAGGTTGCCGCCGATCTGCTTGGCGGCGTCCCGCAGTTCCGGCTGATCGAGATAGGCCCGCAGGGAACGGCCCGGGTGCAGATTGGTGTGGGTGAGCGACTCCGACGCGGGCGAGGGCTCCAGTGTGAGCCGGGCCAGCACGACGGCGAACGCCACCATGAACGCGAACGCGGCCACCATCGCCACGAAGCGGCGGACGAGCGCGAGGAGGCTGCGCTTCTCCTTCGGGGCGGTCCTCTCCTTCGGTGCCTTCTTCTTCGGGTCGGTCCCGGACTTCGCGGTCTCCGTCTTGGCGGTCCCGGACTTGGCGGTCCCGGTCTTGCCGGTGCGCAGGCGGAAAGCGGAGCGCGGACGTAAGGCTGTACGGGCCATGCGGTCCTCCAGTCTTCAACTTCCCTGCGTCGTAAGGCGATTACCCGCGATCGAGCCGACAATGCGGCCGCGCCCCCGGCGGGTCGGGAGCACCCGCAGTTTCCCTTCGTGCGGGCGGGGCACTCCGGGACCGGACCCGCGCGCGCCGCCACCGCCCGCCCCCGCCACGGTGTTTGGATGGCGTGAAAGCCGCACCAGGGGTCATTTCGGTGGAGGCAGGGCCCGAGGAGGTGGCGCATGGACCGGCGTACGACACTGCTCACCGCGGCCGAGGTCCTGGCCTGGTGGATCGCGCTCACCGCGCTGTGGCTGGTCCTCGTCAGCGCGGTGGACACCCTGGAGTTCGTGGTCGGCACGGCCGCCGCGGCCGTGGGGGCGCTCGCGGCGACCGCCGCGCGGCGGGTGGTGACCGTCCGGTGAACGGCTGGACCCTCGTCGCGACCGTCGCCCTCGGCGCGGGCGTCGGGGCGACCGTGTGGGGCGTCGCCACCGGCCCGCTGCGCCGCCGGGTCGTGGCCCAGAACCTGTCCACCGCCCTGGCCTGCCCGGCCCTCCTGCTGCTCGCGCGAGGCTACGACCGTCCGTCCTACGTCGATCTCGCCCTGGTCCTCGCCCTGCTCGGCCCGGTCGGCACCCTCGTCTTCGCCCGGCTGCTCGCCGACGAACTGGACGAGGACCCGCCACATGCCTGGGGCCTCACCTGGGCGGTGGCCGGCTTCGGCGCCGCGGTCGTCCTGGCGCTGTGCGTGGCCGAAGGGCCGAGCCGGGCCATGGCGAAGCTCCTGGCCACCGGCGCGCTGCTGATCGGCGGCAACGTCGTGGCCTCCCGCGCGCTGTCCGGCGGATTCGGCGGGGTGCGCCGTGGCTGACGCCGTCATGGCCGTCGCACTGCTGCTCGTCGCCGCGACCGCCACCACGGCCGTGGCGGTCCGCGACCCCGTGCGCCAAGCCCTCGTCCTGTCCGTCCTCGGAGTGGTGCTGGCCGTGCTCTTCACCGTGCTCCAGGCACCCGATGTCGGACTCTCGCAACTCGCGGTGGGCTCCGCGCTGACCCCGCTGCTGCTTCTGCTCGCCGTGCACAAGGTCAGGCGGCGCCCGCGGCGGAAGGGACGCCAGGAGTGAACCGCCGCACCCGGCTCGGGCTCGTGGCCGTCGGCGGCACGGGGCTCGCCGCGCTGCTCGGTGCCGCCTGTTTCGAACTGCCCGCCTTCGGCGGCGACCGGCACCCCTACGGCGACCGGGCCGTACAGGCCTCTCTCGCCCGGCACACCGCCAACACGATCTCCTCCGTCAACTTCGACCAGCGGGCCTTCGACACCCTCGGCGAGATGAGCATCCTGTTCGCGGCCGTCCTCGGCTGTGTCGTCCTGCTGCGCCAGACCCGCGA
Source organism: Streptomyces sp. WM6386 (assembly GCF_000972385.1). Lineage (GTDB taxonomy): Bacteria > Actinomycetota > Actinomycetes > Streptomycetales > Streptomycetaceae > Streptomyces. The sequence goes on from NZ_JXTE01000004.1 coordinate 115,934, forward strand.
CGAACACCGCGCCCGCCCCGAACCCGAGCCCGTGGCCCTGCCCGTGCGCCGGTACGCCCTGGTCGTCCTGCCCGTCGCCCTGCTCACCGGCCTCTACGTCATCGCCCACGGCCAGCTCAGCCCCGGCGGTGGCTTCCAGGGCGGGGTCGTCGCCGCGACCTCCCTGCACCTGCTCTACCTGGGCGCCGACTACCGCGCCCTGGAACGCATCCGCCCCGTCGGTCTGTACGAGGTCGGCGACGCCCTCGCCGTCTCCGCCTACCTCGTCACCGGCATCGCGGGCCTGGTCGGCGCGAGCGCGTTCCTCGCCAACACCCTGCTGCCGTACGGCACGTTCAACACGCTCTCCTCCGCAGGCATCGTCCCGCTGCTCAACGCGGCCATCGGCATGGAGGTCGCCTGCGCGGTCGTGGTGCTTCTCGCCCGCTTCCTGGACCAGTCCGTCGAGATCGAGGAGGGGGAGGGGAAATGATGGACGTCCTTCCGTACCTGGTCGCGGTATGGATCTTCCTGGTGGGCTGCTACGGCCTCGCGACCAGTCGCAATCTGATCCACGCCGTCGGCTGTCTGTCCGTGTGCCAGTCCGCCACCTACGTCCTGCTGCTGGCCGTCGGCTACCGCGACGACGCCACCGCACCCGTCTTCTCCGATCTCAAGCCCGGCTCCCGGCCCGTCGTCGATCCCGTCGTCCAGGCGCTGGCCCTCACCGACGTCGTGGTCGGCGCCACCGTCACCGCCCTGCTCCTCGCGCTCGTCGTGCAGGTCTCCAAACGGCACGGCACGATCGACCCCGACGAACTCTCGGAGCTGCGCGGCTGATGAACGGCCTGCTGCCCCTCCTCGTCGCCGTTCCCCTGCTCGGGGCCGCCCTGCTGGTCGCCGGGGGCCGCCGGCTGCCCCGGGCGGCCGCGGAGTCCACGGCCTGCGCCGTCTGCGCCGTCTGCGCCGGCCTGGCGATCGTGCTGCTCCTCAACTCCTCGCCGCCCATGGTCGAGTGGGCCGGTGGCTGGATCCCCGTGAACGGCGAGAGCGTCGGAATCGTCCTGATCGGGGACGGCCCGGGACTCGGCATGGCCGCCCTCGCCTCGCTGCTGACACTCGCGGCCCTGATCTACTCCTGGCACTACTTCGACGAACCGCCGCGCCGCCACGCCGGCTCCTTCCCCGGGCTGATGCTGCTCTTCCAGGGCGGCATGTGCGGGTTCGCGATCGCGGGCGACCTGTTCAACGCGTTCGTGTGGTTCGAGTTGATGAGCGTCGTCGCGTACGCCCTGACCGGCACCCGCGTCGAGGAGGCCAAGGCCGTGCAGGGCGCCCTGACCTTCGCGGTCGTCACCTCGCTCGGCGCGTACGCCATGCTCATGGGCATCGCCCTGCTGTACGCGCGCACCGGCCGGCTGGCGATGACACAGATCGGCCGTGGGCTCGACACGCACGGACCACCCGACGCACTCGTCCTCGCCGCCTTCGTCCTGGTCCTGACCGGGCTCCTGGTGAAGGCCGCCGCCGTGCCGTTCCACTTCTGGCTGCCGGACGCACACGCCGTCGCCCCGACCCCCGTGTGCATGCTGCTGTCGGGCGTCATGGTCGAACTCGGCACGTACGGCGTCTGGCGGGTGTACAGCACCGTCTTCTCCGGACCCGGCGGCGTCCCGGCCGCCGACCTGACACGGCTGCTCGTCGTGCTCGGCGTGCTGACGGCGGCGACCGGCGCGGTCATGTGCTGGTACCAACGGCACATCAAACGGCTGCTCGCCTACTCGACCGTCGCCCACACCGGGCTGTTCCTCATCGGCATCGGCGTCCTCACACCGGAGGCCGACGACGGGGTCGCCCTGTATGTGCTGGGCCACGCCGGAGTGAAGGCGGCCCTGTTCGCCTGCGCCGGCATCCTCCTCGACCGCTGCGGCAGCGTCGACGAGCACGCGCTGCACGGAAAGGCACGCCGACTGCGGGGCGTCGCCGTGCTGTTCACCGTCGGTGCGCTCGGTCTCGCCGGGCTGCCGCCCTTCGGCACGGCCCTCGGAAAGGCCGTCACCGAGGAGGCCGCGGGAGGTCCGCTGACCGTGCTGTACGTCGTCACGAGCGCGGTGACGGCCGGTGCGGTGCTGCGGGTCGCCGCGCGCGTGTTCCTCGGGCTCGGCCCGAAGCCGGACAAGGACGGCGCATACGAGACGACCGGTGCCGGGGAGCGGCCCGAGACCGGGCGGCGACTGCGCCGGGTTCCGGACACCATGGCGGCGGTCCCGGCGGTGCTGCTCGCCGCGGCGCTCGCCGTCGGGGTGGCACCCGGCTTCGCCGACGTGGTGGCCCACGCCGTGAACGAAGCCGGGTCCGGAGGTGTCGTCGTCGCCTCCGTGCACTGGACCTCGGCCGGAGTGCTGCTCGGACTCGTCTCGACGGCGCTGGCCGTGGGCCTCGCCGCCGTGGCGGTCACCCGCCCGAAGCTGCTCGCCGCACCGGGCTGGGCGCTGTCGCTGCGGCGCCTGCAGTCCGGGCACATCGGGGACTACGTGGCCTGGTTGCTGGTGGGCGCCGCACTGCTCGGCGCCCTGGCCCTGCCGGGGATCATGACCTCCTGATCAGGTCGCGAAGGAGACGATCAGGTCCCGAACGACACGCGCACCTCCTTGAAGCCGAGGGAGCTCAGCAGGCCTTCGAGCATGTCGGTGGTGTTGGTCTCGGCGCGTTTGGTCAGCCCGCTGTCCTTCGCCGCGTCACCGATGTGCTTCGTCGCCAGCTTCTGCACGGCCTGTTCGCCGTTCGGGTTGTCCGAGAACAGGTCGCCCAGCCGGTCCAGGAGACCCCGCTGCTTGGACACCGCGTAGGAGCGGTCGGTGTCCAGGGCGGGCTTGCCCAGCTGCGCGTGCGGCAGGTGCAGCGTGGCCGTCGTGCGGTCCTCGTTGACCGTCACGTCGTCCTTGGCCACCTTGCCGAGGTCGACATACGCGTCGACGGTGCCCGCCCCGACGTACAGGGTGCGGGTGCCGCGGATCGCGTCGGGCAGGTACTTGGCGTCCTTCTCCAGGTCCACGACCACCTGGAAGTTGCCGGAGGCGGCGTCGTAGCGGCTGAGGTCCTGGATGGACTCCAGGAGTGCGGGACCCGAGCGGTCATGCGTCTCGGTGCCGAACAGGTCCTTGAGGCCCGGGAGCACGCTCAGCCGGATGCCGGCGAAGAACACGATGAGCACCAGTACGACGGCGCTCACCAACTTCGCCCAGCCGGGCATGCGCTTGGACATGCGCCTGATGGGAGTCGTCATGCGACGGCCCTCCTTCCTACTGTTCGAATTCCCTCCAAAACCCTTGTCAGACCGAAGCGTTGGCCGATTGCCACCGCTGACGGAGGCACGGACGGCGCACTAGCGTGGTAAGCCTTCCCAACCGGCGCTTCTGGAGATCCGAATGAGTCCAGACAGCACATCCCGGCCCCTCTGCCCCATGCACCGCAGCAGCCTCCCCGAGCACGGGCCGCCCCGCCTCGGCACGCTCGCGACCGGCACCCCGGTGTGGCTCGTGACCCGGTACGCCGAGGTGCGTCAGGTGCTCATGGACCCCCGCTTCGACCGGAGCTCCCTGCACGCCCCGAACGCCCCGCCCCTGCTCGTCGTCCCCAACCTGCTGGACGACCCCAACGGACTGATCAACCAGGACGGCCCCGCCCATCAGTTGCTCCGCGGCACCGTGCAGCGGGCGTTCACACCGCGGGCCATCGCCCGCTGGCGGCCCTGGGTGGGCTCCGTGGTCGCCTCGCTGCTCGACGAGTTCGCCGCACAGCCACAACCGGCCGACATCATCGAGGGATTCACCCGGCCGCTGCCCGTGTCGGTGATCTGCCGGCTGATGGGCCTGGACCACGTGGACCGCGAACGGATCCGGCACTGGGCCGACCACGCCCTGTCCGGCGGCGCGCACCAGGTGGATGAAGTGGTCGAGGCGATGACGGAGTTCGGCATGTTCGCCGCCGGGCTGATCGCCGAGCGGCGCAAGGAACCGGGCGACGACCTGGTGAGCGGTCTCGTGGCGGCCGGCGACGAGCTGGGGATCGAGGAACGGCGGTTGATCACCCTGGTCTGCGGGCTGGTCGTGGCCGGACACGAGACCACCATGACCTCGCTCGGCAACGCCGTCGTCTACCTCCTCACCGACGGACGGGACGGGTGGCCGCTGCTCGCCCGCGACGAGGAGTCCGCGGCGGTCGCGGCCGAACAGCTGCTGCGCACCGTCCCGCTCAGTGAGGGAAAGGTGCTGCCGGGGCTGATCCGCCGTGCGGTCGAGGACGTCGAGGTCGGCGGGGTGCTGATCCCCGCGGGCGGTGTGGTCGCCCTCCAGACCAACACCGCGAGCCGCGACCCCGACGTCTTCCCGCCCGGACCGCCCGATCTCTCCGCCCCCCTGACCTCGCCGAGCATCACCTTCGGCGCCGGCCCTCACCACTGCCTCGGCGCCTGGCTCGCCCGCCTGGAACTCGAACTCGCCCTGCACCACCTGGCCGCGCGCTTCCCGGGGCTACGGGCCGAGTTCACACCGGAGACGATCGAATGGCGGGTGGGGCAGATGACGCGCAGCCCGCTGCATCTGCCCGTGTCGTGGTGACAGGGAGGGTTGCGTGGTGACAACGTGCCTCACGGTGACCGCAGTTCGCGGTCACCGGAGGGGCGCGACCACCACACCCCCTCCCCGTGCGTCAGCCCCGGCAGCCGCAGCTCGGCCTCGCGTACCCGGCGGGTCGCGATTTCGCCGGTGATCGCCCATGCCGTGCTGCCGCCCGTCGTGCCGGTGAACTCGGCGCCGAGCGCGGCGAGATGGGCGGTGACCGGGGCGAGCGCGTCCAGCGGCACCTCCGTCTCGAACGCGTGGTACGGCTCGTACAGCCGGGTCCGCGCCCGCTCCAGAGCCTGGCGCAGTACGTACGGGGTGAGCCCGCGGAAGTCCGCGGCCGTGCTCAGCGGCGCGACGAAGCCGGACCGGATGAGGGTCACCCGGTAGTCCGTCACGGCTGCCCCCAAGAGCCCGGTCCGCATGCTCGTGTGGACCGTCTCCTCGATGGCCGAGTGGAACGCCCGGGGGAGTGCGCCGAGTTCCGTCTCGTACGTGAACACCCCGCCGCAGCCGCGCGGTCCCGGCTCCACCCGCAGCCCGATCGTCGCCCAGTAGCGGGTGCCGTCGTGCCACGGCCGCTCCTCGCCGGCCTCGCCGACCCCGCGCGGCCGCTCCAGGAACAGGACCCGCCCGGGTGCGAAGTCGGCCTCGACACCGAAGTCCTGGGCGAGGGTCGCGGCGAGGACCTCCATCTGGACCTCGCCGTACAGCAGGAGCGCGGTGGTGCCGGCGTCCGTCGGGCGGGCGTGGATCAGCGGGTCCTGGTCGGCGAGGGTGAGGAGCGCGGAACGCAGTCGGGCGGCCTGCTCGGGGCGGCGGGCGCTGACCTCGGTCTCCAGGGTCGGGGGTGCGAACTGCGGTGCGCGGTCGGTGAGTTCGCCGAGGCGGTCGCCGACGCGGATGCCCGTGAGACCCGTGAGCGCCGCGATGTTCCCGGCTGTGAGCGGGCCGCTGCCGCAGCCGATCACGTCGAGGTGCGTCACCCGGCCGGACACCTCACGGGTCCGGCCGTCGGCGTCGCGGCGCCGCAGCGTCAGACGTTGACGCTCCGTCACCTCACCGTCGTAGAGCCGGAGATACGCCGTGCGCTCGCCGCCCGGTCCCGGCCGGACGGCGAACACCGTGCCGCGAGGGGTGGTGACTCCGGCCGTCGGGGCGGGCGGGATCAGTCGGACCACGTTCTCGACCAGGTGGGACACACCCTGGCCGCCGAGGGCGGAGCCGAAGAGGACGGGGTGGAAGGAGCCGTCGGCCGTGTGGGCGGCGAGGGCCTTGCGCAGGTCGTCCGGTGCGGGCGCGGGGCCGTCCACGACGGCCGCGAGGAGGTCCGGATCGATGTCGGCGAGGGATTCGGCCAGTTCGTCGCCGTACCGCAGGGGCGTGACGCGGGCGTCCTTCGTCCCGAGCCCCCGGACCGCGCTGAGCGGCGCGACATGCGGGGTCAGCTTGCGGCGGATGTCGTCGAGCAGGCCCTGCGCGCGAGCCCCCGCCCGGTCGACCTTGTTGACGAAGACGAGCGTGGGCAGCCGCAGCCGGCGCAGGGTGCGCATCAGGACGCGGGTCTGCGCCTGGACGCCCTCCACGGCGGACAGCACCAGGACCGCCCCGTCCAGGACCTCCAGGGCGCGCTCGACCTCGGCGATGAAGTCCGAGTGCCCGGGGGTGTCGATGAGGTTGATCTGAGTGTCGCCGACGGTGAACGCGGCGACCGCGGAGCGGATGGTGATCCCGCGCCGCCGCTCGATGGCGCCGTCGTCCGTTCGGGTGTCGCCGGTGTCGACGCTGCCGAGCCGGTCGATCGTGCCGTGGTCGAACAGCAGCCGCTCGGTGAGGCTGGTCTTACCGGCGTCGACGTGGGCCAGAATTCCGATGTTCAGGGTGTGCATACGGGGTCGCGTCCTCAAGAACCGTGGGCCTGTGGAAGGGCTGGTGGATTCCGAGGAGTCGGCGCATGCGGATGGTCCTGACGTGAGGGAATGCGGACGTCGCCATCATGGCCTGGGCCGGGTGCCGGACCGCAACCGAATTTCCCTGTCAGTAGCATGGCTCCGGCAGCCTGGAATGATCATGCTAGGAGTGGATCGTGCGAGACATCGCCGTGTTCAGCGGTAGTGCCCACCCCGAGCTGGCGGCGGAGGTCTGCGCACATCTGGGGGTGCCCCTGAGTCCCACCCGGGTCAGCCGGTTCGCCAACGACTGTCTGGAGGTGCAGCTCCAGGCCAACTGCCGGGAGCGGGACGTCTTCCTGATCCAGCCGCTGGTCAAGCCGGTCCAGGAGAACCTCGTCGAGCTGCTGCTGATGTGCGACGCGGCCCGCGGGGCCTCGGCCCGCCGGATCAGCGTGGTGATGCCGCACTATTCCTACGCCCGCTCCGACAAGAAGGACGCACCCCGTATCTCCCTGGGCGGCCGTCTCGTCGCCGACCTGATGGTGGCGGCCGGCGCCGGCCGCGTCCTCGCGATGACGCTGCACTCGCCGCAGGTGCACGGCTTCTTCTCGGTACCGGTCGACCATCTGCACGCGCTGCGTGAACTGGCCGCACACTTCCAGCAGTACGACCTCTCCCGGACGACCGTGGTCTCCCCGGACCTCGGCAACGCCAAGGAGGCCGCCGCCTTCGCCCGGCTCATCGGGGCCCAGGTGGCCGCCGGTGCCAAGCAGCGCTACGCCGACGACCGGGTCAGTATCAGCGATGTCATCGGCGAGGTCACCGACCGGGACGTCATCGTGCTGGACGACGAGATCGCCAAGGGCAGTACCGTCCTCGAACTCCTCGACCGGCTCCGCGAGTTGAAGCCGCGGTCGATCCGAGTGGCCTGCACGCACGGTCTGTTCGCGGCGGGCGCGCTCAAGCGGATCGGCGAGCAGCCCGACGTCCTGGAGATCGTCTGCACCAACACCGTACCGGTGCCCGAGGAGGAGCGCACGGACAAGCTGCGGATCCTGTCCATCGCCCCCGCGCTCGCCGAGGCCGTGCGGCGCATTCACAACGGCGAGTCCGTCAGTGCCCTGTTCGACGCGCCGCGGAGCGAATAGACATGGAGGGGTAGCCGGGTGACGCCCGGCATCACTCAGGTGACCTGGAGGCCCCAGTGGCGAAGGCGAAGTTCGAGCGGACCAAGCCGCACGTGAACATCGGCACCATCGGCCACATCGACCACGGCAAGACCACGCTCACCGCGGCCATCACGAAGGTGCTCCACGACAGGTATCCCGACCTGAACCCGTTCACGCCCTTCGACCAGATCGACAAGGCGCCCGAGGAGCGGCAGCGCGGCATCACCATCTCGATCGCCCATGTCGAGTACCAGACCGAGCGCCGGCACTACGCGCACGTCGACTGTCCGGGCCACGCCGACTACATCAAGAACATGATCACCGGCGCGGCCCAGATGGACGGCGCGATCCTCGTCGTCGCGGCCACCGACGGGCCGATGCCGCAGACCAAGGAGCACGTCCTGCTCGCCCGGCAGGTCGGCGTTCCGTACATCGTGGTGGCCCTCAACAAGACGGACATGGTGGACGACGAGGAGATCCTCGAGCTCGTCGAGCTGGAGGTGCGCGAGCTGCTCACCGAGTACGAGTTCCCCGGCGACGACGTGCCCGTGATCCAGGTGTCCGCGCTCAAGGCGCTGGAGGGCGACGAGCGGTGGGCCCGGTCGGTGCTCGATCTGCTGGACGCGGTCGACACGGCGGTCCCCGAGCCGCAGCGCGACGTGGACAAGCCGTTCCTGATGCCGATCGAGGACGTCTTCACGATCACCGGGCGCGGCACGGTCGTCACCGGGCGGATCGAGCGCGGGGTTCTGCACGTCAACAAGGAGGTCGAGATCATCGGCATCCACGAGGCGAAGACGAGGACCACCGTCACCGGCATCGAGATGTTCCGCAAGCTTCTCGACGAGGGCCGGGCGGGGGAGAACGTGGGGCTGCTGCTGCGCGGCATCAAACGGGAGGACGTCGAGCGCGGACAGGTCGTGATCCAGCCGGGCACGGTCACCCCGCACAAGGAGTTCGAGGCGCGTGCGTACGTCCTGTCCAAGGACGAGGGTGGCCGGCACACACCGTTCTTCGACAACTACCGCCCGCAGTTCTACTTCCGCACGACGGACGTCACCGGCGTGGTGACCCTGCCCAAGGGCACCGAGATGGTCATGCCGGGCGACAACACGACGATGCTCGTGCAGCTGATTCAGCCCATCGCCATGGAGGAGGGGCTGAAGTTCGCCATCCGTGAGGGCGGACGGACCGTGGGCGCCGGTCAGGTCACCAAGATCCTCAAGTAGAGGCCTTCACAGCGAGCCGGACGTGGCCTCGGACTGTCCCAGGGCCGCGTCCAGGGTCGGGTGCGCGGGCAGCAGCCGGTGCAGGCCGGTGACCCGCATGATGCGCAGGGTGAGGGGGTGGGCGCAGACCAGGCGTAACTGGCCGTCGTGGTCGAGGACCCGGGTGCGGGCGCGGTACAGCAGGCGCAGCCCGGAGCAGTCGAAGAACTCGACCTGTCCGAGGTCGATCACGATCCGGGAGCCGTCGCGCCCGGTCACCCGGTCCAGGTACGGGACGATCTCCAGCGCCGCCGCGATGTCGATCTCGCCGCGGAACTCCAGCACCGTGTGTCCACGGTCCTGGTGGATACGCAGATGCCGGCTCAGCGGTGCAGGTTCCTGCTGCACGACGACATCGCCTCCAACCAGCTCCTCAAGCGGCGGGTTCGCAGGTCACCGGGGGCCGGGGTGACATCGTGCAGCGAGCGTACGAGCGCAGCCGTGTCCCCGGGTCCCCGAGTGAGCGCAAATCCTTGCCCCGCACTGCAAGTTACCCTCGATGGAGTGAATTTGAGCATGTTCGATTGACATATGTCTGTGAATTGAGACCGGGCCTTACGACAAGGCGTGCCAGGCCCTGGTGAGTGCCTGGCGGAACTGCTCGGTCTGGTGTGCGGTGAGATCGCGGACCATCCGCTCCTCAAGCTCCCGCACGGGCTCCTCGTGCCGGGCGAGCAGCTCGCGGGCGGTGTCGGTCAGCAGGATCAGCAACTCCCGGCGGTTGCGCGGATTCCGCTCCCGGCGCACCAGGCCGCGGTTCTCCAGTGACCGTACGAGATCGGCGATGGACTGGGCGGTGACGAACGAGTCGCGGGCCAGCTGTGCGGCCGACAGCCCGTCGTGCCGCTCCAGGACCGTCAGGGCGGTGTATTGCAGCGCCGTGATCCCGGACGGCTTGACCAGCTCGTCCAGGTGGGAACGGACGACGAGTTCCACTTGTTTGACCATGTAGAGCAGTGACGGGGCTGCCTTGGTCGCCTGGGTGTCGAGCATGAGTTCAGCCTAGAGCATTGACAGGAATCCTGTCTGTAAAGAGACTGCGGACCAACAGGAAACCTGTTTGTTGAAATCTTGGCGATGGAGCTGAGGAGCGGTGATGACCACCTTCGAGATCGAACCCGGGCGGCTGTTCATCGGGGGACAGTGGCGCGAGGCCGCCGACGGAGCGCGCACCGAGGTGGTCGACCCGTCCCGGGGCGCGGTCCTCACCACCGTCGCGGAGGCGGGCGCCGCCGACGTGGACGCGGCCGTACGCGCCGCACGGGAGGCCTTCGACGACGGCTCCTGGTCCGGGTTGAGCGGTCGGGAGCGCGGTCGCATCCTGCACCGTGTCGCGGAGCTGATCCGCGAGAACGCCGAGGACATCGCCCGCCTGGAGAGTCTCGACGTCGGCAAGCCGATCACGCTGGCGCACGCCGTCGACGTGACGAACGCGGCCAACGACTACGAGCACTTCGCCGCCCTCGCCCACACCCTGCACGGGGCCAACCGCGACACCCCCATGAACGCCCTCGCCTACACCCGGCGCGAGCCGCTCGGTGTGGTCGCCGCGATCACCCCCTTCAACTTCCCGCTGATCCTGGCCGGCTCGAAGATCGCCCCGGCGCTGGCGGCGGGCAACACGATCGTGCACAAGCCGGCCGACGAGACCCCGCTCAGCGCCCTCTACATGGCCAAGCTGTTCCAGCGGGCCGGTGTCCCCGACGGTGTGGTCAACGTCGTGACCGGCGCGGGCCCGGTCGCGGGCGAGGCCCTGCTGCGGCACAGCGGCGTCGACAAGATCGCCTTCACCGGCTCCACCGCGGTCGGCCGGCACGCCGCGAGCGTCGCCGGTGAGGCCCTCAAGCCGGTCACCATGGAGCTGGGCGGCAACGCGGCCCACATCGTCTTCGAGGACGCCGAGCTGGAGAAGGCCGTCGGCGCGATCATCAAGGGCTTCGTCTTCAACTCCGGCCAGTTCTGCATGGGCGGCCCGCGGCTGCTGGTGGCCCGCTCGGTCTACGCCACCCTGCTGGGCATCCTGGAACAGGCCGTGCCCGGCGTCCCGCTCGGCGACCCGCGGCAGCCGGAGACCGTCATCGGGCCGATGGCGGGGGAGAAGCACCTCAAGAAGGTCGAGGAGTACGTCGAACTGGCCCGCAAGGAGGGCGCCCGCATCGTCTGCGGCGGCGAACGCCTCGATCTGGACGGCGGGTTCTACTACAAGCCCACGGTCATCGCCGACCTGCCGAACGACTCGCGGGTGATCCAGGAGGAGATCTTCGGCCCGGTCCTCACCGTGCAGCCCTTCGACTCCGAGGAGGAGGCCATCCGGCTCGCCAACTCCACGCCGTACGGCCTGGCTTCGGGCGTCCAGACGTCCAACCTCGCCCGCGCCCACCGCATCGCCGACAAGCTCCAGGCGGGCATCGTCTGGGTGAACGACTGGGCGATGCTCGACCCCGCGGTCCCCTTCGGCGGCGTCAAGGACTCCGGATTCGGGCGGGAGTACGGCCCCGAGGCCCTCGCCTCCTACACCAGGACCAAGTCCGTCGTCGTCTCGCTCGACTGAACGCGCCTGAAACCAAAGGGAGTTACCGCGATGTCCATCACCACCCGCGCCGCCGTCGTCGAGTCCGGCGGAGCACCGTTCACCCTCGCCGACGTCCAACTGGACGAGCCCGGGCCGCATGAGGCCGTCGTCCGTATGGTCGCCACCGGTCTGTGTCACACGGACCTCGGTGTGGCGAGCGGCGGACTGCCCTTCCCGCTACCCGGCGTCCTCGGTCACGAAGGCGCCGGTGTCGTCGAGGCCGTCGGCCCGGCCGTCACCGGCGTCGAGCCCGGCGACCACGTCGTGCTGTCGTTCACGTCCTGCGGCGAGTGCGGCAACTGCAACGGTGGCCACCCGGCGTACTGCGCGACCTGGCTGCCGCTGAACCTCATCGGCGGCCGCCGGGCCGACGGCAGCAGCACCATCAGCCGGGACGGCGAGGCGCTGGGCGGCCACTTCTTCGGTCAGTCCTCCTTCGCCGAGAGGGCCCTGGTCGACGAGCGCAGCCTCGTCAAGGTCGACCCCGACGTGCCACTGGAGTCGATCGCCCCGCTGGGCTGCGGCGTACAGACCGGTGTCGGCGCCGTGTGGAACGTGCTGAAGCCGGTCACGGGCAGCACGATCGTGGTCCTCGGCGCCGGGGCGGTCGGCCTGTCCGCCGTCATGGCCGCCGCCCTCACGCCCGCCACCACGATCGTCGCCGTCGACCGCGTCGGCGAACGCCTCTCCCTGGCAAGGGAGTTGGGCGCCACCCACACCGTCAACGCGGGTGAGGCGGACCTCGTGGAGGCCCTCGCCGCGATCACCGGGGGACGGGGCGCGGACGGCGTGGTGGAGACCACCGGCAACGTCACCGTGCTGCGGCAGGGCGTCGACGCGCTCGGTGCCCGCGGCACCCTCGTCGTCGTCGGCGCCCCGCCGTTCGGCAGCGAGGTCGCCCTCGACGTCAACGGGCTGCTCGGCGGAAAGCGGATCGTCGGCCTCACCCTCGGCGACGCCGAGACGCAGTCCTTCATCCCGGCCCTGGTCGACCTGGTGAAGGCGGGGCGGCTCCCGCTGGACCGCCTGATCAGCACCTATCCGTTCGCGGACATCGACCAGGCGGTGCGGGACATGGGCGCGGGCAAGGCGATCAAGCCCGTGCTGACGTTCTGACCCCGGTCAGTCCACCGTCAGAACCAGCTTCCCCGTGGTCCGGCCGGTGTCGCCGAGCCTGTGTGCCTCGGCGGCCTCGGCCAGCGGGAAGGTGCCGGCGATCGCGGGCCGCAGCTTCCCCGCCTCCACCAGCTCCGCGATCGCCTCCATGCCGGACCGGTCGGCGTCGACGAGCATCCACACCGCCCGTACGCCGAGCCGCTCCGCCTCCTTCGCGTACTCGTCCTGCGCGACCGGCAGGATCGAGACGGCGAGTCCGCCCGGGCGCAGGACGCGCAGCGAGCGCACGGTGTTCTCGCCGCCGATCGTGTCCAGCACGACGTCGACGTCCTTCACGGCCTCGGTGAAGTCCGTCTCCCGGTAGTCGATCGTCTCGTCCACGCCGATCCCGCGCAGGAACTCGTGCTTGCCCGCACTCGCCGTGCCGATCACATGGGCCCCGCGCGCCTTCGCGATCTGGACGGCCACATGCCCCACACCGCCGGCCGCCGCGTGGATCAGCACACGCTGACCCGGCCGCAGATCGGCGTGCTCCACCAGCGCCTGCCAGGCGGTCAGCGACACCAGCGGAAGGGCTGCGGCCTGGACATGGTCGATCGCGGCGGGCTTGTGCGTCAGGGCGCGGGCCGGGGCGATGACGTACTCGGCGTGCGAGCCCACTCCGTACGGGTAGGGCAGCATCCCGAAGACCTCGTCGCCCGGCGCGAAGGCGGCGACGCCGAATCCGACCGCCTCGACCACGCCGGAGACGTCCCAGCCCAGGACGAACGGGGGCTCGCCCAGGAAGATGCCGGCGGCCCGGTGCTTCCAGTCGGTGGGATTGACTCCGGCGGCCCGCACCCGGATCAGCACCTCGTTGGCCCGTGGCTCGGGGCGTTCCACTTCCACTTCCTTCAGGACCTCGGGACCGCCGAGGACGTCCTGACTGACAGCTCGCATCGTCGTCTTCACAGTGCTCATGGTGATCAAGCCTGCCGAGATCCGGCCCGCAGGAAAATGGCATGATTGCCAACCTTCGATAGGATCGTGCCATGCGTGACATACAGCGGGTCGAGCGAGTCGTGGTGCTGGCCCTGGAGGGCGTCTACCCCTTCGAGCTGGGCATCCCCGCCCGGATCTTCGGCGCTGCCCAGGGTCGTTACGAGGTGCTGACCTGCACCGTCGACGGGCGACCCGTGCGCACCAACGCCGACTTCACGATCGGCGTCGAGCACGGCCCGGAGATCCTGAGGACGGCGGACACCGTGGTGATCCCGCCCATCGACCCCGTGCGTGTCACCGCCGAGCTGCCCGACGAGGTCAGCGCCGCGCTCGCGATGATCCCCGCCGGCGCACGCCTGGTCTCCATCTGCACCGGCGCGTTCGTGCTGGCGGCGGCCGGACATCTCGACGGCCGCACGGCGACCACCCACTGGCACCTGGCCGACCGGTTCCGCGCCATGTTCCCGCGGATCACCCTCGACCCCGGGGTGCTCTTCGTCGACGACGGCATGGTGCTCACCTCGTCCGGCGCGGCCTCGGGGGTGGATGTGTGTCTGCACATCGTGCGCCGGGACCACGGCAGCGAACTGGCCAACTTCGTCGCGCGGTGCTGTGTGGTCCCACCGTTCCGGGACGGCGGTCAGGCGCAGTACATCGAGCAGCCGGTGCCGGAACTCGGGGCGACGAGCACCGCCGCCACCCGGGAGTGGGCGCTGGCGCGCCTCGACGAACCGCTGACCCTGACCGACCTCGCCGCCCACGCCCGGATGAGCCTGCGCACCTTCGCCCGCCGCTTCCACGACGAGGTCGGTCTCAGCCCCGGCCGCTGGCTGATCCAGCAGCGGGTGGCCCGGGCCCGGCACCTGCTGGAGTCCAGCGACCTGCCGGTGGACCAGATCGCCGGCCAGGTCGGCTTCGCCACCGGCGCCTCGCTGCGCCAGCATCTGCACGCGGCGATCGGCGTGTCTCCGCAGGCCTACCGGCGGACCTTCCAGACTGCCGCCCACTGAAGCGAACGTTTCCCGCCCCCGCCACGTCTGAGGATCAGGACTGCGGCCGGTGAACAGGGGTGGGGGATGCGCAGAGGCTTGGTGGCACTGACGGCGCTGATGGCGGTGGCCGCCGTGGGATGCGGGTCCGAGAGCGGGACCGAGGAGGACATGGTCGTCGAGGGCGCGGCACCGCCCACGCCCTACAGCGGACCGCTGTACATCCACGGCAAGGCGTGGGACGAGGAGAAGGACGACCGCTCCGACCTCGTCGACACGGGCGCCGCGGCCCGGGCCCTGGAGTGCGACGGGGAGATCTACACGGCCGGCGGCAGTGAACCGTGGAGCAAGGGCGACGGAGGGGAGACGCCGCAGGAGGGGCTCGAGGCGTACTTCGAGATCGAGCAGCCCGACGTACCGCTCGAGGGCTACCGGGTGGAGCGCGAGGAGGGCGGCCGTGTCCTCTTCTCCTACGACGTCGGCGGCCGGACCAAGGTGGCGGTGATCGTCGCCAAGGACCGCGAGAACCGGCCGGGTTGGGGCCCGGAGACCAGCGCCTCCTGCGACCCGGCCGAGTTCCCGGCGAGCTGGACCGACTCCAAGGAGTACGAGGTCTGGACCGACCGGAACGGCAAGCGGGTGCCGATCACCGTCATCAGCAGCTCGGCCGGCGCCGCCCACTGCGACTGGCAGAAGGCGCACTTCCTGGGCACGGGGGAGGGCAGGGACAGTGTGCTGTACGCCCGCGATCCCGACGGAGTGCTCGGCGGCGAGATGCTGGAGACCCCCTACCAGGGGGACGTCACCATGCCCACGGACGCCAAGGACACCGGATACCGCCTGCGGGACTGGCGGTTGTGGCTGACGGACGACAAGGAGACGGCGTACGTCCGCACCTCTGACGGTGTGGAGGCCTGGCCGCGGGTCAAGAAGGGCATGGGCTGCGCGTGAGGCGTCACCGGCTGGCGTGCAGGGCGACCAGCAACTGCCAGACCTGGTCGGCGATGTCCTGCGGGTCGCCCTCCAGCAGTCCGTGCAGCCAGTCGCCCAGCACGCCCGCGAACGTCGCGGCGACCGCCGAGGCCACCAGCGGGGCGTCGGCGGCACCCGCGAGTTCGCGCTCGCGGAGACTGTAGGCCCGCAGGTCGCGGTGGAGGACCCGGCCCAGCGGGCCGCCGCCGCCCGGGCCGAGCAGGGCCCGGTACAGCGCGGCATGGGGGGCGAGCGAGGCGAAGAACGCCGGCAGCGCGGGCGGTGCGTGCACCGGGTCGGGCCGTCCGCGCCAGGCGTGCAACGCCTCCACGGCCTCGCGTACGACGTCCGCGCAGGCGTCGACGGCCAGCGCCTCCAGGCCGTCGTAGTGGACGTAGAACGTGGCCCGTCCGACCCCCGCCCTGCGTACCAGCGCGGCCACGCCGACCTCCGCGAGCGGGTGCTCGGCGCACTCCGCGAGCAGCGCCTCGCGCAGCTTCGCCCGGGTGCGCGCCGCGCGGGGGTCCTCCTGTGCGGTGCGGGTCACCGGGCCAGCAGGACCGCGCCCAGGGCGAGCGCACCGGGCAGGGCTTGCGCGACGAGGATGCGGATGTTGGCGGTGACCGCGCCGTACACGCCCGCGACGATGACGCAGGACAGGAAGAACACCTGGGCGCGGAAACCCGTCGGGTCGGCGGCGATCAGGCCCCACACCAGACCCGCCGCGAGAAAGCCGTTGTAGAGGCCCTGGTTGGCGGCCATCGCCGCGGTGGCCTTGGCCATCTCCCGGTCGAAGCCGTGGAAGGACATCCCCGGCTTCTTCTGCCACAGGAACATCTCCATCACCAGGATGTACGCGTGCAGCACGGCCACCAGGGCCACCAGCACGTTCGCTACCGCTGCCATGATCTCCCTCAGACTATTGGACAGGCGTCCACTATAGCTGGACAGGTGTCCAGGATGTCAGTGGCTCCCGTTAGCCTTCGGGCATGACTGATCAGGACGTGACGGTGCGGCGCGCCCGCGCGGAGGACATACCGGGACTGGTCGCCTCCAGCGCGCGGCTCTTCGCGGAGGACGGCGGCACCCGGGACGCGACCATCAACGTCGACTGGCCGCACGAGCACGCGGCGGCGTCGTTCGCGGCCGCGCTGGAGGACCCGGAGCGCCTCGTGCTCGTCGTGGACCATCAAGGACGGGTGGTGGGACACCTGATGGGTTCGGTCACCGAGGCCACGGCCAAGCGGCTGGTCAGGTCCGCGACCCTGGTCAGCATGTACGTCCGCCCCGAGCACCGGCGGGCCCGGGCCGGGGCCGCTCTGGTGACGGAGTTCCTCGCCTGGGCGCGGGGACAGGGCGCCGAGCAGGCCGAGGTGACGGCGTACGCGGCCAATACCGACGCGATCCGCTTCTATGAACGGGGCGGTTTCGCACCGCAGTTGGTCACCCTGCGGCAGGCGCTCGGAGGCGACAAAAAGAAAGGGCAAGGGGACTGAGCCCTCCTTGCCATGTTCAACATATAGCGCACCCGGGGGCTTGCGGCAAGGCCCCGGTGGTACCGCAGAATCTCCGCTCGAAGCCGGAAACGCGGAGAACGGGGAGTCACGAAGTGCGAGTTTTGTTGTCGACGTACGGGTCGCGCGGGGACGTCCAGCCGATGGCGGCGCTCGCTGTGGAGCTGCGGGCGCTCGGCGCGGAGGTACGGGTGTGCGCGCCGGCGGACGAGGAGTTCGCGAAGCTGCTGGACCGTGTCGGCGTGCAGCTGGTGCCGGTCGGCCCGTCGGCGCGTGCGCTGACCACCCAGGCGCCACCGCCGTCCGCTGCGAACCTGCCCCAGCGCGCGGCCGCCGTGCTCGCCAGCCAGCTGGAGGGGGTCACCGCGGCTGCCGACGGGTGCGACCTGGTGGTGGCGACCGGCATGATCTCGGCCGCGGCCGGCGCGCTGTCGGTGGCCGAGAAGTTCGGCATCCCTGCCGTGTCCGTCACCTTCCAGCAGCTCACCCTGCCCTCCCCGCTGCGCCGCCCGCTGGCGTATCCGGGCAGGCCGCTGCCGACGGACGTGACCGACAACCGGGTGCTGTGGAAGCTGGACGCCGAGAACATCAACGCGCTGTTCGGCGAGGCGCTCAACTCCACCCGGGCGTCGATCGGCCTGCCCCCGGTGGACGACGTCCGGGACTACGTGATCGGCGACCGGCCGTGGCTGGCCACGGACCCCGTCCTGGACCCGTGGCAGGAGACGGCGGACTTCGACGTCGTACAGACCGGCGCGTGGGCCATGCCGGACGAACGCCCGCTGCCGGACGACCTGGTGGCGTTCCTGGACGCCGGTGAACCGCCGGTGTTCGTGGGCTTCGGCAGCATGCCCATGCGTGAGTCGACGGACGTCGTCGAGGTGGCGGTCGAGGCGGTCCGTGCGCAGGGGCGCCGCATACTCGTCGGGCGTGGCTGGGCCGACCTGAGCCTGATCGACGGCCAGGACGACTGCTTCGCCGTCGGCGACACCAACCACCAGGCGCTGTTCCCCCGGGTGGCGGCCGTCGTGCACCACGGCGGCGCGGGCACCACCACGACAGCTGCCCGGGCCGGCGTGCCCCAGGTGCTGGTACCCCAGCTCGCGGACCAGCCGTACTGGGCCGGGCGGGTGGCCGAGCTGGGCATCGGCGCGGCACACGACGGTCCGACACCGACCTTCGCATCCCTGTCCGCCGCGCTCGGCACCGCCCTGGCCCCCGAGACCCGCGAGCGGGCGCGGGCCGTGGGTGACGCGGTCCGCACCGACGGGGCGGCGGTGGCCGCGAAGCTCGTCCTCGACACCATCGGCCAGGGAAAGCCCACCGCGTCCGCCTGAACCCCACGCGACGGAGCGTCGCCCGGGGCGGCCACCAGGTCCGCCGAGCCGGTCCGTACCTTTTGCCGTGCACCATGGTCACACGACCTCATACCGGAGCTGATCATTTGAACACCCTGCCCACCAGCGCGTTCGACCTCCCCGACCGTCTCGCGTCCAAGGCCGACCCGGCGCTGATCGCCGGCGACGAGCAGCACTTCGCGGCCCTCGCCGAGTGCCTCGAGCAGTCCATCGCCGAGGTGTCCGGGCAGCTCGACGCCGCGCGCAGGGCACCCGGCGGCATGGGCCGGCACGCGATGGACCGGGACACGGAGATCCACCGGTTGACCGCCCGCCTGCGCACCCTGCGCCGGTTCGGGCTCGACCTGTGCCTGGGACACATGGTCTCCGCCGACGACTCCGAGCCCCTCTACATCGGACGGCTCGGCCTGACCGACAGCTCCGGCCGCCGACTGCTGGTCGACTGGCGCTCACCGGCCGCCGAGCCGTTCTTCGGCGCCACCCACGGCAACCCGATGGGGCTGACCAGCCGCCGCAGGTACCGCTGGACCGGCGGCCGGATCAGCGACTACTGGGACGAGGTGTTCACCGCCGACGGGCTGGAGCACCATGCCGCGCTCGACGACCAGTCCGCCTTCATCGCCAGCCTGGGCAGCAACCGCTCGCCCCGGATGCGGGACGTCCTGGGCACCATCCAGGCCGACCAGGACGCCATCATCCGCGCGGGATCGCGCGGCGCACTCGTCGTCGACGGCGGTCCGGGCACCGGCAAGACCGTCGTCGCCCTGCACCGCTCCGCCTACCTCCTCCACTCCGACCCCCGCCTCGGTCACCGTCGCGGCGGCGTGCTCTTCGTCGGCCCGCACCGGCCGTATCTGTCGTACGTCTCGGACGTCCTGCCCAGCCTCGGCGAGGAGGGCGTGCAGACCTGCATCCTGCGGGACCTCGTCGCCGAAGGAGCCACGGCGGGGATCGAGGCCGACCCGGAGGCGGCCCGGCTGAAGTCGTCCGCGGAACTGGTGGGGGCGATCGAGAAGGCCGTCAGGTTCTACGAGGAGCCGCCCGCCAAGGGGATGACGGTCACCACCCACTGGTCCGACATCCCCCTGAGCGCCGACGAGTGGGCGGTGGCGTTCGACGCGGCGGAACCCGGCACCGCGCACAACGAGGCGCGCGACCAGGTGTGGGAGGAACTGCTCACCATCCTGATGGACAAGCACGAGGGCGACGTGTCGCCCGACCTGCTCCGCAAGTCGCTGCGGCAGAACAGGGAACTGCGCACCGCCTTCGACCGCGCCTGGCCGCTGCTCGAAGCGGCCGACCTCGTCGGAGACCTGTGGACGGTACCCGCCTACCTGCGGATGTGCGCCCCCTGGCTCACCCCCGACGAGGTGCGCAGGCTCCAGCGCGCCGAGGCCCAGGCCTGGACGGTGTCCGACCTGCCGCTCCTGGACGCGGCCCGGCAGCGGCTCGGCGACCCGGAGACGGCCCGGCGCCAGGTCCGGCACAAGGCCGCCCTCGCCGTCCAGCGGGAGCAGATGACGCGGGTCGTCGACAGTCTGATCGAGGCCGTCTCCAACTCGGGCGCCGACGGGGACGACGGCGAAGGCCTGGTGACGATGTTGCGCGGGGAGGACGCCAAGGTCAGCCTGGTCGACGAGTCCGAACTGGCCGCCGCCGACCCGGACCTGCTCGCGGGCCCGTTCGCGCACATCGTCGTGGACGAGGCCCAGGAGCTGACCGACGCGGAGTGGCAGATGCTGCTGCTTCGGTGCCCGTCCCGGAGCTTCACCATCGTCGGGGACCGCGCGCAGGCCAGGCACGGGTTCACGGAGTCGTGGCAGGAACGGCTGGAGCGGGTCGGGCTCGACCGGATCGAGATGGCCTCCCTGAGCATCAACTACCGGACGCCGGAGGAGATCATGGCGGAGGCCGAGCCGGTCATCCGGGCCGCGCTCCCGGACGCCAACGTGCCGACGTCCATCCGCAGCAGTGGTGTCCCGGTCGTCCACGGAGCGGTCACGGAGCTGGAGTCGGTCCTGGACACCTGGCTCGCCGCGCACGCCGACGGGATCGCCTGTGTCATCGGGGACCCCGCGTTCCGGGCGACGCCGAGGGTGCGGTCGCTGACCCCGGAGCTGTCGAAGGGGCTCGAGTTCGATCTGGTCGTCCTGGTCGACCCGGAGAAGTTCGGCCAGGGCGTCGAGGGAGCGGTCGACCACTACGTCGCGATGACCCGGGCCACCCAGCAGCTCGTCGTCCTCACCGGCTGACGCCCTCCCGCGCCCTCCTCCGGAGGGCGCGGCGCCGCCGCCGTCCGTTTTCACAACTGTGCTGGTCAGTATGGATATTTGTCGATGTGCGGTTGCTGGCTGAGCGTGACGGAACCCTCACTTCCGCCGAGCCGTGAGGTTGATCTTTTCCGGTTCAAACCCGATAAGCTCCCCTCTGGCACCGCGAGTTGACCCGATCACCATCGGTCGTCCCGCGACGCGTCCCACTCAGTGCGATTCCCCTTGCACACCCCCCGTTGTTCGATTGTGTTGCTTCGAAGGATGCAGATGGAACTCGCCACTCCGCCACCGGCGGCGCGGGCCCCTGTCGCCTGGTACGGCTGGTGGCTGATGCCACTGGCCTTGGGAGGCGGGACGGTTGCCGCCACGTTCATGAGCTCGGAGGGCATCACCGCGGCCGTCGCCGGGGCCGCCGCGACGGCGGCGAGCTCCGTGTGCGTCCGGCTCCTGGTCCGCACCCGCAAGGAGTTGCGGCGGGCCGAGGGATCCTTCCGCACCTCGCAGTCCGAGCACTCCCAGCAGTGGCAGCAGCATGTGGCTGTACTGGAGCGGAAGTTCGCCGCCGAGTACACCGCCCAGGACCACCGGCTGGCCGAGCAGTCCGCCGCCCATGAGTCCCAGCTCGCCGAGCAGGCGCGCGCCTACGAGCAGCGGCTGACCGACCAGGCCGCCTCGTATGAGTCGCAGCTCGCCGACCGGGCCGAGATCTGGGAGGAGCAGTTGGCGCACCAGCTGTCCGCGGTCGCCCGGCTCGCCGACGAGCAACTCCCCGAGGCGCTCGCGCAGTTGCGTGCCGGCGACGCCATCGACGACCTGCTGCCGGCCACCGACCAGTGCGCCAAGGTGAGCGCCGAGCTCCAGGCCGAGCTGCGCAAGGTCCTCAGGACCTCGCTGATCGGTGTCGAGCGCGAGTTCGACCGCTCGACCTCCGCAGAGCAGGCCGTGATCAGCATCGGCAACCGTATCCATGTGCTGACCAGCAAGCTCCGTGGCCGTCTGCACGAGATGCAGGGCGAGCACGGCCGACTGCCCTCCGTGGCACGCGGTCTGATGGAGCTCGACCAGGAGATCGGCCCCGCCGACTGTCTCGCCGCCAGCATCGGTGTGCTGGGTGGCTCGGACCGGCCCGGCCGGCAGTGGCAGGAGCCCCAGCGGCTGCTCAGCGTGGTCCGCGGTGGCATCGGCCGGATCAAGGAGTTCCAGCGGGTCGACGTACGCCATCTGCCCGAACTCGGTGTCGACGGCGGTCTGGTGGACCACCTCACGCTGATCTTCGCGCACCTCCTGGACAACGCGGCCCGTTACTCGCCGCCCACCGAACCGGTGATCGTCTCCGGCAAGGAGGTGCCCAACGGCGTCGGCATCGAGATCCAGGACTCCGGCAAGGGCCTGAGCGAGCAGAAGAAGCTCGAGGCCGAGCAGGCGCTGGCCGGTACCGAGGCCGGACCGGGTCTCGGCGGCATCACCGAGGACGCCACCATCGGCCTCAGGGTCGTCGGCATCCTGGCCCGCCGCTACGGCATCCGCGTCACCTTCGCGGACTCGCCCTGGCTCGGCACCTCGGTGGTCGTGGTGGTCCCGCACAAGTACTTCAGCCCGCTGCCCGCGGCAGCACCGGTGGCGCAGCCCGTCGCGCCCGCCCCCGCCAGGGGGTCGGTCCCGGAGGCGCCGGCCGAGGAAGCGGCGGACACCACACCGGGCGGACTGCCGCGGCGCCGCAGCAGGCGCGGCGAGGAGCAGCGGCAGCAGACGGCCGAGCGCACCGAGGTGGCCACGGGGACGAGCGTCTTCGCCGTCCCTCCGGACGCGTCGTTCGCCGGTCTTGCCGCGTTCGCCACCGCCGGACGCGAGTCCGAGGAGCCGGCCGGCCGGCCCGACGGCCGCGAGTCCACCGAGCACCGCACTGAAGAGAGCGACTAGTCCACATGACGCAACAGGGAACCGACGTGAGCTGGGCGCTCCGCGACCTCGTGGAGTCCATCCCGGAGATTCGCTTCGCCCTCGTGGCCTCCAGCGACGGCAAGGCCATCACCTCCTTCGGCGCCGAGGACCCCGACGACGTGGACCGCTTCGCGGCGGTGGTGGCCGGTCTGCAGGCGCTGGCCCAGCCGGTCGCCGAGCAGTTCGTCCGGCCCGGCGGGCAGCGGGGGCAGTTGCGGCTGGCGATGATCGAGGTCGACGGCGGTCACCTCTTCGTCGTACGCGCGGGGGTGGAGACGTATCTCGGTGTGCTCGCCCGTGAAGGCCTCGACCAGGGCCTGCTCGGGCACCAGATGAGGGACCTGGCCCGCAGGATGGGCGAGCTCCTCGGCACCTCTCCGCGCCTGGAGGAGCACTCTGGATGAGTGCTCCTTCCGGGCCCACGGACCCGTCCGGTCTAGAGCGCTACTACGTCCTCACCGGGGGCCGTAGCGGGCCGGTCGGTTCGGCGTCGAGCCTCGATGTGGCGACCCTCATCGTCTCGCGCACCGCCCCCGTCCCGGGGCTGCAGCACGAGCACGAGGAGATCCTCCGGCGCTGCCGCGAACCGCTGTCGGTGGCCGAACTCGGCGCCCACCTGGGACTGCCCTTCAACATTCTCGCGGTGCTGCTGACGGACCTGCTCGATGCGGACCGCGTGGAAGCCCGTGACCCCGTCCCGGCGCACGACGCCCGCCGCGGGCCCGACCTCGCGCTCCTTGAGGAGGTACTCAGTGGACTTGAACGGCTTTGACCGGCTCGGCCGGCCGGACGACGGGGAGACCCGCTCGGTCAAGGTGATGATCGCCGGTGGATTCGGCACCGGGAAGACCACGTTGGTCGGCTCGGTGAGCGACATCAGGCCGCTCACCACCGAGGAGACCCTCACCGAGGCCAGCGCCGCCGACGACCGCCTCATCGGGGTCGCCGACAAGACGGAGACCACCGTCAGCCTGGACTTCGGCAAGATCCGCCTCAACGACAGCCTGATGCTGTACCTGTTCGGCACCCCGGGCCAGGAGCGGTTCTGGTTCCTGTGGAACGGCCTGTTCAAGGGAGCGCTCGGCGCCGTCGTCCTGGTCGACACCCGGCGCCTGGCCTCCAGCTTCCGGGCGATCGAGGAGATGGAGCGGCAGAACGTCCCCTTCGTCGTCGCCCTGAACATCTTCCCGGACTCCCGGCACTATCCGGTAGAGGAGATCCGGGACGCCCTGGACATCCCCCCGCACATCCCGGTCGTGGCCTGCGACGCCCGTGACCGGACCTCCAGCCGTGACGTGCTGGTCGCCCTGATACGTCATGTGAAGGACCGCTTCGCCGTCGCTCTGGAGCCCCGATGAACGACCAGACGTCACACGGTCCCGACGCGCCCCGCAGGTGCCCCGTCGCGCACGCCGGGGCAGAACTCACCCGGCTGTACGGTCCGGACGCGGCCACCGACCCGCAGGCCGTCTACGAGCGGCTGCGCAAGGAGCACGGCTCCGTCGCACCGGTGCTGCTGGAGGGCGACGTTCCCGCCTGGCTGGTGCTCGGCTACCGCGACAACCGGCGGGTGCTGGACAACCCTCGTCAGTTCAGCCGGGACGCCCGCATCTGGCGGGACTGGCGGGAGGGCCGGGTGGCGGAGACCTCGCCGCTGGTGCCGATGCTGGGCTGGCGGCCCGACTGCGTCTCCCAGGACGGAGAGCCGCACCGCAGGCTGCGCGGTGCGGTCACCGACGGCCTGCTGGCCGCCTCGAGCCGCGGCATCCGGCGGCACGCCACGTACTTCGCGAACCAGCAGATCGACGTGTTCGCCGACGCCGGGCGCGCCGACCTGGTGGCCGACTACGCCGAGCACCTGCCGATGCTCGTGCTCACGCGGATCCTGGGCCTTCCCAAGGCGGACGGGCTACGCCTGATCGAGTCGTGCGCCCAGGTCTTCAAGGGCGGCGAAGGCGCCCTCGTGCACAACGAGCACATCATGCAGATCCTGGGCGAACTCGCCCGGCGCAAGCGGTCCGAACCGGGCTCGGACTTCACCACCGCCCTGCTGGAGCACCCTGCGGCGCTGGACGAGGACGAGGTCGTCAGCCATCTGCGGCTGGTGCTGATCGCCGCCCACACCACGACCAGCAACCTGTTGGCCCGGGTGCTGCAGCTGGTCCTGACGGACACGGCGCGGCTGTCCGGGCTGATCAGCGGTCAGCTGAGCGTGTCCGCCGTGGTGGAGGAGGTCATGTGGAACACCCCGCCGCTGGCTGTCCTGCCGGGGCGGTTCGCCACCAGCGAGCTGGAGCTCGGCGGGCATGGCATCAAGGAGGGAGACCTGCTCCTTCTCGGCCTCGCCCCGGGCAACGTCGACCCGGAGATCCGGCCCGACGAGGGTGTGGCGGTCCAGGGCAACCAGTCGCACCTGGCCTTCAGCGCCGGTCCGCACGAGTGCCCCGGGCAGAGCATCGGCCAGTCCATCATCGAGGTCGGCGTGAACGTCCTGCTGCACCGGCTGACGGGCCTGTGCCTGGCCGTAGCGCCGGAGGAACTCCGCTCGACCGCCTCCACATGGGAGTTCCGGCTGGACAGTCTGCCGGTCGAGTTCACCGTCTAGGCCACGCCAAGGGACCGCTGCCCGGCCGGTTCTGGCCGGGCAGCGCCGCGTCCGGAAGAGGATCGAGGCGTCAGCCGTCGAGCCAGTCGCCCTCGACGCCCGTGGGGCGGTATCCCGTGGCGTTCCACAGGAAGTGCGGGTGGGCGCCGGCGAACATGTAGGCGAGCAGTGCGGTGTCCTCCCTCCCGGTCCGGGGGTCGTGCAGGGTGTGGAACTGCTCCGATCCGACCACGCCGGAGTCCTGCTGGACTTCACGGGCGCGGGCCGGGGACGGTGCGGCTCTGGATGCCTCCACGGCGGCGATGTAGGTGCGGCGCAGGATCTCCCAGGTGCTGTCGATGTTGCCGTACCAGGGGCCGTGCAGTGCTTCGAAGGCATGGAGCTCGGCGTCGAAGAGGGGCCAGGTCCCGGGGTGTTGGGCTCGGCAGCGTGCGGAGAGCTCGGCGGTCCGGGTGCTCAGTGTCGGCGCGGCGGGCCGCGGGGCCATGGTCAGGGTGGTGCCGTCGGTGAGGATGCCGGTGCACGCGTTGGGCTGCAGGTCGCACAGCGGGCACGCCTCGGCCGGCGGGAGACCCTGGGTGATGCCGTCGAACCACAGGGCGTGGCGGCCTGTGAGCCCCATCCAGACGATGGTGGTGGTCATCAGCCAGGTGTTCCACATCGGGTCGTGCGCCTCGGGCATGCAGCCGTACTTGACGAGGGCTATGGCGCAGGCGGCGTAGAGGGCCTTGGTGTGGGTGGGCATGTCGGCGAGCCAGAAGTTGCTGATCTCACCGGTGAGGGCGTCGGCTCGTACGTCGGTCATGTCGTCGATGACGCGGCACAGCAGCAGCGAGGCGAGGTTCTCTTCCTGCCAGAGCTCGGTGTCGGGTGCGACGTGCCAGAACAGGCAGTCCAGCATCTGCAGGAGTGAGTAGGTGCTCTGGCTGAGCGGGTTGGTCTGGGGGAGCGTGACGCGGCCCGAGGCGTGCTGCTGGAGCCAGTACTCGTCGACGGATCGCTTATGGGCCGCGAAGGCCCCGCTGACCAGGGCTCGTGCGCTGTTGGTGCTGAAGTTCTCGGCCAAGCGGCCTTCGACGTGTTGGGTGAGGCGCGTTGTGTCGATGGTGTCGATCACGCGTTTGTATTCGTGGAAGACGAGGATGTCGTCCTCGAAGCGGTGGCGGTGGCCGAGGTCTCGTTCGAGGTCGTTCAACTGCCGGGTCCAGGACCATCCACCGGTCAGGACGCTGTCGAGTTCCCGGCGGTGTGGCCAGGTCTTGACGGTGAGGGGGCGACCGGCGCTCTGCCGCCAACGGTAGTCGTCCAGGGTGCGTGCGGGGGGCGTGGGTATCCGACGGCACAGCGGGCAGGTGCAGACGGTCGTCTGTTCCTCCTCGCGCGGCGGGGTGAGCGCCCGGCTTCGCCAGGCCCCTTCCAGCATCGCGCAGGTCAGCCGGCAGACCTCGATATCGGTGCTGACCTGAGGGAAGGCTGCTTCGATCACGCGTAGGCCGCTGTCGAGGTGCCTCAGCCTGGCATGGCCCTCCTCGTCGGGCGGGAGGAACGCGGGCTGCGCCAGCCGGAGGGCTCCCTCCACATGGAGCGTGGTGCCGGCGTGGCGGGATCCGAGTGCGTCCAGCCGCTGCCGAGCGGCGTTCCGGGACCTTCGGTACTGTTCCGTGCTCCCCTTGATCCGTTTCACCAAGAGGTCGGCCAGGGTGTTCCCCTCCGTCGGCCGGACCTGGACGGGGGTGTCGAAGGGGAGGCCGAAGGTGACGTCCTGAGCCATGTGGTTCCTTTCGGGAGACGGCGCGCAGAGCCCCCACCCCTGCGGACGTGGGCGGCAGAGGAACCGCCCGCGTGCTCGAACTGGGCCTCCCGGTACGGAAGTTGAACCGAGAAGCGGAACGAGACTCCCCAGAGCGTAAATGATCTACGCCGTGCCCCGGCGGTGATCTCCGTTACTGCTCAGGCCTCTTGAGCTGCGTACACTCCCACCCCTCCCACATAGGTGAGCGCCACCCTCGTCCCCGCGACCTCCGCAAGCGGACGATCGAACGGGTCCCGGTCCAGGACCACCAGATCCGCCAGCGCCCCCACGCGCACCCGACCGGATTCGTCGAGGTGGTTCACATACGCCGAGCCCGCGGTGTAGGCGGTCAACGCCTCGGCGAGGCCGATGCGTTCGGCGGGCAGGAACACCGCGGCGCCCTCGCTGTCCGGGGCCACGCGGTTGACGGCGACATGGATCCCCTCCAGCGGATCGGGGCTGCTGACCGGCCAGTCGCTGCCCGCGGCGAGCCGGGCACCGGAGCGCAGCAGCGCGCCGAACGGGTACTGCCACGCGGCCCGTTCGGGACCCAGGAAGGGAATGGTGAGCTCGTCCATCTGGGGTTCGTGGGCCGCCCACAGGGGCTGGATGTTGGCTGTGGCGCCGAGTCGGGCGAAACGCGGCACGTCGTCGGGGTGCACGACCTGAAGGTGCGCCAGATGGGGCCGGGTGTCGCTCGGTCCGTTGGCGGTCCGGGCGGCCTCGATCGCGTCCAGGGCGTCGCGTACCGCCCGGTCGCCCAGGGCATGGAAGTGGCACTGGAAGCCGAGGGCGTCCAACTCGGTCACGTACTTGGGAAGTTGGCCCGGATCGATGAAACTCGTGCCCCGGTTGGCGGTGGCGCAGCCGCACTGGTCCAGATACGGGTCGAGCAGCGCGGCGGTGCCGGTCTCGGCGACCCCGTCCAGCATCAGCTTGACCGTGCCCGCCCGGAACCGGCCGTGGCTCAACGCGGCCCGCCGCTCGACGAGTTCGGGGATCTGCTCGGCCCCGCGTCCGCGGTCCCACCACAGCGAGCCGACGACGCGCGCGGTGAGCGAGCCGTCCCGGGCGGCCGTCCGATACGCGTCGGAGGGGTCGTCCATGCCGAGGAAGGTGCCGACGAGGGCGTCCTGCCAGGCCGTGATACCGAGGGAGTGCAGATGGCGCTGGGCGTGCAGCAGGGCGGCGAGCCGGTCGGCCGGGGTGGCCTGGGGAGTGAGGCGCCCGACGAGCTGCATCGCGCCCTCCTGGAGGGTGCCGCTCGGCTCGCCCGAGCCCGAGGGGGCGCGGTCGATGCGTCCGTCGGCCGGGTCCGGGGTGTCGCGGGTGACACCGGCGAGTTCCAGTGCGCGGCTGTTGACCCAGGCGCCGTGATGGTCGCGGTTGGGCAGATAGACCGGCCGGTCCGGGACGACGGCGTCCAGCAGCTCCTTCGTCGGCGTACCGCCCTCGAAGGCCTCCATCGACCAGCCGCCGCCGGTGATCCACTCCCGCTCCGGATGCGCGGCGGCGTAGGCGCGTACGGCGTCGACCGTCTCCTTGGCCGTCTTGGCCCGGGTCAGGTCGCACTGGGTGAGTTCGAGGCCGGCCGGCACCGGGTGGATGTGCGCGTCCTGGAAGCCGGGCAGCAGCAACCGCCCCGCCAGGTCGACCACTTCGGTCCGCGGCCCCCTGAGGTCCAGGACCTCGTCGTGTCCTACGGCGGTGATGCGGTCGCCGGTGACGGCCACGGCGGTCGCGGTGCGACCCTCGGGGGTGAGGACGGGGCCGCCGGTGAAGATGAGGTCTGCGTGCATGTTCCGTTCCTGTGAGGTCGGTTGGATGTGACTGAGCGGACCCGGGCGGAGTCCGATGCCGGGCACGGCAGCGCCCTTTCAGGGGCGCGGGGCTGTATCGATATGCGGCTCCGCCGCGTGGGCGCGACAAGCCCCCACCGGCCCGCGGACGAGTCACCGCGCCTCCAGCGAAGTGCTGAGCAGCTGCGGCGCATCCGCATCCGTACCTGAGCCCGTACGGAAGTACGGCGAGCGCCGCACCCACCTGGCCCACGCGGCGGCGACGAAGCCCGACGCGATCATCGCCAGGGGAGTGCTGAGCAGGAACCAGCCGTTGTCCGCGCTGAGTTCGAAGTGATCGGTGGAGGTGTAGAAGGACCAGCCCAGATAGCCGCCGAGGCCGAGCAGGGCCAGCGCGCCCAGGGTGGGCAGCACCACGGCCCGGACTCCCTGCTGGAAGTCCTCGCGCAGCAGCGAGCGGAAGCGCACCGCCGCCGCGAGGGCCGTCAGCGCGTACGACAGGGCGACCACGATGCCGACCGCGCTCACCGTCGCCATGATCATGTCCGCGAGCCGCGGGATGACCAGGGCGAGGCCCGCGACCCCCGCCGCCAGGGCGCCGATCAGCACGGTCCCGGTGGCCGGAGTCCCGTACCGGGAGCTGACCTTGGACCACACCGGGCCGAGCGTACGGTCCCGGCTCATCGCGAACATCCCCCGAGCCGTCGGGATCACACCGGCCTGAAGCGAGGCCACCGCCGAGAACATGAGCGCCACCAGGGGCAGCGCGGCCAGCGGCATCGAGGCCAGCCGGTCGCCGAAGAAGGCCAGCCCCTCGGCGCCGTGCCCCGCCAGCTCCTGCTCCGACAGCACGCGCTGGAAGGCGACCGAGCCGATCAGGAACAGCACCAGCATGGTGACCAGCGTGGTCAGGCCCGCCCGGGACGCGTCCCGTGGATCACGCACCTCCTCCGACACGCTGAACGCGCTCTCGAAGCCCCAGTAGCAGAACACCGACAGCAGCATGCCCTGCGCCAGCGCCGTCGCCGACGGGATCGCGAACGGGTCGAACCAGCTCAGGCTGAAGGGGTGCGGGCCGGTGACGATGCCGTATCCGCAGAAGCCCAGCAGGACGACGTACTCGAAGACCAGCAGCCCGCCCTGGAGCCGAGCCGCGGTCCGCACCCCCGTGACGGCGGTCAACGTGACCGCGACCAGGACGAACACGCCCAGCGCGGTCGTCTGCGCCGTCGACCCCGGGTCCAGAGCGAGGCCGCCCAGCCGGTGCAGTCCGGCGTCGCCCGCCAGCTGGATCAGTGCCGAGCCGGTGACGGCCGTGGTGTAGGCGAGGAAGGCCACCGTCGCCACGATGTTCACCCAGCCGACCATGAAGCCGAGCCAGGGGCTGAGCGAACGGCCCACCCACACATAGCCGTTGCCCGCGTTGGGCTCGACGCGATTGAGCCGGGAGTACGCGCCGGCGATGCCGAGGACCGGCAGGAACGCCAGCAGCATGATCGCCGGCAGATGCAGTCCGACGACCCCGGCCGTGACGCCGAGCCCGATGCCGATGCTCGTGGTCGCGGCCGTGCTGGAGGCGGCGATGGCGACGCCGTCGAGGACGCCGAGGGACTTGCGCAGGGTGGGCCCTGTGGAGGGGGCGTGGTCGGGCATGGCCGGTTCTCCGCTCGCACCGGGGGGCCTGGCAGGCCCCGGTGAGCCGACATGAAACTGTCCCGGGGCTTAACAGGTCAACGGTGTTGTCATAAGGTGCGGCCACGAGCCGGCGACCACGGCCCACGGAGGCACCCATGAGCGACCGCGTCGTCCCGCCCGCCGCCCGGCGGCGCAGGCGCCCCACCAAACAGGGCGTCGTCCTGTCCGAGGAGCTGATCGTCGAGACGGCGCTCAGGCTGATCGAGGAGCACGGGGCCGACGCCCTCTCGGTGCGCCGCCTGGGCCTGGCCCTCGGCGCCGACCCCAGCTCGCTGTACCGGTACTTCCGGGACACCGACGACCTGATGCTGGCCGTCGCCGACGAGCTCATCGGCCGGACCCTGCGCATCTGGCGCCCCACCGGCGACTGGCGCGTCGACCTGCGCGACCTCGGCCTGCGCATGCACGCGGGCGCGCTCGCCCACCCCCGCGCGGCGGTGCTCAGCTCGCATCGGGTTACCGGCCGCGGCCATGAGATCCAGGCCGTGGAGACCATCCTCGGCGTGCTCCGCGACGCGGGCTTCCCCGACGCCGACGCGGTGCGCATCTACCACGCCTTCGTCGACCAGGCCCTCGCCTTCGCCGCCCTCGACTCGGCGAGCACCGCGCTGCCGAAGCCGGCCCGGGAGGCGGAAGTGACCGTGTGGCGCACGACGTACGCCAAGCTGCTCGCCGACACCCACCCGCACATCGCCGCGACCGCCCGCCACCTCGTGGCCGACATGCCGCGCAGCTCCTACCCGGCCGCCCTGGAGATGCTCCTGAGCGCGGCGGCGGCCCGACTTGCGGAGATCGGCGACCGGCTCGAGGCCCCTCGGGCCACACTGGTACGTCCGTCAACACCGCCCCGACAGGAGAGCGTTCACCGATGACCAACCCGCCCGCCCGCCCCGCCAAGCAGCGCAAGCAGGACACCCTGAACCGCCTGGAGCACGACGAGGACGTGTGGGTCGCCACCGCGAACGCCGACGGGGGAGTGCCGTTCCTCGTGCCGCTGTCCTTCTGCTGGGACGGCTCGACACTGCTCCTGGCCACCCCGGCCACCAGTCCCACCGGCCGGAACCTGAAGGCGACCGGCAGGACCCGCCTCGGTCTCGGGCCGACCCGGGACGTCGTGATGATCGAGGGCACGGTCGAGACGTTCACCCCCGCCGAGGTGGGCGAGGAGGAAGCCGACCGCTTCGCGGCCGCCACCGGCTTCGAGCCACGTGAACTCGCCACGCCCTACCTGTACTTCCGGGTCCGGCCGACCAGGGTGCAGGCCTGGCGCGAGGTCAATGAGCTCTCCGGGCGCGAGCTGATGCGGGACGGGGAGTGGCTGGTCGCCGACTGAACCGGGCGGTTCGGGATATCCGGGAGGTGGAGGGCGGCGGGACAGGAACGTCCCGCGCCCCGGACCGTTCGGAGGAGACATGGCACTGGTCAAAGCAGGCCTCGTGGTGCTCGACTGCGCCGAGCCGGAGAAGCTCGCCGGGTTCTACAAGGAGCTGCTGGAGGCCGAGGAGACCCACGAGAGCGTCAACCGCGTGGAGATCCTCGGCGCCGGGGGCACCCGGCTGGCGTTCCGCCGGGACATGAACGCGACGCCGCCGAGCTGGCCGCGCCCCGAGAACTCCCTCCAGGCCCACCTCGACTTCGTCGTCGAGGACCTGGACGAGGCCGAGCGCAGGGTCGTCGGGCTCGGCGGGCGGCCCCTGGAGACAAAGGATCCCTCCGGCCCGTTCGAGGAACGCGGGTACGCCGACCCGGCGGGACACTCCTTCACCCTGCGCTGTGTCCCGCCGACGGCGCCCAAACAAGGCTGACGTCAGTCCCGGCCGCCCTTTTCGTCGGTCGGCCAGACCCCGGTGGACCGCTCGATGGCCTTCGCGCCCGTGCGGTCCACCGCGCTGCGCACCACCGCGAAGATGGCGCCCTGCACGGCCGCGGCCAGCAGGATCTCCCCCCAGCCGCGATCCCGGTCCAGCGCGTCGGGAGCGTCGTCCTCGTGCCGTATCGCCTTCCACGTCTTCTGGAAGGCGAGCCCCGCCAGCGCCCCGCTCGACCAGCCCAGCGCGAACCCGACGGGCTTGTAGAAGAGGGGGAGCTTCAACTTCTTCTTCTTGGCCATGTACGTCTCCTGTGTCCGTATCGGTCAGTGCTGGTCCGGCACCGGGTCCGGCGGTGTTCCGTCGCCGAACGGCCGGCCGCCCAGCTCCTCTCGGTGGTGCGCGGTCAGCCAGCCCTCCTGGTCCGGCCCGAGCGGCACGATGCCGGTCGGATTGATCCCGGAGTGCACCTGGTAGTAGTGCCGTTTGATGTGGTCGAAG
Source organism: Streptomyces sp. WM6386 (assembly GCF_000972385.1). GTDB lineage: Bacteria > Actinomycetota > Actinomycetes > Streptomycetales > Streptomycetaceae > Streptomyces. The sequence continues at coordinate 148,780 of NZ_JXTE01000004.1, forward strand.
TCGACCGTGTCACCGAAGCCCGGCGTCTGGTAGAGGTCGCGGACATAGCCCCACAGCACCTGGTTCTCCGTCAGCTTCCAGCGGTTGCACTTGAAGTGACCGTGGTAGACGGCGTCGAAGCGGACCAGCGTGGTGAACAGCCGGATGTCCGCCTCGGTGATCGTGTCGCCGACCAGATAGCGCTGCCGGGCCAGCCGCGGCGTCAGCAGCTCCAGGCGCCTGAAGACGCCGGCGCACGCCTCCTCGTACTCCTCCTGCTCGGTGGCGAAGCCCGCCCGGTACACGCCGTTGTTGACGTCCTCGTAGACGTCCGCCATCACGGTGTCGATCTCGTCGCGCAGCGCCCTCGGGTACAGGTCCGGGGCGCCGTCCCGGTGCAGGTCCGTCCACTCGGTGGCGAGGTCCAGGGTGATCTGCTGGTAGTCGTTGGTGACCAGCTTGCCGCTCGGCACGTCCACGATCGCGGGCACGCTCACCCCGCCAGGGTGGCCGGACTCGCGCCGGTCGTAGGCCTCGCTCAGATAGCGGATGCCGAGGACCGGGTCGCGGTCGTCCGGATCGAGGGTGAAGCGCCAGCTGCGATCGTCCTGGATCGGGTCCGCCACGGCCAGTGACAGGGCGTTCTCCAGGCCGAGCAGCCGCCGCGACACCAGGGAGCGGCTCGCCCACGGACAGGCCCGGCTGACGACCAGCCGGTAGCGGCCCGCCTCCACGGGCCATCCGTCACGGCCGTCCGCGGTGACGCGGTCGGTGAAATGGGCCTTGGACCGCTTGAACGTCTTGTTGCCGTACGCGCGGTTGCCGCTCATGCTGCCTCCTGCCTTACGGGCACTGTCTCCACCGCGTTCCCAGATTTCGGCGTGTGAGCCGCCCGACCTGGGGCAGTCGGCGGAGGTGAGCGGGACATCCACCGAGAACACCGAAAGCAAGGCCGACCGGCGGACACGGGTCACCGTCCTGGTCGCGCTCGTCGCCAACCTCATGATCGCCGTCGCCAAGGCGATCGGCGGCCTGATCGCGCACTCGCCGGCCCTGCTGTCGGAGGCGGCCCACTCCGTGGCCGACAGCCTCAACGAGGTCTTCCTCCTCGCCGCGCTGCGCCGCAGCCGCCGCCCCGCCGACCAGCGCCACCCCTTCGGCTACGGCAAGGAGCGCTACTTCTGGTCGCTGCTCGCCGCCGTCGGCATCTTCGTCATGGGCGGCTGCTTCTCCTTCTTCCAGGGCTTCGAGGCCCTGCGCGGCGGCGCGGAGGAGAAGCTCAGCGGATACGTCGCGGGCCTGATCGTGCTCGGCGTCGCCCTCCTCGCCGAAGGTGCCTCCCTGGTGCGGGCCCTGTACCAGATGCACCGCCAGGGCGGCACCGGGGACGGCCTGCGCGACCCGGCGCTGCGCACGGTGGTCGCCGAGGACGGCACGGCGGTGCTCGGCGTCACTCTCGCCATGGCGGGCATGGCCCTGCACATGGTCACCGGGGACGTCGTGTGGGAGGCGTCCGCGTCGCTGGCGATCGGGGCGCTGCTCGTCTTCGTCGCCTACCGGCTGGGCCGCGACGCCCGCGACCAGCTGATCGGCGCCGCCGCCGACCCGGAGACCAGCGACCGGATGCGGTCCCTGCTGGCCGCTCAGCCCGAGATCGACAGCGTGGAGGCGCTGTTCACGATGCAGACGGGGCTGGGGTCCTGCCTGGTGGCCGCCCGGGTCGACCTGGTGCCGGGCATCGACAGCGAACGGGTCGAGGAGGTAGCCGTCCGTATCAAACGGTCGGTCGCCGCCACCTTCCCCGAGGCGGACCAGATCTTCCTGGACATCACCGACCGGCCCGCCCTGGAGGCACGAGAAAGCCCCGCCGCGACGGGGGAGCGCGGCGGGGCCTGAGGCTCAGGTGCCCGGCGGGTGGAGCTTCATGCGTACCCGCCCAAGTTTTTTTACCCGAGGGCGGGGACGCCCGCCCGGATCAGTCCGTGTCGGACGGTTCGAGCACGAAGACCGGGATCTCCCGGTCCGTCTTCTCCTGGTAGTCGGCGTACGGCGGATAGGCCGCCACCGCTCGCTCCCACCACTCGGCCTTCTCGGCGCCGGTGACCTCACGGGCGGTCATGTCCCGCTTCTCCGGCCCGTCCTGGAGCTCCACCCGGGGGTCGGCCTTGACGTTGTGGTACCAGACCGGGTGCTTGGGCGCCCCGCCCAGCGAGGCGACCGCGGCGTACCGCCCGCCGTGCTCGACCCGCATCAGCGGAGTCTTGCGGATCTTGCCGCTCCTGCCACCCACGGTGGTCAGAATGATGACGGGCATTCCCGTGTTCTGCAGGGTGGTGCCCTTGGTGCCGCCGGAGCCTTCGTACAGCTCCACCTGCTCGCGCACCCACCCGGTAGGACTGGGCTCGTACTCGCCCTCGAGAGGCATGGCATCCGTCCCATCGTCGTCGTGTACTACGGCTTGCTGACTGACATCGTCCCTCAACACCCGAGCCCCGGGGATTCATCCGTTCCGGAGGCTCGGATTCGGTCGGGCTCCATGACCTCGGAGGTAATCGCGCATGGCCGGTCCCCGCGGGCACAGTGAGACCCGGCCCAAGGAGAGGATCACCGATGACCACCACCGCGACGACGACCCGTGCCGTGGTCGAGGAACTGCTGCGGCGCATCGGCGCGGGCGACCCGGAGCGGATCGCCGAGCTCTACGCCGACCAGGGCGACTGGAAGCTGAACTGGCCGCAGGACGAGCACGGCCGCCCCGCCACCCCCTGGATCCGGCATCGCTCCACCCGGGCGGACGCCGCCGCCCACTACCGCGAACTGGCCGCCGGTCATCTCCCGGGTGAGGCGGCCACCGAGATCGAGCGCATCCTCGTCGACGGCACCGACGCGGTGGTCCTCGGCGAGATCCGGCAGACCGCCCGGGCGACGGGGCGTGCGTATCTCGCCACCTTCGCGCTGCACCTGACCGTCGAGGACGGCCTGATCGCCCGCCATCACGTGTACGAGGACAGCCTCGCCGTCGCCCGTGCCTTCGCACCGTGACGGTCACGACGACAGCATCATCCGCACGGCCAGCCCCATGATCACGCCGCTCGACACCACGGCCGTCACCAGCCGCCCCCGTCTGCCGGTCAGCACCCTGCCGAGCAGCGCGCCACCCCCGGCCAGCAGCAGCTGCCAGCTCGCGGAGGCGAGGAAGGCCGCCACGACGAACACGCCCTGCTCCAGCGGGCGGACCGGGTCGGTGGTGCGGGTGCCGAGGACCAGGGCCGCGAAGTAGATCACGGTGGTCGGGTTGAGCAGGGTGATCCCGAGCAGCGCCAGATACGCCCGCGCGGGGCTCGGGGGAGGCGGGTCGGAGCGCGTGGTGAGCCGACGGTCGCGGTACTGGCGTACGGCGACGACCGCACCCCGTGCCGCCAACGCGAGCAGCAGCAGGGCGGAGGCCCAGCGCAGCGGCCCGAGCACCGGACGCAGGGCGGCGGCGAGGGCGGCGCCCCCGACCGTGGCCACCAGGGCGTACAGCCCGTCGGCGGTCGCGACGCCGAGCGCGGCACAGACCCCGGTGCGCAGGGAGGTACGGGCGGTGAGGGAGACGAGATAGGTCGCGACCGCGCCGACGGGCACGGCGATGCCGTATCCCGCGAGCAGCCCCGCGACCAGCGCGGCGGTCACGACGTGGGAAGCGTCGGTCCCCACGGTCGGCCGGACTGCTGCTGGAACCGCACCGGACGAACGGCGGCGGTCAGCGGCAGAAGGGCATCGAAGGTAGGCATGGCCGGATTCTGGGGGCGGCCGGGGGCCGGTGACAACCGAATTACGGGGGCGATCCCCGGCCAGATCGCGCATCCGGGGGATCTGGCCGAACTTGCCGTCCCGCAACTAGATGCCCGGGGCATCCAATGAGGACACGCAAGAGGCACCCTTCGTCTGCGAGGTCTTCCATGACGGAAACGGAACCCGTCGCCTTCCCCCAGGACCGGACCTGCCCCTACCACCCGCCCGCCGCCTACGCCCCCCTGCGCGCCTCCCGCCCACTGACCCGCATCCGGCTCTACGACGGCCGTCCTGCCTGGTTGGTGACCGGACACGCACTCGCCCGCGACCTGCTCGCCGACCGACGGCTGTCCACCGATCGCACCCGCCCCGGCTTCCCGGCCCCCACCGAACGCTTCGCGGCGGTCAAGGACCGGAAGGCCGCGCTGCTGGGCTACGACGATCCCGAACACCACGCCCAGCGCCGCAGGATGATCCCCAGCTTCACGCTCAAACGCGCCGCGGGACTGCGCCCGCAGATCCAGCGGATCGTGGACGAGCGACTCGACGCGATGATCGAACAGGGGCCGCCGGCCGAGCTGGTGAGCGCCTTCGCGCTGCCCGTGCCCTCGACGGTGATCTGCGCCCTCCTCGGTGTCCCGTACGCCGATCACGATTTCTTCGAGGGGCAGTCGCGCCGGCTGCTGCGCGGGCCGACGGCCGCCGACACCCTGGACGCGCGTGACCGGCTGGACGCGTACTTCGAGGAGCTGATCGACCGCAAGCGGCGGGACCGGGAGTCCGGCGACGGCGTGCTGGACGAACTCGTCCACGAGGGCGCCGTGGACCGCGGGGAACTGATCACCCTGGCCACCGTCCTGCTGGTCGCCGGGCACGAGACCACCGCGAACATGATCTCGCTCGGCACCTACACCCTTCTCCAACACCCCGACCGGCTGGCCGAGTTGCGGGCCGATCCGACCCTCCTGCCCACCGCCGTGGAGGAGTTGATGCGGCTGCTGTCGATCGCGGACGGACTGCTGCGGATGGCGGTCGAGGACATCGAGCTGGACGGGGCGACGATCCGGTCCGGCGACGGCGTGGTGTTCTCGACCTCGGTCATCAACCGCGACGAGGACGTCTACCCCGCCCCGGACAGCCTCGACTGGCACCGTTCCGCCCGCCATCACGTCGGGTTCGGCTTCGGTATCCACCAGTGCCTGGGGCAGAACCTGGCCCGCGCGGAAATGGAGATCGCCCTGCGCACCCTCCTGGAGCGGCTGCCCACGCTGCGCCTGGCCGCCCCGGCGGACGAGATCCCCTTCAAGCCCGGCGACACCATCCAGGGGATGCTGGAACTCCCCGTGACCTGGTAAGAGGCTCCGCCCATGCACATCGACATCGACAAGGACGCCTGCATCGGGGCCGGTCAGTGCGCCCTGGCAGCCCCGGGCGTGTTCACCCAGGACGACGACGGATTCAGCGAACTGATGCCCGGCCGGGAGGACGGCGCCGGCGACCCGATGGTGCGCGAGGCGGCCAGGGCCTGCCCCGTCGGGGCCATCACGACGTCCGGCTGATCACCCGGAGCGGAAGATCCCTGCGGAAACCGTCACGGCCGGGCGAGGTCCATCAGTGACCGGGCCGCCTCCCGTGCCTCCCTGGCCGGCCCGGTGGTCCGGGTGATGCCGGCCGTGACCATCGCCCCCTCGGCCAGCAGGAACAGCCGGCCGGTCAGGCCGTCCGGGAGTCCGGCGTCCGCCACAAGAGCGGCGAGGTAGGCGCGGAACGCCCCTTTGTGCGCCCGCACCTGGGCCGTCACCCGGCTCGACGTCGCGCCCAGTTCGCCGTAGGAATTGATCCACGCGCACCCGCGGAACCCGTCCTCCCCGAACCACCGCTCCAGCCAGTCGAAGACGGCGAGGATCCGCTCCCGGGGGTCCTCGCCGCGCTCGACGTACTCCGCGAGCCGCTCCCGCCACCGCACGTCACGGCGCTCCAGATAGGCCTCCACCAACTGCTCCTTCGCGGGGAAGAGTTGGTACAGCCGCTTGAGCGAGACCCCCGACGCGCCGCGGATGTCGTCCATGCCGACGGACTGGATGCCCCGGCCGTAGAACAGCTCCTCGGCGGCGTCCAGTGCCTGCTCCCGGGCGGTCGCGCTGTCCATGCCGGGTCACTCCTTGACGTGAGAACGTGCGTTCTCCTACGGTAGCAGCCACCCGGGAGAACGCACGTTCTCCCTTTCCGGCCACGGAGGATGACATGACCGACCGTCCACCCCTGCCGCCCTTCACCCGCGAGAGCGCGGCTCAGAAGGTGCGGGCCGCCGAGGACGCCTGGAACACCCGCGACCCGCACAAGGTGGCGCTGGCCTACTCCGAGGACTCGGTGTGGCGCAACCGCGGAACCTTCGTCACCGGCCGCGCCGAGATCGTCGAGTTCCTCACCGCGAAGTGGGCGCGCGAGCAGGAGTACGCACTGCGCAAGGACCTGTGGGCCTTCGACGGCCACCGCATCGCCGTCCGCTTCCAGTACGAGTGCCGGGACACCGACGGCCAGTGGTGGCGCGCGTACGGCAACGAACTCTGGGAGTTCGACGAGCACGGCCTGATGACCCGGCGCGAGGCCAGCATCAACGACGTACCGATCGAGGAGAAGGAACGCCGCGTCCTCGGCCCGCGGCCCGAGACCGAGCGCGGGGCGACCTTCCCGCTTCAGTAGGGTCGGCGGGTGACCGAACAGGCCGGGAAACCCTTCCTCTACGTCGTCGTCTGCGCCGCCGGGATCGCCGCGGGAGTCGGCGAACTCATCACCGCCGCCCAGGAAGAGGGCTGGGAGGTCGGGGTCATCGCCACGCCCGTCGCGATGAACGGCTTCTTCGACACCGCCGCCGTCGAGGCCCGGACCGGCCGTCCGATCCGTTCCGCCTGGCGCACCCCCGCAGAGCCGCGCCCCTTCCCGCCACCGGACGCCGTGGTGGTCGCGCCCGCCACCTTCAACACCGTCAACAAATGGGCGGCCGGCCTGGGCGACACACTGGCCGTCGGCACCCTGTGCGAGGCGTCTGGCCTGGGCGTCCCCATCGCCGTACTGCCGTGTGTGGCCGACGCGTTGGCCGCCCATCCCGCCTACCAGGACAGCCTGATACGGCTGCGGGGGATGGGGGTGCGGTTCGGTCCGCCCTTCGCGGGGGAGCCGGGGGCCGAGTTCGCGTGGGAGCAGGCGCTGGACCTGCTCAGACGGTGAGCTGCCAAGGGGTGCCGATGGGCAGCCAGTGCACCTGCGGGCCCTCGGCGAGCACCTTCTCCGCGCTCTGGCGGCCCTCCTGGAAGTGCGACCAGCCCTCGTAGTGGACGGGCAGCACCGTGTGCGGTCGCAGCAGGCCGCACAGCTCCACCGCCCGGGCCGCGGTCATCGTGTAGCGGACCGGGCCGGTCACCGGGAAACGCACACCGCCCAGGTGCAGCAGGGCGGTCCCCACATCCACCCGGCGGGCGACCTCGCGCACCCCGTCGTAGAGGACCGTGTCGCCCGAGATCCACAGCGCGCCGTGCTCCTGCCCCTGCCGGCTCAGCGCGAAGCCGGTCACCTCGCCGACGATCGGGCGGGAGAACCGGGGACCGTGGCGGGCCGGGGTGGCCGTGACCTCGATGGTGGGGCGGCCCGGTGTCTGGAGCCGCCAGGTCGTCCACGGGTCGAGTCCGCGGGCATTGCCGCCCAGCCGACGGGCCCCGGACGGGGTCGTCAGGACGACGTCCGCCCTCGGCAGCTGGGCGCGTCCGGCCGTGTCCAGGTTGTCGGCGTGATGGTCATGGGTGAGCAACACCGCGTCCAGCGGCGGGAGTTCGGAGGCCGGCACGGCCGGTCCCGCGGTCTTGCGGGAGGACGTGCCCCAGCCGAAGGAGTAGCGGCGGCCGGGCGGGTCGAATGTCGGGTCCGTCAGCAGCCGCCGGCCGGCGACCTCGATCAACGTGGTCGGACCGCCGATGTGCGTGATACGGATCTCGGTCATACGACGGTCCCTTCCGCAGGCCCGGGGCGGCACGCGCCAACCGCCCCGGACGGTGGGCTACTCGGCGTGCGACACGGCCCAGTCGAGGGCGTGGTCGGCGACCTCCTCCCAGCCGGGCGCGGCGGGCAGCAGATGCGGGCGGCCCGCGAACTCCCTGACCTCGGTGACCGTGTTCGACTTGTAGTGCCTGGCGTTGGACTGCTGCACCCTGGGCGGCATCAGATGATCATGCTCGCCCGAGACGAACAACAACGGCGCGCGGTCGTCATTGTGGTAGTTCACGTACGTGCTCTGGTGGCCCGGCCGCAGCGTCGCCAGGGCGCTGTCCCAGAAGATGCTCCCGGACGCGGGGACCGCGTAGCGCTGGTACAGCGCGCGGGACTCCTCCTCCGGGAACGTGTTGGTGAAGGCGTAGTGCCACTGCTCGAAGGTCAGGCCGACCGCACGGTGCCGGTTGGCCGGGTTCTTCAGCACGGGGAACGCCGCCTTGATCTGGGTCAGCGGCACCACCGCGACGCCCTCCGTGGGCGCCGAGTTGAGGGCGACGCCCGCCGCCCCGAACCCCCGGTCGAGCAGCAGCTGGACGAAGACGCCCCCGGCGGAGTGACCGATCAGAACAGGTGGTCGGTCCAGGCCGCGGACCAAGGTCTCCAGACTGTCCAGGATCTGTTGGACCGTCACCTTCTCGATCGGCGTCGGATCGGCGTTGAGCGACTCGACCTCCACCTCGAAGCCGGGGTAGGCGGGGGTGAGAACGCGGTAGCCGCGCTTCTCGTAGTGGGCGGCCCCACTGCTCCCAACTCCGTGGGGTGACCCAGAAGCCGTGGATGAGGACGATGGTGTCCGGAGCGCTCATGACTCCTCCTTCGCAGGTGTCAGCAGGTGGCGCGGTACGCGGCCTCGATGTGCCGGACGACGGTGTCCGGGCGCGACATCATCACGACGTGCGAAGCCCCCTTGGCCTCGACGACCCTGCTGCCGGCCCGCTCGGCCATGAACCGCTGCACCGCGGGCGGGATGACCCGGTCGGCGCCGGCGACGACGTACCACGACGGCAGGGACCGCCACGCCGGTACGCCGCTGGCGGAGTCCAACCCGCGTAGGCTGCCCGGGCGTTGGGCCACCGCCATCGCCCGGGTCAGCGAGCGCGGCAGGTCCTGGGCGAAGACGTCGTGGAACTTCGCCGGATCGATGTAGCCGTCGATGCCGGGATCGCTGCTGCCGGGGATCGGGTACGGCCGGGTGACCAGCGCGCCCGGCAACTGGCTGCCGGGGAACCGGCCCGCCAGTTCCAGCGCGGTCTCGCCCTTGTCGGGCGCGAACGCGGCCACGTACACGAGCGCCCTGACGTTCGGGTTGGCGAGCGCGGCGTTGGTGATGACCTCGCCGCCGTAGGAGTGGCCGACCAGGACGACCGGGCCGGGGAACGTGGCGACGACGCTGGAGACGTACGCCGCGTCACCGGCGAGGTCACGCAGGGGGTTGGCCGGTGCGATGACGTCGTAACCCGCCTTGAGCAGCCGGGAACTGACCTCGTTCCAGCCGGAGGCGTCGGCGAACACACCATGGACGAGGACGACGGTCGGTCTGGTGCCGGAGGTGGCCGAGGCGGCCGAGACGGGCGTCGCCGCGGTGCCGACGGTGAGCGCACCGCCCGCCGCGACGAGCCCACCGAGGACGCGACGGCGGGGCTGGCTTTCGGAGACCATGCCTTGGGGATTCCTTCCGGGGTCAGGAGTTGAGGAAGTCCAGCAGGTCGGCGTTCAACTGGTCCTTGTGCGTGTCGGTGATGCCGTGCGGGGCGCCCGCGTAGACCTTCAGCGTGGCGTTCTTGATCCGTGCCGCCGACGCCTTGCCGCCCACCTCGAAGGGCACGACCTGGTCGTCGTCGCCGTGGACCACCAGCGTCGGTACGTCGAACGCGTCCAGGTCGGGGCGGAAGTCGGTCGCGGAGAAGGCCGCGACACACTCGTAGGCATTGCGGTGTCCGGCCTGGAGCCCCTGCCGCCAGAAAGCGTCCCGAGTGCCCTGGGAGACATCGGCGCCGGGCCGGTTGTTGCCGAAGAACGGTCCGTCGGCCAGATCCCGGTACAGCTGCGACCGGTCGGCGAGCGAACCGGCGCGGATCCCGTCGAAGACCTCGACGGGCACGCCGCCGGGGTTGTCGTCGGTCCTGAGCATGAACGGCGGGACGGCGGAGACGAGCACCAGCTGGGCGAGCCGGCTGGTGCCGTGCCGGCCCACGTAGCGGGCGACCTCGCCGCCGCCCGTGGAGAAGCCGATCAACGTCGCGTCCCGCAGATCGAGGGTGTCGATCAGGGTGGCGAGGTCGTCGGCGTAGGTGTTCATCTCGTTGCCGGTCCACGTCTGCGTGGACCGGCCGTGCCCGCGCCGGTCGTGGGCGATGACACGGAACCCCTGGGAGGCGAGGAACAGTTGCTGGGCCTCCCAGCTGTCGGAGTTCAGCGGCCAGCCGTGGCTGAGCACCACGGGACGGCCCAGGCCCCAGTCCTTGTAGAAGATCTCGGCTCCGTCGGCTGCGGTGACGTACGGCATGGGAGCGCTCCCGTCTGTGAGACGTTGTCCGGCGCCCCGATCCTCGTTCGACCGATGGCGTTCCCGGACCCCGTGAAACGCGTAGTCGTGACCGGCCTCAGAGTCCTGGCGTCTCCCTCAGCTGCCGCCGGGACCGCACATCGAGCTTCCGGAAGATCTTCCGCAGGTGGTAGTCGACGGTGCTCGCGCTGATGAACAGCTGGGCCGCGATCTCGGCGTTGGTGGCACCACTGCGGGCGAGCCGGGCGATGGCCAGCTCCTGCGAGGTGAGGGCGTTCGACTCACCGGCCGGCGCCCGGCCCGGGCTCTCCCCGGTCGCGGCCAGCTCCTGGGCCGCCCGGGCCGCGTACGCCGCGGCACGCATCCCGTCGAACAACTCCCATGCGGTACGCAGCTGTTCACGGGCGTCCTTGCGGCGCTTGCGGCGACGCAGCCACTCGCCGTAGTGGAGGTGGGTGACGGCGAGGTCGGCGCGGGCGCGGGTGCCGGACAGCAGGGCGATCGCCTTGCGGTACAGCGGTTCCGCGTCGGCCGCGGTGGCGAGCAGGGCCTCGCAGCGGGCCAGCAGACCGAGACTCCAGGGGGTGCCGGTGGCCGTGGCCCGGACGGCGAGGGTGCGCAGGGCGGTGGTGGCCTGCACCCGGTCGCCGCAGCGGACGGCCGCCTCGATCAGCGCGGGGAGCAGCCGGGAGTGGACGCCGAGCGTGTCGTGGCCGGTCAGTTCGTGGGTGAGGGCGCGGGCCCGGGCGTAGTCGCTCCGTCCCAGGGCGAGGATCGCCATGCCGATCTGCGCGATCGACTCGACCGCGCCGATGCCCAGCCAGGTGCTGGCCTCCATCGAGCCGCGCAGGACCGGCTCCAGATCCCCGGCATCGGCGTGCCAGCCGAGCAGTTCCGGGTGCCGGTACAGCTCCCACATGTCGTCGCTGGCGCCGATCGCCGCGCGGATCTGGGTGCCCTGGGCGAAGGTGTCGTCCGCGACCGCGAGCTGGCCCAGGTTCGTCTCGTGCATCACCGTGCAGTACAGGGCGCTGTCCAGTTCGAACAGGGCACCGGCGCGGCGGGCGATGTCCACAGCACGCGCCATGACCGCGCTCTGCGCCTGTTCGTCCCACAGCATCATCGTCAGCGTGATGGTCGGCTGACAGGTGCGCAGCACCTCCTCGTCCGGGATGTCCGGGTCCAGCACATGCGCGTGGGCGCGGCGCATGTGCGGCACGGCCTCCGCGTAGCCGTCGGTGACCAGCACCGCGAACGCCCGCAGCACCTGATCGCCGCCGGTCGCGGGACGCTCGCGGGGCAGCAGGTCGTCGATGGCCCGGGCGATCTCGGCCAGGGTGGTGTCGCGGATCAGGTGTTCCGCGGTGATGGCCCGGTCGGCGGCCCGCAACAGGGCCTCCCGGGCGAGCTCCGGTTCCCGCTGGGCGAGACAGCGCGCGGCCCGCAGACACAGCGCCGGAGCCAGGGCGAACGAACCGGCGTCGCCCAGCGCGTACGTCGCGTGGGCGCGCACGAGCAGTGCCCGTCCTCGCTGGGTGTCGTCGAGGAAGGCGATGTCGATCGCGTCGAGGAGCGACTCGGCCTGCAGCGCCGCCCCCGCGGCCAACGCGGCCTCCGCCGCGGCGAGCAGTCGCTCGGCGCGCAGGGCGCCCTCCGGGGTGAGTTCGGCCGCCCTGGTCAGGAAGGTGGCGCGGGCGGCGAAACCGCCGCGGGCGCCCGCCCGGTCGGCCGCGCGCTCCACCTCCGCGGCCACGGCGGGGGCCGGTCCCCAGGTGGCCGAGGCGAGGTGCCAGGCCCGGCGGTCGGTGTCGGCCGGCCGGTCGATGACCTCGGCCAGCGCATGGTGGACGCGGGTGCGCTCGACGCCGGTGGCCCCGCCGTACACCGCCGACCGCACCAGCGGATGCCGGAACTCCGCGGTGGAGCGCAGCACCACCAGCCCCGCGGCCTCCGCCGGCCCGGACGCCTCGGGGCCGAACCCGAGCAGGCGCGCGGCGGCCGTGAGGTAGGCGAGGTCGCCGCTCGGTTCGGCGGCGGCGAGCAGCAGCCAGGTCTGTGTCGGCGCGGGCAACGCGCGCACCCGCCGTTGGTAGTGCGCCTCCAACCGGCCGCCCACGGGGAGCGGTTCGGGCAGGGCGAGCGAGCCGGAGAGCTGGTCGGCGGTCAGCTCCTGGCCGAGGTCGGCCAGCGCGAGCGGGTTGCCCGCGGTCGTCGCCACGATGCGTGCCGCGACGCGCGCGTCGAGCGGTCCGGCGACCGTCTCCCGCAGCAGCTCCAGGGCGAACGGCTCCTCCAGACCGGCGACTTCGGTGACGGGCAGCCCCGCGGGTGCCTCGAACCCCGTCCGTGCCGCGAACAGCAGCCCGACGCCCTCCGCGTGCACCCGGCGGCCCACGAAAGCGAGCACCGCCAGGGACTCGTCGTCCAGCCACTGAGCGTCGTCGACGCAGGCCAGCACCGGTCGTCGCTTGGCCGCCTCCGCGAGGAGGGTGAGGGTGGCGAGCCCCACGAGGAACCGGTCGGGGGCCGGCCCGTCGGCCAGCCCGCACGCCACCCGCAGCGCCTCGTGCTGGGTGACGGGCAGCGCACCCGGTTCCTTGAGCCCCTCCAGCACCGGTACCAGCAGCCGATGCAGCGCGGCGAACGGGAACCCGGACTCCGGCTCCACCCCCGCGACCCGCAGCACCCGCAGATCGGCGCCCTCCGCGGCCGCGTGGTCGAGCAGTACGGTCTTCCCGACTCCGGCTTCACCGCGCAGCAGCACCACCCGGCTCAGCCCTTCCCGCAAGGCCGACACCAGGCCTTCGAGCTCTTTGCGTTCCCTGAGCCGTCCCTTGAGGATCACGCGAACACCCTTCAGGGAGGCCTCAGTTGTGAGGACGCTTTGGAGTTCTGGTGAAGTCCAGTCATTCAACCAATGACGGACGAGCCGTGTCCCGGGAACGGTTGACACCTCAAGCCCCGCGCGCACCTCACGCCGTACGCTCCCCTTCATGACCATCCGGAAGGCGGGAGCAGCAACGATGCAGTACGTGAAGCTCGGTTCGACCGGTCTGGACGTGTCCCGGATCTGTCTGGGGTGCATGACCTACGGCCTGCCCGACCGCGGCGTCCATGACTGGACCCTCGACGAGGAGGCGTCCAGGCCGCTGATCCGCCAGGCGCTGGACGCCGGCATCAACTTCTTCGACACGGCCAACGTGTACTCCGACGGCACCAGTGAGGAGATCGTCGGCAAGGCGCTGCGGGACTTCGCGAACCGTGACGAGATCGTCCTGGCGACCAAGGTGAACGGCCGGATGCGGACCGGGCCGAACGCCGCCGGACTGTCCCGGAAGGCGATCATGGCGGAGATCGACCACAGTCTGAGCCGTCTCGGCACCGACTACGTCGACCTCTACCAGATCCACCGCTACGACCCCCACACCCCCGTCGAGGAGACGATGGAGGCCCTGCACGACCTGGTCAAGGCGGGCAAGGTGCGCTACATCGGGGCGAGTTCGATGTACGCCTGGCAGTTCTCCAAGATGCAGTACACGGCCGAGCGGCACGGCTGGACCAAGTTCGTGTCCATGCAGAACCACTACAACCTCCTCTACCGCGAGGAGGAGCGCGAGATGCTGCCCCTGTGCGCGGACCAGAGCGTGAGCGCACTGCCCTGGAGCCCCCTCGCCCGCGGCCGGCTGACCCGCGACTGGGGCACCGTCACCGAACGCAGCGCGGGCGACAATTTCGGCGGCCGTCTCTACCTGGAGAGCGACCGCACCATCGTCGAGGCGGTCACCCGCATCGCCACCGACCGAGGCGTCCCGCGCGCCCAGGTGGCCCTGGCCTGGCTACTGCACCAGAACACGGTGGCGGCACCGATCGTGGGCGCCGCCAAACCGCACCACATCGAGGACGCGACGGCAGCGGTGGAACTGGAACTGAGCGAGAAGGAGATAGAGGAGTTGGAGGAGCCCTATACGGCCCGTCCGATCGTCGGTCACTGAACCCACCCAAGGGGCGCGGGGCTGTATCGATGTGCGGCTACCGCCGCGTGGGCGCGACCAGCCCCCACGCGCCCGCAGCCGCGATACGACCTAGTGCGGCCCCTGCGGTGCGAACTCGGTACCGCAGGGGCCCGCACCCTCACTTTCGGCCAACGCGACGCGGTCACCCCGCATCGACACCGTCCGGTAGTACCCCCCGATCCGCTCGGCCGACCGCCCCACGTAGTGACCGATGAACGACCGCCGAAAACGCCCCTCACTGCGATTCGGCTGCGACCCGTGCACCAGACTCCCGTTGAAGAACAGAACATCCCCCGGCGCCATGTCGACCGGCACCGCCGCCAGCCCCGCCGGCGGCGGCACGTACTCCCGCGCGAACGACACCCCCTCGTCCGCCTTCTCCGGGCAGAAGAGATCCATCCGGTGCGTCCCGGGCACGACCTCGAGCCCCCCGTTCTCCCGGTCGATCACATCGCACGCCACCCACGCCGCGACACATGTCCCCGGCTCGACCCGCAGATAGAAGTTGTCCTGGTGCAGCGCCTGCCCCCGGGCCCCCGGCGGCTTGAAGTAGAACATGCTCTGCGCGGCCAGTACCTCCTCGTCGAACAGCGTCTCCAGCACGTTCCGCAACCGCGCGTCGAGCAGCACGTCCCGGGCGCGCGCGTTGATCTCGTGCGGCTGCATCACCCGGGGATACACACCCAACGGGTCCGTGCCGCCCCGCGGCTCGAAGTGCCCCGGCACCGCCCCGGCCGCGTGCAGCGCCGCGAACTCGCCGCACAGCCGGCCGATCTCGTCGTATCCGAACAATCCCCGTACGACGGTGAACCCGTCCTCCTGGAACCGCCGCTGCCCGGCCTGGGTCAGAATCGGGGCGCTGCCTGTGACTGTCATGCGTCCACTCCTCGCTCGGGTGTCCCTTCGCATGTCACGCTAGGTCGGCCCACATCCCGGGAGGATGCCCGTGACCGCCGACGGACTGCCTGAGACTGCTGCGCCGGACGTTCCCGCGCCGCCGCCGGGCCTCGTGATGCTCGGCCGTTTCGACGAGGCGCCGGGATACGACATCAACCGGCCGCAGGGATCGGCCAGTTGGCTCTTCACCTGGACCACGGGAGGCCAGGGGAGGCTGCGGCAGGGCGCGACCACCGCCCGGGCCGGCGCCGGGGACCTGGTGGTGCTCGCGCCGGGTGTCGCGCACGGCTACGGCGTCGGACCGGGTGCGCGGCACTGGTGGTTCTGGTGGGCGCACTGCCAGGCCCGGCCGTCGTGGCTGCCCTGGCTGAGCCCGTACGGCACCGGCGACGGGGTGTATGTCATGACCTCGACCCCGGCCACGCCGCAGGACCGGGTCGAGGCGGCGTTCCGCCGGATGCTCCTGGACGCCCGCCGGCCGGGTGGGGAGAAGTCCGTGGCCGTCCCGGACGACCGGATCGCCGTGGCGCACGACAGCGCCGCCCGTGAGCTCGCGCTGTGCGCCCTGGAGGAGGTCGTCCTGCTCATGGCCGCCGGTGCGCGGGAGCCGACGCCCCGACCCGGCCTCGACGCCCGTGTCCGCCGGGTCCAGGAGCTCCTCGCCGCCGACCCGGGGGCCGCGCACACCGTCGACTCGCTCGCCGCGCATGTCTCGCTGTCGCCCTCCAGGCTGGCGCACCTGTTCACCCGACAGGTCGGTGAATCCCCGATGCGAGCGCTGCGCGAGGCACGGCTGCGGCACGCCGCGCGGCTCCTCGAAGGCACCGGCCTGCCCGTCGAACGGGTCGCGGCGGCATCGGGCTTCGTCAGCCCCTACCATTTCCACCGGGTCTTCCGGGAGCGATTCGGTATGACGCCCGGCGCGTACCGGGCGGGCGGCCCAATGGTTGGAGCGTGACGTGCGTAGACCGGCCGTACACGGGGTGGAGTGGCCGTTCAATGGTTTGGGCCCACGCCTGGTGAAAATCGTTCTCCATAACGGTGTCGATAAGGCGTCATGGATCGGTTCTAAGTATTGACGAGCCGTCAATAGGGCTGGCTGCGCACGCAATGCACAAAACTGAATGATCTCTTGTTACATCTCGCTGACCTGTGCAAAGGTTATGCCTTGTCGGCGTGCAGACATTAGAATCCGCGCGCCTTGACCGCTCCCGTACGCCCCCCACGCTTCACAAGAGCTGTCGTCGTCGGGACCGCATACCCCTTGGTATGGACTTTGCTTTGTATGCCCCCGAGAGGAATGCAGCCGTGAATGCCGACGCCACGGACGAACAACTCAGCGCTGAGCTGAAGAAGTGGACCGGGGCCGCGCCCGCGCTCCATCCCGTCGGTGAACTCCTCGACCGCCACTGGGAAGCGGCCTTCGCCTATGCCCGGCTGTGCACCGACAGCGCGCGTTCCGCCGGAATGCTCACGACCGCGGCTTTCACCCGGCTCTTCGGTGAAACCCTGCGACAGAACGGGCCGACGGCCGCCTGGCGTCCCCAACTGCTCGTCACCGTGCGCCGGATCGCCGCGGAGTGGGACGGCGACCGCAGACGGGAACAGCTCCACCCCGAACTGCGCTCCGGGGCCGAGGACAGCGACCGCGCCGCCGTCCGGCTGCTGCCGCCCGCGGAGCGGCGACTGCTGTCCGGCGCGTACCAGCGGCTGCCCCAGTCGGCCCGCTGCCTGCTGTGGCACAGCGAGGTCGAGGCCGAGCCGCTGTCCGTTCCGGCCTCCCTGCTGGGACTGGACGAGGAGGACGCCGGCGTCGAACTGCGCCGGGCCCAGGAGCGGTTGCGCGAGGAGTGCCTCCATGTGCACCGCGAACTCGCCCCGGAGCAGGAGTGCCGCAGCTACGTCAGGATGCTGGACGTCACCTACCGGCGCGGTGGCGTCGACGTCGACCCCGATCTGCGCGCACACCTGGACCGCTGCAAGCACTGCCGCGACACCGCCGACCAGCTCCACCAGTTCAACGACGGCCTCGGCGTCGCCCTGGCGGAAGCGGTGCTCGGGTGGGGCGGCCGCGCCTACGCCGAATCCCGCAGTGCCGCGCACGAGGAGCCGGCTCAGGCGCCTGAGCCGCCGCAGGCGCAGCCCATGGCCGTTCCGGGCGAGCCCTTCTTCGACGTGACCCCCGCCGCGCCGCGCGCGGCCCGCGGAGCCTGCCCCTCGCGCACGGCACGCAAGGAAGCCCGCCGCGCCGCCGCCCGGCGCCGCAACCTCGCCGCCGCGGTCCTCACCGTCAGCGGGCTGGTCGTCCTGCCCCTCGTCCTGTGGTCGGTCCTCAGTGGCGGGGACACCACCCCCTCGGCCGGCGGCACCCAGGCCTCCGAGACACCGGACACCGGAGCGGGCAAGTCCTCCTCCGACTCCTCGTGGGTCGGCTCCGGCAAGGACGTGGAAGGCACGCTGCGCGGCCGGCTGCACAACGTCGACTCCGGACTCTGCATAGGCGTCGTCGGCAAAAAGGCCGTCGAGGACGCGGAGACCGAGCTCGCCAAGTGCTCCTCGAAGACCGACCAGCAGTGGACGTACGAGACGAACGGAACGCTGGCCAGCGTCGCGGCCCCGGACCTGTGCCTGGACTCCCACCTCGGCTACTCGGTGCGGCTGGCCCCGTGCACCGGCACCGACAAGGCGGAGACCAAGAACATCCGCTACGACTTCACCCTCCAGGGCAACCTGGTGCCGCGCTGGGACCAGGACCTGGCCCTGACACCCGCCGCCACCGACGGCACGGGCGCTGTGGTCCTGAAGTCCCGTGCCGACATCGCCGCCCAGCGCTGGGTGTTCGACACTTCCAGGACCGACCCCCAGATGGAGGTGGTCAACTGGGACGCGCAGGTCGGCACCACGAAGAAGGCGCCCGCCGTGACGCCTACGCCGACGCCGACGAAAAAGGCCTCACCGACGCCGTCCCCGAGCCCCTCGACCGCTGGGCCGACCCCGACGAGCCCGTACCCCAGCGGCATGCCCTGCTACGGGTACTACTGCTCCTGGGACGGCCAGTACGGCAGCGGATACGGCGGAGGTTACGGCTACGGCTACGGGGGATACGGCGGGTACGGCGGCCGGCGCTGACCGCCCGGCTCACACCCCGACGACCTGTTGCGACACCCACAGCGCCAGTGTGGCCGGCACCAGCGCGGCCGGGACGGCGAGCAGACCGAGCCGGGTGAACTCCCCGAGCCCGACCTCCTGCCCGTGCCGCTGCACGATCCGCCGCCACAGCAGGGTGGCGAGCGATCCGGCGTACGTCAGGTTCGGGCCGATGTTCACCCCGATCAGCACCGCGAGCACCGCCCCGGGACCGGCCGTGGCGGTCAGCGGCAGCAGGACCAGCACCGCGGGCAGGTTGTTGATCAGGTTCGCCAGGACGGCGGCCAGCGCGGCGATCCCGAGCAGCGCCACCAGCCCCGAGCCCTCGGGCAGGACGTGCCGCAGCGCGTCGGCGAGCCCGTTGTCGACGACCGCGCGCACGACGACGCCGAGCGCCAGCACGAACGCCAGGAACCCCGGAGCGGCGGACTTCACCACCGTGAGCGGGGTGGCCTGCCGGCGTACGAGCGCACGCCCCGCCAGCACCAGCGCGCCCACGAGGGCCACCCACGCCGGCTCGATGCCGACCGCGGACGCCACGACGAACCCGGCCAGCGTGCAGCCCACGGTGACGAGCGCGAAGACCGGCAGTTCGGGCGTCTCAGCGGTGTCGGACCGGGCCACGGGGGCTTTGAGGTCGTCCTCGAAGAAGCGCCGGAACAGCAGATACTCGGCGCCGATCGCAACCAGCCAGGGCAGTGCCATCAGCGCCGCGAACCGGGTGAAACTCAGCCCGCTCGCCGCGAACGCCAGCAGGTTGGTCAGGTTGGACACCGGCAGCAGCAGCGACGCCGTGTTCGACAGGTGCGCGCAGGCATAGAGGTGCGGCTTGGCCCGGACGCCGCCGCGGGCCGCGGTGGCCAGCACGACCGGCGTCAGCAGCACCACCGTGGCATCCAGGCTGAGCACGGCCGTGATCGCCGACGCCAGCGCGAACACCGCGGTCAGCAGCCGGCCGGGGCGGCCCGCGGAGCTGCGAGCCATCCATGCCCCGCAGGCCCGGAAGAGTCCCTCGACATCGCAGAAGTGGGCGAGGACCAGCACCGCGGCCAGGAAGCCGACCACCGGTCCGAGCCGCTCGACCTCCGCCCACGCATGGTCCGGGGAGATCGCCCCGGTCGCGATCACCAGCCCCGCCGCCGGGACCGCGAGCACCGCCTCCGGCAGGCCCTTGGGGCGGACGACGGCCCAGGCGAGTACGGCGACGAGCAGGGCTATGGACAGGGTTTCGGCGAGCGGGGTGTTCAGGAGCGGTCCTTCGAGACGTGGTCGTGCCGTACCTCTGCATGAAAACAGCCCGAGGTAAGAGCCCCGTGCACCGGGTCAGGCGCCGGGCCCCTTGTCGAAGAACGTGATGGACACCGCGGACTCGTTGCCGGACACCGGCACCTCACCGGCCGACCACGCCACCTTCAGCGGGTCCCGCTCGTCCGGCGGGGTCACCAGCAACGCGTCCGGGTTGGCGGTACGGGCCCCGCTGACCTCCGGGTTGGAGAACGTGATCCCCGACCACGCGTTCTGCCCCGGCGCCAGCTTCACGGTGACCGGCGTGCCGGGGGTGCGCTTCGGGTCCGGCCCCAGCTGTTCGCCGGAGGCGTCGACGAACGCGGCGCCCGGATAGCCGTGGAGGGTGCAGGTACGGGACGAAGTGTTCGTCAGGATCACGGGGAAGTTCTCCTGCCCCGCCCCCGGGTCGTTGCGGCCGAGCGTGGCCTCCAGCTCGGAGGTGTGGCAGCGGGTACGCCTGCTGGGCGTGCCGGACGTGCTGGTGGCGGGGGAGGGCGTCTCGGCTGTGGCGGTCGGTTCCACCGTGGACGCGGCCGTCGTGCCGTCGCTGGTGGCCGGGGCGGCCGTGCCGGGCAGCGTCCGCGGCGCGGACGCGGAGCCGCCGCCGTCACCGCAGGCGGTCAGAAGGCCCAGCAGTGCGGCCGCACTCACCAACAGAGCCGATCGGTACGTGTTCACCATGACTCTCCACACTCCTCCTATGGCGCGGTGTGCCCCGTCATGAAGGTCCGATGCGGGCGCGGCCGGAAAAAGTTCGCGCGGTCAGCCCCCGACCCGGACCGAGCCGAGGACCCGCCGGATGCCCGACGGCTCGCTCTGCTCCCGGATCTGTACGTACACCTGCGGCTGCCCGCCGCCGTCCGGGGGAGTCAGCCCGGCCTCGACCACGGAACCGCCGCCCGGGCAGTCGCTCCACGTGCGGACCCGGCCGTGCCACACGGACAGGGTGTGGTCGCGGGCCCCGTCGTAGTGACAGCCGGGATGAGTGAGGGCGTTCACCAGGGCCGTGACATCGCCCCGCCCGACCATGCCGACGAACATTCCGTCGACGTCCGCGCCGAGGTCCTGCCACCGCGCCAGGTCGTCCGCGACGGCGAACCCCGGCTGATGGCCGGCGGGCAGACCCAGCACACGCGGATCCCACCCCGAGCCACGCACCTGACCGGCCCACGTGGCGGGCACCACGGCCGCGACCCGGCCGGTGGCGTCCTCGATCCGCAGTTCGGTCGGCGCCGACCCGTGGTCCATCAGCGCGAAGGCCGGGCCGGCCACGGCCACCCCGGCCGCCAGAACGAGCAACCGGTGGCGCCGCCGCCGGGGCCTCGGACCCGTCGCCAGCCGCTCCAGCTCCTCGGCGAAGGCCCGCGCATCGGGCCAGCGGCGCTCCCGGTCCGGCCGCAGCGCCCGCATCAGGGCCCGCCGTACGCCGGGATCCAGGCCCGGACGCAGCCGGTCCGGCCGTACGACCTTCCCCGGCGCGCCCGGCACGCTGCCGGTGACCAGGTGATAGCCGACCGCGCCCAGGCTGTACACAGCGGCCCGCGCGTCGATGCCCGCACTCGGCTCGGCCTGCTCGGGCGGCCGGTATGCCGCCGAACTCGCGGCCGGCGTGAGCCCGGACGCCTCGGCCGGCGTCTTGGCCGGCCCGAGGTCGGCGAGCAGGACCTCCCGGGCGCCGTCCGGGCCGGTGCGCAGCAAGAGGTTGGACGGGTTGACGTCCCGGTGCCCGATCCCCGCCTCGCGCAGCGCGGCGGCGGCACGGGCCGCCAGCGCGGTGAGCCGCAGCGCCTCAGGGACGGGGAGCGGACCGTCGTCGAACAGGTCGGCGAGGGTGCCGCCGTCGGCGTACTCCATCACGAAGTACGGTCTGCCATCGGGCAGTTCGCCGATGTCGTAGACCTGCACCACCCGCCGCGAACCGGCCCGGCGCAGCAACCGGGCCTCGGACAGGAAGAGTTCGCGGATGTCCAGTCGGTGCGACCAGTTGTCGGCGAGGACCTTCACGGCGACCGGCGCGTCGAGTGTGTCGTCGTGCGCGAGCCACACGGTTCCGAACGTGCCTGTACCCAGGGGGCGTTCGATCCGGTAGCGGCCGATGCGCTCGACGGAGTGCATACGACCATCATGCCTGCCCCGCGATCCACAGTGAGGGGAGCGCCGCGTGCCGTCCTCGACCGAGGAGCGGAGGCGGCGCAGGACGTGCTGCTCCAAGTCGCCCGGAAGATCGGCAGGTTCGAGGGCCGCAGCCGATCCAGCACCTGGCTCCACACGGTCGTCGCCAACTGGGCACGCCAGAAGTACCGCGAACTGAAACGCCGTTCGGCCGAGCGGCCCGACCGTCAGTCGTCCTCCTCGAGCAAACCGATCTCGGCCCAGATCGTCTTGCCCTCGGTGGTGTGCCGGCTGCCCCAGCGCTGGGTGAGCTGGGCGACCAGGAGCAGTCCGCGGCCACCCTCGTCCCACGTCTTGGCGCGCCGCAGATGCGGGGCCGTGTGGTTGGTGTCCGACACCTCGCAGATCAGCGTGGTCTCGTCGTGGATTAGCCGCAGCCGGATGGGGCGCGCGCCGTAGCGGATGGCGTTGGTGACGAGCTCGCTCACCACCAGCTCCGCGGTGAACGACGCCTCCAGGAGCTCCCAGGTGCCCAGCTGGTCGACGACCTGTTTGCGGATCGGGCCGACGAGCGCCGGGTCGGCGGGGATGTGCCAGGTCGCGACCCGGGCGGCGGGCAGCCCTCGGGTGCGGGCCAGCAGCAGCGCCACGTCGTCGGCGGAGCCGCCCGCCGGGAGCAGGGTGTGCAGGACCCGGTCGCAGGTCTCCTCCAGCGACTCCGAGTACACCGACAGCGCCTCGCGCAGCAGTGCGTGACCGGCGTCGGCGTCCCGCTCACGGGACTCGATCAGGCCGTCGGTGAAGAACGACAGCACGGTGCCCTCACGCAGCTCCAGTTCGGCGGACTCGAAGGGCAGTCCGCCCACGCCCAGCGGCGGGCCGGAGGGCAGGTCGACCAGCTGCGGAGCGGCGCCCGGCGTGATCATCACCGGCGCGGGATGTCCGGCGCGGGCCAGGGTGCAGCGCCGCGACACCGGGTCGTAGACCGCGTACAGACAGGTGGCGCCGACCTCGCCGGGGCTGCCCTCGCCACCGGCCTCCGCGGACAGCCGGACGACCAGGTCGTCGAGGTGGGTGAGCAGTTCGTCGGGGGCGAGGTCGATGTCGGCCAGCGTGCGAACGGCGGTGCGCAGCCGGCCCATCGTGGCGGAGGCCTGGATGCCGTGGCCGACCACGTCCCCGACGACCATCGCGACCCGCATCCCGGACAGCGGGATCACGTCGAACCAGTCGCCGCCTACCCCGGCCCGCGCTGCCGGGAGATAGCGCGAGGCCGCGTCCACGGCGGCGGTGCGCGGCAGCTTGCGGGGCAGCAGACTGCGCTGCAGGGCGAGGGCGGTCTCCCGCTCGCGGGAGAAGCGGCGGGCGTTGTCGATGCACACGGCCGCGCGGGCCGTCACCTCCTCGGCCAGCAGCACATCGTCGGGCGTGAACGGATCCGGCCGCCGAAACCGTGTCAGCACCGCGACGCCGAGGGTCAGACCACGGGCCTGGATCGGCACCGACATCGTCGAGTGGATGCCGTACTCCTGGACCCGCTCGCTGCGCGCCGGGTCCCAGGACAGCCACTGGTCGAGCTCCCCGGAGGCCACGGTGGCGACGATGGTGGCGCCCGCCACCAGTGAGTCGGCCTGGGGTGAGGTGGCCGGGTACGGCTCCAGCTGTCCGGGCTTGACGACGGCCTCGGGGGTGCCGGGGTTGACCGACTGGTGCGCGGCTCGGCGCAGCCCGACCGGCGCGGTGAGCACCGGCGGCGGATCGCCGTTCTCCTGCGGGTCCAGCAGGTCGATGCTGACGAAGTCGGCGAGCGCGGGCACACAGACGTCGGCGAGTTCCTGCGCCGTCCGGGTGACGTCGAGGGTGGAGCCGATCCGCACGCTCGCCTCGTTGACCAGCTGGAGCCGCTCCCGGGCGAGGTAGTTCTCGGTGAAGTCGTGCGCTGCCAGGCACACCCCCCGCACCCGCCCCTCGGCGTCGGTGACGGGGGCCATCCGGGCCAGCCAGGCGTGCGCGGCCCGCTCCCCGCCGGTCCGCATGTACGTCTGGACGTCCTCGGCGCGGCCCGAGGCGAGCACCCGCAGCAGGTGCCGCTCCAGCTCCGCGCTCTCCGGCTTGCCGCCGATCTCCGACAGCCTGAGGCCCCGGATGCGCTCCTCGGGCAGCCCGATCACCTCGGCCATGGCGTCGTTGACCCGGGTCAGCCGCAGCCGCTCGTCGTAGACCGCGACGGCGCAGGGCGACTGGACGAGCGCCGCCGTGGCGAGGGGGCCGTCCGGGGAGCCGGTGACCTCCAGCGGGGTGACCACGAGCCATTGACCCGGGCTGCCGTCCCGCGAGCGTCTGTGGTGGGCGAGCAGCCAGACGGACACGGTGCCGCCGTCGCGGTGGCGGAGCGTGACGGTGCCGTCCCAGCGCGGGCCCCCGGGCGCGAAGACCGCGTCCGGACCGCCGTTGACCAGCAGATTCGCGGCGGGGCGACCCAGGACATCAGGAGCGGGGTGGCCCAGCAGGCGCTCGGCGCCGGCGTTCCACTCCCGCACCGTACCGAGGTCGTCGATGACAGCCCGTGCCGTCGCGGCATCGTCGAACGGGTAGTCCGGGCTCATCGTCGCCACTCCATCGCGGACACTCACAGTGAACAGGCGCGTCACTTGAGTGCCAGCCTAGTCCGTCACGCTCGCGCGCGGACGGGAACCCCCTGGGCACCCGGAGGCACCGGCATGGGGGACATCCGGCCGTTGTGACGCGCGGGGCAGCCGTGTGTGATCGCACCCTTGACGGCCCGGTGTGGCACGGCGTCAGAATCTGTGTGTTCACGATCAGTTGTGAGTACTTCTGGGCCCTGATGAGGGAGAGCCGCACGCCATGACGGTCACTCGCAGATCTGTCCTGATCGCCTCCGCCGCCGCGCCCGCGGCCGGAGCGTTCCTGAGCCCCTCGGCGGCACTGGCCGCCGAGGCCGCCGCGCAGGGCGCCTCGGGCCGCAGCACGGTCGCCCTGCGCGACGGCTGGCGCTTCGCGCTGGTCAACCCGGGCGGGATCACCGACCCGACCGGCGCCTACGCCGGCGCCGCCGACCCCGACTACGACGACTCGGGCTGGCGTCAGGTCGCCGTGCCCCACGACTGGAGCATCGAGCTCGCCCCCACCACACAGAACGGCACCACCAGCGGCACCGGCTTCTTCCCGGGCGGCCTCGGCTGGTACCGGCTCGCTTTCACCCTGCCGCCCGCGTACGCCGGCAAGCGGATCTCGGTGGAGTTCGACGGCGTCTACATGGATGCGTACGTGTACTGCAACGGCACCGAGGCCGGCCGCCACCCCTATGGCTACACCGGTTTCGCCTTCGACGTCACCGACCTGCTGCACACCGACGGCTCCACCGAGAACGTGATCGCGGTCAAGGTGCAGAACCGGCTGCCCAGCAGCCGCTGGTACTCGGGCAGCGGCATCTACCGCGAGGCCCGCCTCGTCGTCACCGAGCCGGTGCGCGTGAAGCGCTGGGGCACCTACGTCACGACACCGCAGGTCACCGAGGAACGGGCGCTGGTCCGGGTGCAGACCTCCGTGGTGAACGGGTCCGGCACCGCGAGCCGGGTCGAGATCCGCTCGACGGTCCAGGACGCGCGCGGCCGGACGGTGACCCGCGCGGCGACCACGCTGGCCGTCACCGACGAGGCCACGCAGACCCATGAACTCACCGTCCCCGAGCCCAGGTTGTGGGACTTCGACGACCCGCACCGCTACACCCTGCTCACCGAACTCCGCGTGGCCGGCAAGACCGTCGACACCCACCGCACCCCCTTCGGGATCCGCACCTTCGGCATCGACCCCGACGAGGGCTTCCACCTCAACGGCACCCACGCCAAGTTCAAGGGCGTCGACCTCCACCACGACCTCGGCGCGCTCGGCGCCGCCGTCAGCATCGACGCGATCCGCCGCCAGATGACCATCATGAAGTCGATGGGCGTCAACGCCTTCCGCACCTCCCACAACCCGCCCTCGCCGGAGATGATCCGGGTCTGCGAGGAGCTCGGCATCGTGATGCTGGTGGAGGCGTTCGACTGCTGGAAGACCGGCAAGACGCGCTACGACTACGGCCGGTTCTTCGACGAGTGGTGCGAGAAGGACGCGACCGAGATGGTGCTCGCGGCCCGCAACTCGCCCGCCGTGCTGCTGTGGTCGATCGGCAACGAGATCCCCGACTCCACCTCCACCGCCGGACTTGCCATGGCCGACCGGATCATCGACGCCATCAGGGCCGTCGACGACACCCGCCCGCTGATCATCGGCTCCGACAAGTACCGGCGGCTGCCCGCCAAGGGCTCGGCGGCCGATCTGATGCTGGCCAAGCTGGACGGCCTCGGCCTCAACTACAACACGGCCAAGTCGGTGGACCAGTTGCACGAGGCGTACCCGCATCTGTTCCTCTTCGAGTCCGAGTCGTCCTCCGAGACCTCGACCCGCGGCGTCTATCAGGAGCCCGAACACCTCAACACCGGCGAGAACCACACCCCGGGCGGACGCGCGGTGTCCTCCTACGACAACAACCTCGCCTCCTGGACCATGAGCGGCGAGTACGGGCACAAGAAGGACCGGGACCGTCAGTGGTTCACGGGCCAGTTCCTGTGGTCGGGCATCGACTACATCGGCGAGCCGACGCCGTACGACGTCTTCCCGGTCAAGGCCTCCTTCTTCGGGGCGGTCGACACGGCCGGCTTCCCGAAGGACATGTACTACCTCTTCCGGAGCCAGTGGACCAGCGAGCCGATGGTTCATCTGCTGCCGATGACCTGGAACCACACGGAGGGTGGCACGGTCGAGGTGTGGGCGTACTCCAACGTCGCCACCGTCGAGCTGTTTCTCAACGGGAAGTCCCTCGGCACCCGGACCTTCGACACCAAGAAGACCGTCGACGGCCGGGAGTACCTGGAGACCACCGAGGCCACCGGCGACGACAAGACCTTCACCGACGGCCCCTACCCCGGCAGTTACACGAGCCCCAACGGCAGCGCGGGCAAGCTCCATCTGACGTGGAAGGTGCCGTACCGGGCGGGGGAGTTGAAGGCGGTGGCCCGCCGCGGCGGCAAGGTCGTCGCCACCGACGTGCTGCGCACGGCAGGCCCGGCGCGTGCCGTACGGCTCAGCGCGGACCGCAAGTCCCTTTCGGCGGACGGGCGTTCGCTGGTCTTCGTGACCGCGGAGATCGTCGACGCCCGCGGAGTGGTCGTACCCGACGCGGAGAACCTGATCACCTTCGAGGTGAAGGGCGGCTCCCTCGCCGGACTCGACAACGGGCGTGAGGAGAGCGCCGAGCGCTACCAGGCCGCCACCCGGACCGCCTTCTGCGGGAAGGCGCTCGCGATCGTGCGGTCGGGCACGGAGCCGGGCGCGCTGAAGGTGATCGCCCGCGTGGAGGGCCTCAAGGCGGGCACCGCGAGCCTGCACACCGAGCCGGCCCGGTCGGCCGCGACCACTCCTGCGGCCGATTTCGCCCCGGACCACCCGGCACCGCCGAACTATCCGTACGCGGACGCCAGTTACTCGGGCCGTCCGGACACCCTCCCCGCCGCCATGCTCGACGGCGACGCGACCACCGGCTGGTCCAACGCCTTCAGCAAGGCCGCCACGGCCCTTCTGCCGCTCTTCAACGGTGCCAGGGCCGAGGACTGGGTCTCGGTGGACCTCGGACGCACCCGGACCTTCGACCGCGTGGAGGTCTCCTTCACCTTGAGCGCCACCCACGCCCTGCCCGCCTCCGTCGAGGCCGAGGTGTGGGACGGCAAGCGGTATGTGCGGGTACAGGGCGCGGCGGTCGAGTGGGCCTCGGACTCGGACGCGCCGACGGTGATGACCTTCGCTGCGGTCCGAGGCTCCCGACTGCGGCTGAACCTGACCAGTAGCCGCCCGGGAGAGGTGCAGGGGGCGATCCGCATCAGCAGGCTGGAGATATCCGCCACCTGAGTAGCGTCACGGTCCGGACAGCCGGTTCCGGCAACACCCCAGGGGCGCGGAGAACTGCGGACCAGCCACGATGGCGCCGCAGCCGAAAACGGCCCACCCAGCGGAGTGTTTCGTCTCGTCCGGACCGTTGACGTGGTGTCATGCCTGCAACAAGCATGACCTCGACCGTCTATTGGGAGCGCTCCCATACCGATCGCACCCGCAGCTCACCGAGGAGCCCGGACGTGAAAAGACGCAGAACCGCCCTGTTGTCCCTGACGGCCCTGCTGGGAGCGGCACTTGTGGCCTCCCCGGTGTCCACGGCCGCCGCCGAGGAGGTCGAGCAGCTCAAGAACGGCACCTTCGACACCACCACCGAGCCGTGGTGGGCGTCCAGCAACGTCACCGCGGGCCTGTCCGGCGGACAGCTGTGCGCGCAGGTGCCGGGCGGCACCACCAACCGCTGGGACGCCGCCGTCGGCCAGAACGACGTCACCCTGGTGAAGGGGGAGTCGTACAAGTTCAGCTTCACCGCGAACGGTTCGCCCGCGGACCACGTCGTCCGCGCGATCGTGGGCCTCCAGGTCGCGCCGTACGACACCTACTTCGAGGTCAGCCCCCAGCTCAGCGTGTCCGGCGACTCCTACGCGTACACCTTCACCTCGCCCGTCGACGCCACCCAGGCCCAGGTCGGCTTCCAGCTCGGCGGCAGCGCGGACCCCTGGCGGTTCTGCGTGGACGACGCCTCACTGCTGGGCGGCGTGCCGCCCGAGGTGTACGAGCCGGACACCGGGCCCCGGGTGCGCGTCAACCAGGTCGCCTATCTGCCCTCCGGTCCGAAGAACGCCACGCTGGTCACCGACGCGACCGCGAAGCTGCCCTGGCAGCTGAAGAACGCCGCGGGCCGTGTGGTCGCCCAGGGTTCGACCACGCCTCGCGGCACGGACGCCTCGTCCGCGCAGAACGTCCACTCCATCGACTTCGGTTCCTACAAGAAGCAGGGCAAGGACTTCACCCTGGTCGCCGACGGCGAGACCAGCCGCCCCTTCGACATCGGCACGAGCGCCTACGAGCAGCTCCGCACGGACGCCGCGAAGTACTACTACACCCAGCGCAGTGGCATCGCGATCCGTGACGACCTGCGCCCGGGCTACGGCCGCGCGGCCGGCCACATCGACGTCGCGCCCAACCAGGGCGACGGCGACGTGCCCTGCCAGCCGGGTGTCTGCGACTACACCCTCGATGTCACCGGCGGCTGGTACGACGCCGGCGACCACGGCAAGTACGTCGTCAACGGCGGCATCTCCACCTGGGAGCTGCTGAGCACCTACGAACGCTCCCTGCACGCCCGCACCGGACAGCCCGCCAAGCTCGGTGACGGCACCCTCGCCATCCCGGAGAGCGGCAACAAGGTGCCGGACATTCTCGACGAGAGCCGCTGGGAGCTGGAGTTCCTGCTGAAGATGCAGGTGCCCGCCGGTCAGCCGCTGGCCGGGATGGCGCATCACAAGGTCCACGACGAGGCGTGGACGGGCCTGCCGCTGCTGCCGAGCGAGGACCCGCAGAAGCGCGAACTGCACCCGGCGAACACCGCGGCGACCCTGAACCTGGCGGCGACGGCCGCACAGGCGGCCCGCCTCTACCGGCCCTACGACAAGGCGTTCGCGTCCAAGGCCCTCACCGCCGCCCGCAACGCCTGGACCGCGGCCCTCGCCCACCCGGACATCTACGCCGACCCCAATGACGGCACCGGCGGCGGCGCCTACCCCGACAGCGACGTGACCGACGAGTTCTACTGGGCGGCGGCCGAGCTGTATCTCACCACCGGGGAGAAGACCTTCGCGGACCGCGTGCTCGCCTCGCCCGTCCACACCGCCGACATCTTCGGCCCCCTCGGCTACGACTGGGCCCGTACCGCCGCGGCCGCCCGCCTGGACCTGGCCACCGTGCCGAACAAGCTGCCCGGCCGGGACAAGGTGCGCCAGTCGGTGGTCAAGGGCGCGGACGGCTACCTCGCGACACTCAAGGCACAGCCGTACGGCATGCCGTACGCCCCCGCCGACAACCTCTACGACTGGGGCTCCAACCACCAGATCCTGCACAACGGCATCGTCATCGCCACCGCGTACGACATCACCGGCGGCTCCAAGTACCGTGACGGCGCCGTGCAGTCCATGGACTACATCTTCGGCCGCAACGCGCTGAACATGTCGTACGTGACGGGCTACGGAGAGGTGAACTCCCACAACCAGCACGCCCGTTGGTACGCCCATCAGCTCGACCCGAGCCAGCCGAACCCGCCGAAGGGAACCCTGGCCGGCGGACCGAACTCGAGCATCCAGGACCCCTACGCACAGAGCAAACTCCAGGGCTGCGTCGGTCAGTTCTGCTACATCGACGACATCCAGTCCTGGTCGACCAACGAGCACACCATCAACTGGAACTCCGCCCTGACCCGGATGGCGTCCTTCGTGGCCGACCAGACGTAGCGCGGAAACTGCTCGCCGAGGGGCCCCATGACACTCCCACGAGGTCATGGGGCCCCTCGCGGTCAGGACGCGTCGTGGAAGACGAGCCCCAGTGCGTGCCGCCGGCCCGAGCGCACCGTGCTCACGCCGTGCCGCATCGCCCCGGCCGACCAGCCGCGCCGGGTGCGCACCGGCCGGTCCCGGGTGGTGAACACCAGACCGTGGCCCTGCCGCAGCACGGTGGCCGTGCCCCGTGACTGGGCCCTGGGCCGCTGCTCGACCATCAGGAACTCACCGCCCGTGTAGTCCGTGCCGTACGCGTCGAGCCCGACCACCACCTGGAGCGGGAAGACCAGTTCGCCGAACACGTCACGGTGCAGGGCGTTCCAGTCGCCCTCCCCGTAGCGCAGCAGGATCTGCGCCGCCCGGTCCTGCCCGGCTGTGTGACACCGCTCCAGCCACTCCTCCAAGGAGTCCGGCCACGGTGCCGGACGGCCGAGCCGGTCCGCCCAGTCGCGGGCGACGGTCAGCAGGCGCGGATAGAGCGCGGCCCGCAGGGCGGCCACCGGGGCGGGCAGGTCGTGGGTGAAGTACCGGTACTCGCCCGAACCGAAGCGATGCCGGGCCAGGTCGACGGTGGTGCGGAACAGCTCCGGCTTCTCGTACAGCGCGGCCAGGTCGGAGCACTCGGCGGGCGTCAGCAACTGCTGGGTGGGTGCGCTGCCGTGCTCGTCCAGTGCGGCGGCCAGCGCGTCCCAGTCGGTCCGGGCGACGCGCCCGCGGGCCTGTGTGAGGGTGGGGGTCATGGTGGTTCCTCCCGTCATCCGAGCATCGGCTGCAGCGCACCCTCGAGCGTGAGCAGCCGCACCTTGCGCTCCACGCCGCCCGCGTAGCCGCGCATCGAGCCGTCTGCGCCGATCACCCGGTGGCAGGGCCGCACGATCAGCAGGGGGTTGGCACCGAGCGCGGCGCCCACCGCCGGGGTGTCGGCCCGCGCCACACCGAGCTTTTGGGCGAGCGCGCCGTACGTGGTCGTGGTGCCGTACGGGACGCTGTCGAGCGCCTGCCACACCCGGTGCCGGAAGTCCGTGCCGTCGGCGGCGAGCCGCAGCTCGAAACGGGTGAGCCGGCCCGCGAAGTAGGCGGACAGCTGTTCCTCGGCCTCGGCGAAGGCCGCATCGTCGCGCCGCCACTCGGGGCGGACGGCCGGCGCACCCCGCTGCCCCGGCATCGACAGCGAGGCGAGTCCCGACTCCCCGCCGACCAGGAGCAGTTCACCGAGCGGGCTCTGCATCGTCGTGTACGTCGTCATGGGTCCGTTCCCTTCCCTTCCCTTCCCTTCCCTTCCCTTCCCTTCCCTTCCCTTCCGCTACGAGTCTGCTGCGCGGACTGGGAGGGTGCTGGCGGAAATCGGACAGGGTGCTCAAGCCTCGCGGTACCCCTGTGCACTGGCTTTGAGCAGGGAGTATTTACGAGTAAGTACCTCAGCGGTACCGTGAAGGGCATGCCAGCTCTCAACGTGGAGTTCAGTGACCGCGAGCTAGAGGACCTGCGGCAGATCGCCAAGGAGCGCGGTACGTCGATGAAGGCCCTCGTACGGGAGGCGGCCGCGGCCGACATCGCACGGCATCGCGCGCTCCAGGAGGGTGCGGAGGCCTTCCGGCGGTTCTTCGCGGCCCATGCCGACGAGTTTGCCGCCGCGTTCCCCGACGACGAACCGGCGGTCAAGGGCGAGGGACGGGTCGTCTGACCGATGTCTCCCGTGGTCCACATCGACGTGCCCTGGCTGCTCCAGCGTCACGAAGAGGTCCTGCCCGACCAGCCCACGATCAACGACTTCTCCGCCTTGGTGGCAGCCGTCGCCCGCCACCGTGTCGACCCGCCCCGCCTCGGCGTGGACTCCGACCCGGCCTGGCGGGCCGCCGCCCTGCTGCACACCCTCGCCCTGCTCAAACCCCTGCCGTCGGCCAATGCCCGTTTCGCCTGTGCGACGGCGGTGGCCTACATGTTCGTCAGCGGCGTCGGCATCGACCCGCCCTACGGCGCCCTCGTCGACCTCGCCCGCGATCTGATATCCGGCAAGACCGATGTGTACGGCGCGGCCGACCGGCTGCGCTCCTGGCAGATATAGGGCCTGACCGCCGACCGGCCGCCTTCGCCTCAGGCCGGGGCCGACCCCGTCCCGCCCTCGGGGCCGCCGACCGAGGGCGGGAGGATCGGGGTCGGCGGCCGTTTCGCGCAGGAGAGCCGCCGTCCCGCGCGTGGCCTTCGAGGGGCCGGTACCAGTGCACTACGGGGTGGTGCGCGCCGGGAGCGTGCGCGTCGCTCCGGCGCGTGCGCGTGTTTCACACGGGGCGCCTGAAATGCCGTGGAGCACCACGGACGACCTGCGTGGCGACCGGTTCTGACTTTCCTTCAACGGTACGTATGTTGCTCAAGTGCCTTGTTGGTCATGACAGTGTTGTGCAAGGGTGAACTGCCCGTGCGGGGGGTAATGGCCGGGTCTTCTTTCGTCCGGTGGGGAACCCGGGCGGACGGGTCTGGTGAATTCGTGCTCCTCGCGCCTCGCCAAAAAAAGGTATACACCAATCCCCGACTTTTTCGGCGAGCAGAACTTCTCAGAGTCACCTGCGCGTGGGAAGGAATCCGCTCAGTGCCAACCCCCCACCCCCCTCGCCCTCCTTACCCGCCGCCAGGCGGAGTTGCGGGCGAATCCGACGACGACCTCGCCTCCCTGCTCAGAGGTCGTCCGGACGGCGAGGCTGCCCAGGCCGCCGCGCTGTTGATGGCGCGGCACTGGCCGCCCGTCCACGAATACGCCGTCATCTGTCTCGCCTCCCGGTCGGACGTCGCCTCCATGGTGACCGCGGCCTCCTTCCACCAGGTCATGGACCGGCTGGCACTCGGCGAGCAGGCCACCGCACTGCGCCCGAGGCTTCTGGTACGGGTGCGCGACACCGTTCGTGAGTGGTCGGCCGAGGACCGAATATCCGGTGTTCTGCCGGACCTCGGGAAACCGGCCGGCGGCCGCGGTATGCGGGCGGCGAAGTCCATGACGCCCGAAAACCGGAAACTCGCCGAGCGTTCTTTCCAGCTTCTGCCCGGACTCGCCCGCTGTCTGCTCTGGCACACCGAGGTCGAGGCCGAGCCGATTGCCGTCCCCGCCGGTCTCCTCGGCATGGATACCGACACCGCGTCGGCCGCTCTCGAACAGGCGCGGGAAAAATTCCGCGAGGGTTGTGTACATGCCCATCGGGAACTCGCGCCGACCAAGGATTGCCGGTTCTACAACCGTCTCCTCGACGTCCCGATACGCCGTGGCGGAGCCCTGCTGCCGGATGTGCAACAGCATCTGACCGAGTGCCGCTACTGCCGATTCGCCGCTGAGCAACTGAGCCATTTCGAGGGCGGCCTGGGCGTCCTGCTCGCCGAGGCGGTGCTCGGCTGGGGCGCCCGCCGCTACCTCGAGTCCCGTCCGGGACGTACCGATTCCGGCCCGCGCGGTCGTGGCGGTGCCCGGCACGGTGGTGGACGCCGTGGCCTCCTGTCCCGTATCCCGTCCCCCGGCCGCCGCCCCCCGGAGGGGCCGCGGCCCTCACGGGTACTGCTCACCGGGGCGGGCCTGGCCTCCGCCGGACTGCTCGCCGGCGTGCTGGCCGCGAACCTGTGGTCGGACGACGGCGGCGCCGAGCCGGCCGCATCCACCAGCGCCTCAGGGGGCCGCGCGTCGGCCTCGGGCGGCGTGTCCGCCTCCCCGCCGGGCACGGCCCAACTCCCCCTGATTCCACAGCAGTCCAGGCTGCGGAACGTGGCCGCTGACCTCTGCCTCGACATCCGGGGCGAGGTGAGGAAGGGAGCCGGCACCGAGCTGGAGACCTGTTCGGACGCGGAGAGCCAGAAGTGGACGTACGACGACGACGGACTGCTGCACAGCGCCGCGAACCCCGACCTCTGCCTCGACTCGCATGTGGACGCCGGTGTGGTGATCCTCGGAACCTGCGCGGACGAGAAGACCAAGCGCGCGGACGACGTGCGCTACGACATCACCGTGCAGGGCGAGTTGCTCACCCGCTGGGACGAGCAGCTCGCCCTGACCTCCACCACCGGGGCGGCGGACGCCGACATCGTCGTCAAGGTGCGTGACGGTTCCGACGGGCAGCGCTGGGTGACCGACCCGGTGTCGCCGACCGCCGGTGCGCTCTCGGTCCCGGGCACCGGCACCCCGTCCGCCCGGGCGGTCGGGGGACCCGTCTAGTTCACGACGTCGCGGGGCGGGTCGCCCGCCAGATGGCCGGCCACGTTCTGGACGGCGGCCAGGGCGATCCGCACCAGCGTCTCCCGGGTGACACCCCCGACGTGCGGGGACAGCACCACGCCCGGGGCCCGCAGCAACCGCAGGGCCGGCGTGGGCGGTTCGGGATCGAAGACGTCGATGCCCGCCCCGGCCAGGGCGCCCTTCTCCAGGGCGTCGGCGAGGGCGTCCTGGTCGATCAGGGCGCCCCGCGCCGTGTTGATCACGAACGCGGAGGGCTTCAGGAGCGCGAGCCGGCCGGCGTCGAGGAGATGGCGGGTCGCGTCGGTCAGGGGTGCGTGCAGGGAGACGTAGTCCGACGTGCGCAGCAGTTCGTCGAGGGGGACATGACGGGCGCCGCCCAGCTGTGCCTCGGTCTCCTCCGGCAGTCGGCCCCTCCCGGCGTAGACGACGTTCATGTCGAACGCGACCGCGCGCCGCGCGACTTCCCGCCCGATCTGCCCCAGCCCCACGATGCCGAGCGTCTTCCCGGACAGTTCGGTCAGGGAGCGCTGGAGTCGGGGCAGCGCCCAGTCGGCCTCGACGAGCGCGGTGTGCGCCGGGACGAGCTGCTTGGCGAGCGCGAGCATGAGGGCGAAGGTCTGCTCGGCCACGTTCTGCGCCTCGGCGCCGCTGGAGCCGATGGTGCAGACGTCCACCGCGCGGGCCCGCGCCGCCTCCACGTCGACATAGTCGAAGCCGTGGCTGGCGCACTGCACCAGCTCCAACGCGGGTGCGGCGGCGATGTGTTCGGCCGTCACGGGGGAGAGCGCCGTGATGATCACATGCGCAGCGCGCAGCGCCTGCGGGTTCTCGTCGGCCTTCTCCACGACGGTCACGATCGCCTCGCCCGGGAAGAGCGTGGCGAGCCCCGCCCCGGAGGTGCGGCCGCCCACATGGGGCGCGACGACGGCGAGCACGTTCTTCGGGGTCGTCATACGGGGTCCTCGATCAGGTCGGCGGGGCCCACGGTGGTGGGGGAGGCGTGCCCGGACAGGGCGAGCGTGAAGTCCAGCTCGGCGAGCAGACAGCGGATCACGTGCTCCACGCCGGGCTGTCCGTCCAGACCGAGGCCGTACACGTACGGCCGCCCGACGAGCACCGCCTCCGCCCCCAGCGCGAGCGCCTTGAAGACGTCGTCGCCGGTGCGGATCCCGCTGTCGAAGAGGACCGTCAGCCGGTCCCCGACCGCCTCCGCGACCCGTGGCAGCGCATCGGCCGCCGCCACGGAACCGGCCACCTGCCGGCCGCCGTGATTGGACACCACCACCCCGTCCATCCCGGCGTCCGCGGCCGCCCGTGCGTCGTCCGGGTGCAGGATGCCCTTGAGGACGATCGGCCCGTCCCAGTTCTCCCTCAGGAACGCCAGATCCGGCCAGGTCTTGCCGGGGTCCGCGAACATGCCGACGAAGTGCATCACGGCCGCGTTCGGGTCCTCTGCCACCGGCTTGGCCAGGCCCGCCTGGAACGCCGGGTCGGAGAAGTAGTTGGCGGTGCCCACCCCGTGCAGGAACGGCAGATAGGCCTGGTCGAGGTCGTGCGGCCGCCAGGCCAGCAGCGGGGTGTCCAGCGTGACGACGAGCGCGGTGAACCCGGCCGCCCTGGCCCGCTCGAGGAAGCTCAGGGCCACCTGGGGGTCCTTCGGCCAGTACAGCTGGAACCAGCGCTCGGCGTCCCCCATCGCCTCCGCGACCTGCTCCATCGGGGTGCTGGACGCCGAGGACAGGATGTACGGCACGCCCTGCGCCGCGGCGGCCCGGGCGGCGGCGGACTCGGCGCCCGGGTGCATGATCGACAGCACGCCGACCGGTGCCAGGGCCAGCGGGGCGGGCAGGGCGCGGCCCAGCACCTCGACCGACAGATCCCGTTCGTGCACGTCCCGCAGCATCCGCGGCACGATCCGGCGCCGCTGGAGCGCGGCCCGGTTGGCCCGGGCGGTACTCCCGTCACCGGCGCTGCCCGCCACGTATCCGACCGGGCCGGGGCCGAGGCGCTGCTCGGTGAGCTCCTCCAGCCGGGTCAGATCGGTGGGCAGTCGCGGTACGGCGCCCGACATGCCGTTCAGATAGATCTCGTACTGGAAGTCCGCCCAGTGCTTCGCCATCCGTACGTCCCGCCTCTCGTCGCTGAGAACGCGTTGCGCTCCGACGATACTGGCGAGTAAACGCCGGTCAGAACACCGGGGTCAGCCGCCGTTGGTCACCGCCACGGGCTCCGGTTCGCCGGACTCCGCGCCCGGTCCCGTGATCGGCGGCACCGGCACGTCGACGGTACGGGCCAGCCGCGCGCCCTCGGGCCCGTACACCGCCCGGGGCTCGGGGAAGAACCGCAGCAGCGACAGGAACAGCACCGCGGCCACGACCAGGGACAGCGGCAGACTGATGTCGACGCCGCCCGCGAGCTCGCCCAGCGGACCGACGAACTGGCCCGGGATGTTGGTGAACAGCACACCGATCACCGCCGACACCCACCAGGCGGTCATTCCGCGCCAGTTCCAGCCGTGCGAGAACCAGTAGCGGCCGCCGCGCTGACGGCGGTTGAAGACCTGGAGGGCGTCGGGGTCGTACCAGCCGCGGCGGGTCCAGAAGCCCAGCATCATCACGACCATCCACGGCGTGGTGCAGGTGATGATCATGGTGGCGAAGGTCGAGATCGACTGCACGAGGTTCAGGCCGAACCGGCCGACGAAGATGAACGCGATCGACAGCACGCCGACGAAGAGCGTCGCCTGCACGCGGCTCAGCCGGGGGAACACGGACGAGAAGTCCAGGCCGGTCCCGTACAGCGCGGTCGTGCCCGTCGACATGCCGCCGATCAGCGCGATCAGACACACCGGCAGGAAGAACCAGCCCGGCGAGATCGCCAGCAGGCCGCCCACGAAGTCGGGGGCCGCGGGGTCGACGTAGTCCGGCGCCTTCGCCGCGATGATGCTGGCGGTCGACAGGCCGAAGAGGAACGGCAGCAGCGTGGCGATCTGCGACAGGAAGGCGGCGCCGATCACCTTGCGGCGCGGGGTGCTCGCCGGGATGTAGCGCGACCAGTCGCCGAGGAACGCGCCGAACGACACGGGGTTCGACAGCACGATCAGCGCCGCGCCGATGAAGGACGGCCAGAACAGCGACTGCGTGGCCGCGTCCGCCGAGTCCGTGAAGACGCCCGCGTACGACGGGTCGAAGTCGCCGGCGAACGCGATCGCGCCGAGCAGGAACAGCAGGCTCGCCGCGGCCACCGCGACCTTGTTGACGAACAGCATGAACCGGAAGCCGTACACGCACACCGCGAGGACCAGACAGGCGAACAGCGCGTACGCCACGACGTACGACAGGTCGCCGCGCGGCAGGCCGAACAGCCGGTGGGCGCCGCCGACCAGGGCGTCCCCGGAGCTCCACACCGAGATGGAGAAGAACGCGATCGCGGTCAGCAGCGACAGGAACGAGCCGATCACACGGCCGTGCACACCGAGGTGCGCGGAGGAGGACACGGCGTTGTTGGTGCCGTTGACCGGACCGAACACCGCCATCGGGCACAGGATCAGCGCACCCGCCACGACTCCGAGGAGCGTGGCCGCCAGGCCCTGCCAGAAGGAGAGGCCGAACAGGATCGGGAAAGCGCCCAGCACACAGGTGGAGAACGTGTTGGCGCCGCCGAAGGCGAGCCGGAACAGGTCCAGCGGGGTCGCGGTGCGCTCGGCGTCGGGAATGCGGTCGACGCCGTGGGTCTCGACCTCGGTCAGGGACGGCGCGGGGGAGGTGTCGGGCTGCGGGGACAAGGGGGCTCCAGCGAGGGGACCGGCGGTGGAGCGCGTCGTGACGCGGAAGGGGCGGGGTGAGGGACGGCCGCTCGCCTTGGCGGGGGTGTGCGGCGCGAGGGGATGCCGTCCTCTCGGGGGTCTGCCGACGGTAAGGCCGGGGTCAACAGCCACACCAGAGGACGGTTCATCCATCTTTTGTGTCGCGGCTGTACGAAACCTCCATCACTTGGTGTCCGACGACGTGTCCTCCGGTTCGGCGTCGGGGCCCTGGGCCCGTACCCGCTGGACGTGTTCGAGGGACTCCCGCAGCTCGGCGAGCCAGTCGTCGGTGTGCTTCTGGACCAGGCGCACGCACCAGGCGAGCGCGTCGCTGCGGCTGCGCGCCACCCCGCCCGCGATGAGTGTGTCGAGGACCTGGCGCTCGGGCTGGCGGAGCCGGGTCATGACGGGTGCGGACACATGGGTGAACAGGGCGCGCTCCCCGTCGCACTCCACACCCCAGGAGACCTTCCTGCGGAACCGCTGCTCGGCCTCGACGGCCACCTCGATCCGGGCCTGCCGGGTGCGCTCCCGGAACTCCTGCACACGGCTCTGCACGGCGGCCTCCCGTTCGGTGGCCGAGGCACCCTCGGCGAGCCGGGGCGCGGGGATGCGGCCGATCACGGTGATCTCCTCGCGGTCGACCGTCAGCTCGGCCAGCTCCTCGAAGAGGTCGTCGGGCAAGCGGCCGGCGAACCAGCCGCGCAACTTCTCTCGCTGCTCTGTCGTAATCATGTAATGACGATTACTCCACCGAAGCATGAACGCAAGGGGTGGGCGGGGGGTCCGCCGAGAGCTCAACCGGAATGTTTCAGGCCTATTGCGGAGGCGAGGTGAACCGGCCATTCGGTCGGTCATGACGATCAAGAACCCCGTGGTTCCGGCGCTGACACGTTCGAATTACGTGACTTCACGCCACTGATTCAACACGCAAGGTTACTGAAACCCATGGGGTCGATGTGAGATTCGGCCGCGGACTCGGCAGACTCCCGCTCGCCGGTCCGGCACCGATCGCGCCGGGCCCGGTACCACCCCCGTATCAGCGGAAGGATGCACACAATGCGGAACACCGCGCGCTGGGCAGCGACCCTCGCTCTGACGGCCACCGCCGTCTGCGGCCCCCTCACCGGGACCGCGCTCGCCGCCCCCGCCTCGCTCTATCCCCCCTCGGCCCTGGTGCTCACCGTCGGCCACGGTGACAGCGCCGCCCTCGCCACCCCGGCGCGCGCGGTCACCCTGGCCTGCGCCCCCACGCCCTCCGGCAGCCATCCCGCGGCAGCCCTCGCCTGTGCCGAACTGCGCACGGTCGGCGGGGACTTCGACGCGCTGACGGGCCGGGGTGACGTGCTGTGCACCAAGCAGTACGACCCGGTGGTCGTCACCGTCGACGGTGTCTGGCAGGGCAGCCGCGTCTCCTACGAGCGAACCTTCGCCAACGAGTGCGTGAAGAGCACCCACGGGACCAGCCTCTTCGCGTTCTAGGGACCGGGGTCGCGGGGTCCCGTGCATCGACAGCGGCTCGTGGCTGGGGAGCGCGAGCCCTGACGCGGGGATCCCTCGCGATCTCGTACGGGGGCCGGCTGGGCGGAGTGGGGCCGCCCGGCCGGCCTTCGGATCAGCCCCGCCGCTCCGGCAGGTCCGGCAGTGGCGGGAAACGGCCCAGGAGCCCCGAGGCGCGCAGCAGCCGCCGTATGCGCGCACTCCGCGAGACGATCCGCAGCCGCCCGCCGTGCTCCCGCGCCCGGGAGTCCGCCCGGCACAGGACCCGCAGGCCGGAACAGTCGAAGAAGTCGACCGTACGCAGGTCGACCAGGACGTCCGGCCGCTCGCCCTCGGTCGCGGCGTCCAGATGCTCGGCCAGGGAACCCGCGGTCGCCATGTCGATCTCGCCCGCGGCCTCGATCACCGTGCAGCCGTCGCGCCGGTAGGTGTGGGCGTACGGGTTGGCCACCGGGGGTCCGGATCCGCCGGTGCCCTCGGAGGGTCCGGGGGCACGATCGCCGGACTCCGGTGTCATGTCGGCTCCACCTCGGCAGGGGCGCGTATTCGATCTCGGTAGCTACCCCGGTCGGGTGCGCAGCATCCCTGCGGAGCCCGGCGCAAGATCTGGTTCACTCGACATGGTGAATTCCGCGAGTAGTTATTGACTTTTAGTCGACGTTTCTGCAATTCGGCGCCCTGCTCAAGCGGTTGTACGAGCCTTGCCGGTGACGCGCGGAGCCTAGGACCGCTCGCGGTGGCTGGTGTCGCACCACGGATAGCGGCGGCTGCGGCGGCAGGTGCACAGGGCGACACGGAAACGGTCGGAGGAGACCGTGGTCCCGTCCTCCAGCTCCACTTCGACGGGGCCTTCCACCAGTAGCGGACCACGGCGTTCGAGCCGGATGCGGCAGGGCGGGTCAGCGGGGGACTTCGGCACGGACCACCACCAGTTCCTCGCTGTTCTCGGCCGCGGACAGCAGCCCCCACTCGCGCAGCCAGTCCTCCCGGGATCGCAGCACCGGACCGAAGGCGATCCGGCGACGCTGGGTCACCGAGGCCTTCAGCCCGGCGGAGCGCAGGTGCCCGAGCGTCTCCTCGGGGCCGCTGAACGCCGACTGGACGAGGAGCAGCACGCCTCCCGGGCGCAGCAGACCCGGAGCCTCCCGGCAGATCCGGTCCAGGATCAGCCGGCCGTCACGGCCCGCGTCCCAGGCCCGGGAGGCGCGTCGGGGGACACGTCGGGAGGTCGGCGCGGGCACATAGGGCGGGTTGGTGAGGATGAGGTCGAAGGACCGTCCCCGTACCGGAGTGAAGAGGTTGCCGCGCCGCGTGCGGACCCGCACCCCGGCCATCCGGGCGTTGAGTTGTGCGGTGCACACCGCACGCCACGACACGTCCACCGCCGTCACCCGGGTGCCGCGGCGCGCGGCCGCCAGTGCCAGCACCCCGCTTCCGGTCCCCACGTCCAGTACTTCCGCGCCCGGTGGGAGCGGCTCGTCGTACAGCGCTCCGGCCAGCAGAGCGGTGTCCTCCTGCGGGGTGTACACACCCGGTGGTACCAGCGTCATGCGGCTCGAGTACCCCGGCATTCAGGAGATATGGGGGATTTCGGAAGCGAGTGGTACCCGCAGGGACGACCGGCCCGAGCGCCAGGCGGCCAGGAGGTGGCCGGCGAAACGGTCCTCGAGGTGTCCGGTGGCGTCGACACCGAAGGCCACGTCGGACGCGAGATGCGGCTCCTCGGTGAGCAGTCCGCCGATGACTTCGTGGCGGACGACCTGCTCATGGACCGCGTCGGCCTCGACGTGCTCGTCGTAGAAGTGTTCGGCGGCCGCCCCGGCGCCCGTGCGGCGCATGGCCTCGGCCAGTCGCCTCGAACCCGGTGAGGAGGCGACCTCCACCGCCGCGAAGTGGCCCACGAGGGCGCCCCGCAGGGCTCGGTGCAGACCGAAGAGGGACATGAGGTTCACCGTCGCCAGGACTTCCGCGCAGGCGGCATCCAGGTAGTGCCCGTACGTCGTGTCCAGGCGCAGGTCCGTCATCAGGTCCGCGAACAGCTGTGCGTGCACTCGTTCGGGGCGGCCGCCGCCGTACTCGTCGAACTCCACCGCCGCCATGGCCGCCTTGGCCCGCCCCCACAGCCGCGGCAGCACCCAGGCATGAGGGTCGGCCTCCTTGAGGTGGTACAGGGAGCGCTGGGCCGCGTACTCGCGCAGCTGCCACAGTTCGCCCTCGTCGCGCAGATAGTGGCTGGCGCCCGTGCCGTCGAGAGGCTCGACGAGGAGTTCCCCCAGGGCGTCCTCGACGCTGTCGTGCACCGGCGTGTCGGCGCGCAGGGCCGTCAGGAAACGGTGCTCCAGCGCGGCCCGGGTGCGCAGCAGGGCCGGGTCCCACTCGGTGTCCGGCGTGACACCCGCGAAGCCCCGGTAGTGCAGCTCGTAGCAGAGGTAGAGGGCGAGCTGGAGGTCGTCGCCGTAGACGGCCGCGCCGGCGACGTCCGCGTCGCCGGGCAGGGGTCCAGCGCCCAGAAGATACTCCGAAACGGCTGCGGAGACCGGCCCCCGGGCGGGGGGCAGCCGTGGTCCTTGGGGGTCCTGTGCCATGCGCCCCGGGTACCCGGGCGGCACGGGGTCACCCGTCCGTGAGGGGTGCGGGCCTGCGGGCTCCCCTGCACGGCGTGGCGCGGGCCCCGAGAGTCCCGTCGGGCCCGTCGCCCGCGCGGTGCAGTCAGTCGCCCGTGGACTCCTCCTGGGCGCGGGTGTTGGGCGTGACGGCATCGCCCGCCTCGCCCCGGCGCCGTCGCTGCTCCTCGGAGTCCGAGGTGCGCCGCTGTGCCTCCTCGGCCTCCTGGAGGACTTCCTCCAGGGCGGTCTCGGGACGGTTCCTGTCGTCAGACTCGGACACGATGTTTCCTTTCCCGGCGTTCTTCGCCTTTGTCAGCTTCCCGCGGCCGCGATGCGCAGGGGGACCGGTTCCTGGGAGGCGGTCGCCTCGTTGAGGCGGCTGACCTCCGTCCACCAGGACGCGCCGTCCTCGATGTGGCGCAGCAGGACTCCCTCGCGGATCGCCCATGGACACAGGGTGACCGTCTTGATGCCGGTCAGCTTCAGCGCCGTGTGCGCGACCAGTGCACCGGCCAGGCTCTGGTTGGCGCGTGGCGCGGAGATGCCGGGCAGCAGGGAGCGCTGGGCCGCGGGGAGTCCGGCGAGGCGGACGATCGCCTCCCGCAGGTCCGAGCGGCGCAACCGGCGTTCCATGAAGGGCCCGTGCCGTCCGGGCGGGGCCCCGCACAGCCGCCCCAGCTGCTGGAAGGTGCGGGAGGTGCCCACCGCGGTGTGCGGCCCCTCCCAGCGGATCCGGGCCGCGACGTCCCGCAGTTGGTGGCGGACCCGGCGGCGCAGCGCCCGCACCAGATCCGGCGTCGGCTGATCACCGCTCTCGAAGAACTCATGGGTCAGCCGTCCCGCGCCCAGCGGCAACGAGGCGACGAAATCCGGCAACCGGCCTCGCCCGAAGGCCACTTCGAGCGAGCCGCCGCCGATGTCGAGCAGTGCCAGCGGACCCGACCGCCAGCCCATCCAGCGCCGCGCGCCGAGGAACGTGAGCTCGGCCTCCAGTTCGCCCGGCAGCGTGTACAGCGCGACCCCGGTCCGTGAACGCACCGCGCGCAGCACCTCGCTGCGGTTGGAGGCGTTGCGCACCACGGCGGTCGCGAAGGCCTGCGGCGGTGCCGCGCCCCACTTCGCCGCGGTTCTGCTCGCCTCGGCCACCGCGCCCACGAGCCGTTCGACGGCCTCCTC
Organism: Streptomyces sp. WM6386; assembly: GCF_000972385.1. Taxonomy (GTDB): domain Bacteria; phylum Actinomycetota; class Actinomycetes; order Streptomycetales; family Streptomycetaceae; genus Streptomyces. The sequence continues at coordinate 192,316 of NZ_JXTE01000004.1, forward strand.
GGGCAAGGGGCCGCCCGGGTCGACCTGTTCGGACAACCTCAGCCGCCACTTCGCGGTGTGCACCGGCAGCGGCACCCCACCCTCCGCATCCGCCACTACCAGCCGGACCGTGTTCGAGCCCACATCCACCACGCTGATTCGCATGGACTCGTGAGTACCCTTTTCCGGCCCTCACTCACCATGCCAGGGCACGAGCCGAGGGAACCAGCCGGGCACGGCACCGCGGTAGCGCGTGTACTGCGGACCGAACCGGTCGGCGAGCGCGGGCTCCTCGTACCACCGCGTGAACGCCCACATCAGCGCCCAGGCACCGGCGCCGTAGCCGAACAGCACCGGCCGGGCGGGCAGCAGCCCCTGGCCGCCACCACGACCGCAGCCCGGCCACCGTGCCGGGCGCGAGCGCGAAGAAGACCGTGCTGCCGAGGGCTGCCACCGGTGTGCGCACACCGCCACCATGACAGCGAGGAGGGGCCGCCGTCTCCCTGCGGACGGCGGCCCCTCGGTTCAGGTGGCGCTCACATGTGGACGACGGGTGCGGCGTCCGCGTCCTGCTCCGGTACCCCGCGCCGGTAGAGCAGGAAGACGATCAGCGCACCGGCGGCGAAGAAGCCCGCCGACCACCAGAAGGCGGTGGTGTAGCTCTCGATCGTCGCCTGTGCCTGGACCAGCTTGTTGGTCGCGTCCTTCCCGGCCAGGTAGTCGGTCGCGGCGCTGGCGGCCAGCGTGTTCAGCAGCGCCGTACCGATCGAACCGCCCACCTGCTGCATCGCGTTGACCGTGGCGGAGGCGACGCCCGCGTCCTCGGCCGCCACTCCGCCGGTGGCCAGCTGCATGGCCGCCGGCATGACCAGGCCGAGACCGGCGCCGATGATGATCAGCTGGGGCAGCACGGCGGTGAGGTAGTGGGAGTCGTTGCCGATCCCGGTCAGCCAGGCCATGCCGGCCACGGAGATCGCGAAGCCCAGCGGGATGACGGCCTTCGGGCCGATCCGCGGCACCAGGGTGGTCGTGCCGAGCTGGGCCATGACCATCAGCGCGGCGACCATGGGCAGGAACGCCACTCCGGTCCTGGTCGGGCTGAATCCCAGGTTGAGCTGGAGGTAGTAGGTGAGGAAGAGGAAGACGCCGAACATGCCCGCGCCGGAGATCAGCACCGCGATCAAGGAGGCCGCGCGGTTGCGGTCGAGCAGGATGCGCAGCGGCAGCAGGGGGTGCGCGGCCTTGGTCTGCCACCAGGTGAAGGAGGCCAGCAGCACACCGCCGGCGATCAGGAAGCCCCAGGTCTCGGGCGAGCTCCAGTCGTGCGTCTCGGCGTTGGAGAAGCCGTAGACCACGGCGAACAGACCGGCGGCGACGAGGATCGTGCCGGGCACGTCCAGCTTGGAGCCCGCGGCGTCGCGGTGGTTGTTGAGCAGGAACCAGCCGCCGACGAAGGCGATCACGGCGATGACGACGTTGACGTAGAGGGTCCAGCGCCAGTCGAGGGCGTCGGTCAGGATGCCGCCGAGCAGCAGACCCACCGCGCCACCCGCGCCGGCGATCGCGCCGTAGACGCTGAACGCCTTGGCGCGCTCCTTGGCGTCGGTGAACGTCGTGTTCAGGAGGGAGAGCGCGGCGGGCGCGAGCAGCGCGCCGAAGGCACCCTGGAGGGCACGGGCGGTGACCAGCATCTCGAAGTTGGTGGCGGCGCCGCCGAGCGCGGAGACCGCGGCGAAACCGACGACACCGATCAGGAAGGCCGGCTTGCGGCCGAAGAGGTCGGCGATCCGGCCGCCGAGCAGCAGGAGGGAGGCGAAGGCCAGCGCGTAGGCGGTGACGATCCACTGCCGGTTGCCGTCGGAGAAGCCGAGGTCGGCCTGGGCCGAGGGAAGGGCGATGTTCACGATGGTCGCGTCGAGGACCACCATCAGCTGGGCGAGGGCGATGACCGCGAGGATCCACCACCGCTTGGAGGAGGCCTCGGGCGACGCCTCGACCGCGCCCGTCGGGGCGCTTTCGGTCAGGGTCTTCTGGGACATGGCGGAACCACTCCAGGGAAGTCGTTCGGATTTTACGAAGTCGTAAACGAAACTGTTTCGTACACCTTGAGGCTAGAACACTTTTAGCGAAACGGCAAAGTTTCGATGAGGGGAGAGGTCGATTGTGATCAGCGGCACATTCGAGGTCGACGGCGCGGGCCTGTACTACGAGCGGCGGGGGAGCGGTCCGGCGCTGCTGATGATCAGCGGCGCGGGCGGAGACGCGGGCTACTACACAAAGGTCGCGGCGGACCTCGCCGACGCCTTCACCGTGATCACCTACGACCGGCGCGGCAACTCGCGCAGCACCGGCCGCTGCGGCGTGCCGATGGATCTCGCGCAGCAGGCCTCCGACGCCCGCACCCTGATCGACGGCCTGGCCGGCGGCCGGGCGCTGGTGTTCGGCAACAGCGGGGGCGCGATCATCGGGCTGACTCTCGCCGCACTGCACCCCGACTCCCTGGCCGGCCTGATCGCCCACGAACCGCCCGCCGTGAACGTCCTGCCCGACGGCGACCCCGCCCGCGGCTTCTTCGCCGACCTGGCAGAGCGCTACGCGCAGGGCGGAGCGCCGGCGGCGGGCCGCCGGTTCGCGCAGACGGTGCGCGGCGAGGGGACATATCGCTGGCCGGACGATCTGTGGCGGCGCTTCCTCGGTAACCAGGACCACCTCTTCGGCACCGAATGGCAGGGCTTCGCCCGCTTCCGCCCCGACGAGGCCGCCCTGAAGTCGGCGCCGTTCCCGATCGTCCTGGGCGCCGGCGCGGAGGACCGCGGTACGTACTACGCCCGGCCGTCGGTCGAGATCGCCCGCCGGATCGGTGCGCCCTGGGTGGAGTTCCCCGGCATCCACATGGAGTTCCTGCGCCACCCGGACCGGTTCGCGGCCGCGCTGGGGGCACTGGCGACCTGGGTGCATACGGACGACCGGTCTCCCGAGCCCCGTATGCCTTGACTGGCATATAACCGCAGAGGCATATTGGAGTCATGTCCGACGCCGCGCTCTGGACCGCCCTCGCCGACCCCCACCGGCGGACCATCGTCGCGCTGCTCCTGGAGCGGCCGCGGCCTGTCGGGGAGATCGTGGAGGAATGCGGTCTGAGCCAGCCGAGCACCTCGAAGCATCTGAAGGTGCTCAGGGAAGCGGGTCTGGTCCGGGTCCGGCAGGACGCGCAGCGCCGTGTCTACGCCCTCGACCCGGCCCCGATCGCCGCATTCGACGCCTGGCTGGCCCCCTACCGCAGGCTGTGGAACAACAGCCTGGACGTACTGGGCCGCCGCCTCGACGAGACCGCGCCGGACGACCCCGAGGAACCCTCTTCGAAGGACTGATCCACCATGTCCGCAGACCTCACCGGCACCTACCTGACCCTGGACGACGGTCGCCCGGCCGTCCGCTTCAGCCGTACCTACGACCATCCCGTCGAGCGCGTCTGGCAGTTCGTGACCGATGCCGACGAACTCGCCCACTGGTTCCCGTCCCGCGCCGAGATCGACCCGCGCCCCGGCGGGGAGATCAGGTTCAGCGGCGACCCGAACATGGCGGACTCCAAGGGCCGGGTCCTGTCCGTCGACGCGCCCCGGCACCTGTCCTTCGAGTGGGGCGGCGACGAACTCCACTTCGACCTGGAGGCGTTGGACGACAAGCGCACCCGCTTCACGCTCACCAACGTGCTGAGCGAGGCGAACACCGCGGCCCGCAACGGCGCCGGCTGGGAGGTCTGCCTGGCCGCCCTGGAGACATACGCCAACGGGTCGCCCACCAGGAGTCAGGCCCCCTGGAAGGAGTTCTACGACGGCTACGTGGCCGCCGGTGTCCCCTCCGGCGCCCCCGTCCCGGGCCTCGACTGACCCCTCACGCCAGCTGTCGGCGCACCAGCTCGTGCAGTCGCCCGCCCGTGTCCGCGAGCAACTGCGCGGGCGGGCCCTGCTGGGCGACCTTGCCGTCCTCCATCACGATCACACGGTCGGCGTCCAGCACCGTCGAGAGGCGGTGTGCGATGACGATCCGGGTGGCGTTGAGGGCCTTGGTGGACTCGATCACCCTGCGCTGTGTCTCGTTGTCGAGGGCGCTGGTCGCCTCGTCGAAGAACAGGATGCGTGGCCGGCGGATCAACGCCTGCGCGATCATGAGCCGTTGGCGCTGGCCGCCGGAGACCGCACCGCTGCCGGAGACGATCGTGTGGAGCCCCATCGGCATCCGCTTGATGTCCTCCGCGAGCCCGGCCATCTCGGCCGCCACCATGACCTCCTCCGGCGTGAACGGCTCGGTCCCGCAGATGACGTCCATGATCGAGCCGTTGAACGGCTGGGCGTGCTGAAGTACCACCCCGCACTGCCGGCGCACCGCCGACTGGTCGAGCGCCGCCAGGTCCTGACCGTCGTACAGCACACTGCCCGAGACCGGTGGATCGAAGCCGATCAGCAGCCTGAGCAGTGTCGACTTGCCGCAGCCGCTGGGGCCGACCACCGCCACGAACTCGCCGGGGCGTACCTCGAAGGACACGTCGTCCAGCACGAGCGGGCCGTCGTCGGAGTAGCGGAAGGACAGCCTGCGCGCCTCGATCCCGCCGGACAGCGGGCCCGGCCGGGTGGTCGCCGTGCGCACCTCGGGGGCGGCGTCGAGGACCGGCCTGATCTCCTCGAACAGCGGCAGCGCGCCCACCGCCGAGACGAAGGAGCCGGTCAGCTGGGTGACGGAGGTCAGCACCATCGTCACCGAGGTGTTGAAGGTGAGGAACGCCGCCGCCGACATCGAGCCGCGCGCCGGGCCGGCGAGCAGCATGAACATCAGCAGGGTGCAGATGGGCAGATAGACGGCGCCCATCACCGTGGTGAGGTTCTTGATCCGCCCCACCTTCTGCTGGAGCTCCCGGCTGCGTGCGAACTCCGAGGCCCAGGCCGCGTACGCGTAGTTCTCGGCGGCCGCGACCCGCAGCTTGGGCAGACCGCGCAGGGTCTGGAAGGCCTGGTTGTTCAGCTTGTTGCCGAGCACCACCAGGCGCCGCTGCCAGCGCACCTGCCACAGCCCGAGCCCCAGGAACACCCCGGCGATCACCACGAGCATGCCGATCGCCGCCATCGCCATCGGGGCGCTGTACCAGAACAGCAGCCCCAGGTTCATCGCGCCGACGGTCACCGACTGGGCGACGACCGGCCCCACGCCCGCCAGCAGCCGGCGGATCGAGCTGATGCCCATCGCCGCGCTCGCCAGCTCACCGGTGGACCGCTCGGTGAAGAACTTCGTCGGCAGCCGCAGCAGCCGGTCCCAGACCGCCGGTTGGAGGGTTGCCTCGATACGGCCCTCCAGACGCAGGATGGTCAGGTTCTGCAGCAGCATGAACGCCGCCGCCACGAAACTGCTGATCATTATCGCGAGACAGACCTGCACGATCAGGTTCGTCTGCGCCTTGGGTACGAACTCGCCGAGGATCTTGCCGGTCGCGATCGGCACGATCGCCCCGATCGCCACCGTGACGAGCCCGCTGAGCAGGAGGTTCGTCAGGTCCCCACCCATGCCCTGCATGCTGAACCGCAGCAGCCTGAGCGGACTGAGCCGCCGCTCGGGCAGCGGCCGGTAGAACATGACGGCACGCGGCTCGAACTCCTCCGCGTTGGCCTTCTCGATCGGCGTCTCACGGCCCGTCGCCGGATGCACCGCCACATAGCCGCCGCGCCGCCACAGCAGCGCGACCGGCGCACCGGACAGCGCGCGATGGCCCACCAGCGGGCCGACGTTGTCCCGCCACCAGCTGCCGTCCAGACGCACGGCCCGGGCCCGTATGCGGGAGGCGAGCGCGATCTGCTCGACCGGGTCGAGACGATCGCTGCCGGTACCGCTCTGCGCCGGGTCGGCGAGCGTGATCCCGGCGGCCTGGGCGACCAGCTTGCACGCCGCGTAGGAGGCGTCCGCGTCGGCGGGCGTCGTGCGCTTGCCCGAGGACTTGCCGATCGACGCGAGCAGGGTCCGGTCGGCCTGGGCGCGGACCGCCTCACCCGCCTTGATGCCCTCCGCCGTCCGGTTCTCGTGAGTGCGCTCCAGCTGCTCGATCCAGCGGTCCAGCGTGGTCAGCAGCCGGTACTGCTGGTCGACCATGCTCTGCCATACCGCCGGGTCCATCAGCAGATCGGCGGCCGCCTCGGCGCCGTACAGCGATCCGTACTGCACACTGCCCGGCGGCACCTGCATCCAGAACACGTCGTCGTCGGTGATCTCCGCGGCACGCTCGTTCGCCATCGGAGCCTGGAAGAGGATCGAGAGGCTGCGGCCGACGCCGAGGGCGAGGGCGTACTCCAGCGGGCTCGAAGTCGGCGGTACGTACTGGGGGTTGCCGTACTCGTCGTAGGACCAGGTCTGGGTGTTCGCGGGCTGGTACAGCTCCCGCAGTCCGATGCGGTGGACCACGCAGTCCCTGAGCGGGCGGGCGACCAGGGTGTGCTGGGGACCGGGGCCGGGTCCGAGGATCAGGGAGCCCGCCTCCAGGCGGCCCAGGTGATGCCAGTGGCCCTGCTGTTCGACGTCCACCGCGAACAGGTCCACGGCTCCGGACGCGACCAGCCAGAGCACCTGCGGGCCTTCGAGGTCGAGGCGGTTGAGCCCCGAGCAGTCGATGGGGGTGCCCATGGCGCCGAGCGCGGTGAGGACGACGTCCCCTTCGTGTGCGGTCGTCATCTCAACGCTCCCTGACCAGCGCCGCGTACGCACCGCCGTGCGCCACCAGCTCCTCGTGCCGCCCGCGTTCCACGATCGTGCCGTGCTGGAGAACGACGATCTCGTCGCTGTCGCGCACGGTGCTGAGCCGGTGTGCGATCACCACACACGCACAGCCGCGCCTGCGGAGGTTGTCCATCACGATCTGCTCGGTCTCCGCGTCCAGCGCGCTCGTCACCTCGTCCAGCACCAGGATGCTGGGGCGGCGGACCAACGCCCGGGCGATCTCCAGGCGTTGGCGCTGGCCACCGGAGAAGTTGCGGCCGTCCTGCTCGACCCGGCTCTGGATGCCGCCGGGGCGGCGCATCACCACGTCGTACAGCGCCGCGTCCCGCAGCGCGTCCACCACCGCCTCGTCCGGGATCGACGGGTCCCACAGCGCCACGTTGTCGCGGATCGAACCCTCGAAGAGGAAGACGTCCTGGTCGACGAAGGAGACGGAGGAGGCGAGCGCCCCGCGCGGGATGTCCTCCAGGCGCTGTCCGTCGATGCGGATGACACCCTCCCAGGCCGTGTACAGACCCGAGATCAGCCGGGAGACCGTGGACTTGCCGCTGCCCGAACCGCCGACGAGGGCCACCTGCTGGCCCGGCCCCACGGTCAGGTCGAAGCCGGTCAGCAGGGGCTTGTCGAGCGGGTTGTAGCCGAAGGTGATGTTCTGCAGCTCGACATGGCCGTGCAGACGGCGCGTGGAGTCGCCGGCGCCGGGGCGGCCGTAGAGCGGGTCCGCCTGGAAGTTCTCCACGTCCTTGAGGCGGGCCACGTCCGCCGCGAAGTCCTGGATGCGCCCGGCGACTCCGTTGAGCCGGGTGATCGGGGCGGTGAAGCGGGTGACCAGGGCCTGGAACGCCACCAGCAGACCGACCGAGATGCCGCCCTCCACCGCGCGCATGCCGCCGATCCACAGGATCAGCGCGCTGTTCAGCGAGGCCAGCGTCGGGGCGACCACGCCCAGCCAGGCACTCGGCACGCCGAGCCGCTGCTGCTCCTCCAGCGTGGTGGCGTGCTGTCCCGCCCACTTGCGGAAGTAGCCGTCCTCGCCGCCCGTCGCCTTCATCGTCTCGATCAACTGGAGGCCGGTGTAGGCGGTGTTGGTGAGCCGGGCGCTGTCCGCGCGGAGTTTCGCCGTACGGGTGGCGCGCAGGCGGATGACGACCCGCATGGCCACGATGTTGAACAGGGCTACGCCGATGCCGACGAACGTGAGCTGCGGATCGTAGGTGTAGAGCAGCAAGGCGTAGAGCACGACCACCACCGCGTCCACGCCCGCCGCAGCGAGATCGCGGGCCAGCGTCTCGGCCACGGCGTCGTTGGACTGGAGGCGCTGCACCAGGTCGGCCGGGCTGCGCTGGGAGAAGAAGGTCACCGGCAGGCGCAGCAGATGGCGCAGGAAGCGGGCGCTGGAGAGCGTGGAGGAGATGATGCGGCCGCGCAGCAGGTTCGCCTGTTGCAGCCAGGTGAGGACCAGAGTGAGCAGGACACAGGTCCCCATCGACGCGAACAGCACGCCGAGCAGGGAGGTCTGCCCCCCGATCAGGAACATGTCGATATAGGTACGGCTCAGCGCGGGCACCGCCGCGCCGACCAGCACCAGGAGCAGGCTCGCCAGCACCGCGGCGGGCATCGTGCCCGCGGTGCCGCGCAGCCGGGCCGGCATCGCGCCGAGCACCCCCGGTTTGCGCCCGCCCTTGGTGAAGCCGTCGCCCGGCTCCATCACCAGGACGACACCGGTGAAGCTGGAGTCGAAGTCCTCCATGGGCACGAACCGGCGGCCCTTGCCGGGGTCGTTGATGAACACCCCGCGGCGGCCGAAGCGGCGGCCCATGCCGTCGTAGACGACGTAGTGGTTGAACTCCCAGAACAGCACGGCCGGCGTCCTCACCCCGGCGAGGGCGGCCGTGTCCATCTGCATGCCCTTGGCGGTCAGACCGTAACTGCGGGCCGCTTTGAGGAGGTTGCTCGCGCGGGAGCCGTCGCGCGAGACACCGCACGCGATGCGCAGCTCCTCCAGCGGGACGTGCTTGCCGAAGTGGCCCAGCACCATCGCCAGCGAGGCGGCACCGCACTCCACGGCCTCCATCTGGAGGACGGTGGGCGTACGGACGGTCTTCGCCCTGCCCTTGGGGACGGGCCGCTTGGGCGGGGTGGCGCGGCGTCTGCTGCGGGTGTCCTGTGCGGTGCTCACGGCAGCAGCCAATCGACGGGGCGCTGGTCGGCCAGCCGGATCGAACCCGTGGCCACGGTCATGGAGGTCAGGGTGAAGGGCGGCCCGTCCTTGGAGGACCACTTGTAGCCGCTCTTCGTGCCGGACGCCTTGTCCAGCTTCACCAGGACGGCCACCGGCCTGCCGTCCTTGCTGAACTGCTCGCCGAGCTGACTGTCCCCGAGGAACGCGGAGATCTGCTGCGCGGACTGCGCCGAGCGCTCCACCGACTTCACATGGCCGCGCAGCACGCCGTACTCCTGGGTGGGCACCGAGGAGACGGTGAGGTCCACGGCGGCGTGCGCGGGGATGGAGGCCGCGTTCTCGGCGGGCACGTACACGGTGGCGTACAGGGGGTCCTTGGTGTGCGCGACCTTTTCCACGGCGGCGACGTTCGCCCCGGTCTGGATGATCTGCCCGATGGTCGCGGCCAGCGCGGTGACCCGCCCCGCGGCGACCGAGCGGACGACGGTATCGCCCTGGGACGTACGGACCTTCAGTACGGGAGAGTTGGCGGGCAGTTGCTCGCCTTCCTCGGCGAGGACCGCGGTGACCTGGCCCGCGACGGGGCTCTGCAGGATGTAACTGCCCTGACCGTGGGTGAGGATCGCGGACGCGCTCACGGTGGAGGCGACCGAACCGGTCACCGCCCACACGGACGCGGCGGCCATGACGACCACGGTCACGGAGAGCGCGAGCCAGCCCTGGGGGCGGGCGAAACGCACCGGAAGGTCGAGCTCCTCCGGTGACTGGAGCTTGGCGAGGGCCTGTTGGCGGAACTGCACGGAACTTTCCCTCACCTGAAAACGACAGTGGACCGGCCCTGGGAGCCGGTTGCTTTATCGCATCCGAGAGTCCCGGAGCCGGGAAACGGCTCCGGGACTCTCGGCACAAGGCGCGATCAGAGACCGGCGACCAGGTTCGTGACCGGGGCCACGGAGAGGCCGGTGACACCCTCGACGGTGCCGACGGCCGTGTCGACCAGGCCGGAAACCGGGGCGATGCCGTCCACCAGGCCGGTGACGGTGCCCAGGGCGTTCAGCTGCAGGCCGCCGGAGACGTTGTCGAGCTCGGCGTCGGAGATCTCGACGGTCTCAACCTGGGGGGTGGAGTTCATGATGGAACTTCCCTTCATATGGATATTCACAAGGGGGAGCGGTGACCCCTCTGGGGACGGCCGCGACCGCAGGCGCCAAGCGCCCGTTTCCGAAGCCCTGTGCGGCTCCTGCGGTGCGATGGATCAAAGCACGCGGCGGCCGTGCCCTTCCAATCAACCAATGGCCTCACCAGGCAACTTGAGCCCCACAAGCACCGAACCGTGCAGGAGTGCGCACGTCTCGGTGGCGACTTCTTCACACCTGGCGCGTGTTCCGTTCATACGAGCCCTTGCGGCCCGGGAAGCGAATGCGACACTCCCGCCCCAATGACGTACGAGGCGGTGCGGCCATGTGCAGAACCACCGCGCCCGGTGACTTCGTTGAGTATGGGATGTGCAGATTCCCTGAAGCCAGGATTCGGCACGGAGTTCGGAACGGACCGTTGTCGACCGGTCGCGGACCGTGTCAGCCCAGTAGTGCGTACACCGTGCTCGCACGGGCCGCGAGTTCGCCCGACTCCGCGTCGGTCATCGTGATGTCGGCGAACGCCATACGCCGGCCCAGCTTGGTGACGACCGCCTCGATCAGGACATCCGAACCGGCCACCGCACGCTGGAACGACGTCGACTGCTGCACCGTCGTCATCGGTCCGTAGGCGCCGCGCGCCCCCGAGACGGCGATCACCATGGCCGTGTCGGCGGCGGCCATCAAGGCCTGTCCCGACAGTGCCCCGCCCTCCCGCGACAGACGGTCCGACCAGGGCAGACGCAGGGTGGCGCGGCGGTCGTCCAGGGCCTCGACCGACAGGCCCAGTTCAAGGACCCAGGGGGCGAAGTTGTCGGCGAGGATCTTGTCGGCTTCGGCGGTGGTCATCGTCATATGGGGGATTGTTCCCGCTCCCGGCCCGTCGGACGCGGACCCTGGCCGATTCGCGATTGCGTAAAGAGATTGCCTGCAAACGGAATTGAACGCCCCACGTGACTCCTGCGTACCCACTGCCATCCAGGCGCCCCGACAAGCCGCCGACGACCGGCGGCACTGACCCCGTCCTTCAGGAGGTCGAGTAGTTTGAGTCACAAGCGAATTCCGAAGCGCAAGGCCGCGATCGCAGCGGGCGGCGTGGTGGCGCTCGGAGCAGCCGCAATTCTCCTGCCGCAGGCGAACGCCAACCAGGACGGCTCCTCGGACCAGGCCGCAGCACCCAGGACCCTCAAGGCATCGGACGCCTCGGATCTCGCCTCGCAGCTCGCCGACCTGCTCGGCGAGTCGTTCGCCGGTTCGTACTACGACGCGGACCAGCAGCAGCTCGTCGTCAACGTCATCTCGGGCGACAACAACAATGTGATCGTCCAGGCGAAGAAGGCCGGCGCGGAGATACGCGAGGTCGACAACAGCCTCGCCGAACTGGCCGCCGGCGCGCAGACGCTGAAGTCCGACGCGACCATCCCGGGCACGGCCTGGGCCGTGGACCCCCGGACCAACAAGATCCTGGTCACCGCCGACAGCACGGTCACCGGCGACAACTGGGACCAGCTGGAGTCGACCGTCCAGACCCTCGGCTCCGGCATGGCGACCATCAAGAAGTCGGCCGGCACCTTCAAGACGTTCCTCTCCGGCGGCGACGCCATCTTCGCGGGCGGCGCCCGCTGCTCAGCGGGGTTCAACGTCACCGCGGGCGACAGCTCCCCGGCCTTCCTGACCGCCGGTCACTGCGGGGTCGCGGCGGCGGAGTGGTCCGATGCGGACGGCGGCGCTCCGATCGCCACCGTCGACCAGGCCACGTTCCCCGGTGACGGCGACTTCGCACTGGTCAAGTACGACGACCCGGCGACCGTCGCCCCGAGCGAGGTCAACGTCGGCGACCAGACCGTCGCGATCTCCCAGGCAGCGGACGCGGAGGTCGGCCTCCAGGTGTTCCGGATGGGCAGCACCACCGGGCTCAACGACGGCCAGGTCCTCGGACTCGACGCCACCGTGAACTACCCGGAGGGCACCGTCACCGGGCTCATCCAGACCGACGTCTGCGCCGAACCCGGCGACAGCGGCGGCTCGCTGTTCACCCAGGACGGCCTGGCCATCGGCCTGACCTCCGGCGGCAGCGGCGACTGCACGGTCGGCGGCGAGACCTTCTTCCAGCCGGTCACCACCGCCCTGGAGGCGGTCGGCGCGACCCTCGGCGCGGGCGACGCGGCGGGCGGCGGCGAAGAGGCGGGCGCGGGTGACGAGGCCGGCGCCGGCGAGGAAGCGGGTGCGGGCGAGGAAGCCGGGGCGGGCGAGGAAGCCGGTGCCGGTGAAGAGGTCGGCGGCCAGGAGGTAGGCGGCGAAGAGGTTGGTGGCCAGGAGGTCGGCGGTGAAGAGGTCGGCGGTCAGGAGGTCGGCGGTGAAGAGGTCGGCGGTCAGGAGGTCGGCGGTGAGGAAGCCGGCGCGGGCGCGGAGGACGGCTCCTCCGGTCTGACCGAGACCCACTGACCCACAGACCCACAGCGCTCCACCAGCAGTCCACGGACACGGTCCGGCCCTCCGGCGGGAGGGTCGGACCGTTCGTGCGTCCCGGCACGACGACGAACGCCGGCATCTACCCCCTCGGCCCCCTCCCATGCCCCCACAGTCGAAGCGCGCGGCGGCGTACGGGCTCCGGGTGTGCGCCCCCGCGCACCCTGTTGGCCGGTTCTTCGCGCCCGGGAAAGGTGCGGGGCGCGAACAATGGGGCACGCGCTCCTCACCCCATGGAACCGGCGAACGGTGAATCGAAGGGACGGGCAGTTGATCCGGGTTCTTCTGGTGCACGACGAGTGTCTGGTCAGATCGGTTCTGGCGGAGTGGCTGCGCCGGGAGCCGGACCTCGGGGTGTTCGACGCCCCGTGGCGCAGCGCACCGAGCCGGCTGCGAACCGTCGCGCCGGACGTCTGCGCGGCGGACCTGGAGTGCTCGGACAGCTACGGCATACCCCCACTGCGCGACCTGGGCGCGCGCCAGTCCGACACGCCGCCGCTCCGCCTGCTGGTCCTGGCCAGCGCCAACCGGCCGGGGCTCCTGAAACGCGCGGCCGAGGCGGGAGCGCTCGGCTATGTCGACAAGGAGGGCTCACCGGAACACCTGGTGCGTGGCATCCGGCGGGTCGCCGAAGGGAAACGTTTCATCGACGACTCGCTGGGCTTCGGCTTCCTCAGGGCCGCCGAAATGCCGCTGACCAGACGGGAGTTGAGCGTCTTAGTCCTGGCCGCCGAGGGTGCCTCCGTCGCGGAGATCGCGGGGAGCCTGCATCTGTCCCACGGGACGGTGCGCAACTACATGGCGGCCATCACCCGCAAGACCGGGGCCCGCAACCGCGTCGACGCGATCCGGATCTCGCAGGGCGAGGGCTGGCTCTGACGGCACGGGCGTCCAACTGCCGACGAGATCCCGGTAGAGCGCCGAGCACCGCATGAGCTCATCATGCGTCCCGTAGGCCGTCTCCCGGCCGTCCATGACCAGGACCCGGTGGGCGCGACGGGCCGAACTCATGCGGTGCGCCACGACCACCAGGGTGCCGCCGGGCCGCTCGGCGAAGGCCCGCTCCGCACGCTCCTCGGCCTCCGGGTCCAGATGGCACGTCGCCTCGTCGAGCAGGACGAGCGGGGCGTACGACAGATAGGCGCGGGTCAGCGCCACGAGTTGCCGCTCGCCCGCGGAGAGCGCGGCCGGCTCGACCGTCGCCCGCGGCCCGCCGAGCGTTTCGAGCAACGGCAGGAGCCCCACCGCCCCGGCCGCGGCGAGCAGTTCGGCCTCGGGCACGGGGTCGGGCCGCAGGTGCCCGAGATTCTCGGCGAGGGTGCCGGTGTGGACGTACGCCTGCTGCGGGATGAGCACCCGGCACGCGGCGGCCGCCGCCCCGGGCACGGGGTGCCCGCACACCCGGACCGAGCCCTTTCCGGGCTCCAGCAGCCCGGCGACCAGTGCGGTGAGCGTGGACTTCCCTATGCCGCTCGGGCCTACGACGGCGAGGTGGGCGCCGGGTGGCAGGGTGAGGTGGAGGTCCTGGACGACGGGGGCGGCGGCGGGGCCGTAGGCGAAGGTGAGCGAGGTGAGGGAGAGGGCGGGGGCGTCGGATGGGCCGGTGGAGGGGAGGGGGAGTCGGGCGGGGGGTTCGCCGGGGTGGG
>NZ_JXTE01000040.1 GCF_000972385.1 Streptomyces sp. WM6386
GGTCAGGAGTACGGCGGTGGGGTCGGTGCCCCGGCCGGGGGGGGGGTCGGGCGTGGGGGCGGGGGGGCCGGAGCCCCCGGGGGGGGGGGGCGGGGGCTGATCTCTGTTTCCGCTGCTCACCGACTGTTGTCAGTGCCGGCCTCTACGCTCGTCAGCGATGGCACAGGCATGGAAGTGCTCGGGGCTGCGGTGGGCGGCGGACGGTCCCGTGCTGACGTGGGAAGGCGGGCGGCGCAGTGCGCTGACCTGGGGGAAACGGGTGGCCTTCGGGGTCGCGGACGGCGGTGGGCGGACATGCGTGGGAGCGCGGGGGCATGCGTGTCCGGTGCGGGCGGCCGTGTCGGGGCGGAGTACGGGGGCGCGGTGCGAGGAGTGTGCGCGGCTGGACCGGGCACACTCCGTCGCCGCCGACACCATCGCGGACGATCCACGGCCGTACCACGTCTATCTGGCCTGGTTCGGACCCGGCATGACCAAGGTCGGGATCACCGCCGAAGAACGGGGCTCCGCGCGGCTGCTCGAACAGGGCGCCGTCTGTTTCACCTGGCTCGGCGTCGGCCCGCTCATGGCGGCCCGGCGGACGGAGGAGCTGCTGCGGGCCGCCCTGCGGGTGCCTGACCGCATTCCCTACGCCGACAAGCGGGCGGTGCGGTCCGGGTTGCCGGGCACCGAGGCCGAACGAGCCGCCGAGATCAGCGAGTTGCATGCGCGGGCCGTGGGGCTGGGCGGGTGGCCGGAGTCGCTGCGGGCCGAGCCCTGCCAACCCGTCGACCATGTGCGGGTGTTCGGGCTGGCGGACCTGCCCGCCCCCTCCGGTGTGGTCGCCGAACTCGTCGCCGGGGGTGCGGCGGGCGGGCGGCTCGTCGCGGCCGCCGGACCCGATCTGCATCTGGAGACCCGGGGCGGGGTGGTCGTGCTGGACACGCGGTTGATGACGGGGTGGGGGCTGATCCCCGTCGACACCGAGGAACTCTCGGTGCCGGTGCGGGAGTTCAGGAGGGAGACAGGGGTGCAGGACGGATTGTTCTGACAGAGCTGACAGAGCTGACAGAGCTGGCAGTTCGGGCGACCCGATGGAGGCGGATGGTAAAGACTCGGATCCCTCCCGGATCCCTTTGGGCAAGGTGCCTGGACGCGCCGCCCAGCCGGGACCGACCGTGGATGACATGAGCGATCACCGCATTGCGCCTGTCGTACCTGACGTACCTGCCGCACCCGTCGAGGCCGGCGAGGCCGTCACCTCCGTCTTTCCCGTCGTCGCCCACGAACCTCCGTACTACGCCGTCGTCTTCACCTCCCTGCGCACCGAGGAGGACACCGGGTACAACGCCACCGCGGAGCGCATGGGTGAGCTGGTCCAGGAGATCCCCGGCTTCCTCGGCGAGGACTCGGCCCGCACACCGGGCGGACTGTCGATCACCATCGCCTACTTCCGGGACCTGGCCGGCATCGAGCGGTGGCGTCAGAACGCGGAGCACCGGAAGGCCAAGGAGCACGGGCGGGCGCACTGGTACGAGCGGTACTCACTGCACATCGCCCGGGTCGAGCACAGTCACGGCTTCCAGCGGGCCGATCGGTGAGTGGTCCGGTCGCTGAGAAGGCAAGGAGCCTCCAAGGCGTTCGCTGAGAGGTCCCTGTGCGTTTCTCAGGAAAATCACAGGTTCCAGAAAGCGTGTTCTCAGAGGATCCCGACAGTGTGGCCACATGACCACGACCTCGCCCCAGGGGCGCACCGAACTGCTGAGGCCGGACGGGAGCCCCGTCCGAGTGCTTGTGGTGGACGACGAGCTGTCGATCACCGAGCTGCTGTCCATGGCCCTGCGCTATGAGGGATGGCAGATCCGGAGTGCGGGAGATGGCACGGGTGCCATCCAGACCGCTCGGGAGTTCCGGCCCGACGCCGTCGTTCTCGACATGATGCTGCCCGACATGGACGGCCTGACCGTCCTGGGGCGCATGCGCCGTGAGCTGCCGGACGTTCCTGTCCTGTTCCTCACCGCGAAGGACGCCGTCGAGGACCGGATCGCCGGGCTCACCGCCGGTGGCGACGACTACGTCACCAAGCCCTTCAGCCTCGAAGAGGTCGTGGCCCGGCTGCGCGGGCTGATCCGCCGCTCCGGTGCCGCAGACCGGCGCTCGGACTCCGTGCTGGTCGTCGGGGACCTCACCCTCGACGAGGACAGTCACGAGGTGTCGCGGGCCGGGGAGGGCATCCACCTCACCGCCACCGAGTTCGAGCTGCTGCGCTTCCTGATGCGCAATCCGCGGCGCGTGCTCAGCAAGGCGCAGATCCTCGACCGTGTGTGGTCCTACGACTTCGGCGGCCAGGCCAACGTGGTCGAGCTCTACATCTCCTACCTCCGCCGCAAGATCGACGCCGGTCGTGAGCCCATGATCCACACTCGGCGTGGTGCCGGTTACCTGATCAAGCCCGCCGCGTCATGAGCGGACGACGACGGCCGCGTACGCAGAAGAAGCGACTGGGCAAGCCGCGTACCCTGCGGGCGCGGCTCGTCGTCGCGTCCGTGGTGTTGATCGCGGTGGTGTGTGCGGTGATCGGCACGGTGACGACGCTTGCGCTGCGGTCGCATCTGTACGAGCAGCTGGGCACCAAGGTCGGAGAGACCGCGGCGCGGGCCTCCGGTGTGGGTGCTCCGCCCGGCCAGCAGACCAAGGGCGCTGGTATCAACGGTCCCGGGGACACCCCGAGCAGCCTGACCGACCTGGTCACCAAGGGGCCGCAGCAGAGCAGTATCGCCGCCACGGTCCAGAAGGGCGTCATCACCGACGCCAAGGTGGGGGATGACGACGGCTACAGCCGGACCCCGGTGGACCTGAGCGACGAGGCGATGGAGGCGCTCAACGAGGTCACCCAGGACGAGAAGCTGCACACCGTGGACCTTCCCGGCCTCGGTGAGTACCTCGTCAAGTACACCACCGGCGACAAGGGCGACTACTACGTCGGGTTGCCCACCAAGGAAGTCAACAACACCCTCAACACCCTCATAGCCGTAGAAGCCAGCGTCACCGCCGCCGGCCTCATCGCCGCCGCCATCGCCGGCACCGTGATCGTCGGGATAGCCACCCGCCCCCTCCGCCGAGTCGCCGCGACAGCGACCCGGGTCTCCGAACTCCCTCTCCACACCGGCGAGGTGAACCTCAGCGAGCGTGTCCCGGAGTCGGAGTGCGACCCGAGCACCGAGGTCGGCAAGGTGGGCGCCGCGCTGAACCGGATGTTGGACCACGTCCACGCCGCCCTGCACTCCCGCCAGCAGAGCGAGATGCGCGTACGGCAGTTCGTCGCCGACGCCAGTCACGAGCTCAGAACCCCCCTCTCCTCCATCCGCGGCTACGCCGAGCTGACCAGACGCGGCAGAGAGCAGATCGGCCCCGACACCCGGCACGCGCTCGGACGGATCGAGTCCGAGGCGGGCCGGATGACGTTGCTGGTCGAGGATCTCCTCCTCCTCGCGCGGCTCGACGCCGGCCGGCCCCTCCAGTTCGAGCAGACCGATCTCATCCCGCTCGTCGTGGACACCATCAGCGACACCCGCGCGGCCGGCATGGACCACAGCTGGCGCCTCGACCTGCCCGATGAACCCGCCCTGGTCTCCGGCGAC
Organism: Streptomyces sp. WM6386; assembly: GCF_000972385.1. Classification (GTDB taxonomy): domain Bacteria; phylum Actinomycetota; class Actinomycetes; order Streptomycetales; family Streptomycetaceae; genus Streptomyces. The sequence continues at coordinate 3,621 of NZ_JXTE01000040.1, forward strand.
GCCGCACGCCTCCAGCAGGTGCTCATCAACCTGCTCGGCAACGCCCGCAAGCACACGGAGCCCGGTACCACCATCACCGCCCGTATCCAGCGGCGCGGACCGTGGATGTGCGTGGACGTCGAGGACAACGGCCAGGGCATCCCGCCCGATCTGCTGCCGCACGTCTTCGAGCGGTTCGCGAGAGGCGACTCCTCCCGCTCGCGTGCCTCCGGGTCCACCGGACTCGGCCTCGCCATCGTGCAGGCCGTGGTGACGGCGCACGGCGGTGCCGTGACCGTGGACAGTGTTCCGGGGCGGACCGTGTTCACCGTGCACCTGCCCGCGCTCGCCCCGGCGACCCCCCGCCCGGCGCCCGAAACGAATTGGCAATCGCACTCACAGGTACAGCACAGTGCCAGCACATGGGTGCAACAGGGCATCTGACCAGAGTCGTTGTCATGCGAACCGACTCTTCTCCCGGCACTCTGCCGGCGCGGGAGCACCTCCCGGCCGGAGACGCCGGTGCGCCTGTCCTGGACGTAGTGATCCCCGTCTACAACGAGGAGAAGGACCTCCAGCCGTGTGTGCTGAGACTGCACGAGCACCTCAAGCGCACCTTCCCGTACGCGTTCCGCATCACGATCGCGGACAACGCGTCGACGGACACCACCCCACAGGTGGCGTCGCGGCTGGAGGCGGAGATCGCCGAGGTCAGCAACTTCCGCCTGGAGCAGAAGGGCCGCGGTCGCGCCCTGCGCACCGTGTGGTCCGCCTCGGACGCCCCGATCCTCGCCTACATGGACGTGGACCTGTCCACCGACCTCAACGCCCTGCTCCCGCTGGTGGCCCCGCTGATCTCGGGCCACTCCGACCTGGCGATCGGATCGAGGCTCGCCCGCTCCTCGCGGGTGGTGCGCGGTCCCAAGCGGGAGTTCATCAGCCGCTCGTACAACCTGATCCTGCGCGGCTCGCTCCAGGCCCGCTTCTCCGACGCGCAGTGCGGGTTCAAGGCCATCCGGCGTGACGTCGCCCAGCAGTTGCTGCCGATGGTCGAGGACACCGGCTGGTTCTTCGACACCGAGATGCTCGTCATCGCCGAGCGCGCGGGACTGCGTATCCACGAAGTGCCCGTCGACTGGGTCGACGATCCCGACTCCACCGTCCACATCGTCAAGACGGCGACCGAGGACCTCAAGGGGGTGTGGCGCGTGGGCAAGGCCCTGGCCTCCGGCTCGCTGCCACTGGACCGGATCGCCCGGCCGTTCGGCGACGACCCGCGCGACCGCGAGATCCAGGACGTACCGAAGGGGCTGGCCCGCCAGCTCGTCGGGTTCTGTGTGGTCGGCGGTCTTTCGACCCTCTTCTACCTGCTCCTCTACAGCGTCTTCCGGCAGTTCGGCGGCTCGCAGGTCGCCAACGCGCTCGCGCTGCTGGTCTCGGCCGTCGCCAACACGGCGGCCAACCGCCGGCTGACCTTCGGGGTGCGCGGCGGTGGTGGCGCCGTCAAGCACCAGGCCCAGGGCCTGGTCGTCTTCGGCATCGGTCTCGCGTTGACCAGCGGTTCCCTCGCCGCCCTCAACGCGGCCAGCAGCGACCCCGCGCACTCCACCGAACTGGCGGTCCTCATCGCCGCCAACCTCGCGGCGACCGTGCTGCGCTTCCTGCTCTTCCGCGCCTGGGTCTTCCCCGAGCGCCACGAGTCGACGGTGGTGGCCTCGCACACCCCGTCCTCTCACACGCAGTCCTCGCCGACGTTCTCCACCGCCTCGCGACAGCAGCCGCTCCACCCGCCGCTGCCGACGCGCACAGGCGCCAACCACTTCTCGTACGACACCCAGTTCCGCGCCGGTGAAGTCGCGGACCAGAGCCGGCGGGACGCCACCATGCAGCTTCAGCCGGTGCGCCCCTCCGACAACACCCCGGGGGACCCCCGATGACCATCATCACTACGGCCGTCCAAGAGCCCTCGGCTCCCGCGGCCCCGCCCGCCCCGCAGGCGGGTGAGCCCAAGCAGCCCTTCGTGAAGAGACTGTGGCGCGGCCGCCCCGAGGACCCGCGCTGGGCACGCCCGGCCTTCTGGGGCCTGCTCCTGGCCACCGCGGCGCTCTACTTCTACAACCTGAGCTCCTCCGGCTACGCCAACTCCTTCTACTCCGCGGCCGTCCAGGCCGGCAGCCAGTCCTGGAAGGCGTTCTTCTTCGGCTCGCTGGACGCGGGCAACGCCATCACCGTCGACAAGCCCCCGGCCTCGCTGTGGCCGATGGCCCTGTCGGTGCGGGTCTTCGGGCTGAGCTCCTTCGCGATCCTGATGCCCGAGGTCCTCATGGGCATCGGCACGGTCGCCGTCGTGTACGCCTCTGTGCGCCGCCGCTTCAGCCCCGCGGCCGGCCTGATCGCGGGCGCCGTGATGACGCTCACCCCCGTCGCGGCGCTGATGTTCCGGTTCAACAACCCGGACGCCATGCTGGCCCTGCTGATGGCCGTGGCCTGCTACTTCGTGGTCCGCGCCCTGGAGGACGGCCGCACCAAGTGGCTGCTGTGGGCCGGTGTCGCGATCGGCTTCGCGTTCCTCGCCAAGACCCTCCAGGCCTTCCTCATTCTCCCGCCGCTCGCGATCGTCTACGCGGTCTGCGCACCCGTGTCGGTGAAGAAGCGCTTCGGCCAGCTGGCCGCGGCGACCGCGGCCCTGGTCGTCTCCGGCGGCTGGTGGGTCGCGATCGTCGAGCTGTGGCCCGCCTCCTCCCGCCCCTACATCGGCGGCTCCCAGAACAACTCCTTCCTTGAACTGACCTTCGGCTACAACGGCCTCGGCCGCCTGAACGGCGAGGAGACCGGCAGTGTCGGCGGCGGTGGCGGCAACACCGGAACCGGCCAGTGGGGCGAGACCGGCTGGGACCGGATGTTCAACTCCGAGATCGGCGGCCAGATCTCCTGGCTGCTCCCGGCGGCCCTGATCCTGCTGGTCGCGGGCCTGGTGGCGACACGCAAGCTGAAGCGGACGTCCGTCACCCGAGGGTCGTTCCTCGTCTGGGGCGGCTCGCTGCTCATCACCATGGTCGTCTTCAGCTACATGGCGGGCATCTTCCACCAGTACTACACGGTCGCCCTCGCGCCCTACCTGGCCGCGGTGATCGGCATGGGCTCGACCCTGCTGTGGGAGCAGCGCAAGAAGATCTGGGCGTCCCTGACCCTCGCGGCCGCGGTCGTGGCCAGCGCCGCCTGGGGTTACGTCCTGCTCAACCGCACCTCCGACTACCTGCCCTGGCTCAAGTGGCTGGTCCTGATCGGCGGCCTGGCCTCCGCGCTCGGCCTGATCTTCGCGGGCCGCATCAACCGGCAACTCGCCCTCGCGGCGGCGTCGGTGGGCCTGGTGGCCTCCCTGGCCGGCCCGACCGCGTACACCATCAGCACGCTCCAGGAGGGCCACACCGGCTCCATCGTGACGGCCGGTCCCGCCGGCGCCAGCATGATGGGCGGCGGTGGCGGCGGCCGGGGCGGCGGTCCCGGTGGCGGCGGCTTCGGCGGTCAGAACCAGCAGGGCGGCAACGGCACCACCCAGAACCAGCAGGGCGGCAACGGCAACGGCTTCCCCGGCGGGGGCATGCCCGGCCAGAGCCAGCAGCAGGGCCAGGGCCGGCAGAACGGCGGCATGCCGGGCGGCACCACCGGCGAAGGCGGCGGCATGGCCGGCGGCGGTGCCGGCGGCCTCCTCAACGGCGCGACCGTCTCCGACGAGGCCAAGAAGCTCCTGGAAGCCGACTCCGGCGACTACACCTGGGTCGCGGCGGCCATCGGCGCCCAGAACGCGGCGAGCTACCAACTCTCCACCGGCGACGCTGTCATGGCGATCGGCGGCTTCAACGGCACCGACCCGTCCCCGACGCTGGCGCAGTTCAAGGAGTACGTGGCGGACGGCAAGGTCCACTACTTCATCTCGTCCGGCTCCCGCGGCGGCATGGGCGGCAGCAGTAGCAGTGGCACGTCCTCGCAGATCACGAGCTGGGTCGAGGCCAACTTCAAGAAGGTGACGGTGGGTTCGTCCACCTTCTACGACCTCACCCAGAAGGCGAGCAGCTGACGTAGCGACAGAAGGAGAAGGGAGGGCGACGGCCGCACCGGGGCCGTCGCCCTCCCTTTTTATTTCTCTTGTACGCCGTATAGGAGTTGTTCTACGGTGTACAACATGTCGGCTCCCACTCCCACTCCCACTCCCGCACCCACTCCCGCACCCGTCACCGTCTCCCAGGGCCACCCCCAGCGCTGGCTCATCCTCGGCGTCATCTGTCTCGCCCAGCTCACCGTCGTCCTCGACAACACCGTCCTGAACGTGGCGATCCCCTCCCTCACCGAGGAACTGGGCGCGGCCACCTCGGACATCCAGTGGATGATCAACGCGTACTCCCTGGTGCAGTCCGGCCTCCTGCTCACCGCGGGCAGCGCCGCCGACCGCTACGGCCGCAAGAAGATGCTGATCGCGGGGCTGACCCTGTTCGGCGCCGGCTCGCTGACGGCCGGACTGGCCGACAGCACGGGCCAGTTGATCGCCGCGCGGGCCGGGATGGGCGTCGGCGGCGCACTGCTGCTGACCACGACCCTCGCGGTGGTGATGCAGATCTTCGCGCCCGAGGAGCACGCCAAGGCGATCGGCATCTGGGCGGCCGTCAACGCGCTCGGCTTCGCCTGCGGCCCGCTGCTCGGCGGCTTCATGCTGGACCACTTCTGGTGGGGCGCGATCTTCCTGGTCAACCTTCCGGTCGCGGCGATCGGCCTGGTGGCCGCCATCACCCTGGTCCCCGAGTCCAAAAACCCGCGCGGCGACCGCCCCGACCTCCTCGGCGCCCTGCTCTCGACCATCGGCATGGCCTCCCTGGTGTTCGCGATCATCTCCGGCCCCGAACACGGCTGGACATCGGGCCGCGTACTGACCTCGGCGGTCGTCGCGGTCACCGTGCTGGCCGGGTTCGCGTACTGGGAGAGCCGGATCGAGTACCCCATGCTCGACCTGCACTTCTTCAGGAACCGCCGCTTCACGGGGGCGATCGCGGGCGCGGTGCTGATCACCTTCGGCATGGGCGGCTCGCTCTTCCTGCTCACCCAGCACATGCAGTTCGTCCTCGGCTACGGCCCCCTGGAGGCCGGTCTGCGCACGGCACCGCTCGCCCTCACGATCGTGGCCCTCAACTTCTCCGGGGTGGCCGCGAAGTGGGCGGCAAAGCTGGGGAACCCGGCCGCGATCGGGCTGGGCATGGTGCTGATGTCGGGCGGCCTGGTCTCCATCGCCACGGTCGCCTCCGGCGGTTACACCGGGACGCTGCTCGGCCTGCTGCTCATCGGGGCCGGCGCCGCGATCGCCAACCCGGCCATGGCGCACGCGATCATGAGCTCCATTCCGCCGGAGAAGGCGGGGATCGGGGCGGGGATCAACGGGACGGTGGCGGAGTTCGGACAGGGGCTGGGGGTGGCCGTGCTGGGCGCGGTGTTGAACTCCCGGTTCGCCGCGCTGATTTCCGTAGGGGCGTCCTCGCTGCCGGCGGCGTTGGCGGCGGCGGGGTCGGATTCCGAGAAGGCGCGTATCACGGACGCGTATTCCTCGGGGCTGGAGACCAGTTTGTTGGTGGGGGCGGTGGCCGTGCTGTTGGGTGGGTTGGTCGCGGGGGCGTTGCTGCGGCGGGCTGAGCGGGAAGAGGTCGCCTAAGAGCTCGGGGGCGGGGGCGCCTAAGCTGATCCACCATTGCAAGACCAGGAAGGTGCGCCATGGTGAAGGCAGGCCATCGTGCGGAGCGGACCAGCGTGTGGCTGGAGGACAAGGCTCGGCGTGGCACCCGTGGTGGCGGGCACCCCTCCGGGCTCGACCGTGAGCGCATCACCTCGGTCACCGTCCGGCTCCTGGACGCCGAAGGACTGGCCAAGTTCTCCATGCGGCGGCTCGCGAGCGAGCTCAACGTCACCGCGATGTCCGTCTATTGGTACGTCGACACCAAGGACGACCTCCTCGAACTCGCCCTCGACTCGGTCTGCGGCGAACTCACCCTGCCCGACCCGGAGTCCGACGAGGACTGGCGCGACCAACTGCGCACGCTGGCCCGCGGCTACCGCGCCCTCCTGGTCGGCCACCCCTGGGTCTCACCACTGAGCGGAACCTTCCTCAACATCGGCCCCAACTACCTGGCGTTCGCCCAGGTCATCCACCACGTCATCCGCCGCACCGGCCTGCCCGCCCACGGCCTGGCCGCCGCCATCTCCGCCGTCTTCCAGTTCGTGTACGGCTTCGGCACGATCGAGGGCCATGTCATCGCCCGCTCCACCGACGCCGGCATGACCCCGGACGAGTACTTCCGGCACGCCATGAGCATGGTGACTCAGGCCCCACAGGCCGCCGAGATCGTCAAACAGTCCGAGGACATCATGGCGGCCCGGGGCGGCGACACGGTCGAGGAAATGTGGGAACGGGACTTCGACTTCGCCCTGGACCTATTGGTGGCGGGCATCGAGGCGATGGTGAAAAGGACGGGCAACTGAACCCACCCCAGGGGCGCGGGGCTGTATCGATCTGCGGCTACCGCCGCGTGGGCGCGACCAGCCACCAACGCACCCGCTGCCGCAAGACAACCCACGCGCCCGAGCTCTCAGGCGCCCGGCGAAGCCAACCGCGCCGGGAAACCGCCGGTGGCAACCGGTCCCCACGTCACCGGCGTGACCCGAATGATCGACTTCCCCTGCTTCACCATCGCCTCCCGGTACTCGTCCCAGTCCGGGTGCTCACCCGAGATGTTCCGGAAGTACTCCACGAGCGGCTCGACGGACTCGGGCGAGTCGATGACCTCCGCCGTGCCATCGACCTGTACCCACGGCCCGTTCCAGTCGTCGCTCAGCACGACGACACTGACCCGCTCGTCCCGCTTGGCGTTCCGCGTCTTCGCCCGCTCGGGATAGGTCGACATCACGATCCGCCCCGAGTCGTCGACCCCGCAGGTCAACGGTGACGCCTGCGGGCTCCCGTCGGTGCGGCGGGTCAGCAGCAGGGCGCGATGACGAGGTCGTACGAATTCCAGCAACTCGTCCAGGGAAACGGCGGTGTTCGTCGCGATGTTCGGTGCCATGAGGACACCCTAGGCGCACCCTCGCGCTCAGGCGCGGGCCAGCACGATCATCTCGGACGGCTCGATGCCGTCGTCCAGCCGCTGAAGCAGTACGACGGCCCCCGCGGCCACTGTGCGGTAGTCGGCAGCGGCATGCGGAAGGCCGAGGAACCCCACCTCCTCCGCCGCCGAGGCCACGGTGAGGGCGGCAAGCCCTAGGGAGAGCAGTTGCTCGCTGTCCAGGGAGGCGATCGCGGAGGTGTTCGGGCACAGCTCCTGGATGAGCCGGGTCTCTTCGACCAGGAAATCGTGCGGTCCGGGCGGTTCGGGCGTGGCGACGATCGTGCGGTCCCAGGCATGGGGGAGCGAGGCGTACATGTCCCCGGGGTAGACCGGCCGCATTGCGGCATCGCGGATCGCCCGGGTGCTCAGCCGAACGTAGGCCCGCCGTAGTCCGGTCCCGTCGTCGGGGACCCCGAGTCTGCGGCGGCTCTCGGAGACTGCGGCCGTCAACGCCAGGGTGAGACGGTCGGTGTCTTGCCCGCGTCCGACCGGCCAGGCCCGGAAGGCAACGATGGGCTGCCGGGCCTGGCCGCCGTCCTGCGCCAGCGACGGCAGAAGACGCTCGCCTATGTCGATGGCGCGTTCCATCTCGCGGCGCACGTTGGGGCTCACCCGTTCATATGCCCTGAGGTTCTCGATCAGACCGCTGACGTGGTCCGCCGACAGGAAGCCGTGCCGGATGCGTTCCTCCGTCAGGTTCTTCTTCAGCCACGTCAGATACCGGAAAGCCAGCAGATCGAGGCCCTCCGTGCCGGACGGTTCGGCCGGCGGGTCCAGTCGCGGCACCCAGGGATCCGGGCTCCAGTCCGGCTGCCAAGGCCGAAGCCGCTGAAGCCGCTGGAGCTGCTGGTCGAGGCACCACACCGTGTCTGCCGCCCGATGGGAGACGAGGCTGAAGGCGGCCTCCTGGGTCTCGTGTGCGCTGAGCGGGCGCCACTGGGGCCCGTCCGGTCTGAGCCCGTTGATCCAGGAGACCAGGTCCATCACGTGGTGCGGAGGGATGCCGACGGCCGTACCGTCCTCCCGGGACACCACGGCCTGCCCGGGCTGCTCCCCGCGTTCGTCGAGGAAGAGCCGGTACGCCTCGTGGCTGAGCGGCTTGGCGCACAGCACCGCGCCGTTCTCCGAACCGACCGTGTCCTGGAGCTGCCGGGCCAGGGTGGCCGCTGTCATGAGCCGGCGCCTCGGTGAGGAGGGCGGGTCGGAGAGCGCCTCGGTCCGTACCTCGTCGAGGCGGCGCAGGATCGGGACGGGCAGCCTTCTGGCGGCGGTCTGCTCCATGTCGAAGGCGAGGGTGAGGGCGTTGAGGGTGCCCGAGTCCAGACAGGCGGCGATGATCGGGGACGGGTCGCTGTCCGGGTCGGCGGCGTGCAGCAGGCTGGTCTCGCGCCACCAGTCGTCCTCGATGTACTGGGTCAGCCTCGTGGTGTACGCGTTCCGCTGGATGTGGACGGCGGCGAGATACTCCTGGATCGTCAGGTGGGCGAACGCGTACTCCCCGCGCTCCCGTTCGATCAGCAGCCCCGTCGCGGTGATCGACGCGAGGAAGTCCTCGCAGGTGACCGATCCGCCGGCCTGCCGCAGGGCCCGTTGGAGGATTTCGGTGGCCTGTCCGAGACCGACGTCGCGGACCTTGCGCAACATCATCTGGAAGGCGAGTTCGGCGAGCACCCGCTCGTGCTGTCGGCCGAGTCTGCGGGCCGCGTCTCCCGACGCGTGCTTGGTCTGATGCCTGCGCCACAACAGGACGTCGCAGATCTCCCGGTACAGCTCCGCCCGGCTGTCGGGGAGCCGGTCCAGATGCAGATGGACGTTGGCGATCATGGTCAGCAGCAGCGGGTTGGTCGCCAGCTCGTACAGCATCGGCTTGGACCGCAGCTGGGCCAGCAGGTCCTCCGCGTCCTTCGCCCGGGCCGCCGCCGTGAACTCGCTCCCACGCAGTGCCCCGTACCAGCTCCGTACGAAATCGGCGATCTGCTCTCCGGTGAACCGGCGGACGTGAAGGATCAATGGCCGGTTGAGCTGCGCGCTGAGATAGCCCTGAGGGCGGGAGGTGATCACGAAGTCGTTGCCTGGGTACGCCTCGATCTGGCTCTCCACCCACCGCGCGACGGCCTGCCGTTCGCTGTCGTCGGCGACCTCGTCGAGGCCGTCGAGGAGCACGGTGCAGCGCCCGTCGGCCAGCTGCCGGTCGAACCAGCCCTCGGGCTCGTTGCGGCGCAGGTCGGAATGGAGGGAGTCGCGGATCCCTTCCGGGAGCGTGGTTCTCGGCCGCGCGACGATGTCCGCCGCGCGGTCGCGCAGTAACAGCATCACCGGCAGATCTCTGCGTCGTGGCCGGCCGGGCACCGGCTGGGCGAGTTCGGTCGCCAGGTGTTTCAGCAGCGTGGTCTTGCCCGTTCCGGGGGCGCCGATGATCGCCAGCGCGGCGCCCTGGGGCGTGGCCAGGAAGTCCCAGATCGACTGCCGGGCGGTCGTGCTCGGGACGGGAGCCGAGGCCAGCGGTTCACGCGCGACCGCGTGCACCGACCGCGGGTCGAGAGTGACGTCGACATAGACGTCGGCGAGATCGGGTACCGACTCCCCGCGGACACGCTGGTCCTTCAGATCGACGTGCCGGTGCTGATGGAGGACCAGCTGCCGGTACTGCTTCTCGAAGCCCGACCCCGAAGGGAGCCCCTTGATCCGGTTGTCGATGGTCTGGGCGACGCGGTCGACGGTCTGTGTCTCGACCTGCCGGTAGACCTTGACCCAGAACCTACCGATCTCCACCAGCGCCGCGTAGCCCGCGAAAGCAGTAGCCGCCCCCACAGGATGCGCGCTGACCGTCGACCATGCCTGCGCCACCACCAAGCCAGGTGGGCCCACCAGCACTCCGACCCGCGCGGCGAGTCCCCCGTCTACGCCGGCCACAGTCACCACCCGTACCAGCCCGCACACGACCGTATTGGCCACGTATTCTTCCACGACAGCGGCTCCGGGCGCCCCGGTTGCGCTCATCAACCACGCATCGGGTCAAGGCACTTCACGCCTGTGGCAGCGAATCCCCTTGCACCGCCTGGATGTCCAGTTCCACTTTCAGTGTCGTACCGATCGCCGCGATCCCCGCCTGCACCACCTGGTTGTAGTTCATGGCGAAGTCCTCGCGCCGCAGCTGGGCCGTGGCCCGGAAGGCCGCCCGAGTACCGCCCCACGGATCGGAGCCCGTCCCCAGATAGGCGAGGTCGAGGTCGACGGGCCGTACGACCCCGTGCAGCGACAGCTCACCGTGCAGGGTCCAGCGGTCCGACCCCGCCACGGAAAGCCCCGAAGACCGGTACGTGATCTCGGGAAACCGCTCGACGTCAAGGAAGTCCGCCGACTTCAGATGCCCGTCCCGCATCGCGTTCCCCGTGTCGATGGAGTCGGCCCGGATCACCGCCTCCACCCGGGACTTGGTGACGTCGTCCGGTGCGACCTCGATCGACGCGGTGAACTCGGTGAACCGCCCGTGCACACTGGAGATCCCCAGATGCTGGGCCACCGCGCCCACCGTGGAGTGCGCCGGGTCCACCGTCCACTGCCCCGGCGGCGGCAGCTCGGTCCCGCCCTGCCGCGCCAGCGTCACCGTGCCGACCTCGGCGCGGCCGCTCGCGGTGACGATCGCGCTGGCCGCGGCGGGCGCGTATCCGACGGCGGTGACGATGACGGTGTACGCCCCGGGCGGCAGCGGGTTGACATCCCGGACCGTGCCCTCGATGTCGGCCTCGACCCGCAGCACCTGCGAGCCCGTCATGTCGGTCAGCGTGACGACCGCGTGCGACACGGCCCATCCGTCCCGCGTACGGATCCTCGCGGTCAGTCCCATCTCACGTGCTCCTTCAGGAATGCGACCGGCCCGCGGCGGGGCGCGCCCCTCCGCTCGGAGCGCGCGCCCACCCGCCACGGGCCGGGGTTTGCGATGCCGGGTCCTCCCGGCCTCGGGGGCGCGGGGCCCGGACGCGTGTTCACCGCGTACCGGACCCCGCTCACCTGGGCCCTACTCGCCGGGGTGGGCGAGTTCGATGTCATGGCCGTCGGTTCCGCGACCGCCCACCGTGAGGGCCGTCGCCACCGGCGGGTAGCCCGTGGCGATGACCGTGTAGTCGCCGCCGTCCAGGTCGGTGAAGGCGTATGCCCCGTCCGACCCGGTCGTCGCGGTCCCCACGACATTGCCGGCCGCGTCGACGAGCGTGACCCGCGCGTCGGCCAGCGGTCCGTGCGGAGCCCGTACGACACCCTGGAGCTGGGCTCCGGACTCCAGCTCGACCTCGATCCGGGTGACGCCCGTGCCGCCGACCTCGACGGGCAGCGCGCGCGGCCGGTACCCGGCGGCGTTCACCGCGACGGTCACCGCACCCGGCACCAGCTCGGCGAAGCCGAACTCGCCCTGCTCACCGGTGGTCCCGGTGGCCAGCAGATCACCGCGGACGTCGGTCACGATGACCATGGCGTCCTTGACGGGCAGCGCGCTGTCCGAGGCCCGCACCACACCGCTCAGCCCGCTCGTGCCGCTGAGCAGGATGTCGTACGCCACCGGCTCACCGTTGACGACGACCGTGGACGCCTGCGGCTGGAAGCCGTCGGCGGAGGCGATCAGGACGTACGACCCGACACTCGGCGCGTCCACACCGTACGAACCGTCCGCCTGCGTCACCGACCGGCCCAGCTGCCGTCCCGCGAGCGAGATCAGCGTGACCGCGGCCTGCGGGACGGGTGCGCTCTCGGCGCCGCGGACGTGGCCGCGGACCGGGATGCCGCCGCCGGAGGAGGCCGGGGGAGCTTCGAGGGTGGCGACCGCGGCGAGCTTGTGCGTGCCGTCGGCGGCGGGCTGCGTCTCGGAGGTGGCGGCCCAGCTGGGGACGCGCTCCTCGGAGGCGGCCGGAGCCTCGGTCACTGTCTCCTCGGAAGGAGCGGCCTCCTGTGCCAGCGCACCCTTCGTCCGCAACGGAACCTCCTTGATGAACAGCGTGATCAGGAAGGCGACCGCCGCCAGGGCCGCCGCGATCAGGAACACGTCCGCGATGCCGTGGCCGTAGGCGCTCTCCATGACGGTGCGCAGCGGGGCGGGCAGCTTGTCCATGTCCGGGATCTCGCCGGTGGAGCTCGAACCGGAGGCGAGGGAGGCGTACTTGGGGCCGAGGTCGGTGATGCCGTCCTTGGCGTAGTCGGTGATGCGGTGGGCCATGACGGCACCGAGCGCCGAGACGCCCATGGCACCGCCGAGGGACCGGAAGAAGGTGACCGTGGAGCTGGCGGCGCCGAGGTCGGAGGGCTCGACCTGGTTCTGGGTGCACAGGACCAGGTTCTGCATCATCATGCCGATGCCGAGACCCAGCAGGGCCATGAAGACCGCGGCCTTCCAGTACTCCGTGTCGTACCGGATGGTGCCCAGCAGACCGAGGCCGGCCGTGACGAGCACGCCACCGCTGACCAGCCAGGCCTTCCACTTGCCGGTGCGGGTGATGAGCTGCCCGGAGACGGTCGAGGAGACGAACAGACCGGCGATCATCGGGATCGTCATGACGCCCGACATCGTGGGGGACTTGTCGCGGGCCAGCTGGAAGTACTGGCTGAAGAAGACCGTGCCGGAGAACATCGCGACGCCCACGAACATCGAGGCGATCGACGACAGGGTGATGGTGCGGTTGCGGAACAGCCGCAGCGGGATGATCGGCTCGCTGGCCCTCGACTCGACGAGCACGAAGATCAGGCCGAGCGCGATCGAGCCGCCGACCATCGCGTACGTCTGCCAGGAGATCCAGTCGTACTTGTCACCGGCGAAGGTGACCCAGACCAGCAGCAACGAGACGGCCGCCGAGATGAAGAACGCGCCGGACCAGTCGACCTTGACGTCCCGCTTCACGACGGGCAGGTGCAGGGTCTTCTGGAGCACGATCAGCGCGATGACCGCGAACGGCACACCGACGTAGAAGCACCAGCGCCAGCCGAGCCACGACGTGTCGGTGATGACACCGCCGAGCAGCGGACCGCCGACGGTGGCGACGGCGAAGGTCGCGCCCAGGTAGCCGGAGTAACGCCCGCGCTCACGCGGGGAGATCATCGCGGCCATCACGATCTGCGCGAGGGCGGACAGACCGCCGACGCCGATGCCCTGGACGACACGGAAGGCGATCAGCGTGCCGGCGTTCTGGGACAGACCCGCGGCCGCCGATCCCAGCACATAGATGACGAGCGCTATCTGGACGAGCGCCTTCTTGCTGTACAGGTCCGACAGCTTGCCCCACAGGGGTGTGGCCGCGGTCATGGACAGCAGGGCTGCGGTGACGACCCAGGTGTAGGCGGACTGGCCGCCGCCGAGGTCGCCGATGATCTCCGGGAGGGCGTTCGAGACGATCGTGGACGACAGGATCGCCACGAACATCCCGAGCAGCAGCCCGGAGAGGGCTTCCATGATCTGCCGGTGTGTCATGGGTTCGTGCCCGGAGTGCGCAGTGCCTCCCCCGTGCTTGGCGTGAGCCCGCACACCGGCTGGTGTGGTCGTTGCCATGGGCTTCCTTTGCTTATGTGTTTGCGGGTGTACGGGTGGTCTCTTCGAATACGCGAGGGGCGGCGGTACGGCAGTCGTCGAAGCTGGCCCTGAGCCGGGCCATGAGGCCGGTCAGCTGGGCCACCTCTTCGTCGCTCCAGTCGCCCAGCCGCTCGGCGAGCAGCTCGGAGGTCCGCCGCGACAGCTTTTCGAGCTGGGCCAGACCCACGGGGGTGAGGTGCAGGATGCGGGAGCGCTTGTCCGCCGGGTCGGGGGACCGGTCGATCCAGCCCCGCTCGGCGAGATGCGCCGCATGCCGGCTGGTCACCGACATGTCCACGGCGAGCAGCTCCGAGAGCTTGCTCATGCGCATGTCCCCGTGACGGGCGAGCAGCGTCAGTACGGCGGCGGAACCGGCGGGACAGTCGGACGGCAGGATCCGCCCCATCTCCCGTTTCACGGCTCCGAAGGCACTGAACTGACGCATCAGCTCCTCGTACTGCGCCTGCGCGGCCATCACACCTCCTGTATTCGTTGCTTGGGGCAACCATAGGAGCGGTTGGTTGCTACAGGCAAATAAAACGACGTGAGTGCGACATAAAAACTTGGCAAAGGCAAGTATTGCGGAAGTAAATCGGCAGGTGGCGGTCAAGGAAGGAAGGCTGCCTGAACCCACCTAGGGGCGCGGGGAACCGCGCGACCAGCCACGGACAACCGTCACTCGGCAACCATCCCGCACCCCTACGGCGATCCCCGCGCTTGGGCAGCCCCCGCGGATTCGCTAGTGTCTCGGTGCATGGCTAACACCCAGGGCCCCCAGGGCAACCACGACCCCGCCGGCAACACCCAGATGTTCCGCGCCTTCGTCGACGAGGCCCCGCAGGGCCCGCAGCAGGCCGCGGCCGCCTCCGGCCCGCGCCTCGGTCTGATCATCGGCGTCGTCGTCGCCGTGGCGATCGTCGCGGCGGTGGCCTGGCTGGCGCTCAGCTGACCGGCGGGGCTACTTCCACCGGACGGACACGTCCCGCGTCTCGATGTGCATCCCGCGCGGCACCCTCCCCCACTCTCGGCTTCGCTCGAGCGGGGGGACCCCCATCGCGTCGACGCACACCGTCCAGGTCTTCTCCCTGCGCGCCCCCGCCCCGATCGGCGCCGGAAGCGCCACGGCCGACTCGACGGTCCCCCAGTCGATCCCGAGCGCGCCGATGATGTGCGTCCACGAAGGTGACGGTCCCCGAACGCACCGCGCTGCCGCCGGAGTTGCGGAGGACCAGGGTCACCTTCTCGCACCAGCGCTGATCGGTGGCCTCGCGCTCCGGATCGCTCACGGTCAGGGCGGCGGGGGCGGCCGCCGATGCCGTAGGGCTCGGGCCGGCCGGTGAACTCGTAGGCGTACGACCGGGCTTGGCGCCCCCGGCCGAAGAGGCGGGACTGCTCGGAGCGTCCGCGGTCCCCGGTACGCCCCCCGTCTCCGGACTTCCCGGCGTGCCCGACACCGAGGACCGGCCCGGAGCACCCGCCTCCGAACTCCCCTCCGCCCCCGGTGAGTCGGACCTGTCGGACCCCTCGGACCCGTCCAACGGCACGACCCGCACACCGCCCGTCGGTTCGGCGGCACCCGTGGGCTTCGTACCGCCCGCCGCCCCGACCGCGACGTATCCGTCACCGCCGCCGCTCCCGCAGCCGACCAGGACCGCGCCCAGACAGACGACGGCCGCCGACGCGCCGATCACGGCGCCCCGACGGCCATGTGTCCATGTCGTCGCCCGAAGCATCGCGCTGGGGGTGCCCCCTCTGAGGGAGTGGCTGACACTCCGTCAGTAAGGAAGGCCCCTGCGGAACTTCCGTCGCTCCTGGACCGTCAGTCCGAGATCAGCCCCTCGCGCAGCTGCGCCAGCGTCCGCGTCAGCAACCGGGAGACGTGCATCTGGGAGATGCCGACCTCCTCGCCGATCTGCGACTGGGTCATGTTGGCGAAGAAGCGCAGCATGATGATCTGGCGCTCGCGGGGCGGGAGTTTGGCGAGCAGGGGCTTGAGGGACTCGCGGTACTCGACGCCTTCGAGGGCCGTGTCCTCGTAGCCGAGCCGGTCGGCCAGGGAGCCCTCGCCGCCGTCGTCCTCCGGGGCCGGGGAGTCCAGCGAGGAGGCGGTGTACGCGTTGCCGACCGCGAGGCCGTCGACGACGTCCTCCTCCGACACGCCCAGCACCACGGCGAGTTCGGCGACGGTCGGGGAGCGGTCCAGCTTCTGCGAGAGCTCGTCGCTGGCCTTGGTGAGGGCCAGGCGCAGCTCCTGCAGCCGGCGCGGGACGCGCACCGACCAGGACGTGTCGCGGAAGAACCGCTTGATCTCGCCCACGACCGTCGGCATCGCGAACGTCGGGAATTCCACGCCGCGTTCGCAGTCGAAGCGGTCGATCGCCTTGATCAGGCCGATGGTGCCGACCTGGACGATGTCCTCCATCGGCTCGTTGCGCGAGCGGAAGCGGGCCGCCGCGTAGCGCACCAGTGGGAGGTTGAGCTCGATGAGGGTGTCCCGGACGTACACACGCTCGGGGCTGTTCTCGTCGAGGGCGGCGAGCCGCAGGAAGAGGGAGCGGGACAGGGTGCGGGTGTCGAGGGCCCCCGAGGTCACCGGCAGGGCCGGAGCCTCTACGGCGGCCTCGACAGCCGGGTTGTCGTCGAGCGCGGGCGCAGCCTCGCTCTTGATGAGCGTGAGCACCTTCGAGCTGCCCTGGTCTGCGGACATGCCACCCCCTTTGGGTCGCGGGACGGTCGCGGCGAACGCTCCATCGAGGAACGTCAGCCTTCACCTGAATACCGGAGCCGAAGCCCCGGCAAACGCTCTGCCGGAAGAATGTCACATGTCGGCAACACGCTGTAGTGACATGTCGACACGTGAGACGTGAATCCGCCCTGGATAAAGGGGGTCTGACGGTTTTTCGGCGCAGAAGTGTCGGGAACGTACCTGGTGAGCGATTCGCTCGTGCCGGTTACGCCTCGATCCTGCTTGCGAACTGGGGTGTTCCGGAACGCGCCCCCGTGCGCCTCTTATGCATCGATCCGATTGGCGGATCGCAGCCGCTGGAAGCTACGCGCGAGTAGCCGCGAGACATGCATCTGGGAGACACCGAGTTCCGCGCTGATTTGCGACTGGGTGAGATTGCTGTAGTAGCGCAGCAGAAGGATTCGCTGTTCGCGTTCCGGCAGTTGGACCAGCAGATGCCGTACGAGGTCGCGGTGCTCCACACCGTCCAGCGCCGGGTCCTCGTAGCCGAGCCGGTCCAGCAGTCCGGGAAGGCCGTCGCCCTCCTGCGCGGCCTCCAGGGAGGTCGCGTGGTACGAGCGCCCGGCCTCGATGCAGGACAGCACCTCGTCCTCGCCGATGCGCAGCCGCTCGGCGATCTCGGCGGTGGTCGGGGTGCGCCCGAAGGCGGTCGTCAGGTCCTCGGTGGCACCGTTGACCTGCACCCACAGCTCGTGGAGCCGACGGGGCACGTGGACGGTCCGCACGTTGTCACGGAAGTACCGCTTGATCTCGCCGACGACGGTCGGCATCGCGAACGTCGGGAACTGCACGCCCCGGTCCGGGTCGAAGCGGTCGATCGCGTTGATGAGCCCGATCGTGCCGACCTGGATCACGTCCTCCATCGGCTCGTTGCGGGAGCGGAAGCGGGCGGCCGCGTAGCGCACGAGCGGGAGGTTGGCCTCGATGAGCGCCCCGCGTACCCGGTTGTGCTCCGGCGTGCCCGGCTGGACCTCCTTGAGCTGGGCGAAGAGCACCTGGGTGAGCGCCCGGGTGTCGGCGCCGCGGCTGCGCTGGGGGGCGGCGGGCGCCGGGGTCTGGGCGGGCGCCTCTTCCTGGGGCGGCGCAGTACTGGCCGACACGGTCAACGCCACCTCTTCATCGGTCTACATCGGTCAACTCATCCGTCAAAAGCGGTCATAGCATCACAAGACATGTGCACTGTGTGCAAGCACCGCATAACCCCGTGTTGAGGGAAGAGTTGGGGCACAAGACGCACGAAAGCCCCCCGCCGTTCCGGCGAGGGGCCATGCGAGGTGAGGGGGAGCTCAGTACGCGTAGTCCGCGATCACCCAGGTGGCGAACTCCTTCCAGAGCGCCACTCCCGCCTGGTGCTCCGGGTGCTCCACGTACCGGCGCAGCGCGTCCGCGTCCTCGAACCCCGAGTTGATGGCGAAGTCGTAGGCGATGGGCCGGTCGCTGAGGTTCCAGCCCAGCTCCCAGAAGCGGATGTCCTCGATCTTGCCGTCGAGGGCGCGGAAGGCCTCGA
The DNA here is from genome assembly GCF_000972385.1 of Streptomyces sp. WM6386. Taxonomy (GTDB): domain Bacteria; phylum Actinomycetota; class Actinomycetes; order Streptomycetales; family Streptomycetaceae; genus Streptomyces. Next base: position 21,545 of record NZ_JXTE01000040.1, read on the forward strand.
CGCCCTTCACGACCCGCGGGTCGTCACGCTCGACGCCCTCGTTGAGCTTGAAGAGGACAAGGTGGCGGATCATGTGCGCTCCCAGCTTCCGATCAGCCGCTACTGCGCCCCGTCGGCGAGCCAGGTGAAGAAGTCACCGACGGCCTTGGCGGCATCCGATATGCCCTCGAACCCTATCTGGACGTAGTCCGCCGCCTTGGCCGGGTCCGTGATGATCACGTACAGAATGAAGACCACGAGTATGTAGACAGCGGCCTTTTTAGAATTCACCGCCATCGCGGCCTCCCCCGTGACTGTCGTGCCTGTTGGGACTCCTGTGCCGGCCGCGAGTGTAACTTCCGCACATCACATTTAAGGACCAACGACCTGCGGTTCTGGGCCCTTTGTCGAGCCCGTGGAGCCCAGGCCCCGGCACGCACGAAGGGCCCCGTCTCTCGACGGGGCCCTTCTGAAGCGGTAGCGGAGGGATTTGAACCCTCGGTGACTTGCGCCACACTCGCTTTCGAGGCGAGCTCCTTCGGCCGCTCGGACACGCTACCGAGAGAGACCTTACAACACGGTGGGGCCTGCTCTGAAATCGGTATTACCGGGTCCGGAAGAAGTCCGTGAGGAGCCGCGCGCACTCCTCGGCGAGCACCCCCTCGATCACCTCGGGACGGTGGTTGAGCCGCCGGTCCCGTACGACGTCCCAGAGCGAGCCGGCCGCGCCGGCCTTGTCGTCACGGGCGCCGTAGACGACGCGGTCCACGCGGGACTGCACCAGCGCGCCCGCGCACATCGTGCAGGGTTCCAGGGTGACGACCAGCGTGCAGCCGGTCAGCCGCCACCCTCCGAGTTCCGCGGCCGCCCGGCGCATCGCCAGGATCTCCGCGTGGGCGGTCGGGTCACCGACCGCCTCGCGTTCGTTGTGCCCGGTCCCGAGCACGGTCGTGCCGTCCGGGGCCAGGACGACGGCCCCCACCGGCACATCCGGGCCCGCCCGCCCGGCCTCGTCCAGGGCGAGCCGCATCGCGGCTCGCCAGCGGTCGCGTACCGGGTCAGGGGGGCCCTCGGTGGTCTCCCCGGTCAGCGGACGGTCTCCAGGACCTCCGAGGCGCCCAGGGACTCGGCGATCTCGGTGAGCGCATCCGTCGACAGGGACTTCAGCTCCTTCTCGCTGACACCCAGGTCGTCGAGGACGCCGGGGTCGCCGACCGGACCGTGGGGCACGGCCTCGGCGGAGCCGCCGCTCTCGGCGTCGTCCCCGTCCTCGTCCCCGTCCTCACCGTCCTCGGTGCCGTCGAGATCGAGGGCGTCCAGGTCGGGGTCGTCGTCCCCGGGCTCCCTTCCGAGCAGTTCGTCGGTGAGAAGGATCTCGCCGTAACTGCTGCGGGCAGCGGCGGCGGCGTCCGAGACGTAGATACGAGGGTCGTCCTCGCCGTCGATCCGGACGACGCCGAACCAGGCGTCCTCCTGCTCGATGAGCACCAGCACCGTGTCGTCCTCGGGTGAGGCTTCACGGGCCAGGTCGGCCAGATCCGACAGGGTCTCCACGTCGTCGAGCTCTTTGTCGCTCGCTTCCCACCCGTCTTCGGTGCGCGCGAGCAGTGCGGCGAAGTACACCGTGACTCTCCCACTGGTCATAGGCGTGCCGGTTGGGGGTCCCCCCGGCGGAGGCTATGGGCGGGGAGGCATTGGCTCCGAGCCCCACCCACTCGGAATCGTGGCAGAAACGGAGCGTTCAGGGGACGTCTTCGGCACCCTGTGTCCGCCCGTTTTGATCGTCCACCAGCGGGATCGTACGCGTCCCGGGCGCCCGGGACGTACGCGGGAGCCCGAAGGGAGGGGGTCGGCCTACCGGTTGGCCTACCAGCGGAAGGTGCGCATGCGCATCGCGTGACGCAGCCGGGCCGCCTTGGCGCGCCGTGGCTGGACGCGGTCGCGCAGCTCACGGGCCTCGGCGAGGTCGCGCAGGAACTGGGCGCGGCGCCTGCGGCGCTCGGCGTCGGTCTCCTGTGGTGACTCCTGTGGTGACTCCTGGTTCGGCATCGGTACACCACCCCATTGCGTCCCTCCCACTTTCCCTCCGACGGGGGGTTTGATGCCAGCGGACGGGTGAAGCGGGGTTTGCCCCAGTCAGGGATGCCGCACGGGACGCCGGGGACAACGGGCCCGGTTAATGTTGTGGACATGCGTCTCCACGTCGTCGACCACCCTCTGGTCGCTCACAAGCTCACCACGCTGCGCGACCAGCGCACCGACTCCGCGACCTTCCGTCGGCTGGCCGACGAGCTGGTCACCCTGCTCGCCTACGAGGCCACGCGAGACGTGCGCACCGAAGCGGTCGACATCACGACCCCGGTCACCACCACCACCGGCGTCAAGCTCTCCTACCCGCGCCCCCTGGTCGTGCCGATCCTGCGCGCCGGCCTCGGCATGCTCGACGGCATGGTCCGCCTGCTGCCGACCGCCGAGGTGGGCTTCATGGGCATGGTGCGCGACGAGGAGACGCTCCAGGCGTCCACCTACGCCACGCGCATGCCGGAGGACCTCTCCGGGCGTCAGGTGTACGTCCTCGACCCCATGCTCGCCACCGGCGGCACGCTGGTCGCGGCGATCCGGGAGCTGATCAAGCGGGGTGCGGACGATGTGACGGCCGTGGTGCTGCTGGCTGCGCCGGAGGGCGTCGAGGTCATGGAGCGTGAGCTCGCGGGTGCGCCGGTGACGGTCGTGACGGCGGCGGTCGACGACCACCTCAACGAGCACGGGTACATCGTGCCGGGCCTCGGAGACGCTGGGGACCGGTTGTACGGCGCCGCTGAGTAAGGACGCCGTTTCGCCGTAGGGGTGCGGATGCGTCGCGACCGAAGGCCGTTTGTGGCTGGTCGCGCAGTTTCCCGCGCCCCCCAGGTTTCTTCAGCAGGCCTTGTTCGAAGAAGTGGACGTCGGCTGGGGTGCACCCAGCTTGGCCAGTGCCTTGTCCGCTGTCGCCTTTGCCGTCAGCGACTTGAAGCCTGTGCCGATGATCAGGTCCACGTCGGTGCCCTTGCGGGTGTCCGCGCGCGCCTCCGTGCCCGCGAGCTGTGTGCCGAGGACCGGCAATGACGTGCTCACGGCGGACGTGGGGCCGAGCAACAGCCCCGTGCCCTTGACCTTCTTGTCGAACTCCGCGCTCGCGTTGCCCACGTCGCCGATCTTGAAGCCGCGCTTCTTCAGCTCGTCCGCGGTCTTCTTGGCGAGCCCCGCCCGGGGGGTGGCGTTGAAGACGTTGACGGTGATCTGGGCGGGCTTGGGATAAGCCGCGGTGGAGGAGGAGGCCGAGGCCGACGGGGATGCCTTCGTCGCGCAGTCCGCCTTGGGGCCGGCCGCCGAGGCCTTGTCGCCACCGCCGGTGAAGACGTCGATGAGCTGGAGCGTGCCCCAGCCGACCAGACCGAGCGCGGTGACCGAGGCGACCAGGGCGACCACGAGCCTGCCCCGCCGCCGGGGACGGCGCATGCGCGGGTACTTGTCCCCCGTGATCCGGTACTTGCCGCCCATGCCTGGGGGAGTCAGCATGCTCATGGGCGCAGCGTAGTGCGCCGGGGCGGCGATGCCTACTAAATGATCATTGGATTCGGGCCGGAAGAACCCGAAAGGGCCAACCCTTTACAAGTCCGCCGCTTAGTCCAGCTCAAGCACACGCGCGTGCAGCACCTGGCGCTGCTGGAGCGCCGCCCGCACCGCGCGGTGGAGGCCGTCCTCGAGATACAGGTCCCCCTGCCACTTCACGACGTGCGCGAAGAGGTCGCCGTAGAAGGTGGAGTCCTCGGCGAGCAGGGTTTCCAGGTCGAGCTGGCCCTTGGTCGTCACCAGCTGATCGAGGCGGACCGGGCGCGGCGCGACGTCCGCCCACTGCCGGGTGCTTTCCCGGCCATGGTCGGGGTACGGCCGGCCGTTTCCGATGCGCTTGAAGATCACACGGAAAGCCTACCGGTCAAGACCTTCCGGGCGCAGCCATGGCGACGGAGTGTGATGCTGGAAAGATGCCGTAAAAGGGGGCAAGCCGGGACGGGTGCCTGAGATGAGTGACAGCGAGACCATGCCGCAGGCCGCCGTTCCCGAGGCCCCGGGGAGTGCGCTGGCCCTTCCGAAGGAGGCCCTGGAGATCGCCTCCGGGTACGCCTTCACCGGGCCCGCCCTCGATCTCGGCGCCCTCCTGTGGGACGGGGCGTGTCTGCCGGACGCGCAGGTCAGGATCCCGTTGCCGATGCTGAACCGGCACGGTCTCGTGGCGGGTGCGACGGGCACCGGCAAGACCAAGACGCTCCAGCTGATCGCCGAGCAGCTCTCGGCGCAGGGTGTGCCGGTGTTCCTCGCGGACATCAAGGGCGACGTGTCCGGGATCTCGGCGCCCGGAGCCCGTAACGACAAGGTGCAGGCCCGCGCCGCGGACGTACATCAGGAGTGGACGGCGACCGGCTTCCCGGCCGAGTTCTACGCCCTCGGCGGCCTCGGTCACGGGATCCCCGTGCGGGCGACGATCACGGACTTCGGCCCGCTGCTGCTGTCCAAGGTGCTCCAGCTCAACCAGACCCAGGAGCAGTCGCTCGGCCTGATCTTCCACTACGCCGACACCAAGGGCCTGGAGCTGGTCGACCTCAAGGACCTCAGGGCGGTGGTCACCTTCCTGACCTCGGACGAGGGCAGGAGCGAGCTGAAGAACATCGGCGGACTGTCCACGGCGACAGCGGGCGTGATCCTGCGCTCCCTCACCGCCTTCGAGGCGCAGGGCATGGCCGGCTTCTTCGGGGAGCCGGAGTTCGACACGAACGAGCTGCTGCGCACGGCCGAGGACGGGCGCGGCATGGTCTCCGTCCTCGAACTGCCCGCCGTACAGGACAAACCGCAGCTGTTCTCGACGTTCCTGATGTGGCTGCTCGCCGACCTCTTCCACGATCTGCCCGAGGTCGGGGACGCCGACAAGCCGAAGCTGGTCTTCTTCTTCGACGAGGCGCATCTGCTCTTCCACGACGCCTCGAAGGCGTTCCTGGACTCGATCACGCAGACCGTCCGGCTGATTCGCTCGAAAGGGGTCGGTGTCTTCTTCGTGACGCAGTCGCCGAAGGACGTACCCGCCGATGTGCTGGCCCAGCTCGGCAATCGCGTCCAGCATGCGCTGCGCGCCTTCACGCCGGACGACCAGAAGGCGCTGAAGGCGACCGTGAGGACCTTCCCCGACTCCGCGTACGACCTGGAGGAGCTGCTCACCGGCCTCGGCACGGGTGAGGCCGTGGTGACTGTTCTCAGCGAGAAGGGCGCCCCGACCCCCGTCGCCGCGACCCGGCTGCGGGCCCCCGAGTCCCTGATGGGCCCGATCGAGGCCGGCGCCCTCGACGAGGCGGTCAGGTCCTCGCCGCTCCACGGACGTTACGCACAGGCTGTGGACAGAGAGTCGGCGTTCGAGAAGTTGAACGCGTCCCGCGGGGCGAAGGGCCCGGACGAGATGAAGGCACGGCCCCGGAAAGCCGAGCAGAAAGAACAGCCCTCCGTCGTCGAACAGGTCGTCGGCAGCGGGGTGTTCAAGTCCCTCGCCCGCTCCCTGGGGACACAGATCGGCCGCGAGATCAGCCGCTCGGTCTTCGGTACGGCACGGCGGAGGCGGTGACCCCGCAAGGTCCCGCCTCCGCCGCCGTATCAGCCGCGCTTCGCTTCCTTCACCGGCGGCTGCTTCTCGTGGACCTGCGGCTTGGGCGCGTTGCGGGAAGCCTCCGCGCGCACGAGGGCGCGCAGGACGGCGTACGGGTCGATGGGCATGGTCGTGCTCCTTGCGTCGCTGCGTGACTGACCTCTGGTGCGAGGGCCGGTCAGCAGCGCAGGACCACCGAGCGCAGGGTGTGCAGGGCGTACGGCGGCCGCGGCGGCGCCGGGAGGGGGCGGCCCGCCGGGACGCCGGGCGCCGGGGCGGGCCGGGGTGCGGGGCGCAGGGGTACGACGGGACGGTGGGCGGCGCGGGCCGGTGGCCGCAGGGCCGTGTCCACGACGTCGTGCTCGGCGGCCTCGCCGGCGACCGGGGCGACGGCAAGGGCGGCGTGCGCCCCGGCGTGGCCGCCCGGCACGAGCAGCGCGAGCAGCAGGACAAAGGCTCGGAGCCAGGTTCTGGTGCTGCTCATGGTTGCTGGTCTGCCCCAGGGAGTACGAGGTTCATCGCGTCGTCCGTCAGATCCGCTCGCACGGGTTACTCACACCGTGCGCGGCACTTTCCCGGCCTGCCCGCGCATCCGTACCGCCGTGACGATCTCGACGATGCCCACGGCGACCAGCCAGATCCCGCCGACCACGGTGAGGACGGCGACCGACTCGAAGGGGGAGTCGATCAGCACGATCCCGGCGAGGAACGTGACGATCCCGAGGAAGATCTGCCAGCCGCGGGCGGGCATCGACGGATCGGAGGCGGCGGCCAGAGTCTGGGTGATCCCGCGGATGAGCCAGCCGATGCCGATCCACAGGGCGAGCAGCAGGAGCGACTGCATGGGGCCGCGGAAGCAGAACAGGCCCAGCAGGATCGACAGGGCGCCGCTGATGAAGGCGAGGACGCGCAGCCCGGTCGTCTTGTGCGTGCCGAAGGCGGAGACCAGCTGGAAGACGCCGCTGACGACGAGGTAGACGCCGAACAGGATGCCGGTGGCGAGGAGCGTGGAGCCCGGCCAGACCAGCACCAGGACGCCCAGGACCAGCGAGGCGATGCCGGTGAGCAGGACGACCTGCCAGGCGGCCCTGGACAGCGCGTGCAGGGGGCCCTCGACGGGCGGCTCGGGCTCATGGGCGCGCTGCTGCGTGTGGACCCTGCGGTCGTCGAACTCCCGGCCCCAGGAGGAGCCGTGCGGTGCCTCGGTCATGGTCCATGCTTGGACCGCGTACGGCCGCCCCGCACGGTGGGCTGGGCCGATCGGCCTACTTGCCGGCCGCCTTCGCCGCCTTCGCCGCCGCCTTCATCTCCTGCTTGTGCGCCCGTACCTTGACCAGCGAGTCCGGGCCGGTGATGTCGGCGACCGACCGGAAGGACCTGGCCTCGCCGTACGCGCCCGCCGCCTCCCGCCAGCCCTTCGGCTGTACGCCCAGCTGCTTGCCGAGCAGGGCCAGGAAGATCTGGGCCTTCTGCTTGCCGAAGCCGGGCAGGTCCTCCAGCCGGCGGAGCAGTTCGCCTCCGTCGTCCACGCCCTTCCAGACGAGCTCGGCGTTGCCGTCGTAGTGCTCGACGAGGTACTGGCACAGCTGCTGGATCCGCTTGGCCATGGAGCCCGGGTAGCGGTGGACCGCAGGCTTGTCCGAGAGCAGGGTCGCGAAGGCGTCCGGGTCCTGCGCGGCGATCTCGTGCGCGTCCAGGTCGTCCAGGCCGAGCCGGTCCGCGATCGTCCGGGGCCCCTTGAACGCCCACTCCATCGGAACCTGCTGGTCCAGCAGCATCCCGACCAGCGCGGCGAGCGGGGAGCGCCCGAGGAGCTCGTCGGCCTCGGGGTCCTGGGCGAGGTGAAGGGTGACGTCCATGACGTCGATCATGCCGCGTACGGGGTCAGGCCGCCCGCCAGTACCCCAGCGCGTGCATCCGCTCCTTGGGGACGCCCAGGTCCTTGCGGACGTACGAGGACAGGGTGCGGGTCGTCTTCGTGTCGCAGGCGATCCAGACGTACGCGTCCGGGTGGGCCTTGAGCAGGTCGGGGAGGTCCTTCTTCACCTCGTCGACCAGGGATGAAGACGGGCGGACGTCATGGCGGGTCGGGTCCGTGCGGAAGGGGAGGCCGTCCGTGCCGCCCTCGAACCAGACCGTCGCCGGGGCCGAGTCCAGTGCTTTGAGCAGGGAGTTGATGGCGGGCAGGGACGCCGGGTCGCCGATCGCGAAGACATGGGTCGGTGACGGGTCGGGGTTCTCGAACGCCGTGCCGTGGACCGTCGCCTCGATGGTGTCGCCGGGCTTCGCGTTCCGGGCCCAGTCGCTCGCCACGCCCTCGTGGAGGGCGAACTCCAGGCCGAAGGTGCCGGCCGCGGGGTCCGGGTCGACGAGGGTGTAGGCCCGCTGGTGCGGCTTGCCCGCGTCGGAGAACCACAGCCGGACCCACATCGTGGGGTGGACGCCGGTCGCGGCGAGCATGCCGCCGTCGCTGAGGTGGATGCGCCGGTAGGTCGCGGTGACGTCCTCGGCGCCGGTGACGGTGAGGACGTAGTCCCTCGCCCGCAGCAGTCTGAGGACCGCGCCCTCCCAGCCGTGCCCCTGCCCCATCGCCTCTTCACCCCTCGCGTACGATTCCACCACCAGTTACTTAGGTGAGCCTAACCTAAAGCACAGGAGAGACCCAGAGTGAGCGCCGAGATCTACCGGGATGTCTGGGGTGTCCCGCATCTGCGTGCCGACAGCATGCGCGAACTCGCCCGCGCCCAGGGCAACGTCACCGCCCGCGACCGGGCCTGGCAGCTGGAGGTCGAGCGGCACCGGGCCCGCGGCACCTCGGCGTCCCTCCTCGGCCCCGACGCCCTGCCCTGGGACCGGTTCGCGCGCAGGGCCCGGCTGGAGGACACCGCGAGACGTTGCTTCGAGCATCTGGAGAGACGGGACCCGGAGACGGCCGACTGGGTACGGGCGTACGTCGACGGGGTCAACGAAGGCCTCGCCGACGCCACCCTGCCCCTGGGTGCCCCCGGCCGCTGGGAGCCCTGGACCCCCCTCGGCGTCTGGCTCGGTGCCCACATCCTCTTCGCGGGCTTCCCCGCCAAGCTCTGGCGCGAGCAGGCCGTCAAGCACCTCGGCGAGGAGGCCGTCGGGCTCTTCGCCGTCGACGGTCCCGGCACCTCCGGCAGCAACGGCTGGCTGGTGAGCGGCGAACGGACCGTGACAGGCCAGGCCGTCATCGCCGGCGACCCGCACCGCTTCATCGAGGATCCGGGCGTCTACCAGCAGATCCACCTCTCCTGCCCGGAGTTCGACGTCGTCGGCCTCGCCGTCCCCGGCGTCCCCGGCATCGCCCACTTCGGCCACACCGGCACGGTCGCCTGGGCCATCACCAACGCCATGGCCGACTACCAGGACCTGTACGAGGAGCGGCTGCGGCGGACCGGGGCCGGTGTCGAGGCCCTTGGCCCGGACGGGAGTTGGACGCGCGCCTACCGGCACACCGAGACCGTCGAAGTCGCCGGCGAGGAGTCCGTCGAGGTCGAGGTCATCGAGACCGAGCGCGGGCCCGTCATCGCCGGCGGCCCGGAGGGGCTCGACGACGGCACGCCGCTCGCCCTCAGCCTCCGCACCCCGCCTCGCGTCACCGGCGACCTGGGCTTCAGCACCCTGCTTCCCCTGCTGCGCGCCCGCCGGGTCGCCGACGTGGACCGGGCCTTCGACAGCTGGGCCGAGCCGGTCAACGTCGTACAGGCCGCCGACACCGAGGGCGGGCTGCTGCACCGGGTCGCGGGCCGGGTGCCGGTGCGGTCCGAGGCCAACCGCACCCGTGTCGTCCCCGCCTGGGAGCTTGGGCACGAGTGGCGGGGCTGGCATGACATGCCCCGCGCCGGACTCACCGAGGACGGCGTCGCCGTCATGGCCAACCAGCGAGGTCCGGCGCAACCGCTCGGCGTCGAGTTCGCCCCGCCGCACCGCGCGAACCGCATCGCGGCGATGCTCGCGGGCAAGGACAAGTGGTCGGCCGGGGACATGCCCGCCCTCCACATGGACACGTATCTGGCCTCCGCCGGGCCCCTGTTGGACCACCTCGCCGCCCTCCGGGATCTGACCCCGCAGGCCGCCGGACTCACCGACACCCTGCTGCGCTGGAACCGCCGCATGGACGCGGACAGCGAGGACGCCGCCCTCTACTCCGCGGTGCGCGGCGCCGTCGTGCGCCGACTCGCCGCCCACCCCGCGTTCGCCGCGCTGACCGCCCCGCCCGCCTACCCCGAGGTCCTCCTCCCCTGGCTCGGCCTGCTGCCGCGCATCGGCTTCGCCCTCGAACACCTGCTGCGCGCCGAGGAGTTGTACGGCATCGACCGTCCCGCCGAGATCCGCGCGGCCGTCGAGGAGGTGGCCGCCGGGAAGCCGCCCGCGGCCTGGGGCGAGACCCATCGGCTGTACCCGTGGCGGGCGTTGCCGGACACGTCGTACGAGAAGGACGACGAACCCGGGCTCTCCGGCGACCACGACTGCGTGCTGTGCACCTCCGCCGTGCCCGGTCTGACCGACCTGGCCGCGCGGGGTCCGGCCGCCCGCTACGTGTGGGATCTGGCCCGGCGCGAGGACAGCCGCTGGGTGGTGCCGTTCGGTGCCTCGGGCGTGCCCGGCTCGCCCCATCACCGTGATCAACTTCCCCTGTGGCTGGCGGGCGGCCTCGTCCCGGTCGTCACCGACTTCGAACAGCTCAGCAAGGAGAGCGATGTCTGACACCTACGTCCATGAGCAGGAGGTCGACGGCTTCGGCACCGTCCGCGTGCGCACCCTCGACGCGAAGGCCGACGCCGAGGTGCTGCACGGTTGGGTCAGCGAGGAACGGGCCGTCTTCTGGGGCATGAACGGCCTCACCCAGGACCAAGTGGCCGAGATCTACGCCCATATGGACACCCTCGACACCCACCACGCCTATCTGCTGGAGAAGGACGGCGAGCCGGTCGGACTGCTCCAGACCTATGAGCCGGAGGCCGACCGGGTCAGCGAGTGCTACCCCGTCGAGCCCGGTGACATCGGCGTCCATCTGCTGCTCGCGCCGGCCGGAGCGGACGGCGGACGGTCCGGCTGGTCGTCGGCGCTGCTGGGCGCCGTCGCGTCGTACGTCCTGCTCGGCCTGGGCCGCGAGCGGGTCGTGGTCGATCCCGACGTACGCAACGAGAAGGCGATCGCCCGGTTCCTGCGGCAGGGGTTCGTGGCCGGGGAGAAGGTCGTGCTGCCGGAGATCGACATCCCGGATGTGCAGCTGCCCGAGAAGCACGCTCAACTGGCCTTCCTGGCCAGGGAGGTAGCCTTCCCGGCGTGACCCCGGAAGACCTCGTCGCCCATTACGGACTGGAGCCGATCCCGCGCGAGGGGGGCCTGTTCCGCCGTACCTGGGCGGGCCCCGAGCGCGCGGACGGCAGACCGGAGGGCTCGGCCATAGTCGCCCTGCTCACCGCCGGCGACTTCTCCGCCCTGCACCGCCTGCCCGGCGACGAGATCTGGCACTTCTACCTCGGCGACCCCCTGGAACTCCTGCTCCTGTCCCCGGACGGCACGTCGAGTTCTCCGGTGCTGGGCCCCGACGTCCTCGCCGGTCAGCACGTCCAGCTGACCGTCCCCGGCGGGACCTGGATGGGGGCGCGCACGCGGGGCGCGTGGACGTTCTTCGGCTGCACGATGGCTCCCGGGTTCACCTACGAGGGCTATGAGCACGGCGACTCCGAGGCCCTGATGGCGCAGCATCCCGCGGAGGCCGACCGGATCGCGCGACTGTGTCGGCCATGAGACTCCTCGAAGGACAGGTCGCCCTCGTCACGGGCGCGGGCGGCGGTATCGGGCGGGGGATCGCGGTGCGGTTCGCCGAACAGGGGGCGGCCGCGGTCGTCGTGCACTGCCGTACGGCGGTGACGGCGGCGGAGGAAGTGGCGGCCCGGGTCCGGGAGTCGGGCGCGCGGGCCGTCGTCCTCCAGGCGGATCTGACGGACGAGAACGACTGCCGGGAACTGGTCCGGGAGGCGGACGCGTGGGGCGGCGGACTGACCGCGCTGGTCAACAACGCGGGGGTGCAGCCGGTGCGGGAGCTGCTCGGGATGACGGCCGCCGAGTGGCGGGAGGTCGTCGACACCAACCTGACGAGCGCCTTCGCGTGCACGCAGGCGGCGGCGGAGGTCATGGAGCACGGAGGTGGCTCGGTGACGCACATCGCCTCGATCGAGGCGCACGGTCCCGCCACCGGGCACGCCCACTACTGCGCGTCCAAGGCCGCCCTGGTGATGCACGCCCGGTCGGCGGCCCTGGAGTACGGGCCTCGCGGCATCCGCGTCAACAGCGTCTCGCCCGGGCTGATCGACCGGGAGGGGCTGGCGTCGGACTGGCCGCAGGGCGTGGAACGGTGGCATGCGAAGGCGCCCCTGGGCCGGCTGGGCCGCCCCGAGGACGTCGGCGACGCCTGTGTGTTCCTCGCCTCGCCGCTCGCCTCCTGGATCACCGGGCAGGACCTGGTCGTCGACGGCGGAGTGTCGGCGCGGCCCACGTGGTGAGCGTTCCGGCGCCGCTGTCCGTACATATCCCGGAGCTGCGGGACGGAGTATTGACGTGGAGCGTGACGGTGGACGAGGACGGCGGCGAGTTCAAGGGCTGGTGCTGCTGGGCACCGTGCTGGTCCTGCTCCTCTTCGGCGGCGCGGGACCGGCGTCGGCCCATGCCGCCCTCCGCTCCGCCGACCCCGAGGACGGAACCGTCCTCAAGTCCGCCCCGGGGTACATCACCCTGACCTTCACCGAGTCCGTCGGTCTGCTCGACGACTCCTTCCGCGTGCTGAGCCCGAAGAACGAGCGGGTGCGCACGGGGGAGGCCGAGCATGTGCCGGGGAGCTCGGACACCGCCCGGGTCTCGCTGCCCGCCTCCGGGCTCGGCGAGGGCACCTTCACGGTGGCCTGGCGGGTCGTCTCGGCGGACAGCCATCCGGTGTCGGGGGCGTTCACCTTCTCCGTCGGGAAGCCCTCCGCGACGGCGGTGACCGTGGACCCGGGACCCGTGGAGAACCCGGCGACGAACGGCCTCTACAACATCGCCCGCTACCTGGCCTATCTCGCGGTGGCGCTGCTCATCGGCACGGCGGTCTTCCTGGCGTTCTGCCGCCCGGCGGATCCCAGCGTCCTGCCCAGGCTGCTGCGGGTCGGCTGGTGGACGCTGGTGGGGGCCACGGTCGCGCTGTTCGTGCTGCGGGCGCCCTACGAGGCCGGCACGGGCCCCGCGACGGCCTTCGACGCCGCGGCCTTCGAACGGACGGTGACGAGCCGGCCGGGGCTGGTGCTGCTGGCCCGGCTGGTGCTGCTCGCACCGACGGCCATCTTCCTCCTGCGGCTGTTCCGGCGCCGCCGGTCCTCCTACGCGATCGGCGCCGCCCTCGCCCTCGGCCTCGCCCTCACCTGGGCCGCCGGTGAGCACGCCTCCGCCGGCCTCCAGGTGCCGGTGGCGATGGCCTCCTCGGTCCTGCACGTCCTGGCGATGGCGGCCTGGCTGGGCGGTCTGACGGCACTGGTCGTCACGCTGTACCGGGCGGCGGTCGTCGAACCGGCCACGGTCGCCCGCTTCTCCCGCCTCGCCTTCGTCTCCGTGACCGTGCTGGTCCTCACCGGCGTCTACCAGTCCTGGCGCGGCCTGGGCTCCTGGTCCGCGCTCACCGACACGACGTACGGCCGGCTCCTGGTCGCCAAGCTGATCGCGGTGGTCGTGCTGCTGACGGCGGCCGGGTTCTCGCGGCTGTGGACGGTACGCCTGGCGACGGCCGGCGCCCGGACCGTCGTACGGGAACGGGTGCCGGAGCCGGTGGGCGGGCCGGCACTGCCGGACGGCCCGCCGGAGCCCCCGCCGGTGGTTCCGGACCGCCGGGGGCTTCGGCGGTCCGTCCTCGCCGAGGTCGCCGTGGGTGTGGTCGTGCTGGTGCTCACCACCGTCCTCACCGGGACCGTGCCGGGCCGGGCGGAGGAGGAGGCCGCCAAGAGCCCCGCGGCCGCCGGGCTGCCGGTCGCCTCCGTCAGCTACGTCCCGTTCGAGATCGGCGGCGCGCGGGGCCAGGTGCAGATCACCCTGGACTCCGGGCGGGTCGGCCGGAACACCGTGGAGGCGGTGGTCCTCGACGCCGAGGGCGGCTTCGCCATCGTCCCCGAGCTGCGCCTCTCCTTCTCCCTCCCGTCCCAGGACATCGGCCCGCTGGACGCCGAGCTGACCGACAAGGGCGGCTACTGGGGAACCGACGACCTCGACCTGCCGATCGCCGGCACCTGGGAGATGAAGGTGACGGTCCGGGTCTCCGATATCGACCAGGTCAGTGAGACGAAGCCGGTCGAGATCCACTAGAACCGAACACGTAGACGGCCCCACACCCCGACCGGGGTGTGGGGCCGTCTACGTGCGCGTGGCGCAAAATCATCGGCCTTCGTTCGACAGGTCGAAGGCGATTCGGACGATCAGGATCGATCTTGGACGTGTCGGTCACGTTTCGGGAAAGGTGACCGTCATCTCTTGACCAATGACAGGACATACAGCTGTCATTACGCCACCGTGTTCGGTCAAGTTGATTTCTGGTCGTTTACGACGGACCTCGACACACTCCCCTGCCTGGCCGAACCCCTGCCCTTCTGGAGCCGTTCATGCCCGACTTCTCCCTCCCCTCCGCGAGCCGCCGTTCCGTCCTGCGCGGCATAGGCGGCGCCGCCGTCCTCGGTGCCGGCATCCCCCTGCTGAGCGCCTGTGGCGGCAGCGGCACCTCGGCCGACCCGAAGACCGTCACCGTCGGGTCGAACGCGTCCGACGCGGTGCCGAAGAAGGCGTTCGCGGACATCTACGCCGCCTACAAGAAGCAGTCCGGGATCACGGTCGACGTGAACACCAAGGACCACAACACGTTCCAGGAGCAGATCAACTCGTATCTGCAGGGCACGCCGGACGACGTGTTCAACTGGTTCGCCGGGTACCGCATGCAGTTCTTCGCGGGCAAGGGACTGGCCACGCCGATCGACGACGTGTGGAAGACCATCGAGGGCAACTTCCCCGACGCGATGAAGGCGCTCAGCAAGGGCGCGGACGGCAAGTACTACTTCGTGCCGCTGTACACCTACCCGTGGGCGCTCTTCTACCGCAAGAGCGTCTTCCAGGAGAAGGGCTACGAGGTTCCCACCACGTGGGACCAGCTGGTCGCCCTGTGCAAGCAGATGAAGAAGGACGGCCTCGTGCCGATCGCCTTCGGTGACAAGGACGCCTGGCCCGCGCTCGGCACCTTCGACCAGATCAACTTCCGTACCAACGGCTACGACTTCCACGTCGAGCTGATGGCCGGAAAGGCCTCCTGGACCGACGCCAAGGTGCGCAAGGCCTTCGACCTGTGGGCCGAGCTGCTCCCCTACCACCAGGACGGCGCCGTCGGCCGCACCTGGCAGGACGCCGCGCAGACCCTGGTGTCGAAGAAGGCCGGCATGTACCTGCTGGGCACCTTCGTGGGCCAGCAGTTCACCAACGAGGCAGACCGCGAGGACCTCGACTTCTTCGCCTTCCCGGAGATCACCTCCGAGTTCGGCCAGGACACCGTCGAGGCGCCCACCGACGGCTTCATGCTCTCCACGGCCCCGAAGAACAAGGCCGCCGCGGTCAAGCTGCTGCAGTACCTGGGCACCCCGGCCGCCGAGCAGATCTACCTCAAGTCCGACCCGAACGTCGTCGCGGCCGCGTCCAACGCCGACACCTCCTCGTACAGCGCCCTGCAGAAGAAGGCGTACGAGATGATCTCCGGCGCCAAGCACCTGACGCAGTTCATGGACCGCGACAGCCGCCCGGACTTCACCTCCACGGTGATGCAGCCCGCGCTGCAGAAGTTCATCCGCGACCCCAAGGGGATCGACAGTCTGCTCTCGTCGATCGAGCGCCAGAAGAAGACCATCTTCGCGTCCTCGTGATCGGCAGCGACATGACCACCGACACCACCGAGTCCCCGAAGGCGGCAACCCCCGTGCCGCCTTCGGGCGCCGCCCCGCGCAAGGTGCCCACCGGGCACCGCCGGCTCCTGACCCGTCGCGACCGGCTCACCCTGGGCCTGATGGCGACCCTGCCGACGATCCTGCATGTCGCCCTGGTCTGGGTGACGGCCTTCGCGTCGATCGCGCTGGCCTTCACCACCTGGGACGGCATCGGCTTCGACTCGATCCACTGGGTCGGGTTCGACAACTTCCGTGAACTGTTCACCAACAACCCGCAGTTCTGGCCGGCCGTCGAGCACAACGCCATCTGGTTCGTCGTGCTCATCCTCATCCCGACGCCGCTCGGCCTGTTCCTGGCCGTCCAGCTGGACAAGAACATCCGCTTCAGCCGGGTCTACCAGACCGCGTTCTTCCTGCCCGTCGTGCTGTCGATGGCGGTCATCGGATTCGTCTGGCAGCTCGTCTACAACCCCGACACCGGCCTGATCAACAGCATCATCGGGGCCAACAAGCCCGGCCATTACATCGACTGGATCGGCGACCCGGACCTCAACCTGTGGTCCATCCTCATCGCCGCGTCCTGGCGGCACACCGGCTACATGATGATCCTGTACCTGGCGGGCCTGAAGGGCGTCGACCCCTCGCTGCGCGAGGCCTCGGCCCTGGACGGCGCGGGCGAGTGGCAGACGTTCAAGAACGTCATCTTCCCGACCCTGCGCCCCACCAACACCATCGTCCTGGTCGTCACCATCATCGAGGCGCTGCGCGCCTTCGACCTGGTCTTCGTCTTCAACAAGGGCGCCGAGGGCACCGAGCTGCTGTCGATCCTCGTGACCAACAACATCATCGGTGAGTCCAGCCGGATCGGATACGGCTCCGCGATCGCCGTCGTGCTGCTGCTGATCTCGCTCGTCGTGATCATCCCGTACCTGGTGAGCACCTTCCGGAAGGAGCGACGAGCATGAGCACGGCCCTGCCCCTGAACAAGCACGCGTTGAACAAGCACGCGTTGAAGAAGCGCGCACCCCTGCGCCCCGGCCGCGTCCTGCTGCACGTCTTCCTCGTGTCCATGTCGCTGGCCTGGCTGGCCCCGCTGCTCTGGGCGATCTACGCGGCCCTGCGGCCGTACGCCGAGACCAGCGAGAAGGGCTATGTGTCCTGGCCGGACAAGCTGACCTTCGACAACTTCACGAACGCGTTCACGCAGTCGGACATGACGCACTACTTCGGCAACACCATGCTGATCGCGGTGCCGGCCGTGCTGGTGACCCTGTTCCTGTCGTCGATGGTCGCGTTCTACGTCAGCCGCTTCGACTTCCGCGTCAACCTCTTCCTGCTGCTGCTCTTCACGGCCGGCAACCTGCTCCCGCAGCAGGTCATCATCACCCCGCTGTACCGCCTCTACCTGCTCGTCGACCTGCCCGGCATCACCATGTCCGGCAAGCTGTACGACTCCGCGCTCGGCCTGGTCCTCATCCATGTGGCGTTCCAGTCCGGCTTCTGCGCCTTCGTGCTGGCCAACTACATGAAGATGCTCCCGCACGAGCTGACCGAGGCCGCGCTCGTCGACGGCGCCTCGGTGTGGCGGCTGTACTGGCAGATCGTGCTGCCGCTGTGCAAGCCGGCGATGGCGGCCCTGGGCACGTTGCTGTCCATCTGGATCTACAACGACTTCTTCTGGGCTCTCGTGCTGATCTCCACCGGTGAGAACATGCCGATCACCTCGGCCCTGAACAACCTCTCCGGCCAGTACTTCACCGACCCCAACCTCATCGCCGCCGGCGCCCTGCTGACCGCCGTCCCGACGCTGATCGTGTACTTCGTGCTCCAGCGGCAGTTCGTCAGCGGTCTGACGCTGGGCGCCAACAAGGGCTGACGCCCTTCCTGTTCGAAAGAGAACCACCGTGCCCCACCCCTTCACCCCCGTCGCCACCGTCCCCGTGGACCGGGCCGGCGCCCGCGTCCACGAGGAGGGCTGGCAGTCCTGGAGCCCCAGCGGCGCCTACGCCCTCGACGAGCGGCCGTACCGCCCGACCAACGACAACTGGGCGACCGTCTGCTACCGCCCGGGCGTCACCGTCCCCGAGGGAGCCTTCCAGGGCGAGGGACTGCTGGCCCTCGACCCCGGCGACGGCTCCCCGGTCCGCCTGTGGGCGGCGCCGGAGCCCACCAAAGAGGTCCCGTCGATCCGCCTGACCGTCGACGGCGACACGGCGGAGGTCACCGCGGACGGACCGGTGAAGGAGTGGACGGGGGCCACCGTCCAGGCGGTGCTGGGTGATTGGGCCGCCTCTCTCGGCGTCCCGTCGCCCCGCCCGGCGCCCACCGTCTGGTGCTCCTGGTACGAGTACTTCACTCAGGTCACCGAGGACGACATCCACGAGAACCTGCGCGCGATGGACACCCTCGAACTGCCCATCGACGTCGTCCAGATCGACGACGGCTACCAGAAGGCACTCGGCGACTGGCTCACCCTCTCCGGCCGCTTCCGCTCCCGCCAGGACATCGCGGACGCGATCCGGGCGCGGGGCAGGAGGGCCGGCATCTGGACGGCGCCCTTCCTCGTCGACCCGGCGAGCGACCTTGCCGCCGAGCACCCCGACTGGCTGGTCAAGAACCTCGACGGCGGCTTCCTGCACGCCGGCCGCAACTGGGGCCACGACCTGAGCGTCCTGGACACGACCCACCCGGAGGCGGCCGCGTACCTGACGGACGTCTTCCGGACGCTGCGCGCCGAGGGCTACGACTACTTCAAGGTCGACTTCCTGTACGCGGGCGCCCTGGAGGGCGTGCGTCACTCCGACGCGGACCCCCTCACGGCGTACCGCCAGGGCATCGAGCTGATCCGCGAGGCGATCGGCGAGGATGCCTACCTCCTGGGCTGCGGGGCACCGCTCCTGGCCTCCATCGGCCTCTTCGACGCCATGCGCGTCAGCCCCGACACGGCCCCGCACCGCCGCCCCGAGGCCGACGACTACAGCCAACCCGGCCAGGACCCGGCGGAGTTCACGGGCGTCGGCCGCCAGTGGCAGCACGGCCGGTTCTGGGTCAACGACCCCGACTGTCTGATGGCACGCCCGGCCGTGGAGACCCGCGAACGCTGGGCGGCCCATGTGGAGGCGACCGGCGGCCTGATGGCGTCGAGCGACCGGCTGCTGTCCCTGGACCAGTGGGGTGTGGAGACGACTCGCCGACTCCTGAGCGGAGATGCCCGATGATCCCGCAGGGCATCGCCTACGGCGGCGACTACAACCCCGAGCAGTGGCCCGAGGAGGTCTGGGCCGAGGACATGCGCCTCATGGCCGAGGCCGGGGTGACCATGGTCAGCGTCGGGATCTTCTCCTGGGCGCTGCTGGAGCCCAAGGAGGGCGCGTACGACTTCACCCTCCTGGACCGCGTCCTCGACATGCTCTACACCCACGGCATCGCGGCGGACCTGGCGACCCCGACGGCGGCACCGCCGGCGTGGTTCTTCGTCAGGCACCCCGAGGCACTCCCCGTGGACAAGGACGGCAGGGCACTGTCGTACGGCAGCCGCCAGACGTTCTGCCCGTCGAGCCCGGCCTATCGGGAGGCGGCGCTGCGGATGGCCCGTGCGCTCGGGGAGCGGTACGCCGGCCACCCGGCGGTCGTGATGTGGCACGTCCACAACGAGTACGGCTGTCACAACCCGGAGTGCTTCTGCGAGGAGAGCGCGGCGGCGTTCCGTGGCTGGCTGCGGGAGAAGTACAGCAGCCTGGAGGCGCTCAACGACGCCTGGGGCACCCGCTTCTGGAGCCAGTGGTACTACGACTGGGACGAGATCATCCCGCCCCGCGCCACGGGCGCCGTCCCCAACCCCACCCACCAGCTGGACTGGCGCCGCTTCTGCAGCGACGCGCTGCTGTCGCTGTGCGAGGCGGAGCGCGAGGTCCTGCGGGAGGCGGCGCCGGAGATCCCCGCGACCACCAACTTCATGGTGATGCACAACTTCGACGCCCTGGACTACTGGCGCTGGGCCCAGAAGCTGGACGTGATCTCCAACGACCACTACCTCCAGTCCACCGACCCCGAGTCGCACATCGACCTCGCGCTCAGCGGCGACCTGGTCCGCTCGCTGGCAGGCGGGCCCTGGCTGCTGATGGAGCACTCGACGGGCGCGGTGAACTGGCAGCCGGTCAACCGGGCGAAGAATCCCGGGGAGTTGCGCCGCAACGCGCTGGCCCATGTGGCCCGGGGCGCCGACGGCATCGCCTACTTCCAGTGGCGGGCGGCGAAGGCGGGCGCCGAGCAGTGGCACTCGGCGATGCTGCCGCACGCGGGGACGGACAGCCGGATCTGGCGTGACGTGGTCCGACTGGGCGCGGATCTGAAGGCGTTGGGGGAGGTGCGCGGCTCGACCGTCCCGGCGCAGGTGGCCATCGTCTGGGACTGGAACGCCCGCTGGGCCCTGGAACTGCCCTCGCAGCCGAGCGCGGAGCTCCGCTTCCAGGAGCTGGTCCGTGCCTGGTACGAGCCGTTGTGGCGGTCGGGCATCGCGGTGGACTTCGTCCACCCGGAGGCGGACCTGTCGTCGTACCGCCTGGTCCTGGCGCCCAGCCTGTACCTGGTCGATGACGAGGGCGCGGCGAATCTGACGGGCTTCGCGGAGCGCGGCGGCACGCTGGCCGTGGGCTTCCACAGCGGAGCGGTCGACACCAACTGCCATGTGCGGCTGGGCGGTTACCCGGGCGCGTTCCGCGAGGCGCTCGGGGTGCGCACGGACGAGCTGTTCCCGCTGCTGCCGGGTGAGTCGGTGGAGCTGAGCGACGGCGGTACGGCACGGCTGTGGTCGGAACGGGTCCGTCTGGCGGGCGCGGAGGCGATCACGACGTACACGACCGGCCCGCTGGCGGACGTACCCGCGGTGACCCGCAACTCCTTCGGCACGGGCACCACGTGGTACCTGGCCACACAGCCGGACCCGGCGACGCTCGCCGCTCTCCTGGACCGCATCCGCACGGAAGCGGGCGTGATGCCGGTCCTCAGCGCTCCGGAGGGTGTGGAGGCGGTGCTGCGGCGAGGTGCGGACGCGGACTACCTCTTCCTGATCAACCACACCGGGGCGAGCGCGGAGATCTCCGTGTCCGGCGAGGCCACCGAACTGCTCACCGGGAAGCCGGCGCCGGGCGTGGTCACCGTCGCGGCGGGCGAGGTCGCGGTGGTGAGGGAGCCGCGCGGGTAGCGATGACTTTCTTGGCCTCGGCCACGGCCACGCCAACGCGTTGGTGGCGCACACCCTGGCCGAGGGCAAGTAGCCCCTTTACCACGCCCGGCTGTGGATCCGGCGATCTGGAACCACTTGGTCCGTTAATTCCCGGAGAACTCTTCTACAACCTTCCGTCACATACGTCTGTCTGCCTTACGCAGAGATGTTCGACAGGTTCATGGAAGAGGAGCTCAGAACGTGACCGTGCGTTCCTTTGCCCGGCGGATGCGCCCGCGAGTCGAGCGGAAGGCCGCCGAGAGCGTGTGGCAGCTGCGTACCATGCGGCGCCGCCGTCGGGCCGCGGTCACGGATCCGGTCCTCCGACCGGTGGCGGTGCGTGGCCAGCAGCTCTACGGCCGGGTCGTGACGCGGTTCAGCGCCGCCGAGGCGGCCGCCGCCAACCTCGGCCTGGTCGTCGCCGCGCTGGAGCAGGAAGGGATCCCGTACTTCCTGGTGCCGGCCGCCCGCACCCGGCACACCGTCGGCGTGAACGTCGTCGACCGGGAGCGTCTGCTCACCGCCCTGGAGGCGCAGAACGAGGGCAAGGCGGTCTTCATCGGCCGCCCGATGCCCGGCGGAAAGCTCAAGCACCCCGCGCTGTTCATGGACGGCGCGCTGCCTGCCGGGCTGCGGACCGCCCCCATCCTGAGGGTCGGGGAGAACCACCTCGGCCCCTCGGGCCAGCTGCTCGCCGGTCCCGAGCTCGCCTGCGACATCGAGTTCTGGGAGGACGGCGCCGAGCTCCTCGCCTCCGCCGACGGCCCCCGGCGCCTGGCCAAGGTGCAGCCGCAGGCGTCCGAGGACATCTTCGCCGACTCCCTCGTCGCACCCCGGAACAACGGCATCACCGACGTCCTCCCGGCCTCCGAGCAGCGGCCCGCCACCGTCCGGGTCGGCGACCGCGAGCTGCCGAGCTTCGTCCCGCTCACCCTGCCGACCGTCGACGACGTGACCTTCCCCGTCGACGTCGTCTACACCTGGGTCGACGGCGAGGAGCCCGAGATGCGGGCCAAGCGGGCCCGCCACCAGGACCGCGGCACCGCCGAGATCCTGGACAAGGAGACCAACGCCTCCCGCTACACCAGCCATGACGAGCTGAAGTACTCGCTGCGCTCGCTCGCGATGTACGCCGACTTCGTCCGGCACATCTACATCGTGACCGACGGCCAGAAGCCGCACTGGCTCGACGACACGGCCCCCGGGATCACGGTCGTCGACCACCGCGACATCTTCCCCGAGGACGTCCTGCCGGTCTTCAACTCGCACGCGATCGAGACCCGGCTGCACCACATCCCGGGCCTGTCGGACCACTACCTCTACTTCAACGACGACGTGTTCGTCGGCCGCCGGGTCACCCCGGAGCACTTCTTCCACGGCAGCGGCCTGATGAAGATCCCGGTGTCCCCGCTCAAGATCGGCGTCGGCAAGCCGCACGCCGAGGAGACGGCCACCAACTCCGCCAGCAAGAACGTCCGCCGGCTCCTGCTGGAGAGGTTCGGGCGGATGACGACGAACAACTTCATGCACACCCCGCTGCCCCAGCAGCGCCGCACCCACCAGGTGCTCGAGGAGCTCTTCCCGGAGGACATCCGCCGCACCACGGCCTCCCGCTTCCGCTCCCCGCAGGACATCGCGGTGACGGCCCCGCTGCTCTACCAGTACGCCCTGATGACCGGCCACGGCCTGCCGGGCAAGTACAGCTTCCGGTACGTCAACATCAGCCGCCCGGACGCCGACCGACGCCTGGCCGACCTGCGCCGCAACCGCCGCTTCGACTTCTTCTGCCTCAACGACGTCGACGTACCGCCCGAGGAACGGGAGCAGGTGAGCGTCCGGATGAGCGAGTTCCTGGAGGACTACTTCCCCTTCTCCAGCCCGTACGAGAAGCAGAGCTGACAGGGCCGGGGGGTAGGACATGGGGGGCATGGACATCCGTGACCGCTTCGGAATGCCGGGGGGCATCCGAACGGTCCGGGACTTTCTCGTACGCCTGAGGCTCTGGCTCGCGGCCCGGCTCTGGGCGCTGCGCACGGCCCGGACCCGCCGGCGCCTGCGGGCCGCCGTCCCCGGGCTGCGCCGGGTCACCATCGGAGCGACGCGGCTGTACGGCCGTACCGTCGCCGGATACACCGCCGCGGACGCCGTCGAGGCCGACCTCGAACGGGTCTGCACGCTGCTCGACGGGCTCGGCATCCCGTACTTCCTGATCCCCGCCGACCACGGACAGGGGGTGCCGCGCCAGGTCATCGGTGTGGCGGAGACGTACCGCGACACGATCCTCGCGCGGGCCGCCCAGCGCTTTGCCTCCGGTGTGGGGTACGTCGGGGCCGTAGGACCCGACGGCAGCGTGACCGCCGCGGCGCTGTGGGCCGACGGGAAGCTGCCGCGGGCGCTCCGGCGGGCCGGGGTGCTCCGCACCGGCGTGGTGCGCCTGGGCCCCGAGGGCCAGGTCCTCACCGGTCTCGAAACGGGCTGTGACCTCGAGTTCTGGCGGCACGGCCGCGACCTCGGCACGGACCCCTCCTGGCTCACCGTGCCCGGCAGCCGGATGCCGGAGGTCTTCGGCCCGGCACTGGTCGCCCCGCGCCACAACCCGGTGTCGGAGGTGCTCCCGGTGACGGCGCAGCGCCCCGCCGTGGTCGCGGGCCGCCATCGCGGCGTGCCCACGTTCGCCCCGTTCGCCGAGCCCGGCATCGACGAGGTGCGCTTCCCCGTCGACGCCGTCTACACCTGGGTCGACGGCGACGACCCGGCGATGGCGGCCAAGCGCCGCGCCCACCAGGCGCTCTCCCACAACACCATCGCCCCGCGCGAGACCGGCGCCTCCCGCTACACCAGCCACGACGAGCTGAGGTACGCCCTGCGCTCACTGGAGATGTACGCCGGTTTCGTCCGGCACGTCTATCTGGTGACCGACTCCCAGATTCCCGACTGGCTGGACCCGCGGGCGGAAGGCCTGACCGTGATCGACCACCGGGACATCCTCCCGGCGGACGCGCTCCCCGTCTTCAACTCCCACGCGATAGAGAGCCGGCTGCACCACATCCCGGGCCTGTCGGAGCACTACCTCTACTTCAACGACGACGTCTTCATCAACCGCCCGGTAGGGGCCGAGCACTTCTTCCACGGCAACGGCATCGCCCGCATCCCCCTCTCCCCGCTGAAACTGGGCATAGGCGCCCCGCACCCCCTGGAACCGGCCCCGAACTCCGCGGGCAAGAACGCCCGCGAGGTCATCAGCCGCTTCCACGGCAGACACATCACCCACAAGTCCCTGCACACCCCCCACCCCCAACTGCTGTCGGTGATGCGGGAGATGGAGAGGCTGGGCATCGAGGAGCTGGACCGCACCTCGTACTCCCGCTTCCGCTCGACGTCCGACGTGGCTCCGGCATCGACCCTCCACCACCACTGGGCGATGGCGACCGCCCGCGCCGTCCCGGCCGACTACCGCTTCCGCTACGTCCAGCTGGGCACCCCGGACATGCGCCGCCGCCTGTCCCGCCTGGCGGCCGGCGAGGACGTCGACTTCTTCTGCCTCAACGACGTGGACACGCCCCCCGAGGCCAGATCGGCGGCCCAGGCGGCCATCAGCATCTTCCTGCAACGCAAGTACCCCTTCCCGAGCCGCTACGAAGCAACGCCCCGACCCCCCGGCCACCCCGCCCTCCACAGAACGGCCCAGCCCGCCGGCGAGGCCCTCTGACCCGGCCAACGACGAAGGGCCCCACCTCGCGGTGGGGCCCTTCGACATCGTGCCCGGTGAGGCACTGGCGGAGGATACGAGATGCGAACTCGTGAGGGGTTGCCCCCAACACGCTTTCCACATGCTCGTCTGCCTGCCGCGTCCACGCACCTGCCGGCCCGGCCCCGAGACGAGCCCCAGCGCTCGCCCCCACGGCATCTCACCACGCGGGCGCCACGCTGATCCGGCCGTGTGACGGTCCTCGCCCGGCACACGGCCTGTGCGGGTCAGACGCCCACCGGCCCCCGACCCATCCGGCGCCCTGCGGTAACGGCAGCTCCGGCCAGCGCGGCGGCGACGGCCGTCCTGCGGACCGCGGTGCGCCGCCGCCCGTGCCAGCCGCCGTGCACCGCGCCCTCTCCGGGAGCGGGCACGTGCAGCGCTCCGTGCGTGTCCGGGGCCTCTTCGTCGTGGTCGAGGTGGCTCTTGTCCGTCTGCCGCGCCATCAGCCGTTCCGCGCGTCCCGGTGCCTTGCGTGCCTGGCGCACCAGTGCGCGGCCCGCGGGGCCGACCACCACTTCACGTCGGGGGTGGCGGGTGAGGTCCACGACGGCCTTGGCGACCCCGCTCGGGACTGTAGACGGGCGGCATGGCGACCACCTTGTGCCCGGTGTAGTTGGCCGCCTGCTCGAAGTGGGGGGTGTCGATGGTCGCGGGCATCACGGTGCACACGTGCACGCCCTTCATCCCCTCCACCCGTAGCCTGCTGCCGCAGGCTCGAACCGAGCCCTTGGACGGCGTGCTTGGACCTCGATCCGGCCGAACTCCGCCACCGCCCGCCGGGCAAGGTCCTCGACCGCTGCGGCGTCCGTCGTGTCCGTCGGTACGACCAGCGTCCGCGCCCCGCGATGCTTCTCGCACTCCCGGGCCGCCGCCTCCAGCGCCTCCTCGCGGCGCGAGGCCAGCACCACGGCACAGCCCTTGCGGGCGAACGTCTCGGCCGTGGCCCGTCCGATCCCGCTGGACGCGCCGGTCACCACCACCACCTGGTTCCTCAGTCCCATTCCGTACCTCCTCGGCTCGGCCCTGCCGACCCGACCTGTCGTCCGGATCCGTCGGCGGACGGGTACCCGAAACCGCCGAGTCACCTCTGCCGCCACGCGGACACGAGCCGGTCGACGACCTGCCGGTACCGAGAAGACTGACGACACCACCGTCGCGAAGTCCTTACGCCCCCTCGGGTGCGTGGCCGTTCCGGAGCATGCGCAGCACGGCCCGTTCGGCGGGTCCCTGGGTCGCGGGAACGCCGTACGCGCCCTCGTCGCCGAGATGGGGCAGCGCGGCTGCGACCGTCACGCCCTCCTCGTACAACTCGATCACCCGCGGGTTGATGTAGGAGGCCCGGCAGACGGCCGGTGTGTTGCCGAGATAGCCGGACACCTCGCGCACCGCCCGGACGATGGCACGGCGCCGGGCGGTCTCGCTGCGTGCGACGGGCTGGGAGACGGCCAGCGCGACGGCGGCCAGGACGGTGGCGTGCCAGGTGCGGAAGTCCTTGGCGGTGATGTCGAGACCGGTCAGTTCCTTGAGGTACGCGTTGACGTCATGACCGCTCACGTCGTGCCAGGCTCGCCGCTCCCAGTAGGCGTTCCCCGCCGCCCCGGCGCCGCAGCAACGCGGTGAGGCTGCGGCAGGCCGCGGGGTCCGCGACGGTCTGGACGATCTCCTTGCCGTGCTTGCCGGTGTAGGCGAACAGGATCGCGCCGGCCTGGCAACGGGAGTGCTCCCGCAGCAGCGTGGTGAGGCCGTAGCTGTTGTTCAGTTCGGTGTAGCGGTCGCTGCCGATGCGGAAGAAGCCGAGGTCGAGCAGGCGCACGGCGGTGGCGAGGACCCTCTGCCGGGTCAGTCCGCGGTCGTGCAGATGCCCCTCGACGGCCTCCCGTACCGCGGGCAGGGACTCGGCCACATCCAGCACGTGCTCGTGCTTGGCCTGCTCCTGCTCGGCACGGAACTGAGGGTGGTACAGGTACTGGCGGCGTCCGGAGGCGTCGGTGCCGACGGCCTGGAGATGCCCGTTGGACCGGGTGCAGATCCACACGTCCCGCCAGGCCGGCGGTATGACCAGCTCCCGGATCCGGGCCAGCTCGCCGGGATCGCGCAGCGGCTCACCGCGGGCGTCGACGTAACGGAAGCCGCGTCCGTGGCGCAGGCGGCGGTACCCGGGGTCGGTGGGACGGCTGTGGTGAAGACGCACTCCAACCTCCTTGGGCGCACCTGCCGCGAGGAAGGTCCCGGCTCGTACGGTGCAGGGCCTGCCGTCCGGTGCTCAGCCGGCGCACGCATCTCTTTTCTCCTACCCCGTATCCCGGCTTCCGAGGGAAGCCGGCCCCGAAACCCGCCGACGGATGGGGCCGTGGGCCCGGGTACTCGGGGAGCCTTGCGCACCGCGCTCCGACGAATGTGAGGAGATGCACCGATGAGCGAACAGACGCCTTCCGCGGAAGAGCCGGACCGGTACGCGAGCCAGGCACGGCAGCGGGTCCTGCCGGGCACGGCGAGTGCTGCCGAGGGCTACCCGTCACAGAGCGGAACGGCCCAGGGCGGAACGGCCCAGGGCGGAACGGGACAGGGCGACCCCCTTGCCGGTGTCGAGAAGTCCGCGCGGGCCGCACAGGGTGGCGAAGGGCCCGGGCCGGTCACGCGGGAGCATGTGCGGGAGTTGCTCGAAGCCCGTGACGACGGGCGGACCCTCGTCGTTCTGGAGGGCCGGGCCCAAGTCGTGCCCGCCGACGATCTCGGTCACATTCGCGTAGGAGCCGCTGTCCGGCAGGTTCCGCGCCGCCTCCAGCACGGGATCGGGCGCGTGGTGCGCCGCCAGGACGTCCAGTACGGTCCGCCGGTCGGCCGGGAAGGCCGTGCGGTCCAGGTGACGTGCCAACTCCCGCCGCAGGGCGTCCACTTCCGTCTCGGCCCGAGCGCGGTCACGCTCCTCGCCGGGCGGCGGTACCGGTCCGCTCGCGTCGACGCGCAGGTCGTCGTCGGCGGGCGGCTCGGGATCGTTGCCCTCCTCCGCGTGAGTGGGCCGGTCGGACCGCAGGAGGCCCTCCAGCTCGTGCTTCATCGCGTCGTCCTTGCGCGGGCTGACCGGGTTGCTGCCTCCCTCCATTTCGAACACCTCCGTTTTGTCCGAGGGGCCGTCGCTACCGTCACCGTCCGTCTGCTGTCGTCATCCCGCGGTGGGCTCGTACGTCCAGCGCAGCAAGGCGCCAAGACCGCCGACCGGGATGTCGGCGTCTTCCCCCGACGTCTCGGAACCGTCCGAACCATCCGAGGTCTCCAGGGGATCCGTGGCAGGGATGACCAGGACGTCGGCGGCCGTGACGGCGGCCGAACGCAGCAGCGCGTCGTCCGCGCGTACGGAGACGGGATCGCTCTCGCCCAGGGTCTGCGCGTCGGTCTGGCGCACCGCGACCTGGTCGGGCTGCGCGCCCACCCACGTCTCGCGGCCCAGGTCGGACCCGCCGGGCCGGACCAGCAGCGTCTCGATGCGGTGCTCGCGTGCCGCCTCCACAACGGCCGGCACGCCCTCGACCGCGTCCGTCGGCCGGTCGGTGCTCACGCGTCCGGCGCGGAAGCGGTCCAGCGCCTCCTCGACGCGACGGCGGGTGTGCTGGTGCCGGGCGTGCTCGATGGCCTCTTCCAGGGCGGGAGAGGACGAGCCGGCGGCGCGGCCTCCGTGCTCGGTCTCCACCGTCACCGCGCGGACGGCGTCGGGGAGCCTCTCGTGCACCGCGGGCCGTTCCCGGGGATCGCCGACCAGCACCACCAGCTCGGCGCCGCATTCCTCGTACGCCGCGCTCAGCGCTTCGGCGATCTCGCCTGCGTTGTGCTCCCAGGTGTTCTCCACCTTGAGCTGGAAGTGTCGCTCGGACCAGTCCGCCGAGGCCGTGCGGTGCATCGGGTGCTGCCGGCCTTCCACCCGCCCGGCGTCCCGCGGCCCGGCCGCCCCGCGCAGTTCGAAGTCCGCGCCGGTCCGGTCGATGTACGCCACGAGGCAGACGGGGTCCTGGCCGCACAGTTCCAGCAGCGGCGTCAGCCGGGGCAGTGGAGTCCAGGACGCGAGGTGTCGCTGCGGCGACCGTGCGAGACGGTGGCCGAGCACCACTTCGCCACCGGTGGCGAAGACCACCCGGCCCGCCGGGTCCTCGGACGGGCTCATGCCGATCAGGACGTCGTGGACCGCCCCCGCGGTCTCCGCGTCGGCCCCCTGCTCCTCCAGCGTCCGGCAGACGTCCCGTACGGACAGCTCGCGTCGCTTGGCGCCCGACTCGTCGTTCTCGCCGGGGTCGAAGTAGACGGTGGCCCACGGGCCGGACCGGTCGAAGAGTGGTTCCAGGAATGACAGCTGCACGTTTCCTCCTCGTTCGTCCCAGCCGGTTCTCGGGCCGAGTGCCCGAACGGCGCCGAGGAACACCGGGGGGCTCCACGCATGCAGACTCCGGGTCTGGTCACTCAAGCGGACACGCGAGTGAACCGAAGAGCGAGGAGCGTCCCATGAGCGGACAGACCTGGCGCCGGGCCTTGGTGACCGGCGGTGCCGGATTTCGTGGGATCCCATCCGTGCGGTCGGCTACTCGACGCCGGATGTGACGTCGTGCGCCTCGACAACCTGGCCACCGGTTCCCGGGGCAACGTGGCCGAACTCCAGCAGCCCGGCCGCTTCGAAATCCGGGGAGGCCCGTCCCTCCTCCTCGGCCCGGAGCAGCTCTTTGGCCAGGGCATCCGTGCAGCGGGTCCGGTCGGGGGTTCCGAACGGTGCTGTACGCCGGTGAACGCAACCAGAACTGCAACCACGGAAGTGGAGCAGCGTGGGTGTGTCCGGACGCTGCCCTTCGCGCCTCCTCCTCACTCCCCGTTCTGCGACCAGGCCCCGGTGAGAGCCGCGACCGGGTCGGCGTCGGCCGGTGCCGCGGGCCACCATTCGCCGTCGTCGTCCTGGAGGTAGGGGTACCAGCGGGTGTCGGGGCCCAGGCGCAGCTGGATGCCGTCGGCGGTCAGGGTGAGGCGATTGCGCCAGGCTCTGAGAGGTACGGGGGAGTCGGTCATCTCGGCAAGGGCCGTGGTCAGGGCGGTGCGGGCGGTCGTCATCGCCACCGGGTCGGGCGTGTGGGGCTGTTCGGTGACGGTGATGCCGACGGGGCCGCCGTGGCGCCAGGAGCGGGTGAGGCGCGCGAAGGCAGTGGGGTCGGTGCCGGTGTTCTGGATCAGGTGGTGGAACCACTCGGGTCCGGGGTTGCTTGCGGCGATGCGGACGGCGTCCTGGTGCTGGGTCAGGTGCAGGTGGGCGGTGTCGCCCGCGAGGAGCCGGGCGGCGCGCGCGGTGACGTCGGCCATGAGGCGTTCCAGGTCCGCGGCGGCCAGGCCGGTGCCGGGTGGCGGGGCGACGGGCAGTGCTGTGGTGTGGGCGGCGGGTTCCGGGAGTTCGGGCAGGGCGGGGGGCTCTTCGGCCCAACCGGCGTATGCGGTGGCGGCCGGGATGCCGGCCGGCGCCGGTGGGGCGGCGGTTTCCTGTGCTGCCGTACGGAGTGCGTGCAGTTGGGCGAAGACCTCCTCGCGGCCACGGCCGCGCAGTGCGAAGAGCACGAAGGGGTCATCGTCGATGGTGGCGGCGATGGCGTAGCAGAGCGCGGCGGCGTGCTTGCAGGGGTAGCCCCAGTCGGGGCAGGAGCACTCCGGGTCGAGTTCGGCGGGCTGCGGGAGGAAGGGGACGCCGGCTCGGCGGGCGTCGTCGACGAGTTCGGCCGGCATCTCGCCGTCCAGAAGCGCGGCGAGATGCCCGGCGCGGGCTGCGATGGTGTCGAGGAGGGTGTCCCATTGGGTGTCGGTGAGGACGGGCAGGTGGACCGAGGAGCGGTACGGGCGGGGACGGCTGCCCTGGACAGCCGCTTTGACCTGGCCGGGTGCGATGGTGACCGGGCCGACCATGCCCTTGCGGGCGTAGGTGCGTCCGCGGGACAGACGCCCCGAATCCAGGGAGGAGTCCTCCAGGGCGGTCAACCATGCCTGGCCCCACCAGGTGGCGGCGAAGGCGCGCTTGCCGCGGGTGGGCGCTCGGCGCGGGCCGGGGACCGAGGAAGTCATGACTGCCTCCCCAGGGTGACGAGTTCGGCGAGGTCGGAGTCGGACAGTTCGGTCAGGGCGGCCTCGCCGGAGCCGACGACGGCGTCGGCGAGCGCGCGCTTGGACGTGAGCAACTGCGCCACCCTGTCCTCCACGGTTCCCTCCGCGATGAGCTTGTGGACCTGTACGGGTCTGTCCTGGCCGATGCGGTAGGCGCGGTCGGTGGCCTGGTCCTCGACCGCTGGGTTCCACCAGCGGTCGTAGTGCACGACGTGGGTGGCGCGGGTGAGGTTGAGTCCGGTGCCCGCTGCCTTCAACGACAGTAGGAACACCGGCACTTCACCACGCTGGAAGCGTTCCACCATGTCCTCGCGCCGGGCGACGGGGGTGCCGCCGTGCAGGAAGAGGGAGGGGACGCCGCGTTCGGTGAGGTGCCGCTCCAGGAGGGTCGCCATCTGCTTGTACTGGGTGAAGACCAGCACGGATTCGCCCTCGGCAGTAATGGTGTCGAGAAGTTCGTCGAGCAGGTCGAGCTTGCCGGAGCGGCCGCCGAGTGGCGTGGACCGGCGCAGGCTGTGCTCCTTCAAATACTGGGCCGGGTGATTGCAGATCTGCTTCAGCGCGGTGAGTAGTTTGAGCACCAGGCCGCGCCGCGCGATGCCCTCGGATTCCGCGATCCTCACCATGGTCTCGCGGACCACCGCCTCGTACAGGCCGGCCTGTTCGGCGGTCAGCGACACGACGCGATCGGTCTCGGTCTTGGCCGGCAGCTCGGGTGCGATGCCCGGGTCGGACTTCTTGCGGCGCAGCAGGAAGGGTCGTACGAGACGGGACAGGCGCTCGGCGGCCTCGGGGTCCTCTCCCGCCTCGATCGCGCGGGCGTGCCGGTCGCGGAAGGCGGTGAGAGAACCGAGGAGTCCCGGGGTGGTCCAGTCGAGGAGTGCCCACAGTTCGGAGAGGTTGTTCTCCACGGGGGTGCCGGTGAGGGCGACGCGGGCGCGGGCGGGCAGGGCGCGCAGTTCGCGGGCGGTGACGGCGTAGGGGTTCTTGACGTGCTGGGCCTCGTCGGCGGCCACGAGCGACCAGCCGGTCTCGGCGAGGGCTTTCCGGTCGCGGCGCAGCACCCCGTAGGTGACCAGGACGATCTCGTCGTCGGCCAGGTCGTCGAGGTGACGGTCGCCGCCGTGGTAGCGGCGTACGGGGACGGTCGGCGCGAATCTGGCGGCCTCGCGCTGCCAGTTGCCGAGCAGGGAGGCGGGGCAGACCACGAGAGTGGGGCCCGCGGTGGCGGGGTCGGTCTGGCGGTGCAGATGCAGGGCGAGCAGGGTGATGGTCTTGCCCAGGCCCATGTCGTCGGCGAGGCAGCCGCCGAGGCCGAGTTCGCACATCTCGGCCAGCCAGGCGAGGCCCCGCTTCTGGTAGTCGCGAAGGGTGGCCTTGAGAGCGGCGGGCTGCGCGGTGGGGGTGCGGACTTCAGGATCGCGGATACGGGCCACGAGATCGCCGAGCGCACCGACCGCCTCGCAGACGAACATCTCTCCGTCCTGTTCCACCTCGCCGGTCAGCGCGGCGCTCAGCGCCTCCATGGGGGTGAGCGGTTCCATCCGGCGACGCTGTGCGCGG
Source organism: Streptomyces sp. WM6386 (assembly GCF_000972385.1). Lineage (GTDB taxonomy): Bacteria > Actinomycetota > Actinomycetes > Streptomycetales > Streptomycetaceae > Streptomyces. The sequence goes on from NZ_JXTE01000040.1 coordinate 53,818, forward strand.
GCCACCAGCTTCGGGTCGGCGACAACCCACTGGTCGCGCAGCCGGACCAGAGGGCGGCGCGTCTCGGCGAGAGCGTCCAGCTCGGCCTCGGTGAGCGGCTCGCCGCCGAGCGCGATCTGCCAGCGGAAGTCGAGCAGGGCATCGGCATCCAACATGCCGCCCGCGCTGGATCCCGGGGCGGTACGCTGTCCGATCTCCGCGGTCGCGGTGAGCGCCTTGACCAGCTCGCGCGGCCAGTGCACGTCGATGCCGGCCGCGCGCAGCGCGTCGGTGGCGTCCCCCAGCAGGTCGAAGGCTTCGTCGTCGGTCAGCCGGAGCTGATCGGGAGCGGCGTCCTTCAGCAGCCGCTGAAGCGGGGGCCAGGCGCGGGCGCCGCGGCGCAGTGCGAGCAGGGTCTCGTTCTCGGTACGGGGGCCGAGCAGCCGCTCCACCTCGGTCGGCTCGCTCCACAGCCGTGCGGCCTCGACGACGAGCGCCGGATCTGCCGCGGTGTGCAGTTGCAGGACGGCCCGGAACTGCCGGCGCCGCCCTTCGGGCACGTCGACACGGAGCGAGACTCCGACCTCGGCGGTGAACGCGGCGGCCGTCTCCTCGGCCCACTCACGCAGGGCGGGCACGGCACGCGCCTCGCGCCAGGCGTACGGCAGCGCTCCCATGGCGAGCGGGGCGGCCGGAGTACGGACCAGGTCGTCGGCGACCGCGTCACAGAACTGGCGCACCATCGCGGCCGGTTCGGCGATCCGCACCGGGGCCGGGCCGGGCTCGGGCAGACAGTGGGCGTGGGGCGGGAAGGCGGCAGCCAGGGCTTCGAGCGTCTGACGCTGAGCGGCGGTGAAAGGGCCCGCCTGCCAGGTGTCGTAGCCCGCCGGCGTAAGGGCCGGGTAGAGGCGGCCGTCGGCGAGCAGCCGCAGCGCGAAGCGGGCGGCGGCCTGCCAGGCGGCGCCGGAGGGATGGCTCGGCGTCGCCTTCGCCAGGGCGGAAACAGCCACGGCCACAGGAAGCGCGTACCCCTCCACTCTGCGCCGCCGCACCGAGCGGCCGTGCGGCAGCACCAGCTCCACCGCATCGGTCTCGACTCCTGCGGCTACGGGTACCACGCCGTTCGCGGCAGCCGCTCCGGCGGGCTTCCACAGCACCAGCCGTCCCAGGCGGGCGGGCTCACCGGGCACGAAGACCGCCGCCCAGCCACCGTCGAGCAACTCCCTCGCGAAGCCCGTCGCTTCGGGCACGGCCAGCGGCGGCGCGCTCTGCGCGCCCGTACTCGGCTTTCGTACGACAACCCGTGCCACTCTCGACCGCCTCGCTGCTGTCCGAGGGCCTTCTCCATGGCCCGCCCACCACTGCACTCCACCAAGCGCCGTCACCCATCGGCAAGTTCGGGCCTGCCCTTCACCATCGGAAACGAGCCTGAGGGTGTCGGAAACGAGCCTGAGGGTGAGGGCCTCTGCCCCGGCGAAGCGGCGCCACGGTGAGGTCATGAGCACCTCGCCGGCTTCTTCACGATGATCGAGGAGAACTCGCCGTACCGTTCACCACGACTGTTCTCGGCGTCGAGGCGAACGGGTCGGTGTCGATCTGGCCGACGACGGACGCGTGGTCGCCCGCTGCTCGGGGATCTGTGCTGCAGAGCCGGGATTCCGGACCTGCTGCCGGAGCCGGCTCCAGAGGGCTCGCAATGGATCGAGGCGTACCGTTACCGGGTCCACTGAACCGGGGCGTCGCGTAGTCGCCCGGCACCAGCCCGGGGCACGAGTCGACAGCCGCCCCGGCCGACGCCGACCGGACCGAGCGCGGGGAACAGCGGGCACGCAGTGCGCATATCGCAGGATGCTTGCCATCATGGCTGACACCACTCGCATCACGGTAACCCTCCCCACCGAGCAGGTGGCGGAGCTGAGGAAGGTCACGGACAACGTCTCCGGCTACGTGGCCGAAGCGGTCGCCCGACAGATCCGGCACCAGCTCCTCGGGGCCGACCTACGTGGCCACGCAGACGAACATGGCGCGTTCAGTGAAGAGGAGCTGGCCGAGGCACGGGCACGGATCTTCGGTACGACACGGGCGACGGGCGGCGCGAGCGCCGCGTGAGCGGGCACATCGAGACCGTTGTCCTCGACAGCGAGGGGCTGTCGGCCTGGATCGCCCAGGACCGGAAGATTCTGGCGATGTTCCAGCTGTTCCACGACATGGGTGCAGACCTCGTCGTCAGTGCCAACACCATCGTGGAGGTGAGCCACTCCAGGGTGAATCTGCCCCGGCTGCAATGGGCGCTGTCCCGGGTCAAGGTGGAGCCGGTCACGGAGGCGGCGGCCGAGGCGGCGGCACAGCTGCTGAAGGACACCGGTCTGCACGGGCACAAGTACGCGATCGACGCGACGGTTGCGGAAGCGGCCCTGCGGCAGCCCGGCCCGGCCGCCATCCTCACGTCGGATGTCGATGCCATGACCCGGTTGTGCGGCAGCAAGGTCCGGATGATCGGGCTCTGACCGCTGCGAGTCCTAGAGGCGAAGGTGCCCGAGCCGGGCATTCGGGGGTGGGCGAGGAAACCGAGCGCGCCCAGCCGGAAGTCGGGGGTTACCACGACGGCGTCGCCGCGGCCGCGAGCGTACATGCGGGCAGGGCATAGCCGCTGCCGGCTCCGCTTGACCAGGCTCCGCCGTCCAGCCACACCAGCACGGGCGCGGGCCGTGCGAAGGGCGGGTACGGGGCGTGGTCACGTTCAGGTCCAAGCAGTCCTTGGGGCTTCCCGTCACGGCTGTGCAGACGTCACCAGTCGAGATCCTTGTACTCGTCCGCGGGCACGCCGATGTCCGAGAAGATGTCCCATGCCTGCTGCCTCATAGGGCTGGCGGCAGCGTCCTTGTTCCTGCGGAGGGCGCGGGCGAGTGCCACGAGGGTGCGGGCTTCGCCGAGTCGGTGGCCGGTCTCGCGGTGTATGGCCAATGCCTCCCGGCCGAGGGTGACGGCTGTGACGTACGCCGACTCGGCCTCCGCTGTGCCGCACAGGACGGTCAGGGCCTGCCCTTCCACCACTCGGAAGCTGTACTCACGTGCCAGGCGGAGTGCCTGCTCGGCATGGCGGCGGGCCTCGTCGTGGTGGCCCTGCTGCTGGTGCGTGAGGGACAGCCCCAGGACGCTGTCCGCCTCGGCTCGTCTGAATCTCGCCTTCCGGGCCAGGGCGAGGGCTTGTGTGTCAGCCTCGAGGGATCGGTCGAAGTGGGCCAGATGCCGGTGGGCAGCCGCGACCGTGGTGAGGATGCCGGACTGAATCCAGGGTCGTCCCGTGTCCTTGACCATGGCAAAGGCACGCTCGGCCTGCTCGAATCCCTCGTCGTGGCGGCCGAGCTCGATATTGATCCTCGCGACGGCGCCGACCATCCTGGCGCGGGCGTTGCGGTATCCGCGCCTCCCGTCGGGAGTCACCCAGGAGCCGAGGACGTCAAGGCCGTCGGCGAGACGGCCGAGTTCCCAGTACACCCAACCCAGAGTGTGCAGAGCCGGGCTGTCGTCCCACCAACTGAGCTCCGCACTGCGGCTGATGGCCAGTTCGAGGTGAGCGGCAGCCTCGGGCAGCCGGCCCAGATCTCGGCAGACCATACCGAGGCCGAGCACCCCGAACGCTTCGACGTGGCGATTCCCGACTTCACGGGTGATCCGCAGGCCGGCGGCGAGATGCTCGTGGGCACTGTCGAGGCGCGCCATGCTCCATTCCACGATGCCTCCACCGCCCAGAGCCGCTGCCTCGCCCACCGCCCAACCGAGCTCCCGGCTGATGTCCAGTGCACATGTGCAATGATCCGTCGCCTGCCTGGCGTGCCCCCAGTCCCACCGGATCACTCCAAGGCTGATGTGCATGGCTGCCTGGCCGTACAGATCGCCCTCGGCCGTGGCCGCGTCCAGTGCCGCCTGCGCGGTGGCCAGCCAGGTCGCCCGAGGCAGATGGAGCCAGAAGTGGCCGAAGAGTGCGGAGGCCAGATGCCAGGCGACCGGGCGCGGACCGTGCCGGGCGGCATGGTTGATAGCGGCGAGAAGATTGGCCCGCTCGGCCTCCAGCCACTGGGTGGCCTCGGCAGCGGACGGCATGCCCTGCTGGTCGTAGGCCCGGAGCTCGGGCGGCAGTTCCGGAAAGAGCCAGGTCCCCGAGGCGGCGCGAGCGGCGTGCAGGTACCAGATCAGGAGCCGTTCCAGCGCGGCGTCACGGTCTGCCGCCGTGTCCTCAACCTGCGCACGCTCCTGCGCGTACTCGCGAAGGAGATCGTGGAACCGGTAACGGCCCGCCGCCGCCGGTTCGATCAGATGCGCCGCGGCCAACGCACCGAGCAGCCGACGGGCCTGGGGCAGCGGTGCGGCCAGGAAGGCTGCGGCGACCTCTGCGGTGAACTCCGCTCCGGGGAACAGGCCGAGTAGGCGGAACAGTCGGCGCGCGGCGGGTGCCAGGACTCGGTACGACACGGAGAAGGCCGTACGTAAAGGGGAGTTGGCGTCACCGTCCGGCTCCAGTGCCTCCAGCCTGTTGCCCTCGGTCATCTCGGCGACCAGGTCGGCCGTCCGCAGGGCCGGATCACCCGCCAGCCGGGCGGCGGCCACGCGCAGCGCCAGCGGAAGGCCGCCGCACAGCCGGATCAGCTCGTCGACCGCGCGCTCGTCGGCGGCGACTCGATCCGTGCCGAGGGTCTGGCTCAGCAGCGTGCGGGCCTCGTCCGGTTGGAGGAGGTCCAGGGGCAGGGCGTGGGCGCCGGCGTGGGCGATGAGGTCGCCGAGGCGGTTGCGGCTGGTGACGACGACGCAGCAGGTTGGGCTGCCCGGGAGCAGCGGACGCACCTGCTCGGCCGAGGCTGCGTTGTCGAGCAGGACGAGCATGCGCCGGCCTGTCAGCAGGGTCCGGAAGACGCGGCCTTGGGCCTCGTGGTGCGGGGGGATCTCCGACGCCGCGAGCCCCAGGCCGCGCAGCAGCAGCTCAAGGGCCTCGCCGGGTTCGAGGGGCTTCCGGTCGTGGTCGAAGCCGTGCAGGTTGATGTAGAGCTGGCCGTCCGGGAAACGGTCGCGCACCTGGTGTGCCCAGTGCACGGCCAGCGCGGTCTTGCCGATGCCGGCGGCGCCGCCGATGGCGGAGATGACCACGGTGTTTGCCGTCCCTGGGCCGGACTCGGGCGGCAGTAACGTGTGCAATCTGGCGAGTTCGTCGGTGCGGCCCGCGAATCCCGCGGCGTCGTGGGGGAGTTCGGCGGGCGCGGGCACGGCGCCGTCACGCGGCTTGGAGGGCGTTTGCGCGGGAGGATCCGCCGGACGCAGCAGGTGGGCGTCGTCCTGCCGGAGCACCGCTTCGTACACCCGGCGCAGCTCCTCACCGGGATCGACTCCCAGCTCGTCACGCAGTCGTACGCGCATGTCCTCATACGCGTTGAGTGCTTCCGCCTGACGTTCGCCGCCGTACAGGGCCCGCATGCGCAAGGCCGTCAGAGGCTCGTCGTAGCGGTCAGCCGCCGAAGACGCCGACAGGCCGCCGAGGTCGTCGAGGGCGTCGCCGAACCGGCGCAGCAGAACAAGGCACTTGAGCCGCTCCAGCCGGAGCGTTCGCCGACGCTCCCCCAACCGCTGCCGCTCCTCCTGCGCGAACGGTCCCGGCAGGTTGGCCAGGGGTTCTCCTCGGAACAGTCCGATAGCCGCGGACAGTTGGTCCGCCGCGGTGGCCAGACCGCCGGACGCGATGGTGCGCATCGCCGCGTCGCCCCGCTCGTCCAGATCCGCCGTATCGAGCCGGACCCCCTCGACGATGAAGCGATACCAGCCCTTGCCGCTGCGGATCACCGACTCCGTATGCCGGGTGCCTTCGGCGTCGAGTGCCCTGCGCAGCGGGTTGACGTGACTGGCCAGCACCTTGTGGCCGGATGCGGGGGGCTCCGACTCCCACACCGAGTCGAGCAGTTGCTCGTGGCTTACCACACGCCCCTGACGGAGCAGCAACGCGGCCAGCACCGCCTGCCGCTTAACAGGCCCCAGATCCAGGGGTGTTCCGCCCCGCCAGGCGCGTAACGGCCCGAGCACCTCGATCCGAAGCCGATGAGGAGTTCCCCCGTCCACCGCGAAGCCTCCGCTCCCGTGCATCATCGGAATTTCATCGCCATTGCAGCACCCCCGGCCATGGTGACGGACACGACATCGCACAACTCGCACAACTGAAGGGGGTCCCGGTGACCGAAGTGGAGTTGGTGGCCGTCGCGTTGGCCACGGGAGCGGCGGCCGGACTCACGGAGACGGGATGCGAGGCCGTACATGGCCTCTGCGCCGGGCTGAGCGAGGCGGTCCGCCGGCGGTTGGCCGGGGGTGGCGGCACCAGCGGGGGCGGCGGCTACGACGTACGGGTGCTGGACGCGTACGAGACGGACCCCGACGTGTGGCGGACCCGGCTGCTCCAGGTGCTGACGGGTTCCGGGGTGGAGACGGACGAGGAGATCCTCGCGGCGGCTCGCGCCGTGCTCTGCTCGGAGCGCCAGACCGGGCGCGTCACCGTGGACGCCGACGGCGCCCAGGGGGCGCTGGTCGGGGACGGCAACACACAGCACAACACGTTCGGCTGATGATGCAGTGGACGACTCTGCTGGCCACGCTGCTAGGCGCGGGTGTCGCCATGGGGACCTCGCTGTTGGTGCAGGCGCGCAAAGACCATCGCCAGCTGCTGCTGGAGTCACGCAAGCACAAACGCGACGTCTCGTCCGAGTGGCGCCAGACTCGGCGTGACCTGTACGCGGGCTACCTCGCCGTGCTGACCCAGGCCCGCAGCGAGTCGAGACACCTGAGCGAGAACACCGAGATGTCCGAGGCGGAGCGCACCCAGCTGGGTCGACGGGCATTTGTGCGCTGCTATGAGCTGCGCTACCAACTTGAGCTCTTCGCTCCGGCTGAGGTGGTGAATCCAGCACTCGCCTATTTCCGATGCGTACGCAGCTTCCGCAACGCACTGGATAGGGGGATGCGCCACACGGATCAGGAGTTCGAACGCCACGCGGAGCAGATGAAGGACACCCTGGCGGATGCCCGTGATGCCATGCGCAAGGACCTGGAACTGAGCCAGACGGCGGGGGACGGAGAGTAGGAGCGCCCTCGCTTGAAGGGTCGGGGCGAGCCCAGCGGTGAAATACGTCCTCGCGGAGTACGGCTGCGGTGGCTGCGACGCCGCCACCGCGACGTACATCGATGCCACGGGCGGCGTCCTGGTCCCGGCGGCGGTGATCCCCCTGGCCGACAAGGACACCGCCACCGCCATACACCATCGAAGAGATGGCCGCCCTGCTGCGCGCTTATCAGGGCTGACGCTCATGGTGTACGTCACGCGCTTCACACCACACGCACAGCGGGACATGCTCAAGATCCCGCGCCCGGATGCCCTGCGCATCCTGTATCGCCTCACCGAACTCCCGAAAGCGAGCGACGCGGGGGGACACCACGGCGTTCGAAATCAAGGCCCTCTAGGGGTTCAGCGCCCGCTGGCGGCTCAGGGCTGGCGACTTCCGAGTCGTCTGCACCGTTGAGGACGGCCAGTTGATCGTGTGGGTCCTGGCAGTCGATAACCGCCGCGACGTCTACCGCCAAGCTCCGTAGGCCCTTTGCAGTGCAGGTCGGTGCCGACTGCCCGCCGGGAGTCTCGGGGGCGTGCGCCTGCCTGTTTGTCGAAATGTCCCGAATGTCGCCGCTAAACGCAACCAGAACTGCAACCGACGTACACCGAAGAGCCGGGCCGCAATTGCGGCCCAGCTCTTCGTTTCGCCTGTTCAGGCGGCTGCGGAGGATACGAGATTCGAACTCGTGAGGGGTTGCCCCCAACACGCTTTCCAACTGTGGTGGTGGGGCGGTGGGTTGTATGCAGGGGCGTTCACGGGGGTTCATGGGCGGCCAATTGGTCTGCCGGAGGTGGCCGATTGTCCAGCTTGAACGACGACGAACGCAGCTGAATGAGACGGGAACTGAGACGGGCCGCGCTGTGCTGGCCTGGAGCCGAGGCTATCGGGGACAGGTCAGCTGCACCGCTAGATCGGACTCGTGCAGTGCAGCGCGTTCCCAGCATCACGTGAGCGGGAGCGCACCGGTTGCGCGCCGATGAGGCGCTGCTTGCTGTCGCTCTCCCCGTGTAGCCGAGCTCCTTCAATGGGGTCGAAGGAGAGACTGTTTCTGAAACTCCTGCAAGATCTCGTGGCAGTTCGTAACCTGGTGAGAGTTCCGGCGCTCCGGGGAGGCAAAGCATGGCCGACAAGCTCACGCGTGAACAGATCGAGACCACCTATCCGGACTCCGAAGTACAGGAGCGGATCCTGCGAATCGATTTCTTGTCCGAGCTTCTCGGGGCCTGCATCATTTCCGATGCATACGAAGTTCCCCCTCGGCTTGCCACAGCCATCAAACTTTCATCAGTAGGCTCTGGACTGGTTGGTCGCGTACAAAGCAATGCCAACCCTCGAAATGAGTGCACGCTTTCCGCTTTCTTGCAGGTCTTTTGGAATGAGCTGCTGGTAGACCCAGTTGAGACTAATGTCGAAGCTATCGAACGGGTGATTTCCGACGAGATCAAGAAGGAGCGAGTTCTCTTCCCGTATATCTACGGGCGAGCTTTGTACGACAAGTCCTTCAAGGAATTGAGGGACAATAATGATACTTTGACCCACAAGGATACGATGACGCTACTAGCTGGATCCCCTCAAGGAGTATTCCAGCTTCATGATTATGTGACAGGCCCTTGGGGTCTCCTGCGCTCTCGAGAAATTCGATACTGTCCACCCTCTGTCTGGGTCCCGCTCTACCATTGCGACGACCTCTCATGCACGAGATTGCATAACGTCCTCCTTGAAACTGGATCATCGAAGATCTCTAAAGTGCGTACCAAGATGCGAGAGGTCTTGTCTCGCCAGGACAGTGCAGAGAGCGAGTGGGGCGATTTTCTGCGCGACCTGGTCTCTGATTGCGTGAATCCGTTTTCGTGGAGACATCCGGCGGGGATCCCGAGTCTTATTGGGGATGTATTTTCTGCGGTAGAGATGCGTTTGATTCTTCATGATCTCCTCAACGCTACTCAAGGCGCGCTTCGAGCATCGCTTTCTGAGCTCGGGCAAGATGTCAGAGAAGCCGAGAGATTCACAGAGGGTCTCAATGAAGCGCAGATGCTCCAATTGATTCTATTGTGTCGAGATGACGAAATTATTGACACGCTGGACTCGCTTATTCTGTCAGGCGTAATCTTTATTCCAGCGACTGAAATCCGTAGGTCGCCGAGAGCGGTCAGGGCTACGGGATACTTCGACTTGGTGCCTGAGTGTGCAAGCAGAGGTGTTAGATTCCTAGGAAACTCCTCGCACGTTCTTCTTCGTAGTCGCCACCTGATCTCGAATCTATTTGACCTGGGAAATCCTGCACAACGTGGAAGGCTCGAATGGCTGATTCGTGGCACGGATGGTGCCTCCTTCCAAGAGCAACTGGATCAGTTTGTCTGTAGTGGATCGCTCGACGACGCACTTGGGTCGCTGATCTTTGACAGTGGCGCAAATCTTGAAGCGGCCGAAAAGTTTGTCGGTATCGGACCGCGCGCACGGGAACGCCTATCGAACGAAGAATCTCTGAGGAGGGCAATTACATGGCGGCTAGGAATCGATGGCCCGTCAGAGTCTGACGTGCTCGTCGATTTTCGTCAGTATGGTGCCCGGCTCAGAGAACTAGCAATGAGGACTCACACTTACGCTTCTGCCGACCAAGCGGACATTAGAGCAGTTGCGTCCAACTTCTTCGTGAAGGTGGAAGGGCTCCTTCAGGAGTATCTGAAGCTTGCTACCTGGGCACTTTTGCGTGATCATTACGCGACGTCGGGATTTGTCTATTCCCCAGAAGAAGCGGTTGCTTTCACTGTTCAGGAACTAGGCCGGGATCAGGCAGACGTCCATTTCTCGGATGATGGAAAATGGACACTATTCCCTATGATTCGCGGGTTTGAGATTCTGGCTATCCGTTTGAGATCCTTGAGGTCTGATGAGAATACGCAGAGGCCTCAGGCGGACTATCCAAAGATTCTGCGTTCTTCTTCCCCCTATACATTTCTCTTCAAGCACGCAAATCCATACCTCGACCTGGATGCATCCGCCAGGTCACGCATCGTCGCGATGCTATCCGCTGCCGCCCAGAAACTGCAGTCTGGCAAGGTGGACGAGATTCGGAACCTCTTGCAGCACACCAACCCAAAGTTTCCGACACAAGATGAAGTGCTGGGGGCGATTAATGCCGCAGAGACGGTTCTTGCGGAAGCAGAAGAAGCCGGATTCCTGCCAATCGTCTCTCGGCTTCGCGAATCTCAAACGGATAGTTTTGGGCGTCGTACACTGACTTTGGGTACTGCAAACGGAAAGACGCTCCGGCTGGTGCGCCCATCGTCCTATTATTTGACGGGTCTACCCGTACTATCTGAGGCGCAATACGTCCTCAGGTCGGCCATTTATGACAGTTCCAGCGAGGTTCTCCGGCTCTCTATGCGTGAAGAATCTGAATATTCTAAGCGCTGGTCAGAATATCCCAAGCGTCGTGGTGTCAGGGGAAAGTCTGGCAATAGCCGCCTTGATGACTGAGCATCAGTTCCACTGGCTCTAGCTGGACAGACGAGGACGGTGGAGCCTTAAGGGGCGGAGTCGGGTCTACGGGGGTCATAGATGCCGCTGCGCGGTGCCTTAAGGTAGCTGTAGATCACGGTTGGTTGCAGTGGTTGCTTTTCTTCGCTGCTGTACCGCAACGGGTTCCGGCGGGCCTTCGTCGGACGCCCTGTCGGCGCGGAGCGCTTCCGTCGTTTGCCTCGGGGGCGCGGACGCTCAGCCCGCGTCCTCCGATCGCTCCTCGCCCCCTACTCGCCTCGCCCTTCCGTCATTGCGCCGATGACTACACAATCGGCGCATGCCGGATAGCACCCTGTGGGTGGCGTGTCTCACCGCTGGTACAGCGATTGCCGCCAGTTGGGTTACCAGCCAGGGCAGCCTTCGCGCCGCTAGGGAGCAGGCGAATGCTGCCTCTGCGGCACAGCGGGCCAACGTGTTCGCGCAGTCGCGCCGAGACTCCTACATCGAAGTCGTCAACGCAGCCCATCACATGGGAGCTCTGTACCGGGAACTGCCTGCGGTCTTATCCATGCCTGCTGGTTCAGACAAGGAAGCTGCTGTGCAGGAGCACGCTAGACGCCTGCGTGAGGCTTACGGACCGTTCACTCGCGCCTGTGACGTGATGATCGTCGACGGCGGGAACTCCGTGGCAGAAGCAGTCAAGGCAGTCTTCAGGGACTCACGGGCGATATACATGTGTCTACTCAGCGCGTTGGAGCATGAGGACGCCCACTCCGTCTATGGCACAGCCATCAGGTCTTACTGGGAATCCGTGAACGCGATGGTGGGTGAGATGCATCGCGAGGCCAACCGTGACAGCGCATGACAGACAACAGGCACGACGACCGCCCGCTCCGGATCTGACAAGTGCCCCTCGGGAGACGGCAGCCGGCCCCCGACTGCTTCGTCCCGAAGCAACTTGGGCGGGTGCGCAGCCTGGTGCTGATGTGGTTCCCACCTGCGCTGATGGTCCGTAGACGTTCGCGCTCGTCCGCCGCTGTTCGTCGGCGTTGTCACGCAGTTAGACACTCATCCCTGCTGCACCTCTGCGCGTGAATCGCGAGTGCGAGGACGCTGAACGCTGTCCTACGCTCAGTCTTCGAGCCGGGCAGGTGGGCTGACATCTGCCGAGGGCCTCAAAGCGGGCCAGCGCCCACTGCGCTCCCGTGATCAGAATCTCAGCGCTAGTCAGAGCCGAACGGTTCCGGGCTCGGAAGCCCCTTGCGCTGTGGAACCAGGCCTGTGAGACGCCCCATTCCGCCTGACGGCCGCCGCCGCGATGATGTCTGCTCATGAAGGAACTTGTGCTCGCTTTGGTGGCTGCGGTGTTCGGACTGGCTGGCACAGTCGTTGGTGCCCGTGCCGCCAAGAAGGGAGCTTTGATCAGTGCGGAAGTCACCTTGCAGCAAGTTCGCGATCAAGCCGACGTCGATCAAGCCCACTGGCTTCGGCAACAGCGGCTTCAGGCGTACGAAGGTTTCCTAGCAGCCTGGGATGAGTGTCTTCGCATCATTGACTCCGTGGGTCTGCCGGGGCACTCCGCCTCGCCGGGAACCAACCCGCTGAAGGAAGCTACTGGCCGCATGGCAGAGCGCGCGAGGCGGATCGACATCCTAGGACCAGCCGAGGTGGCCAGGGCAGCAAAAGAGCTCGCTATCAGCATTCGGCGCGACGTGGACCTAGCCAGCAAACTCATGGAACTCGCAGAGTCGCAGCGGCCGGCAGTCGAACACATGACCAGCGGGACATTACCAGCGATGACATCCGCTGTTGAGGCCATGGAGGAGGCTACAAGGCAGATGCAAGAGCTTACGGCGGAGGCACTCGAAGACGTTCGAGTACCTCCTGGAGCGGACGCGATGTTCGCGGCCTTTGAACGGGCCGAGGAACTCGCTAACGCCGCAATCGCTCAGGCGCACGAGGGTAATGATGATTTTGCTGCCTTCCTTGACCAAGCGACTGCGATCGTCGCTGAGCTCAAGAGCAATCAGGAAGCCCGCGAGGGTATTCGCGAGCGGTTCACGACCGCAGCGCGGCACACGCTTGATTCCGCAACTCCATGAGCATGGCGCCGGATGCCGACTCCCGTCACGACCGTCTTCAAATTCGACGATGACCGCATGGTCGAGCGGCGGACGGCATGGATGGTCATCGTCAGCGGTGGGCCCCTCGGCGAGGATTCGTTCTTCCGTGCTGATCTCGCCACGGCCGACGCATGCCTTGACTCGTTGCTCGCTCACCTGGAGGCCAAGGGCCTGTCGCCGTTCGCATGATCAGCATGTCCCGTGCGGGCGCCAACCATTGCGGTTTCTGTGCTTCATTGCTGTATCGCGTCCCTGATCTTGTCTGGACTCCACGACGTCCACAACGATCAATCGCCCCCTGCAGGTCTCGACCTGCTAGTGACCGGGCGTCACACGCCTTGATCGAATGCCCCTCATTTATCCCGCCCTTGGAGCGAAGTATATACATCCTTGAGATCTTTCAAGGCCGCTATCTTCCCTTCATAGAGGGGATCGAGCAATGAGATGTAGTTGATCGCCATCCACCCGAAAGCCAACACATAGAGGCCATTTCTTATAGTGCTGCTTGGTGTAAATATGTCCAGCCCGTCGAGGATCCACAAGATCGCAAGAGGTGATGCTCCGGAAATCGCAGTTCGCACATAGTGGCCGAGATTACGCTTACTCGCTCGATGGGCAGCGAGGGTGTCCGCTTCGGGAAGTGCGTCATAATCCTTTCTTGCCAATGGGAGCAGCGTGCAGGCTATTTCTCGAGCTAGATCCTCGCGAGAATCCTCACGCGAAAGGGATATGGCCAGCTCCCAACTATTTATATAGTTAGCGGAACGGCGGAGCTTCTTTCGAAATGCCATTTCGCTCAGCAAATCACGAGGTTGAACAATCCGGGGGATTCCCAACTCCAGGCACTTTGCCGCTCTATGGAGGCGATCTATGACCTCTTGCCGATCATTGAGCGACATCATGGAGTCTTTCTGATCGGTGAGCACCTGCGTGACCAGCTGCAGCTCAGCAAAAACGACGACGTCGGGGTAGTAGTGAATGCGCATAAAGTCCATAAAGATCGAGGTGCCGCGCACGATCACGGTGAATGTCATAGTGGTGGAAACGATGGTAAGGAAGGGTGATATAAGCAGGAAAGTGATAGCGTCAACTAGGTTGAATTCACCCGAGGGTGGCAGGTGGAGTCTTCCCCGGTACTCGGCCAAAGCGAGGCCCAGGATGGCAGCCGTTAGAGTGACGACGACGGGCAAGACTCTGCAACGCTTACACGGCAAGCGGCGGGCATAGTATTTGGCCAGAAGAAGATTCATTACGACTGCCGCAATGGAGGCGGCAGGGCTGAAGAATAGTGCACCAAATACGAAGGGTGCACATACGAGGCCTAACCCGGGAGTTGCCAGGATCGGGAATATCGTTACTGCTGCACTTGTTTCCCGAAAATCCTCCTTCGCCACCCTGCGGCAATAGGTTGAGAACAGCTGGCGGTCATCGTGTTTTACGATCTCCGGCGGCGCCGCTGTTATGATATGCGCCCACGTTTTAAATCTTCCTCGGGCGTCTTGCGAAATAATTTTCGACTTGAATGCCCGATAGCCGCTTCTTTTGCCTTTTCTTTTCTTGCTGTTGCGGAACATGGCCTCGCCAGGGTCTTGATGGTTCCCTTGATGAGTCTGCCTCCGTTCCGTTTTATTTTGTCGAATCTGGAGCCGCACTGCTCGTTGATCATGAGCAGTGGCTGAAGCGTGGGCTTGTCCGGCTATCTGCGTGTCCAGCGCGGTCGTCTGCCTTCACCCCGCCCCCTCCCCGATCCCATCCCGTCTGCCGTCGACCCACACACCGTGGAGCGGGCGTGGTTCCTGGCGTCCAGGTGGAGCGCGCCACTGTACGAACGACCTGGACGCCAGGGGCCGCGTCTGCTCGGCTCTGCCTGGGTCGACGGCAGACGGGATGGGATCTCCCGCACTCCTGCACCAGCCACTCATGGCCGGCACTCGCAAGCGGGCCCCGCCATCCTGGAGCCTGAGCGCCCCCGCCGGAGGCATGGCATTGACCCGCGGGTGACTTCCTCACTCCTCCCCGCAGCACGTGGCGCGCCGCCGGGCGCGGCCAGCCGGGGCGAAGACAGGAGGCAGGCCGCGCCGCAGAGGCGGCGCGCGCCCGCGCTTGCGCGGGCCTTGAACCAGTAGAGAAAGTTGTAACTCAGTCCGGCGTGTGGGGCTTGAAGTCGTTTGTGCAGGCTGGGAGTTCGACGCCTTGGCGGTGGGCGAGCGGTAGGAAGATCACTGGTCGGATCGTCCATGTGATGCGGGTCTGGGCATGGGTGATCGTGACCGCGCAGGGCTCGGAGCGTAAGAGGGCTTGCCGGGTTGCGATGCGTCCTTGGGAGAGCCAGGCCCATGCCGTGTCGGAAGCGTCGGAGTCCAGGGCTGGAGAGATCGTGCGGAGCGTTACCGCAACCCATCTGTCTGCCTGGGAAGCCGAGTAGGCGTCGAGGGATGCTCGGAGCGTTGGCCTTTCCTCCTCGGTGAGGTCCTGGGTCCAGCACTCGCACCAGTAGCCGTGGCGGGGTCCGTTCATCAGCACGGGTGGCCTCCCGTACGTACGTCAGTGAAGAGCTCCGCGGTGACCGTGTGGCCGCCGTCGCTGTCATGGACCACGACCCGGTGGGCGATCGCGGTGACCATCCCCAGGCCCCGACCGTGCTCGGCCTCCTGGTCCTGGTGCTCGACCTTCGGGACCGCGCCGGCCCCTCCGCCATCCGTGACCGACAGAGCGATCACCTGTGCCGACACCGCCAGAGCCAGATGGAAGCTGCCGGAGTCCCGGCCGCTGGCCGTGTGCAGGATCGCGTTCGCGCTCAGCTCGCTCACGATCAGTTCCGCGTCCTCCGCTAGCGGCGATCCGCGCAGGATGTCGCGGGTCCAGCGGCGGGCCCGGCTCACTTCTTCTGGAAAACCTGGGCAAGTGAGCCCCCAGACCCGGGCTGCACTCGTATACTCGTGCATACAAGTTCCTTCGTGCTGGTAGGCCGCCATGTGCAGCGGGTTCGGGCTAGACGAGTTTCACGCCGTCGTGGGCGCGGATGGCCGGTGGGGACGTCGCGTCGAGTGCGTCCAGGACGCGGATGGCGTACGCCTCGTCGGAGAGTTCGGAGACTTCTTCGCGGGTGGCCCAGCGCAGGGCGCGGGTTTCGTCGCCGGTGGTGGGCGTGCCGTCGGCGGCTTCGCAGCGGAAGACCAGCGAGACGATCAGGCCCGTCATGTTCTTGTAGACGCCGGTCAGGGTCGCGGGAAGTGCGATCTTGATGCCGGTCTCTTCGAGGACTTCGCGTTGCAGGGCCTCGGGGATGGTCTCCTCGCGTTCGAGGACGCCGCCCGGGGGTTCCCACCTGCCGTTGTCGCGGCGCTGGATCAGGAGGGCCCGGCCCTGGGCGTCGACGACCACTCCGGCAACGCTCACGGAGTGCGGTCGGTCAGTGCTCACGTTCCTCGGCCCTCTCGGCTGGCTAGGCTCTCCACCGTAGCAACAAGACTCGCCCACTCGTCTAGATACCTAAAGGAGTACGCGTGAGCCCTCTTTCTTCCGGCCTTCTCGGCGATCTCGACCCCACGAGCGATCGTGCGGTCTTCCGGCAGATCGCCGACCAGCTGCGTGAGGCCATCGACCGTGGGCGATTCCGCGAGGGCGACAAGCTGCCCTCGGAGGCCGACCTCGTCGATCACTACGGGGTATCCCGTATGACGGTCCGAAACTCCTTCTCCATCCTTCAAGGGGAAGGTCTCGTGCACGCCGAGCACGGCAAGGGCGTCTTCGTCCGGCCCCGGCCGCCCGTGCGGCGTCTCGCCTCCGACAGGTTCGCGCGGCGGCATCGCGAGCAAGGCAAGTCCGCCTTCATCGTCGAGGCCGACGCCGCCGGCAGTCACCCCCAGGTCGACAGCCTGGAGGTCAAGGAAGAGAAGGCCAGTCAGGACATCTCCACCCGGCTCGGCTCCGTACGGCGTGTGCTCGCCCGCCGGCGCCGGTATCTCCTCGACGGGCGGCCGGTCGAGTTCGCCACCTCCTACCTGCCCCTCGACATCGCCCGCGGCACTCAGATCGCCGAACCCAATCCCGGGCCCGGCGGCATCTACGCCCGCCTCGAAGAACTCGGCCACCGCCTCGACCACTTCGAGGAGGAGATCCGGGCCCGGATGCCCTCGCCGGCCGAAGTGAAGACGCTCCGCCTGGCCTCCGGCGTACCCGTCATCCACCTCATCCGGACCGCCTTCGACACCGAGGGGCGAGCCGTGGAGGTCTGCGACACCGTGATGGCGGCTGACGCATACGTGCTGTCGTACCAGCTTCCCGCGACCTGATCGTCATGGTTTGCGGTGGTGCGCGGGGACGGTTCTCGGACTCGTACACCTCAACAGGCATACTCGTATAGACGAGTGGGCAAGTTGAGTGGCAGAGTGGTCCACGTGATCCCGAAGGTCGGGTTCGCAGGACGCATCATGTATAGACGAGTAGATAGGGGAACTCCCTTGCGCACCATCCGTGTTGAGGCCTCCGCCGCGACGATCCTGCTGACCGAGGCTCCGGAGCCGAAGGTTCGCGACCGTCAGACCGGCGAGCGGGCCATGGACACCGTCAGTGGTGAGCCGCTGATGACGATCGGCGTCGTCTACATCGAGGAGGGCGAGTCGTCGCTGATCAAGGTCACCGTTCCTGAGGGCGGTATCTCGGAGGGGCTGGCGCTCGGGGCGCCGGTCTCGCTGCCGGGGCTGATCGCCCGGCCCTGGGAGAGCGTGTTCAACGGGCAGCAGCGCCACGGCATCGCCTTCCGCGCCGCCGCCGTCACCCCGGCCGCATTCCCCGCTGCCGCTACCGGGGCCGCTGCCTGATGTCCGACCTGACGACACTCCTGGAGGTGGGTGGTCCTGTCGCCGCACTCGGCGGTGGGGCCGCCTACGCCCGGGCCAAGCACCCCGGGGTCTACTGGTCGACCGTCGGCCTGCCGATATCCACGGCCCGGCTGCTCAGCTCGTACAGCTCAGTCATGGAAGCCTGCGGCCTGACCGTCGCACCGTCCCGACTGCGCGTGCTGGCGGTCAAGGCGACCACCCGACGCGAGATACGGCCCGTACCGCCGCGTCGCGGCATCATCCGTCCTACGTCGACCGGGCTCCGGTTGCGGCTCCGGCTCGCCCCCGGGCAGGAGCCCGCCGACGTCGCCGCCTCCGCCGAACGACTGCGGCACGCCTGGGGCGTTCACGCCGTCTACGTCACCACCATCAAGCCCGGTGTCGTCGAACTTCGGCTCGTCGGCTTCGACGTCCTGCGGCAGGTCCGGATGCCGCGCAAGGTCGACTCCGGATACTTGCGCATTCCGGTCGCCCTGCGCGAGGACGCCACCGCCTTCGCACGCGACTACCGCACCATGCCGCACCAACTCACCCTCGGCGCCACCCTGTCCGGCAAGTCCATGTACCTGCGCAACCTGATCACTGGACTCGCCCCGCAACCGGTCGCCCTCGTCGGCATCGACTGCAAGCGGGGTGTGGAACTGGCGCCGTTCGCGTCCCGGCTCTCGGCCCTCGCCACCGATCCGGAGCAAGCTGCCGAGCTGCTTCCCGTACTCGTCAAGGAAATGGAGGACCGCTACGACCTGATCAAGGCCCGGCAGGGCATCACCCCGGACATCCCCGACGAGGAGATCACCTCCGACATCTGGGGCCTGCCCGAGCACGAACGCCCCACCCCCATCGTGCTGTTCGTCGACGAGGTCGCCGAACTCTTCCTCGTCGCCACCCGCAAGGACGAGGAACGGCGCGACGAGATGGTCACCCAACTCATCCGCCTCGCCCAACTCGGCCGCGCCGCCGGCATCTACCTGGAGGTCTGCGGACAGCGCTTCGGCGCCGAACTTGGCAAGGGCGCGACCATGCTCCGCGCCCAGCTGACCGGCCGCGTCTGCCACCGTGTCAACGACGAAGCCTCCGCCAAGATGGCCCTCGGCGACATCGCCCCGGAAGCGGTCATGGCCGCCTGCGCCATCGCCCCCGAACGGCCCGGCCTGGCAGTCGCCGGTGACACCTCCGGCGGCTGGTCCCGCATCCGCACGCCGTATCTCTCCCTCGGCGATGCCGCCGAGATCTGCCGCGACTCCGCGCACCTGGTCCCCGACCTGCCCGCGCTCAAGCCCTTCCGGCCCCACGTGCCCGTGCGACCGGTCGAAGCCCCGGTGCCGCAGGTCCAGCCGCGCCCGATCACCGACTGACCTTCCTCCCCCAACTCCGGTCGGTGTGACCGCCTCACTCCACGTCCCTACCCCTCCCATGCCTGAACCCGGAAGGAGCCGCTCATGCGCGCCCAACTGGCCCGCGTCGACGCGGTGCTCGTCCAGGCGCTGATCGCTGCCGCGCTGTCCTTCGCCCACATCCACGACATCGCCTCGGCGGCAGGACAGGACGGATGGAAGGCGTGGGCCTACCCCGTCTCCGTCGACCTGCTGCTCGTCGCCGCATGGCGTCGACTCCGGTCCGGTGAGGCGAAAGCGTCCGGGTGGTGTTGGTTCGTCATCGCACTCGCCGCGTCCCTCGGCGCGAACGTCGCCACCGCCGGACTGCTCGACCTGGACCAGGTGCCGGCCTGGCTGCGCATCCTCGTCGCGGGCTGGCCTGCGGTCGCCTTCCTCGGCGGAACCCTCCTCGCCCACTCCAGTCCGACGACGAAACCGGCCAACGACACCGAGGTCATCGAGGACCAGGAGGACGCGCCCGAACCCACCCCCGAGCCACCCGCCCAACCAGCCATCGAAGCACCGCCCGAGCGCCCCGCCGTACCCGTCCCGACCGCCCTGGTCGACCACGCCCGCAAGGTCGCCGCCGAACACCACACCCGCACCGGCACCCCGATCGACACCCCAACCCTCCGCGCCCGCCTCGGCGTTCCCGCACCCATGGCCGAAGCCATCGCCGCCCAGCTCTGAGAGGAGATCCACATGCCCGCCAACCGCCGCTTCCGCAACGTCACCCGTATCGGCCCCGTCCAGGTCGCCACCTCGTACGACCAACGGGGCCGCGAGAAGCACACCGCCGCCTGCACCGCCCCGCGCTGCGGCTTCTCCACCGACTACGACAGCCGCGCCGCCGCCGAACTGGCCGCCAACACCCACCGCTGCCCCGTCCGCTGAGAGGACCTCGCACCCGTGACCGTCAGCCTGCCGCTCGTCTTCATCCTCGGCTTCTTCGCCTGGGGAGCGGTCAAGTTCCTCGGCGTCCGTACCTGGGTCGTCGTACTGATCGCCCTCTTCGGCTTCCTGCTCTCCCGCACCTTCATGGCCCCCGCCGTGGAGTCCGGCACGCGCTCCGGCGTGGACATCATCAACGGCTCACACGACTAGACGAGTAGATAAGGAGAACGCCGCCGTGTTTCTGCCCAAGTACCCCGACAACCCGACCCCGCCGCCCGCGCACACCCACGCCCCGGCCGACCCGATGCCCGTACGGCGCTCGCTCCCGTCGGTCTCCATCGATCAGAAGACCGTCGTCGCCCTGGTCGTCGGCGGAGTCGTCCTCACCGCGCTCCTGGCGGCCGTCGCCATCACGGCCATCTCCGTAGCCGTGTGGTCCTGCGCTCCCTGCTCCGCGAGCAGCACCGGCGCTGACTCCCCGCCAGACCTCCGGGGCGGCGTCGCTCGACTAAGCATCACGCCGCCCCGGGGCCTGTTCCTCCCGACCTAGCCAGCCAGAAGGAGAAACGCCATCTTCACCCGCACCACTCCGGCCCCACTCCCGGAACTCGCGAACCTGGCCTCGCAAGGCACGCTCCCGGGTATCCTCCGCCAGCTCTCCACCCTCGGCGGCTGCACCCACCCCATCCGCCTCGACGGCCACCGCACCGAGTACGACGTCGACACCACGACCGGCGAGATCGGCACTCTCGTCCACCACCTCGACTCGACCAGCCTCCCGGCCGGCCAACTCCTCGTCCGTTGCAACAACCGCCGTACGACCCGGTGCCCGGCCTGCGCGGAGGTCTACCGCCGCGACACCTTCCACCTGATCACCTCGGGCCTGCGCGGTGGCAAGGGCACTCCGGAACACGTCGCCGCCCACCCCCGCGTCTTCGCCACCTTCACCGCCCCCGGCTTCGGCCCCGTCCACAACCGCCGCACGGACGGACGCCCCTGCCGCTGCGGCGTCCACCACGACAAGGACGACGAAGCACTCGGCACCCCGCTCAACCCGGACACCTACGACTACGAAGCCGCCGTCCTCTGGAACGCCCACGCCGGACAGCTCTGGCGGCGCTTCTCGACGTACCTGCGCCGTGAGGTCGCCAAGCGCGCGGGCCTCTCCCAGCGCAGGTTCCGCGACCACGCGCGCGTGTCCTTCGCCAAGGTCGCCGAGTACCAGAAGCGCGGTGCGGTCCACTTCCACGCGGTCATACGTCTCGACGGCCCCGGAGGTGGCGACACCTCGCCCCCGGCCTGGGCCACTGCCGAGCTGCTCACGGACGCCATCAGCGCCGCAGCCTCCAAGACGAGCGTGGATGGCCCGGTCGTCGACAGCCGCGCCCACACCTTCACCTTCGGCCGCCAACTCGACGTCCGCACCATCCGATCCGCCGACTTCAACGACGGCCAAGAGCTGACCGAGCGAGCCGTCGCCGCGTACATCGCCAAGTACGCGACCAAGGGAGCCGAGACAGCCACGGGAGCTCTCGACCGCCCCCTCAAGTTCGCCGCCGAACTGGCCCAGCTCGACATCAGCGACCACGCCCGCCGCCTGGTCCGAACCGCCTGGACCCTCGGCGCCCGCAAGGACCTGGAACACCTCCGCCTGCGTGCGTGGGCCCACATGCTCGGCTTCCGCGGCCACTTCTCCACCAAGTCCCGCCGGTACTCCACCACCCTCGGCGCCCTCCGCGACGCCCGCGCCGAATGGCGCCGCGCACAAGCCGCCCCACCCACGCGCGAGCCCGAGACGACCTACGTCCTCGCGCACTGGGTCTTCGCCGGAACAGGCCTCTCCGACGCCGAAGCCTGGCTGTCCGCATCCCTCGAACCCGCCCCCGGAACGGAAGGAGAGCCCACCCGTGGCTGAGCCCCGAGTCGTCGCTGTCGTGCCCGAACAGTTCGACCCGTCCTTGGCCCTGCTGACCGTCGAGGAAGCGGCCCGACGGCTCCGGATCGGTCGTACGACCTGCTTCCGACTCGTCCTCGCCGGAGAGATCGAGTCCGTCATGGTCGGGAGGCTGCGTCGAATCCCCGCCGATGCCGTGCCCGCTTACGTCGCGAAGCTCCGCTACCGACCCGCCGAAGCTGCTTGAGGGGGATGCCATGGCAGAGAACAAGCGCAGTCGTCAGCCCAACGGGGCCTCCTCCATCTACTTCGGCAAGGACGGCAAGTGGCACGGCCGAGTGACGGTCGGCGTCCGCGATGACGGCAAGCCGGACCGCCGCCACATCGAGCGCAAGACCAAGGCCGAGGTGACCAGGGCAGTCCGTGACATGGAGCGGGCCCGGGACGAGAAGAAGCTCAGGAAGCCGGGCCAGAGCTGGACTGTCCAGGCCTGGCTTGAGCACTGGGTCGAGAACATCGCCAAGCCGTACGTCTCCGAGAACACGTATGACGGCTACGAGGTCGACGTACGCGTTCACCTCGTGCCCGGCCTGGGCGCTCACAAGCTCGACAAGCTGGAGCCGGAGCACTTGGAGCGCTTCTACCGGAAGATGCAGGAAGCCGGGAGCTCCGCCGGCACCGCCCACCACGCTCACCGCACGATCCGGGTGGCCCTCGGTGAGGCCAAGCGACGCAGTCACGTCGCCACCAACGTGGCCGAGATCGCCAAGGCGCCGCGTCTCGAAGAAGAGGACATCGAGCCGTTCACGATCGAGGAGGTGCAGAGTCTCCTCGTTGAGGCGGCCAAGCTCCGCAACAGCACGAGGTGGGTCGTCGCCCTGGCGCTCGGGCTCCGTCAGGGGGAGGCGCTCGGCCTGCACTGGGAGGACGTCGACCTGGACGCGGGATACGTCCGCATCCGCAAGAACCGGCTCCGCCCCAAGTACGCCCACGGCTGCGGCGACAACCCGTGCGGCCGGAAGGCTGGCTACTGCCCCCAGAAACAGCAGACCCGCCGCGAGCACAAGTCCACCAAGTCCCGCGCCGGGCGACGCACGATCGGTCTGCCCGACCCGCTGATCAAGCTCCTCCGCCAGCACCAGGAGGTACAGGAGAAGGAACGGATCGAGGCCGGTCCCGACTGGGAGGACAAGGGATACGTCTTCGCCTCCCCGGCCGGCAGCCCTCTGAGCCCGAACACGGACTTCCACGTCTGGAAGCGGCTGCTGCGGGATGCGGGCGTACGAGACGGCCGTCTCCATGACGCTCGCCACACCGCCGCGACCGTCCTCCTGATCCTCGGCGTCCCGGACGTCGTGGTCGACGCGATCATGGGCTGGGAGCCCGGGGGAGCGGCCCGCATGCGCGCTCGCTACATGCACGTCACTGGAACGCTGCTGCGGAAGGTGGCCCAGCAGGTCGGCGACGCTCTCTGGGAGCCGCTCCGGGCCGACTGAAGCGCCTATGCGGAGAGGTCAGAGCGTGGGAGGCTCCTCTGCCCGCTCCGCGAGGAACTCATCGAGAAGCGCGAAGAGAACCGTGATGACACGTTCTTCCTGCTCCGGTGAGAGCTGCCAGTGATCCCAACTTTCATCGGGGAGGGCGATGTGACGGACCAGACCCATCCAAGTGTGTTGGCATTCCCGGCCGCGCCTGGCCACCAGCCAGTCACGCCAGCCGTCGAGCCCGGGACCGCCGTGCCGCCGTGCGTGGGCGTCGTAGCCGATCAAGAAGCTTTCCACACGGGCGAGTGTTGCCTGACCCACGAAGATCTCGGGGCCCTCGGACACGAAGGCCCAGTACTCACGTTCACTCATGTCTATGAGACTCACCCGCTCATGCTTCCGCATCGAGGTCGGTTGTCCCTCATCCCGAGCGAGCAGCGGGCAACCAACTGAGACGGAAACTGAGACGGACAACGACGAAGGGCCCCACCGCGAACGGTGGGGCCCTTCGACATCGTGCCCGGTGAGGCACTGGCGGAGGATACGAGATTCGAACTCGTGAGGGGTTGCCCCCAACACGCTTTCCAAGCGTGCGCCCTAGGCCACTAGGCGAATCCTCCGCGGCAAACAATACAAGACGTTGAGGAGTGCTCGCGAACTCGTTCCCAGCCCCCGTCATCGGGTACTGTTTGGGCAGCCCCTCACGTGGCGCTATCTGACTGAACTCCCCCAGGGCCGGAAGGCAGCAAGGGTAGGTTGGCTCTGGCGGGTGCGTGGGGGGCGCTTGCGTTCACGGCAAGGGTGGCCTCTTGCGTGGGGCTGGTTGTCAGTGGGCGCCTATAACCTCGTATGCGTGTCGTCTCTCGCGCTGTACCGCCGCTATCGCCCGGAGTCGTTCGCCGAGGTCATCGGGCAGGAGCATGTCACCGACCCGTTGCAGCAGGCGCTGCGGAACAACCGGGTCAATCACGCGTATCTGTTCAGCGGTCCGCGTGGCTGCGGCAAGACGACCAGCGCACGCATCCTGGCCCGCTGTCTGAACTGTGAGCAAGGTCCCACGCCGACCCCGTGCGGAGAGTGCCAGTCCTGCCAGGACCTCGCACGCAACGGCCCGGGTTCCATCGACGTCATCGAGATCGACGCCGCGTCCCACGGTGGTGTGGACGACGCCCGTGAGCTGCGCGAGAAGGCCTTCTTCGGACCCGCGAGCAGCCGGTACAAGATCTACATCATCGACGAGGCCCACATGGTCACGTCGGCCGGCTTCAACGCGCTGCTCAAGGTCGTCGAGGAGCCGCCGGAGCATCTGAAGTTCATCTTCGCGACCACCGAGCCCGAGAAGGTCATCGGGACCATCCGTTCGCGGACCCACCACTACCCCTTCCGGCTCGTGCCGCCGGGGACCCTTCGTGACTACCTCGGCGAGGTCTGCGGACACGAGAACATCCCCGTCGAGGAGGGCGTGCTGCCGCTCGTCGTGCGGGCGGGGCAGGGTTCCGTGCGTGACTCCATGTCCGTCATGGACCAGCTGCTCGCGGGGGCGCGGGAGGAGGGTGTGACGTATGCCATGGCCACCTCCCTCCTCGGCTACACCGACGGCTCGCTCCTCGACTCCGTCGTCGAGGCCTTCGCCACCGGTGACGGCGCCGCCGCCTTCGAGGTCGTCGACCGGATCATCGAGGGCGGCAACGACCCGCGGCGCTTCGTCGCCGACCTGCTGGAGCGGCTGCGGGACCTGGTGATCCTCGCCGCCGTCCCGGACGCCACGGAGACCGGCCTCATCGACGCCCCCGCCGACGTCCTGGAGCGTATGCAGGCCCAGGCCGGCATCTTCGGCGCCGCCGAGCTCAGCCGCGCCGCCGACCTCGTCAACGCGGGCCTCACCGAGATGCGGGGCGCCACGTCCCCTCGCCTCCAGCTGGAGCTGATCTGCGCGCGCGTGATGCTGCCGGCCGCTTATGGCGACGAGCGGTCCGTGATGGCCCGGCTCGACCGGCTGGAGCGTGGCGTGAACTTCTCCGGGGGCGGGGGTGCGCCCGCGATGGCGTACGTCCCCGGGCCCGAGGCGCACGGGACAGCGGCTGCCGCGCCGGTTCCGCCGGGAGGCGGTGTCGCGGCGGCCCGGGCGGCGGTACGGGCTTCTGGCCCGCCGACCGGACCTGCGCCGACCGGACCTGCGCCCAGTGGACCTGCGCCCAGTGGACCTGCGCCCAGTGGACCTGCGCCCAGTGGACCTGCGCCCAGTGGACCTGCGCCGAGCGGACCTGCGGCGGGGGGCGCCCCGGGCTTCGGCGCCGCACCCGGTCAGCCCGGTCAGGACACCACCCCGGCCCCGGCCTACGACGCCGCCTCCGCCCAGGCCGCGCCCGCGCCCACGGGCCCGGCGCCCGGCGACACCGGCAGCGCTCAGCCCCAGCCCTCCCAGGCACCCCAGCCCCCCCAGGCATCCGCGACACCTCCTCC
>NZ_JXTE01000400.1 GCF_000972385.1 Streptomyces sp. WM6386
CGCGAAGTCGTTGAAGGCGGGCAAGGCCGAGGAACTGGCGGCCCTCCCGCTGGAGGAGCGCCTCAAGCGCCGCATCATCGACGGCGAGAAGAACGGCCTCGACCAGGATCTGGACGCGGCTCTCCAGGAACGTCCCGCCCTGGACATCGTCAACGAAACCCTCCTGGAGGGCATGAAGGTCGTCGGCGAGCTGTTCGGCTCCGGGCAGATGCAGCTGCCGTTCGTGCTCCAGTCCGCCGAGGTCATGAAGACCGCCGTCGCCCACCTCGAACCGCACATGGAGAAGTCCGAAGCCGAGGGCAAGGGCACGATCGTGCTGGCCACCGTCCGCGGCGACGTGCACGACATCGGCAAGAACCTCGTCGACATCATCCTGTCCAACAACGGCTACAACGTGGTCAACATCGGTATCAAGCAGCCGGTCTCCGCGATCCTCGAGGCGGCCGCGGAGCACAAGGCCGATGTGATCGGCATGTCCGGGCTGTTGGTGAAGTCCACGGTGATCATGAAGGAGAACCTGGAGGAGCTCAACCAGCGCGGCCTGGCGGCCGACTACCCCGTGATT
>NZ_JXTE01000401.1 GCF_000972385.1 Streptomyces sp. WM6386
ACCCGGACGTGTACGAGCCGGGCGACCTCACCCGCAGCCTGTGCGCGCCGTGGCAGTACGACTTCCGCGACTGCGGGTGCTTCTACTGGGCCGCCTCGAAGCCCGACGTCACCAGCAGCTCGAACGGCAGCGTCCCCCAGATGAACTTCCTGCGCGAAGACCGTACGCCGGTGCCCGATCTGGACACGGACGCGCGCGACGCGGCCTCCCCGCGCGGCGTACGCACAGCGCTGGAGTTCACGTACCCGGGGCTGATCACGAATTGGAACGTGCTGCCCGTGGTCCTCAACGACCGCGAGGACGACAGCAAAGGCATCCCGGCCCCTTCGTCCGTCGTGCCGCTGGACCGGCCGACGGTCATCGAGAGACTGAAGAAGCTGGCCAAGGTCGAGCACGCGCTGTGTGTGGAGTATCTGTTCGCCCACTACTCGCTCGATGCGCCGATGCGACTTCCCGCGACCCCGAGCGATGTCACCAGGAAGGTGTACGCGGCCGCCCAGGAGGTGTTCGCCGTCGCCGTCGACGAGATGCGGCACCTGCGGGGGGTCAACGAGGCACTCGGGA
>NZ_JXTE01000402.1 GCF_000972385.1 Streptomyces sp. WM6386
CATCCGGCCTGGGCGACGACCACGGCGACGTAGGGGATGACGACCCCGCCGACCAGGGCGCTGATGGCGACGACGGGCCAGCGGTTCCAGGTGAGGGCCATCAGGACCACGCAAGCACTGCGCACCAGCATCGCGGCGACGTAGCGGCGCTGACGGCCGCGCAGGTCCTCGCTCAGACCGGCGCGGGCCCGGGTGATGGACTCGGCCGGGGGGCCGTCCCGGCGCCATGACGTGCGGTTCATCGGGGCCTCCGTGGATGGTCCGGCGGGGCCGCCGGGCAGGGTGGACGGCCGGGGGTGGAACGACGGGGGCGCGGGTGATCGCCCCCTGATCCCCCGCGCCGCCGTAGGGGGCCCGGTGCTGTGCGTGGTGCCGCCGGGTCAGTGCACTTCCTGGTCCGACTCCCGTCCCTCGACGGCCGCCCGGCCGCCGTTGCCCACATGCCCGTTGGCGGATCCGTGTCCGTTGGAGGAGCCGTGCCCGTTGGACGAGGGCAGCGCGCCCGGCGCGTGGCCGAGGTGCTCCACGGCGTGCTGCATCTCCTGCGGGGTCGGGTGCGGGATC
>NZ_JXTE01000403.1 GCF_000972385.1 Streptomyces sp. WM6386
GCACCCTGGACAGCGCACTGCCGGCGGAGAGCCGGACCCGGCTGCTCAACGATCTCGGCGCCCAGGTGGCCGAGTTGAGCACCCTTGCCGCCGAGCTGACCGACCTGGCGCGCGGTGACGTCAGCGACGAGAACACCGAGCTGCTGGACCTCGCCGACGTGGTGGGGGCCGCCGCGACCCGGGCGCGTTCCCGCGTGCCCGACATCGAGGTCGCGCTCGACGTGACCTCCGTGTGGGTGAGCGGGCGTCCCGCCGCGCTCCAGCGGGCGGTGCTCAACCTCATCGACAACGCCGGCAAGTGGTCCCCCGCGGACCAACCGGTCCAGGTCCGGCTCCGTGCCGAGGGCGCGTCGGCGGTGCTCGAGGTCGACGACGCCGGGCCGGGCATCGACGCCGCCGACGTACCGCGGGTGTTCGACCGGTTCTACCGTGCCGACAGCGCCCGGGCGTTGCCGGGATCCGGGATACGGCGGTAGCTGGGCGTGCGCCAGACCGTCGGGCTGTGCGTTTGCCGCCAGGAGGGGGGATGCGGGCCGTAGCTGATTCTCGGCAGTGTCCCGCAG
>NZ_JXTE01000404.1 GCF_000972385.1 Streptomyces sp. WM6386
GCTCGGGATCGTAGGCGGGCCAGCCCGGGTCGCCCGTCGTGGCGAACGCGGTCCAGGAGGAGCGGATGTGGGCGGACAGGGCCTCGGTCTCGGGCGAGGGAGTGGGGCCGATCAGCATCGCGCCCAGACCGTTGCCGTCGAACACGCCGAAGGTCAGGGGTACGTCCAGCCCGTGAAAGGCGCCGAGTGCGCCGCCTCGTCCGACTCCTCGACACCGAACCCACGGTCACCGCCTACCCGGAGGAGGCCTCACGCCGGCTGTGGGACCGGCACACCTTCACCGCGCTGGCCCTGACGACGGCGTAGCCGCACCCGGCGTGCGTCACAGGCGAGCCGCGTGATCGGGGACGTAGGTCTGCAGATCGCGCGGCGTGCGCTGATAGCCGGTCGACCCCGGACGGTCGGGCAGCTCCAGCACCGGCGGTGGCACCTCGTGATAGGGCACCGAGCTCAGCAGATGGGCGATCGTGTTCAGCCGCGCCCGGCGCTTGTCGTCGCTCTCCACCACGTGCCAGGGGGACTCGGCGACGTCGGTGTGCACCATCATCTCGTCCTTG
>NZ_JXTE01000405.1 GCF_000972385.1 Streptomyces sp. WM6386
CTCAAAACGACTCCTGACTTTTCAGATCCCCTCACACGCTATACAGTGTTCATCAACTTACTGAACACCGTATAGTAACTGCTGTTCCGAACAGAAGCAGAGGAATTGCGTGTGTCACCGCCCCCCACCGCGACGCGTACGCTCCGGCCGAAATCTCACTGCCACGCTCCTGCCCTTTCGGGTATGACGATGTCCGCCAGGACCTGTCCGACCCGCGACTGAGTTCGAACCGCGTGGAGGCGCTACGGCCCCGCGTCCCGGACCTGGTGGACGCGCTGATCGACGACCTGCTCGCCGGTCCTCAGCCGGCCGGACTCGTCCAGGCCGTCGCCATGAACCCATCGCGGGTGCCGAGATCGATCTGTGGACCACCGACAACGCCGGCGACGACTCAGGACTGCCCCCCAAAACGGTCATTCCCGCCGGACCGGGCCGAGGCCCGCCCGCTGCACACCCACGCGCCGGCCATACCTCCGGGCCGCTGTCGCCGCCGGCGTCGACGCCGACCCCTTTGCCGCCGTACCGAAGTCCGGCCCGCCTGGGCACCTCGGATC
>NZ_JXTE01000406.1 GCF_000972385.1 Streptomyces sp. WM6386
ACGGTGGGCTTCGCCGCCGCACGGACACTGCAATGCGTGCAGGCGAACGTGGTCGAGACGGCGGGCAGGGCTCCGATGGAGGCGACCTGCCCGGCGGTGACGGGCACGGTGCCGTGCTTGGTGGTCGCCACCTGGTCCATCTCCCTTACATCCGTTCAGGCCGCCGAAACGGGTACAACCTGGCAATGCCTGTCGGACACAGCGGACATCCCATCTCAGCAGACGCTGCGGTAGGTTCGAGTGTTCTTCCGAAGGAGCATCGCGTGCATCTGGAGCGATTCTGCGTTCCCCTCGGTGAGGCTCTGCCTCTCGACTCCGACGGCTTCCTGCAGGGGCCGACCGCATGGACCCGGCTGACCCGCGAGACTTCCTCCCTCGTGACGGTGACGCAGGCCCGCGCCCGATCGGCTGTTCTGCTCGGTGAAGCTGGCATCGGCAAGTCATACGCCCTGGCCACAGTTCTCGACCCGAAGCAGACCGCCCTGGCCTGGCAGACGGAGGCGAGGGTCGACCTCGGGCAAGTACACACCTGGGAAGACCTGATCCGGAAAGC
>NZ_JXTE01000407.1 GCF_000972385.1 Streptomyces sp. WM6386
AGTCTAGCGTGACCGCCACTTATAACGACTGTCATAGAACTGCGTCGTCAAGCGCAGAGTCGAACGAAACGAAGAGAGGTATGCCCATGCCGATGATCCGGCTCACGGCCCCGGCCGGCGCCCTGACCGAACAAGGCCGCCAGAGCATCCAGCGTGACCTCGCCGCCGTACTGCTGCGCTGGGAGGGCGCACCCGACACGGCGTTCTTCCGCGGCCAGGCGTGGAGCTACCTCGTCGACCTGCCGGACGGCGCGCAGATCACCGCCGGGGACGACGCGCCGCGCTTCCTGGTGGAGGTCAACGTCCCGCAAGGAGCCCTGTCCGAGCGCCGTAAAGCGGGCCTGGTCGAGGAGGCGACGAAGAGCGTCCTGGCCGCGGCCGGCCTCGGCCCGAACGACGCCCTGCGGGTGTGGGTGCTCGTGCACGAGCAGCCCGATGGCACGTGGGGCGCGGGCGGCTCCGTCATCCGCTACGCCGACCTCGTGGCACTGGCGAAGGGACAGCCCACCGATGCGTGAACTGACCTACGTCGCCCGGCGCACCGTCGAGTGG
>NZ_JXTE01000408.1 GCF_000972385.1 Streptomyces sp. WM6386
ACGGCGGCGACCTCACCGCGGCGGGCGCGCGAGGTGTAGGAGCCCCGGGCCCGGTAGCGGTCCGGATCATCGGTCTCGGCGGGCGTGTGACCGGCACCCTTGACGGTCACGGTGTGCACCAGGACCGGACCGCCGTGCTGCCGGGCCTGTTCCAGCGCCCTCTCCAGAGCCTCGATGTCATGCCCGTCGACCGGACCGACGTACGTCAGCCCCAGCCCCTCGAACGGATTCTGCGCGGCGGCCACCTCCCGCAGGTTCTGCCGGGCGCCGTGCAGGCCCTCGTACAGCGTCCCGCCGGGAACCGGAGTGCGCTTGGCGACGACCCTGCCCCACTCCAGGAACCGCTCGTAGGCGGGCGAACCGCGCAACCTGGTCGCCCGCCCGACCCCGGACGCGGCGGAGCGGCCGTTGTCGTTGAGCACGATGATCACGGGCCGGTCCTTGGCCGCCGCGATGCTGTTGACGGCCTCCCACGCCATGCCGCCGGTCAGCGCGCCGTCACCGACCACCGCGACGACCACACGCTCCCGCTCGCCGTTGAGCTGATG
>NZ_JXTE01000409.1 GCF_000972385.1 Streptomyces sp. WM6386
AGCAAGAAGAGGGGGCGCAGGCTGTGGGAACAAGAGCAGCCGCAACCGGACTGGAAACGCATGGACGGCGTGAAGGAGGGTTTTTTTGCGTGCACGCCAAAACGCACACGGTCCTTCGGCTTTCTGGTCCCGTAGCGCCCCGAACAACGTGGCCCGCCTTCTCTGTTGGATGATTCCCGCAGCTCAACGGCACTTCGCGAAGCGTTCGGCGGCCATGCCTACAGCGAAATTCCGCCCCTGGCGCCGGCCGGAAAGCCGGCCTCGTCTCCTTCCCCAGAACCGCACCTGACCCGCCTAAATATGGCCGACACCACACCGAAACCCACACGGTTTGGTGGGTCATTGCCTTTTCGGCTCGGGCGCTACTCGTCCGGTTCGGACGTACGAAGTGGCGGTCCCCGGACGGTCGGTGCTGACCGGCGTGAGGCCGGACGCGGCCGGGACGGTGAGGACCATGGTGAGTCCGCCGCCGGGTGTGTCCTCTGCGGCCAGGGTGCCGCCCATGGCCTCGGCGAAGCCGCGCGCCACCGCCAGGCCCAGCCCCACAC
>NZ_JXTE01000041.1 GCF_000972385.1 Streptomyces sp. WM6386
GCGTTCGGGTGCGGCGGATGATGCGTGCGTGTGTGCGGGTCGGTGGTCGGGGATGGGGAGGTCAGCGGTCGGCGGGGGTGTCCGTGCCGGTGGCCGGGGTCTGGGGGCCGGGGTTGTCCGGTGTGGTTGTTTCCTTCTGACCGTACGGCGCATCGGTGGGGGTGGAGGGGTGAGGGTGGAGGTTTTCCGGTTCCTGGCCGTCCGACGCCTCGGCGTCCTCGCCGCGTGCGCGGAACGTGCCACGCTGGAAGCCGGCGAGTGAGGAGGCGGCGCGCTCCGCCGTGAACTCCTCCTCGGAGCCGTCCTGTTCGGCGGGCGCGGCGTCCTCGCGGAGCTCGACGGCGAGGCTGGTCTGGGGGACACGGCGGGGGAGCGGGGCCATGCCCGGGCGGCGCCCGGGGTGTGCGCCCTCGCCCGCACCCGCGTCACCAGGGACCCTGGGCCCTCCCGGCCGGTCGGTCTCACCCGCACGGGAGTGCTCCGAGTCGCCCTGTACGCCTCGTCGGCGCGCGGGCAGAGGCGGGACGGAGGCCTCGACGTCCCGCGCCTGCCTCTCGGGTCCCGGGGCCTCCGTACGCCGCTGTCGGACCGGAAGCCGGTCGTCGACGTCCGCCTGTCCAGGAGCCCCTGTGGTCGCACTCCGCTCCACGCCGGGTGTGCCGACGTCCGTGCTGCCGCGCTGGACTGTGCCGGCGTCCGTGCTGCCGTGTCGGACAGCGACTGCTGCGTCGGAGTCGGTCAGTTCAGCCGCCCCTGTGTTCGCACTCTGCTTCACATCGGTTCCGGCGGTGCCCGCGTCGCTGTGTCGGAGGAGCCCCTCGGCGTTGGTGCTTGCCGGTTCGAGGGCTCCCTGCTCCACGCCGGGTGCGTCGGCTGCCGTGATGCCGCGTTGGACGAGGGCTCCGGCGTCGGAGTCGGCCAGTTCGGTCGCCCCCGTGCTCGTACCCCGCCCCGCACCGGACTCGGCGATGTCCGCGGTGCCGCTGAGGACAGCGACTCCCGTGTCGGCGTGGGTCAGTTCAGGGAGGCCCCCCGCCACAGTGGGTTCGTCGGCGTGCCGGACCGGGCCTCCCGTCCCGACGCGGGCCAGGCTCGCGGTCGTACCCCAGGTCGTGCCCGGCCCGGTCGCCTCCCCCGTACCCGGCACATCGGCACCCGCGATGTCCCGGACCACGATGTCCTGCGGCAGCAGCACGATCGCCGTCGTGCCGCCGTACGGCGACGGGCGCAGGGTGACCGCAATGCCGTGGCGGGTGGCGAGGCGGCCGATGACGAACATGCCGAGGCGGAGGTCGTCGGCGAGGGCGACCACGTCGAACTTCGGAGGCACCGCCAACTGGGAGTTGAGGGACGCGTAGTCCTCCTCCGACATGCCGAGGCCACGGTCCTCGACCTCGACGGCCAGGCCCTTGGCGACCGACGAGGCCTGCACCGTGACCGGCGCCGGCGCGGGCGAGTACACGGTCGCGTTGTCGATGAGCTCGGCCAGCAGATGGATCACGTCGGCCACCGCGGGCGGCGCGAGATACACGTCCTCCTCGGTGTGCACCTCCACCCGCCGGTACTCGGCGACCTCGCCCACCGCACTGCGCAGGATGTCGACCAGCGCGACCGGCTCCTGCCAGCTGCGCCCCGGCCGCTCACCGCTGATGACGACGAGATTCTCCTCGTACCGCCGCAACTGACTGGCCGTGGAGTCCAGTTCGTACAGACCCTTGAGGACCTCGGGATCGGTGTGCCGACGCTCCAGCGCGTCGAGCTTGGTGAGCTGGAGGTTGACCAGGTTCTGGCTCTGCCGGGCGATCCCGAGGATCACCTTCTGGAAGCCGCGCCGGGTGTCGGCGAGTTCGATCGCCGTGTGCACCGCCGTACGCTGCGCCTTGTTGAACGCCCGTGCCACCGCGCCGAGTTCGTCACCGCCGTAGTCCAGCGGCGGGGCCGCGAGGTCCGCGTCGACCGTCTCGCCCCGCTCCAGCCGCGACACCACGTCGGGCAGCCGCTCCTCGGCGAGGCTCAGCGTGGCCTCGCGCAGCCCGTTCAGTCGCCGGGACAGGGACCGGGTGATCCGCCAGGACATGCCGATGCACACCAGCAGGCCCAGCAGCCCGCCCGCGCTCAGCGAGGCGGCGGTGAGCAGCAGACTGTGCGCGTTGTCCGCGCTGCGGTCGAGCAGCCCGGACGTCTGGTCCTGGATCAGCCGGGTGTACGCGGCGGCGACCTTGTCCAGCGCGGCCGTCCACTTCTTCTGCGCGTCGGGCAGCGCCACCTCGCCGCCGGCGGCGGAGGCCCGGGCGGCGAGCACCTGGTCCTCGATCTTCGTCAGGCTCTGCCACTCGGAGCTCTGGAGGATCCGCTCGGTCTGTGTCTTCGCGCTGCCGCTCAACTGCGGGACGATCTGGTCCTCGACGAGCCACCGCTGGGCGTCGACCAGCTGCGCGAACCCGATCCACTCCTTCTCGGTGAGGTGTCCGGACGGCCAGGCCAGGGTGAGCTGCGCGTCCTCCTGGGAGACCAGTTCCGCCGCGTGCTCCAGCGCGACCAGTGGGCCGGCCTGCGAGGTGAGGTCGCCGTCGTCGACCTGGGAGAGCTCCTGGAAGGCGTGGATCTGGCCGTCGATGATCGCGCTGTACTGGTCGAGGACCTGGGCGGGGGTGATGTCGGTGGGGTCGTCCACCTGGTCCCGGTAGTACTCCAGGCTGGCCACCGAGCCGAGCACCGAGTACAGCCGGTCCGAGATGCGTGACGGCGCCTTCGCGATCGCGTCGGACCGCCCGACCAGCTTGGCGACCGCCTTGTCCGTCTCCTCGCGCTGCGCGTCCAGCGCGGCCCGGGAGCCGCGCGGCGAGGCCAGCAGGGCCGCCGACAGGCTGCGTTCGCGCTGGAGGGCGAGTGTGGCGTCGGTGCCCATGGCCCCGGTCGACCGGCTCAACTCGGTCTGTCCGCGCAGCCGTAGGCCCTCGGTGAACATCTGCGTCGTCGTCACGCCCCACAGGGCGGTGAGCGTGACGCTGGGCACCAGGGCCAGCAGGATCAGGGAGAGACGTATGGAGCCGAGGCGGCGCCTTGCACCTGTCCGTGGAGACATTCGTCGTCCTAGGCGATGAGCAGGGAAGGGAGGGGGGTGCGGAGAGCGGGGTGGCGGGCTCGGGTCGGGTCCGTCACCGGGTGCCGTTGGCCGCGAACCTGGCCACCGCGTCCACGTTCGCCTTGGTCACGAACGCCGGACCGGTGAGCACGGGCGCCACCCCGCCCCCGCTGACGTTGCCGTTGGTCCGGTACAGCCAGAGCGAGTCGATGGCGAGATACCCCTGGAGATAGGGCTGTTGGTCCACGGCGAACTGCACGGCACCGCTCTTGACCGCCTTCACCAGGTCTTTGTCGATATCGAAGGTGGCGACGCGCGCCTTGCTGCCCGCGTCCTTCACCGACGCGACCGCGGTGAGCGCGAACTGCGCGCCGTTCGTGACGACTTCGTCGACCGTCGGATCTTGCCGCAGCCGGGCCGTGATCACGGCGGTGAGGGCCTTGGTGTCGGTGCCGTCCACATAGAGGTTCTCGGTCTCGCCGTCGAAGGTCTTCTTCACCCCGGCGCAGCGGGCCTCCAGGGCGATGTTGCCGCGCTCCTGGATCACACACAGGGCGTGCCGGGCCTTGAGGCCGTCCAGCTTGTCGCCGACGGCCCGGCCGGCCACGCTCTCGTCCTGGCCGAAGAACTCCAGGAGCCCCGTGGACTGCCAGGAGTCGCTACCGGAGTTGAGGCCGACCACGGGGATGCCGGCCGCCTTTGCGGCGGCGACCGGTGCGCGCATCGCCTGCGGTTTGGCGAGGGTCACCGCGATGCCGTCGACCTTCTCGCGCACCGCGTCCCGCACCAGTTCGGCCTGTCCGGCCGAGTCGGGGTCGCTGCTGTACGTCAGCTCGATGCCGTCCTTGGCGGCCGCCGTCTCGGCACCCTTGCGCACCAGGTCCCAGAAGGTGTCGCCCTCGGGGGCGTGGGTGATCAGAGCGATTTTGAGCCCGGCTCCGTCCGCCTTGCCGACGGTGACGGCGGCGGTGCCGGTGCCGGAGTCCGACGTACCGCCGGAAGCGGAACAGCCGACCACGAGCAGACAGGCGGCGGCGACGGCCAGGACGGCAACACGTCTGTGGGAAGCGGGAGGTGGGGGAGGAGTGATCATGATGGTGCGACACCTCGCTGTGCGGCCGAGCTGGAGGAACGGCGAAAGGGAGCACTCCGGTGAAGTTCGACTCGTCGTACGCCGTCCGGGTGACTCTCGCTGGCCGGAGCCAATCGCGTGCGGCCGTCGATAGTCAAGTGAGCAGCGACTTTCAGTGAGTTCTTGCTGCCGCTTCGTGATGTTCAGGTGCGTACCAGCCGTAAAGCTTCACGGTTTGCGCCCGATCACCCCGTACATCGCGATGTCCTCGTCCCGGATCCCGTCGGTGTCCGTGCCGTCCGGATGCCACTTGTGCACCTGCACGATTCCGGGGGCGACGAGGTCGAGCCCGTCGAAGAACTCGGCGGCCTCGGCGTGGCTGCGCAGCCGCATCGGCATGTCACGGGCCGCGTACTCGCGGGCGACCCGGCCGACCTCCGCCGGGGCGAACTCGGCGGTGCCGATGGACATCGCCAAATGGCTTCCGGAGGGCAGTGGTTCGAGGAGGCGGCGGACGATGCCCACCGCGTCGTGCTCGTCCAGCATGAAGTGGACGATCGCGACGACGGTCAGGGCGACCGGCTCGCCGAGGTCGAGCGTCTCGCGGAACCCGGGGGAGTCGAGAATGCTCGCCGGGTCACGCATGTCCGCCTCGACGTACGCCGTCCTGCCCTCCGGCGTGCTGGTCAGCAGCCCCTCGGAGAGCGCGAGGACCAGCGGGTCGTTGTCGACGTACACCACGCGGGCGTCGGGGGCCGCCGACTGGGCGATCTCATGGATGTTCGGCGAGGTGGGGATGCCGGAGCCGATGTCCAGGAACTGCCGGATCCCCGCCTCCGCGGCGAGCCACCGCACGGCCCGGTTCATCCAGTCGCGGTTGGCCCGCATGTGCACGGGCAGCGCGGGCCACTCGCGGCACATGGCGTCGCCCGCCTCCCGGTCGGCGGGGTAGTGGTCCTTGCCGCCGAGGATGTAGTCGTAGATCCGAGCGGCATGCGCGGTCTCGGTGTCGATGCGGTCGGTGGGCCGTCCGTTGGCGGGCAATGTGCCCCTCCCGTCGCGTGGAATACGAGTTCAAGGTTCAACTTCCCATCAGACGCAGGGTAGTTGTGCGCGCACGTGAGAAATCGCGATCCTCGGTGATCCGCACCAACCACTGGGTACGCCCCGGCGACTTCATCCGTACGTCAGATTCGAGCAGGGATCGTCATCCGCGGACCGCGCGCCGTCCGCGACCTCGGTGGGCAGGGCCGTCGGTGTCGCGGAGGGGGTGGCGGCGTACGACCGGCCGACTACGACGCTGATCCCGGCCCCCGTGACGGACTCCAGCTCGGCACCCGGGAACGCCTCGGCGACGGTACGGGCCCGGGACAGCTCGCCGGGCCCGTACTCGACGGACGTGCCGGTGTGGTCCTGCGTGGCCGCCGTCGACGTACCGGTGACGGTGAAACCGTCCGACGTGAGCGTCGCGGCGGCCCGCGCGGCCAGGCCCGTCACCGTGGTGCCGTTGTAGACGGAGACATCGATCCCGGCCCCGGAGACCGGCGAGGCGGAGACGGGCGAGGCGGAGGCGGCCGGCACCGCCTTCTTCTTCCCACTCGCGTTCTTGCCGTCGATCGTCCGGTCCGCCTTCAGCGTGGCGAACAGCTCGCTCGCGTCCGGCTGCACGATCGCGACGCGTGACCCCTCGTACCGCCAGGGCACGGTCACGAACTTGGTGTCGTGCAGGTCGATGTCCTTCAGTGCCATGGCGAAGGAGATGAGCTTGTCGGCCGTGCCCAGACCCGAGTCGACGGTCAGTGACTTCGTGGCCGCGTCGGCGAGCGGCAGCAGCCTGGTCGGGGTGAGCCCCCTGCTCCTCACCTCCTTGAGCAGGCTGGCCACGAACGCCTGCTGGCGCTTGATACGGCCGATGTCGGAGCCGTCCCCGATGCCGTGCCGGATCCGGACGTAGTCCAGCGCCTTCTGCCCGGAGACGGTCTCCTCGCCCTTCTTGAAGAGCCGCTTGCCCGGGGTCGTGCGGTGGGGGTTGAGGTCGTTCTGATAGACGTCCTGGGGAAGGCACACCTTCACGCCGCCCACCACCTCGGTCAGCCGGGCGAAGCCCTTGAAGTCGACGACGACGGTGTGGTCCACGCGCAGCCCGGTGAGCTGCTCGACGGTGTTCTGGGTGCAGGCCGGGTTGCCCTTGGCGGTGTCGCCGACGGAATAGGCGGCGTTGAACATCGTGTCGGTCTGTGTCTTCGTCCAGCTGCCGTCGGGGAGCTTGCACGGCGGGATGGCCACCAGGGTGTCGCGCGGGATGGAGACCGCGAGGGCGTGCTGATGGTCGGCGTAGATGTGCAGCAGGAACGTGGTGTCGGAGCGCCCGATGTCGTCCTTGTCGCCGCCGCCGAGCTTGTCGTTGCCTCCGGTGCGGGCGTCGGAGCCGATCAGCAGGACGTTCTCGCCCTTCTGGGAGGCCGCGTCGGGG
Organism: Streptomyces sp. WM6386; assembly: GCF_000972385.1. GTDB lineage: Bacteria > Actinomycetota > Actinomycetes > Streptomycetales > Streptomycetaceae > Streptomyces. The sequence goes on from NZ_JXTE01000041.1 coordinate 6,631, forward strand.
CGGTGGTCGGAGAGGCCGCCCGAGTCGAAGGTGCTGATGTTGCCGTCCAGCTTGAGGTAGAGCCAGCCGGCGCCGGCGGTCGCGAGCACCAGTACGGCGAGGCAGATCAGCAGCGCGAGGCGTATCCGGCGCCCCCGGCGACGTGCGGCCCGGCGGCGGCCGCTCTGCCTGTGCCGCGGGGGCGCGGGCCTTCGCGTGCTGGTGATCGTCATGCGCGCCCTCTTGTGTATTGCGGGGGTTTGTCATGTTCGCCCTGAGTTGTACAGTTGCGCACCACAGCAACCGTCATCCGACGGGCGGCCGGGGCAAGTGTGCTCGACCGACGTAAGAGTGAGTTGAGAAGAACTCCGGAGAAAGAGGTCGCGGCCGTGCTCCGTAACGGACTGGAACCCTGGCACCTGCTGATCGTGGCGATAGTCGTCATCGTGCTGTTCGGCTCGAAGAAGCTGCCCGACACCGCACGAGCGCTCGGCAGGTCCATGCGCATCCTCAAGAGCGAGGCGAAGGCGCTGAAGGACGACGACACCGCGGCCCCGGAGCCACCGGCCACTACCCCGGCGGCGGGCCCCACGACCTGACCCGGGGCGTCCCCGACCGGCCGCCCACCGGCACCGATCCGCACTGCGACGACGGCGCACCGGGCGGGCCGCGGCCTACGGCGACGTACCGGCATCCAGGCTCGCCTCGCCCGTGCGAACCAGCTCACTTTCAGGTCCGTCCGGCAGGCGTACCGGCATCCAGGCTCGCCTCGCCCGTGCGAACCAGCTCACCTTCAGGTCCGTCCGGCAGGCGTTCCGGCTTCCTGGGTCGCCTCGCCCGTGCGAACCAGCCCACCCCCAGGTCCGCCCGGCATGTCCAGCGCCAGGTTCGTCGCGCCTTGGCGCGGGGAGCGGCCGCAACGGCGTGCCGCCTCGGGTCGCGGTCCGCGGTGATGTCCCTGCACGGACCGGCGCAGCCCCTCCGGTCCGTCCCGGAAGTCCAGTGCCAGGCGCGGCATGCCCTTGCCGCGGTGCGTCGGTGAGCGACGCGCGAGGGCGAGCCGCTCCCCGCCGTGGTCGGCGCTGTGCCGCCTGGGTCGGGCCCCGCCTGCGCGGAGCGGATCAGCCCTCGCGGTCCGTACGGCGACGGCCCGGCCTCAGGGTGCCGTAGATGCGCCCCCACCACGGGATGGTCCGCCGACCAGCCCTCCACACGCGAACTCCCCCTGAAACACCGGCTGTTCATCCCGCGCACGTCAGGTGGGTCGGGGTGGGCAGCCGGTGGTTCAGAGGGAGTCGGTGGTGGAGCGGGGTCAGGCGGGCTGCTCTTTGGCGGTGCCCTGTGGCGCCGCCGCCCGCGCTGCCTTGCGTCGCTTGCGACGGCTCACGCGCGGCTCCTGGTCCGGCAGCCAGCCGAAGGTCATGCAGCTGCCGACGACACCGAGCAGGAGCCCGACGAAGAAGCCGCCCAGGTTGGAGGTGAGCCAGGTGCCCAGGGCGAGCAGCACCCCGGTGATCGAGTAGAAGAGGCGCTGGGCGGGGTTGAACAGGATGAGCAGCCCCAGCACCACCATCAACGCCGGCAGCAGGTAGCCGGCCAGTCCCTGCATGCCGATGTGCAGGATGACCTTCAGTGACGCCTTCTCGGTGAGCAGGATCCAGGCCCCGCCCAGGGTGAGCAACAGCCCGCCCGAGAACGGACGGTCGGCCCGCCAGGCGCGGAAGGCCGACCGCACTCCCTGTGGAGACCGGAGTGGAGTGTCCGACATCAGCAACCCGTACCGCTGAAGCTGAGCTTGAGGCCCGGAAGTTTGAACACCGCGGCCGTGGTCGCGTAGTTGGTCTGCCGCAGGTTGCTGATCTGGACAGTGTCGGCCTGCTGGCTGAAGACACCGCTCGGACCCTTGACCCCGGCCTTGGTCAGCGTGCTGGCGTCGTTGCCGATCTCGATGTTGGTGAAGGACGCGTTGCCCGACATCTCCGTGGAGTCGGTGATCAGGTCGGTGGCCGTCACCTTCTCCGAGCCGCTGCCCGCCTTGATGAGCAGGTTGGTGCCGCCCAGGTCGACGCTCTGGCACAGGCTGTCCAGGGTCGCGTGCTTGATCGCGGAGGTCACGACCAGCACCTGCCCGCCGGTGTCGCCCTCGTTGGGGCTGTTCGGCGCCATGTTGTCGAGCCCGCCGAACTGCTCGAACCCGGTGCCGGTCATCTCCTTGGCGGTGACCGTGAACGCCATCCCGGAGATCGCGAACTGCACGCCCAGCGCGCCCTCCGCGGTGAGAACCGCGAGCGTCGCGGCGATCAGAGTGGCCGGCACCGCCATCACGGCGGCCCGGCGGGCCCGGACCCGTCCGCGTCTGACGGGGTCGGGCGAGGAACCGCTTTCCGGGTTCTCGGGGGTGTTGTCGGCGGACGACGAGACGTCCGAGGACGAGGCCATGTCTGCTCCCAGGTGCATTAGAAAGTGCGGTCCGGCATCTCACTGGCACGTTGTCCTGGCGCGGACAGCGCATGCGGCGCGCGACCCTCACAACTCCCGGCGGGCGCAAGGGCTTTCTCGCTACTCCGCAGTAGCCGCTGAGGAAGTTACCCGGGGTTACATTCGAGGGTCAAGGGAGTTGTGAAAAAAGGGTGCTGGTTGTGCCCCACCTGTGCGTCAAGGAATTCCAGCGTCTCGGCAAAACTATTGAACGATCGTCAACTACCCTGTTTCTTCTTGACGTTGACTGACCATCAGGTCTACAACTCTCACTGGTTCACCCCGGATCCGTGGCGCCGGATCCGTCACGCGGCACTGCCCGCGTCTCCCGGACGTCCTGTCCGTACCGGGCACCTCCCGTGCCCGCCTCCTCCCAGGCACCCACACGGTCGCTTCCCCCCTCGGTCCGTGCCGAGTGCCTTTCCGCCCGGCCCGGCCGGAGGCCACCCCACGGTTCTCCGGCCGGTCACCGGCCGGCTGCCGTTGCCGGTCCGTCACGTACGGAGAAGGCGTGACGGGCCGGTGACGGCGGACGCCGCGTCGCGTCCTCGCACCCCTTTCAGACCCCCCACCTCGGAAAAGAGGCACCCCCGCATGCGTACGCGAACCCTGCTCACCCTCACCGCCGCCCTCGCCGCCTTCACCCTCCCGGCGATCTCCCCGGCCTCTGCCGCCGACAACGTCCTCACCACCGGATCCGCGGGCGGCGACGCCGTCGCCGAAACCACCACGCTCACCGCACCCCTGGCGAGCGGCACCACGGCCACGCTCTACTCCAGCGCGACCGGCACCACGGGCATCACCTGCACCACCTCGCAGTTCACCGCGACGGTCGACAGCAACCCGGCCGCTCCCGGCACGGCCTCCGAGTCGCTCACCGCGCACACCTTCAGCAACTGCACCTCGAACAACGTGGGTGTGCTCGGCGTCACCAGCGTCACGGTCAACAACCTGGCGTACACCACCACCGTGGCCTCCGACGGCACCGTCACCGTGGCCCCCGGGAGCGCCGGCGCCATTCAGACCACCGTCGTGCTCAGGACCCTGCTGGGCAGCGTCACCTGTGTCTACCAGGCGACGAACGGCGACCTCACCGGCGCGGCCTCCAACACCGACAACAGCATCCAGTTCGCCAACCAGCAGTTCACCAGGACCTCCGGCTCCTCGCTCTGCCCGGCCAGCGGCTTCTGGACCGCGAAGTACGCCCCGGTCGCCACCTCCGACGGCGCGGCGGTCTTCGTCAACTGACCCTCACGCGCACGGCGTTCAGCGTCGACGCAGACGCAGCGCCAGGGCGGCGCCCCCGGTGATCACCAGCACCGCGGCGGCGCCGCCCGCCACGAGCGGGGCCGAAGGGCCGGAGTCCGCGGTGGGGGTGGAGGCCACGGGAGTGGTGTCGGGGCTCGCCTTCGACGGCGTCGGTGAAGGTGTCGCCGTCCGGGGCTCGGCGCTCGGCGAGGCGCTCGCGGAGGTCTTCGCGCCCGCGGCCACGGACGGCGAGGGCGAAGGCGTGCCCGGCTCCTTCGTCTTGTCTTTCGCGTTCTCTTTCGCGGCCGTCGGGAACACCACGTCGGAACACGAGTAGTAGGTGTCCGGCGTACTGCTGTTCTGCCAGATCGTGTACAGCACATGGCGACCGGTCCGGTCGGAGGGCAGCTTCGCCGGCAGGCGGTACGCGCCGCCCGTCAACGCCGGGTCCTTGACCTCGGCGAAGGGCTGCGACGGCAGGTCGGACCAGGTGAGCGGCTTCGACGGGTCGTAGCCGGGCTTGGTCAGGAACATCTTGAACGTGCCAGTGTGCGGGATCGTCGAGGCGTACGTCATCGTCATCGACGCGCCTGGAGTGAGGCGCGTCGACGGCCAGTCGGTGCGGGTCAGGTCGAGACCCTTGTAGGCTGGCAGGCCGCCGCTGCAGAGCTCGCCGTCGGGAACGGTCTGCCGGTCGCGGCCGTTCACGTTCGCGATCCGCAGGTTGTCCCAGGCGGCGAAGGAACTGCCGTTCGCGGCGACGGCGGCGCGGCAGGCCGCCGTACCCGCCCGCTCGCCGCCCTCGGGGGAGCAGGCGTAGGCGCGGCTCACCGGATCGGTCGGCGCTCCGTGCGCCTGCGCCGGACCCGCCGCCCAGACGGTGAGCAGCAGCGGGGCGGCGGCGGTGGCCGCCAGAACGGTGCGGTATGCGGTCATCCGGGGCATGCGGGACGTCTCCTCGGCCGACGCGGGAACGGTTTGCTCCCGTGCAGTACGGAAAACGGGCCCGGCGCGTTCAGTGCGGGACAGCAGCGGGCGAAAGGGGTCATTCCCTCTCAACTCCTCGGCGGCGAGGGTGGGTTTCCCGCCGGATCGAGGGTTTCCCCTGTATTCACATGACCTTCCCTTTGCCTATCGTTCGACCACAGCCGACCCACAGGTAACCCCTTCAACAATCGGCTCACGCGCCCAGGGGGTGTCTGCCGGCCCCCTGCGGCGTCGCGACGTCTGGCACGCACGCTCGCCGCGTTGCCGAACCGCCCACGTGGCTCCGTCACGAGGGCGCTCCGGCGCCTTGGCTCGCACGCGCCCCCACTCTCGACTTCGCTCGAGCGGGGGGACCCCCGGACGCCGCTTCTTCCTCCGCGGTGGACCGGCAGACACCCCCTGCCCGGCCACCGCGCCGCTTTTCGATCTACCCCCCGCCGCTTCACCGACGAAGCGATCAGACCGCCGCTCCGCGCTGCCCGGAGACGGCTACGAAAGGCAAGCCCTTGCGTACCTCCCCCTCCCTGCGACGGAAGCTGGTCTCCGTCGCCGCGGTCTCCGCCGCGCTGTTCTCGGCGGCCGGCACCACCGTCGCCGTGGCCCAGGAGTCCGCCGCCCCGCGGGCCGCCGCGGTCCCCACCGCGCAGACCGAGGCCGCCCCCGGCGTCGCGGCCGAGCGCCTCATCGTCGGCTACAAGTCCGGTGCCACCGAGGCCAAGTCGAACAAGGCCGCCGAGGCCGACGCCGTCGCCAAGGGCAAGGAGGCCGGCGAGGACGTCGACTTCCAGCGCCGCCTCGGCACCGGTGCCGCCCTCGTCGACCTGGGCGCGGACCTGACCCGCACCGATGTCGCCGACGTGGTCGCCGAGTACAAGGCCGACCCGCAGGTCGCCTACGTCGTACCGGACCGCCTGAACACGCCGCAGGCCGACCCGAACGACACCGAGTACGCCAAGCAGTGGGACCTGTTCGAGGCCACGGCCGGCATGAACGTCCCCGGCGCCTGGAACACCACCACCGGTTCCGGCGTCACTGTCGCCGTCATCGACACCGGCTACGTCGCCCACACCGACCTCGCCGCGAACATCGTCGCCGGTTACGACTTCATCGCCGACACCGCGGTCTCCGTCGACGGCGACGGCCGCGACAGCAACCCGGCCGACCCGGGCGACCACTACGCGGCCAACGAGTGCGGCTCCGGCATCCCGGTGTCCAACTCCTCCTGGCACGGCACGCACGTGGCCGGCACCATCGCCGCGGTCACCAACAACAGCAAGGGCATCGCGGGCATCGCCTACGGCGCGAAGATCTCCCCGGTCCGCGTCCTCGGCAAGTGCGGCGGCTACGACTCCGACATCATCGACGCCATCACCTGGGCGTCCGGCGGCACCGTCTCCGGCGTGCCCGCCAACACCAATGTCGCCAAGGTCATCAACATGAGCCTGGGCGGTGACGGTGCCTGCACCACCGCGACCCAGAGCGCCATCACCGCCGCCGTGAACCGCGGCACCGTCGTCGCCGTCGCCGCGGGCAACGACAACGAGAACGTCTCGGGCCACTCGCCGGGCAACTGCAACAACGTCATATCCGTCGCCGCGACCAGCCGCACCGGCGCCAAGGCGTCGTACTCCAACTACGGTTCCCTGGTCGACATCTCGGCGCCCGGCGGCCAGACCAGCACCGGCACCGCCAACGGCATCCTGTCGACGCTGAACTCCGGTGCCACGACGGCGTCCACCGAGAGCTACGCCTACTACCAGGGCACCAGCATGGCCACCCCGCACATCGCGGGCCTCGCCGCGCTGCTGAAGTCGGCCAACTCCTCGCTGACCCCGGCCCAGATCGAGACCGCCATCAAGAACAACGCCCGTGCCCTGCCGGGTGCTTGCTCGGGCGGCTGCGGCGCGGGTCTCGCGGACGCGGCGAAGACGGTCGCGGCCGTGAGTGGTGGTACGAGCACGGGGACGACGTTCTCCAACACCACCGCCGCGTCCATCCCGGACAACGGCTCGGCGATCGAGTCCTCCATCGCGGTCACCGGCCGCACCGGCAACGCCCCCTCGGCCCTCCAGGTCGCGGTGGACATCACCCACACCTACCGCGGTGACCTGGTGGTCAGCCTCGTCGCCCCGGACGGCACGGTGTACACCCTGAAGTCCGCCAGCTCCTCGGACTCCGCGGACAACGTCAACACCACCTACACCGTGAACGCTTCGAGCGAGACGGCCAACGGCACCTGGAAGCTGCGCGTCCAGGACACGGCCGCGCAGGACACGGGCACGCTCAACAGCTGGAAGCTGACCTTCTGAGCTGCTGAGTCTCGAACTCTCTGAGCGCGCCCTGAACAGGCGGGCCGGCCGGTGCGGATGGGGCACCGGGCCGGCCCGCCTTTTTGTGCCGCCCGCCCGGTTTCTCCCGCCGATGCCTGCGGTACGCGCACAAGTGATCTACAAGTTGTGGGAGGCCTGGAAACTGGACGGAGTTCGGGTGTCCCGTGATGGCCGTCGGACCGTGAGATATCGTGTACAGGGAGTAAGAAACAAACGGCATGGCCTGTTCTTTTCAGGGCATGCTCTCTCGCCCCCAGGAGAGACTCGCCTATGGCCAGGCAATTACGAGCCGAACAGACTCGCGCGGCGATCATCGCCGCCGCCGCGGAGCTGTTCGACCGGCGCGGATACGAGTCGACGAGTCTCAGCGACATCGTCGATCATGCCCAAGTCACGAAGGGCGCACTCTATTTCCACTTCGCGGCGAAGCAGGATCTCGCTCACGCCATCATGGAGATCCAGTACAGAAACCTGAACCGGCTCTCGGAGGAGATGGACAGCCGCGGCTGCACCGCGCTCGAGGCCCTGATCCGCTCCACGTTCGGCATGGCGCGGCTGTCCCTGGAGGGGCCGTTGCCGAGCGCAGGTCTCCGGCTCGCCACCGGCGGCCTGGAACTGCCGCCCGAACTCCCGCACCCCTTCACCCAGTGCCTGGGCCTCGCCACCCGCAGACTCCACGACGCGGTCAAGGAGTCCGACCTCCACGCCGACATCGATGTCGACGCCGCCGCGCACTCCCTCGTCGCGTCCCTGGTCGGCACCCGGGTGGTGGGCCACTCCCTCGAACCCGTCACCCGTCACCCCCGCCGGCTGGCCGGGCTGTGGCACATCCTCATCCGCGGCATGGTGCCGGTGCCCCGCCGCGCCCGCTATCTGAGCCTCGTCACCCACCTGGAGCGGGAGCTCAGAGCCGCGTGATCCGCGCGGTACCGTGGCGCCCATGCCCGATATCCCGCCCGTGATCCTCGCCGCCGAACCCGGCTCGTTCCCGCACAGCGTGCTCGCCGAGCGGCATCCCGCGATCATCCGGCAGGTGCGGGATGCCTTCCCCTACGGCCCCGAGCAGCACCGCGCCCTCGACGCGCTGCTGGAGAGCTGCACCAAGGGCGTCATCGAACCGCTTCCCGCCACCGCGCCGGACCGTGCCGCATGGGCGGCCTGGGGGGCGGACGAGTACCTGGGCCGCTCCTGGTTCGATGTGCCGTGGCTCTGGTCGGAGAGCTGGTTCTATCGCCAACTCCTCGAAGCCGTGGGCTACTTCGGCTCCGGGCCCTGGCAGGGCATCGACCCCTTCCGTCCCTTCAAGCTCGCCGAGCTCGACGCCCCGGAGACCGACGAGGAACTGGCCGCGCTCGACGCCCTCGGCGGCCGGCCCGCCGACGAACAAGGCGCGGCCCTGCTGCACGGCTCCCTGTGGGGCAACCGCGCGGACCTCGGCTTCCGCCTGTCCGACGCCGAGGGCCGGGACGCCGTCCCGGGGCTGGTCGCCGACGACAGCGCCGCCCTCTGGTCGCTTCTCGACGGCGCGGACACCCTCTGTCTCGTCGCCGACAACGCGGGCCGCGAACTTGTCCCGGACCTCCTCCTGATCGCCCACCTCCTCGCCCAGGGGCGCGTCCGTCGGGCGATCCTGCACGTCAAGTCGTATCCGTACTACGTCTCCGACGCCACGACCGCCGATGTGGTCGACGCCGTGCGCCGGCTGACCCGGGCGCCGGGCGCGGCGGCCGACCACGGGCGCGATCTGTGGTCGGCGATGGCCGACGGCAGCCTCACCGTGCGCGCCCACCCCTTCTCCTGTGCCCCGCTGCCGTACGAGGCGATGCCGGACGATCTGCGTGCCGAGTTCGCCGAAGCCGCGCTGACCGTCGTCAAGGGCGACCTCAACTACCGTCGCCTGGTGGGGGATCGGATGTGGCCGCCCACGACCCCCTTCGCCGACGTCACGGCCCACTTCCCGGGCCCGGTGGCCGCTCTGCGCACCCTGAAGTCCGACGTGATCACCGGCCTCGCCCCCGCGACGGAGGCCGCGCTGGTGGCGGCGCAGGGGCAGCGATGGCGGACCGGCGGCACGCACGCCCTGATCCAGGTACGCCCCTGAGCGGGTCGGGTGAAGTCCTCCACGGTTCGGCAGCGCCCTGAAGGGGCGCGGGGCCGTATCCATATGCGGCTCCTCCGCGGGGCGTGACCAGCCACGACGGCGCCGCGGACGGGTGACAGCACATCGCGGCACTTCCCGCGGAGCGCTTAGCGCTCAACCGGCCTGTATCGGCAGCGATGTGAGTCCGTTGACGAAGTCGGACACCAGCCGCCCGGGCGGTCCCGCCGCGCGGATTCGGAGCGCAGTCGTTCATGCGACTCCGGGTGCTCGGCCAGAGTCAGCAGTCCGCAGGGCGGCGTACGGGCGCATGGCCGCGGCGGCGGATTGTTGGCTTGCTTGTGTGTAGTGATCATGCCAAGCGGAGCGTCATCATGCGCGGATGGCGTCACGTCCATCGTGTTCGGGAAGAGGAAAGGCGGCGGCCGCCGCGATCGCCCTCGCGCTCGCGCTCACGGCCTGCGGCGACGACAACGACTCCGCGTCCTCGGACGGCGACCGGCGGACGGTCACCGTGGCCGCGCTGCCCCTGGTCGACTGCGCCATGCTCTACATCGCGCAGGACCGGGGCCTGTTCGAGAAGGAGGGCCTGGACGTCCGAGTCCAGCAGATCCAGCAGAGCCTCCAGGCGCTGCCGGCCCTGTCCAAGGGGCAGATCGACATGGTCGCGAGCGCGAACTACGTCACCTACTTCCAGGCCCACGAGAAGGGCACCCTCGACATCCGTATCGTCGCCGAGTCGATCAGGGCCGCGCCGAAAATGATGGACGTGCTGGTGCCGAAGGACTCCGACATCAAGTCCGTCGCCGACCTCACCGGCCGCAAGCTCGCCGTCAACGTCCTCAACAACGTCCAGTCACTGACCTTCAACGAGATCCTCGCGGAACAGGGCGCCCCCGGTAAGCCCGTCTACCGGCAGATCCCCTTCCCGCAGATGGGCGCCGCCCTGGACAAGGGGCAGGTCGACGCCGTGCACGTCGTCGAGCCCTACGACAGCGCCATCCAGGACGAGTGGGGAGCGCGAGTCCTCGTGGACGGGGCGTCCGCGCCCGTCGAGTCCATCCCGCTCAGCGGATACCTCACCACCCAGAAGTACGCCTCCAGGAACGCCGATTCGCTGGCCGCGTTCCAGCGAGCCCTCAAGGCGGCCGTGAAGATCGCCGAGGCGGACCCCGAGGCCGTGCGCAAGGTGCTGCCGACCTACACCAAGGTGACCGAGAAACAGGCGGAGTCGATCGACCTGCCGGTCTTCCCGGCGGCCATGGACGCGGCGCAGATCGGCCGGCTCACCGAACTCATGAAGAAACAGGGGATGTTGAGCAAGCCGATCGATCCGGCGACGTTGCTGGTGCGGTGAAGCGGACGGGGCGGCTGCGGGAGTGGTGGCTGGGCGCCCTCGGCGTACTGCTCGCCCTCGGCGTGTGCGAGGCGGTGAGCCGGGCCGGGATCGTCCGCCGCAGCTACCTCCCGCCCGCCTCCGAAGTCCTCGCCCGGGCCGTGGAGTTGGCGGGTGACAGCGTGTTCCTGGACGGGGTCGGCGCCACCCTGCGCGCCTGGGCGCTCGGCCTCGGACTGGCCTGTGCCATCGCCGTCCCGCTCGGCCTTCTCTTCGGCAGCGTGCCGGTCGTCGACGCCGCCGTACGCGCGATCGTGGAGTTCCTGCGGCCGCTGCCGTCCGTGGCACTGATCCCGCTGGTCTCCCTGCTGCTCGGCTCGGGCACCGAGACCAAGGTCGCGCTCGTCACCTACGCCTCCGTGTGGCCGATCCTCTTCAACACCGTCTACGGCCTCGGCGAGACCGACCCCCTCGCCAGGGACACCCTGCGGGCCTTCGGCTTCGGCCGGCTGTCGGTACTCCTGCGCGTCGAACTCCCCGGCACGGCCCCCTTCATCGCCGCCGGCATCCGAATCTCGGCCGCCGTCGCCCTCATCCTCGCCGTCGCCACGGAGATCATCGCCGGGTTCGGCGAGGGCCTTGGCATCTACATCGCCCAGGCAGGCCTCGCCACGGACGGCACCCGCGACGTGCTCGCGGGCGTGGTCTGGGCCGGGACACTCGGGCTCGTCATCAACGGGGTGCTGGTGTGGGGGGAGCGAAAGCTGTTCCCGTGGACACCGGCGCACCGGGGGACGGGGGTGACGTCATGAGACGGCGGGGGACTGGGACCGGGGTGGCGTCATGAAGCGGCGGCGCGCCGGGGCCGAGGTGACGCGATGAGCAGTGGCCGGGGGCCGGGCGACGGTCAGGAGAGCGCGGGGGAGAGCGTACGTGCCGCGGACGGGGCCGGGCTCGGTCTCCCGCGCGCCGCGTCCTCGGACCCGAGCGGGGGCGGGCAGGCCGGGTCGGCACGGCCGGCGCCAGGCTCCCCCCGCCGGAGCCGGCGGCACGGGACGGCCGACCTCCGGTCCTCGAAGGGGGCGCAGCGCGGGCGCCCGTCGACCGGTCTTCGTCACGCCCTCCTGCGCTGGCTCGTCCTCGCCGTCGCCGTGGCCCTCTGGGAGGTGGCCGCCCGGGCGCACGGCAGCGTCTACTTCCCGCCCCCCGGCCGCATCGCACGCCACGCCCACGCGCTGTGGTTCTCCGGCCCCGTCCGCCATGTGTTCCTCTCCGAGGCCGCAGTCGCCGACATCCTGCCCAGCCTCGGCCGGATGGGCGCCGGGTTCGGGCTCGCCGCCGTCGCCGGGATCGCCCTCGGCGTCGCGGTCGGCCGCTCACGGCGCGCATACGCCCTGTGCAACCCCGTCCTGCAGTTCGCACGCGCCGTCCCACCACCCGCGCTGGTCCCGGTCTTCGTCGTGGTCCTCGACTTCGGTACGCCGATGCAGATCGCGTCGATCGCCTTCAGCGCCGTCTGGCCTGTCCTCATCAACACCGCCGAAGGCGCCCGCAACACCGACCCACTGCGCCTCGACGTCGCCGCCGTGCTCCGACTGAACCCCGTCGAACGGCTCTGTTTCCTCATCCTCCCCTCCGCGCTGCCCCGCATCTTCGCGGGCCTGAGACTGAGCCTTTCGCTCTCCCTCATCCTCATGGTCTTCTCGGAGCTGCTCCCGGGCACCGCCAACGGCATCGGCTTCGCCCTCACCGACGCCCAGACCCGCTCCGACCTGCTCACCGTATGGGCGGCCCTGGTCCTGCTCGGCGCCCTCGGCTACCTCCTCAACACCGGCCTGCTGGCGGTCGAGAAACGCCTCGTCGGCAGCGGGAGGACCACCGCATGACCCGTACCGAGCCACCCCACGACCCCCGGGCCAGGTGACACACGCACATGCTCCGCCTCGACGCGGTCGGCCAGTACTACGGCGACCACCCGGTCCTCACCGACCTCACCCTCACCGTCCCCGACGGCCAACTCCTGTGCGTGGTCGGCCCCTCCGGCTGCGGCAAGTCCACCCTCCTGCGCACCGTCGCCGGACTGCTGCCCGCCCGCGAGGGCGAGATCACCGTCGACGGCACCCCCGTCACCGGCGTGCCCGACCGGCTCGCGGTCGTCTTCCAGGACTACGGCCGCTCCCTCTATCCCTGGCTCACCGTCCGCGACAACGTCGCCCTCCCCCTGCGCCGCCGCGGCCTCGGCCGGGCCGAGCGACGGGCCGAGGCCGAGCGCATCCTGGAACGCGTCGGCCTCGACGGCGCCGCCGGACGCCATCCCTGGCAGCTCTCCGGCGGCATGCAGCAGCGTGTCGCCATCGCCCGCGCCCTGGTGTGCCGCCCCTCCCTGCTGCTCATGGACGAACCCTTCGGCTCCCTGGACGCCCAGACCCGCGAGGACCTGGAGGACCTCCTCCTGGAGGTGCACCGCACCGACGGCACGACCATCGTGTTCGTCACCCACGACATCGACGAGAGCGTCTACGTCGGCGACCGCGTCGTCGTCCTGTCCCCGGGCCCCGGCTCCCACATCGTCCTCGACCTGCCCGTCGAACTGCCGGGCAAGCGGGAGCAGATCGGGACCCGGGGACTCCCGGAGTTCGTGGCGCTCAGAGCGCAGGTGGGGCGGGCGGTACGGGGCACCTAGCCTCAGGTCAGGCGACCCGCACGTCCTGCCACACCAGCCGGTGGTCCGAGGTCGGCACATTCGTCCCGCCCCCGACCAGCCGGTACAGCGGATCGTCCGACGTCGGCCAGAACACCCCGTTCCCCAACGGCTCGAGACCCTTGGACGGCAGGACGTGGTCGACCCGCAGATTCCCGGGCGCGTTGTCGTTGAAGTCGGACGTGTCGTACGCCGGGTTCCCGATGTGCAAGGCGTTGGCACCGCCCTGCGACCGCGCCGCCTCCACTCCTCCCGCACTGGCCGGTGGTGTGGCGGGCAGCCGGATCGCCGGGTGCTCCAGCAACTGCCGTACGGCGTGGTCGTAACTGTCCCCGTCGTACGGGTCCGCATTGAGGTCGCCCGCGATCACGAACCGCGAGCCCGGCCGCAGACCACCGCGCCGCCCCTTGTCGTCGTACAGGTAGGAGCTGCGGCGGGGCCCGGAGATGTAGTCGGCCCACAGGCGGATCTCGTCGTGGTTGCGCCGGCCGTTGCGGTCCTCGGGGCCGTCGAAGGTGGGGGGTGTCGGATGGGAGACCAGGAAGTGCACGGTGGAGTGTCCGACGCGCACCGGCACGTCCCAGTGGCTCTTGGAGGACAGCCGCAGGATCGCGCGGGCCTCGTCGCTGTAGTAGCCCGGTGGCATCACATGACCGGGCATGTCCTTCCACAGGAAGTGCCGGAAGGTGCGCACCGCGCGGGCGTCGATCGGGTACTTGGAGAGCACGAGCATGCCGTACTGCCCCGGGAACCAGCCGTACCCGAAGGCGTCCTGGCCGTACGCGTCCGAACCGGGCGTGGTGACCGCGCCGCCCCGCCCGTCGAGGTCCACGCCGGAGGCGACGCCTGTGTTGACGGGCCCGGTGCAGCGGTACGGGAAGCGGATCGGGGCCGCCCCGTTCTGGCCGACGGCGAGGTAGTTCCGCAGGAACAGCCGGGCCGCCGTACCGGCGTCGTCGTAGTCGAACTCATTGATCAGCAGCACGTCCGGGTCGACCCGCTGGATCGTCTCGGCGGCATTGCGCGCCTGGACGTTGTCCGGGGTGGACAGGTCGGTGACGAGGGCGCCCTGGGTGCCGCGGTTCAGGGACGCGTTGAACGTGGCGAAACGGACGGTCCGGCGGCCGGTCGCCGACGCGGGGACCGCGGTGGACCCGGCGAGTGCCGCGCCGGCGACGGCGGTGAGCGCGGTCCGGCGGGAGAAGGCTCTGTGGTCGTGGTTCATCGGGACTCCGGTGAGGAGGGGACACGTGAACGGGTGCAGTCTGCGCGCGTAGAGATGAACGCCACAAGACCCGTCGAGAACTCCCGAGTTCAGCCCCGATTCACGCGATGGTGTGATCATGTGCCGTGCCGCGGATGCCCCCGGAAGGGCCTGGGTAGGGCCCCGCCCATGACGCAGCCCTTCGAACTCCCGCACTTCTACATGCCGTATCCCGCGCGGCTGAACCCGCACGTCGAGGAGGCACGCGCCCACTCGAGCCGGTGGGCACGCGACATGGGCATGCTGGAGGGATCCGGGGTCTGGGAGCAGTCCGACCTCGACGCCCATGACTACGGTCTGCTCTGCGCCTACACCCACCCCGACTGCGACGGCCCCACCCTGTCGCTGATCACCGACTGGTACGTGTGGGTCTTCTTCTTCGACGACCACTTCCTGGAGATCTTCAAACGCACCCAGGACCGCGCCGGCGGCAAGGCCTACCTCGACCGGCTGCCGCTGTTCATGCCGATGGACCTCGCCACGCCGATGCCCGAGCCGGAGAACCCCGTCGAGGCGGGCCTCGCCGACCTGTGGACGCGGACCGTGCCCGCCATGTCGGCCGACTGGCGCCGCCGCTTCGCCGTCGCCACCGAGCATCTCCTCAACGAGTCCCTGTGGGAACTGTCCAACATCAACGAGGGGCGGATCGCCAACCCCGTCGAGTACATCGAGATGCGCCGCAAGGTGGGCGGCGCCCCCTGGTCGGCGGGGCTCGTCGAGTTCGCGACCGCCGAAGTGCCCGTGGCCGTCGCGGGATCCAGGCCGCTGAGGGTCCTGATGGAGACGTTCTCCGACGCCGTCCACCTGCGCAACGACCTCTTCTCCTACCAGCGGGAGGTCGAGGACGAGGGCGAGAACAGCAACGGTGTGCTGGTCCTGGAGACCTTCTTCGGCTGCACCACCCAGCAGGCCGCCGACACCGTCAACGACATCCTCACCTCCCGGCTCCACCAGTTCGAGCACACCGCCCTCACCGAGGTGCCGGCGCTCGCCCTGGAGAAAGGTCTCGCCCCGGGCGACATCGCCGCGGTCGCCGCCTACACCAAGGGACTTCAGGACTGGCAGTCCGGCGGCCACGAGTGGCACCTGCGCTCCAGCCGCTACATGAACGAGGGCGCCACCTCCACCGCGCCCTGGCACGGACTCACCGGCCCGGGCACCTCCGCCGCCGACATCGGCGCCCTGCTCGCCTCGGCCGGTGCGGAAAGGCTGCGGGCGTACACGCATGTGCCGTACCAGAAGGTCGGTCCTTCCCGGCTCCCCGACTTCTTCATGCCCTTCGAGGTCGAGCTCAGCCCGCATCTGCCCGCCGCCCGCCCCCGGCTCACCGAGTGGATGCACCGGATGGGCATGCTCCAGGAGGGCGTCTGGGACGAGGACAGGCTGGCCGCGGCCGACCTGCCGCTGTGCTCGGCGGGACTCGACCCGGACGCCACCCCCGAGGCCCTCGACCTCAGCTCGCAGTGGCTCGCCTGGGGGACGTACGGCGACGACTACTACCCGCTGGTCTTCGGCCACCGCCGCGACCTCGCCGCCGCCCGGTTGATCACCCAGCGTCTGTCGGACTGCATGCCCGTGGCGGGCGAGCAGGTCCCGGCGCCCCTGAACGGCATGGAGCGCGGCCTGATCGACCTGTGGCGGCGCACGACGGCGGACATGACGCCGGACCGGCGGCGCACCTTCAAGGACTCCGTGAACGTGATGACCGAGAGCTGGGTCTGGGAGCTCTCCAACCAGGTCCAGAACCGGATCCCCGACCCGGTCGACTACCTGGAGATGCGCCGCGCCACCTTCGGCTCCGACCTCACGATGAGCCTGTGCCGGATGGGCCACGGCCCCGCCGTCCCGCCGGAGGTCTACCGCAGCGGCCCGGTCCGCTCGCTGGAGAACGCGGCCATCGACTACGCCATGCTCATCAACGACGTCTTCTCGTACCAGAAGGAGATCGAGTACGAGGGCGAGGTCCACAACGCGATCCTCGTCGTGCAGAACTTCTTCGGCATCGACTACCCGACCGCGCTCGACGTCGTCCACGACCTGATGACCCAGCGCATGCAGCAGTTCCAGCATGTCGCCGCGCATGAACTGCCCGTCGTCCACGACGACTTCGACCTCTCGGACGAGGCCCGCGAGATCATGCGCGACTACGTCGCCGACCTCCAGAACTGGATGGCGGGCATCCTGCACTGGCACCGCACCGTCGACCGCTACAAGGCCGCGTACCTGTCCCGCCGATCCCACGGCTTCCTGCCGGACCGGCCACCGGCCCTGACACTGCCGCTCGTCGGCTGACCCGGCGCTCCGGGCCCGGCCGCCGGGGGCGGGTTCTCGCGCGGGAGCCGGAGAGCGTGATCCGTCATGTCACTGAACGTAACAGCCGCCGGTGTCAACGGGAGTTCGCGTGCCCATGCGCGGTTTTCGGACCTTCTCGTGCGGAACGGGATATTCAGGGAACTTCGGCGATGCGCCAGGAGTCTTGCGGGGTGAGGGAATCAAGACCACAGAACACACGGGGGTGTTCGACCTTGACCGACATCATCGAGAGGATCACGGAGAGCGACAAGGGGGAGCAGGAGGCGGTGCCGGGCGAACTGGCGCCGTATGTCGCGCCGTTGCCCGTCCCGCCCGTCCTGCGGCCCGCCACCGGCGACGCGCTGCGTGAGACGGAGATCGCCCTGCAGCCGACCTGGGTCCGGCTGCACCCGCAACTGCCGCCGACCCTGATGTGGGGGTACGAGGGCCTGGTGCCCGGCCCCACCATCGAGGTGCGGCGCGGACAGCGGCTCCGCATCGCCTGGACCAACCGCGTTCCCAAGGGCAGCGAATACCCGGTCACCGCCGTCGAGGTACCGGTCCGCCCGGCGGGCACCCCGCCCGCCACCACCGAGCCCGGCCGCGACGGCGTCAAGCCCGACGAGGACGTGGCCGCCCTGCCCGCCTGGTCGGTGACCCATCTGCACGGCGCCCAGACGGGGGGCGGCAATGACGGCTGGACGGACAACGCCGTGGGTTTCGGCGACGCCCAGCTCTCCGAGTACCCGAACGACCACCAGGCGGTCCAGTGGTGGTACCACGACCACGCCATGAACATCACGCGGTGGAACGTGATGGCGGGCCTGTACGGCACCTACCTGGTCCGTGACGAGGAGGAGGACGCCCTCCATCTCCCCTACGGGGAGCGGGAGATCCCGCTCCTGCTCGCCGACCGCAACCTCGACACCGACGAGGACGGTCTTCTCAACGGCCGGCTGCTGCACAAGACGATCGTGGTGAACCCGTCTCACCCGGAGACGGGCAAGCCGGTCACGACACCGTTCCTCGGCCCGTACACCACGGTCAACGGCCGCATCTGGCCGTACGCCGACGTGGACGACGCCTGGTACCGCTTCCGCCTGGTGAACGCGTCGAACGCGCGCATCTACGACCTGGTCCTGGTGGACGAGGACGACCATCCGGTGCCGGGCGTCGTGCATCAGATCGGCAGCGACGGCGGGCTGTTGCCGCGGCCCGTGCCGATCGACTTCGACGGGGCGCTGCCCACCCTGACCGCCGCCCCGGCGGAGCGCTTCGACCTGCTCGTCGACTTCCGTGGTCTCGCGGGCCGCAGGCTCCGTCTGGTCAACAAGGGTCCCAACCAGCCTGTGGGCGTGCCCGACCCGGTGGGCAATGTGCGCTACCCGGCGGTCATGGAGTTCCGGATCCGTGAGTCCTGCGAGACCGACACCTTCGAGCTGCCCGAGATGCTCTCGGGTTCCTTCCGCCGGATGACGCACGACGTGGCGCACGGCCACCGGCTGATCGTGCTCACTCCGCCCGGCACCAAGGGCGGCGGCGGACACCCGGAGATCTGGGAGATGGCCGAGGTCGAGGACGCGAGCGGCATCCAGTTCCCCGCCGAGGGCATCATCCAGGTCACCGGTCCGGACGGCACCACGAAGACCTACCGGCGCACGGCCCGGACCTTCAACGACGGCCTGGGGTTCACCATCGCCGAGGGCAGCCACGAGCAGTGGAGCTTCCTCAACCTCGCGCCGATTCCGCACCCGATGCACATCCACCTGGCCGACTTCCAGGCGCTCGGACGGGACCCGTACGTGGTGACGGGCTTCGACCAGGCGGTGGGCGGCACCCGCACACCGATCGCGTACGACCCGACCAGGACGATTCCACTGGGACCCAACGAACTGGGCTACAAGGACGTCTACCGGGTCCCCGGCAACCAGATGCTGCGCATCATGGGCAGGTTCGACGGGGCGTACGGCCGGTTCATGTACCACTGCCACTTCCTGGAGCACGAGGACATGGGCATGATGCGGCCCTTCGTCGTCATGCCGCCCGAGGCGCTGAAGTTCGACCACGGCGGCGGCCACCACGGCGGGCACGGGGAGGGTCACACGGGCTGACCCCGGTGCAGCACGGCGTGCTCCACCGCGGCTCGCGCCAGCGCCCGGACCATCGGGTGCGGGCGCGAGCCGTCGCCGGCCAGCTCGGGCTGGAACAGCGAGGCCAGGAAGAAGGGGTGGCCCGGCAGTTCGGCGATCCGGACGTGTCCGTCCTCGTCGTACCCGGAGAAGCGCAGCCCGTGCGCGCGCAGCGTGTCGAGGTGGCGGGACGCGCCGTAGGCGCAGAAGTAGCGCTCGACCGTGCGTTCCGATCCGATCACGGACTGGGCGAGCGAGCCCGGCTCGATGGTGACCACGCCCTCGTGGCCGACGAGGGAACAGGCCAGCGGCTCGATGAGCAGGTCCTCGGCGTCGGGGTCGGTCTCGGCGTGCGCCACGCGCGCGAGGCCGCACACATCACGGGCGTACTCCAGCAGCGCATGCTGGAACCCGGCGCACGTACCGAGGAACGGAATGCCCTCCACGCGCGCGGTGCGGATCGCCGCGAGCACGCCCTCCTCGCTGCGGTACGGGCTGCCCGGCACCACCCACACCGCGTCGAACCCGCTGACGGCGCCCTCCGCCTCGGCGTCCTCGGACGGGATCCAGTAGGCGTCGAGCACGAGCCGGTCGCGTTCGGCGAGGGAGTCCATCAGAAGGGGGATGCGGGTGTGGGACACGACGCTGGGGGAGCGGTCGCCGACCAGGGCGATCCGGGCGGTCACGGTTGCGGAGTTCGTCATGCCCTCATCCTGGGCGCGGCCGCCGGATCGCGTCCAACGATGATTTCTGCACTCCCGATAAGCAGAGCTGATGCGACCCTGGACGCATGGACCCGCACCTCCTGCGCACCTATGTCACCGTCGCCCGCCTCGCCTCCTTCTCCGAGGCCGCCCGCGAGCTGGGCTACACCCAGTCGGCCGTGTCCCAGCACATCCAGGCCCTCGAACAGGACCTGGGCGCCCCGCTGCTGACCCGCCGTCCCGTCCTGCCCACGGCGGCCGGCGAGCGGCTCCTCGAACACGCGGGCCCACTGCTGCTGCGTCTGGACGCGGCCCGCGCGGACGTCGTACGGATGGCTGCCGCGCCCGAGCACGGGCTGGTCCTCGCCGCCGCCCCGACCGCGCTCGGGCCCCATGTCCTGGCCGCGCTTCCGGCCGCGGGTGTGACCCTGCGGGTGCTCGCCCGCGAGGCTGTTCCCGCGGCCGTCGCCACCGGTACGGCGGACCTGGGCCTGGTCGACGGCCTGGCCGCCCCCAGCGACCCGCTGCGGCTGCCCGACGTGGCGCCGCTGACCACGCGCGGCGCCGGCGAGGAGCCCGTGTGCGTGCTGCTGCCCGACGCGCATCCGCTCGCGCGCCGCCCCGGCCTGCGCCTCGCCGACCTCGCCGACGCCCGCTGGCTGGACGCACCCGACGCCGGCCTGCCCCTGACCCACCTCCGCGCGGCGAACGGCGGCCACGGGTTCCGCCCCGCACTGCGCTACGACGGCACGGACGTTCGTACCCTCACCGCCCTGGCCACGGCGGGGCGAGGCCTGACCCTGCTGCCCCGCTCGGCGGCGACGGGAATTCCCGGCACGGTCGCGGTTCCGGTCACGGAGCCGCGAGTCGTCCATCGCACAGAACTGGTCCACGCGGGGGTGCTGCGGGGAGCGGCGGCGGCGCTGGCGGACGTGCTGACCGGTTGAGTTCGAACGTGCGCGTTGTCGATCGGCCCGAACATCCATGGCTTCCCGTTCTTGACCGCCAGTCAGTCTCACTCGTTCGTGGTTCGTCCGGCGCCGCCGTCCCGGGTAGAGCACCAGCCGGGAGCGACCCCGTTCCCCCACTGCCTCAAGGGCGTGGGCGGTGCCCCCAGCCGGAGGCAAGCCATGGAACAGACCGCGTTGCGTCCGAAGCCGATGCCGGGCCAGGAGCCCGGCGGCGGCAGCAAACCCCGTGCGGCCCGGCACCCGCACGCCGCGCCCCGCCGTGCCCGAAAGCTGCGGACCCTGCTGCTCGCGCTGTTCGTCGGAGCGGTCCTGGTCCTGTCCGGCGTCGGCCTCGGCACGATCGGCGCCACGGTGATCGGCATGAGCAGACTCGCCGAGCTGCAGCGGCAGATGGAGCGGACCCCGCCCGTCTCGACCCGCTCCGCCCCGTCGTCGCCCTCGCCGTCCTCCGCGTCGCCCACCCTCGCGCCTGCCCCGCCCAGGGCCGCCCTCGGCGTGGAGGCCGTCGACGCCGAGAAGGCGGGCGCCGTGATCGTCGGCGTGCATGTGCCGGGCCCCGGCTTCGCGGCGGGCCTGGTGCGGGGCGACGTACTCCTCCAGGTCGGCAGGACGCGCGTCGACTCGGCCGCCGACCTCGCCCGAGCCGTGGCCGACACCCGCCCCGGCAAGGAAGTCAAGCTGACGGTCCGTCACCAGAGCGGTGGTTACCAGCAGTTGACCGCCGTGCCCGGCATCGTCACATGACCACCCGGAAGTGGCTGGTGAGCCGCCCCGCGTCGTCGAGGATGTGGAAGGCGAACCCGACCGGCGCGTCCCGGTCCGCGATCCGCTCGCCCTCCCAGGGCATCCGCAGCGTCCACGTCACCCCCGGGCCGACCACCAGCGGCCGCCCGGCGAAGGTGGTCGCGGCGGGCGTGTGGGCGTGACCGGTGATGATCCCGGCGATCTCGGGGCGGCGTTCGAGCAGCGCGGCCAGCCGGTCGGGCTCCCGCAACGGGTACGAGTCCGGCAGCGGGTGGTGCAGCGCCACCGGGGGGTGGTGGAAGGCGAGCAGCGCGCGCCGTTCCTGGCCCAGCCCGTCCAGCGTCGCCTCGATCCAGTCGTACGTCTCCTCCTCCAGGGCCCCTTCGTCCTTCCCCGGGATGCTGGAGTCGCACATCAGCACCGCGGCGTCGTCGAAGAGGCGCACACTGTTGACCGGACCGTCCGCCGCCGGCAGGCCCAGCAGGGCCTTGCGGTACGGGGCGCGGCTGTCGTGGTTGCCCGGGCAGGTCAGCACCGGGAACGGTGCGTCGCCCAGGATCCGCGCGACCTCCTCGTACTCCGCCTCCGCGCCGTGGTCCGCGATGTCCCCCGTCACCAGCAGGGCGTCCACCCGCCCCGGCAGGTCCCACAGCCGGTCGCGCACCCGCTGCGCGCGCTCCGTGGCCCGTTCGCTTTTGTCCAGATGCAGATCGCTGATGTGCGCGAGTACGAGCACGGTCGGATGCCTCCCCTGAGATCGACCTTAATGGCGTATGTCGATCTAAGCATTAGGGCTAATGCTTGAGCAATGCGTAACCGTTAAGTCGGAAAACGCCGCGAACCGGCTCGCGCGGCCCCCGCTGTCCGGGCAGGATGCTGCCCGTAGCCCCCGTTGTCCCTTTGTCCGCCCAGGGAGGCCCGGATGACCGGCCGTACGCTCGCGCCCTTCACCGCCGACGACTACCGGGCCCGCATGGAGCGCGCCGCCCGGGCTGCCGCCGACGCCTCACTCGCCGGACTCCTCGTGGCACCCGGCCCGGACCTGGTCTGGCTCACCGGCTACACCCCGACCGCGATCACCGAACGGCTCACCCTGCTGGTCCTCGCCGCCGGCCAGGACCCCGTCCTCGTCGTCCCCACCCTGGAGGCCCCGGACGCCGCCCACGCCACCGGCGCGTCCGCGCTGACCCTGCGCGACTGGACCGACGGCAAGGACCCCTACGCCGCCACCGCCGCCCTCCTGGACTCCGGCGGCCGGTTCGGCATCAGCGACAACGCCTGGGCGATGCACCTGCTGGGCCTGCAGACGGCGCTCCCCGGCACCTCGTACGCCTCCCTCACCCACGCCCTGCCGATGCTGCGGGCCGTCAAGGACGCGGCGGAGCTGGAGCTGTTGGCGGCCGCGGGAGCAGCCGCTGACGCAACGTTCGAGGAGATCCGGAAGGTTCCCTTCGGCGGCCGCCGGGAGTCCGAGGTCGCCGCAGACCTCGCCGGTCTGCTGCGCCGCTTCGGGCACTCCCAGGTCGACTTCACCATCGTCGCCTCGGGCCCGAACGGCGCCAACCCGCACCATGAGGTCGGCGACCGGGTCATCGAGCGCGGCGACATGGTCGTCCTCGACTTCGGCGGCCTCAAGGACGGCTACGGCTCCGACACCTCCCGCACCGTCCACGTCGGCGAACCCACCGACGAGGAACGCCGGGTCCACGACCTCGTGCGCGAGGCCCAGGAGGCCGGCTTCCGCGCGGTACGCCCCGGCGTCGCCTGCCAGGACGTCGACCGGGCGGCCCGCAGGGTCATCGCCGACGCCGGGTACGGCGAGTACTTCATCCACCGCACCGGCCACGGCATCGGCGTCACCACGCACGAACCGCCGTACATGATCGAGGGCGAACAGCAGCCCCTCGTCCCCGGCATGTGCTTCTCCGTCGAGCCCGGCGTCTATCTGCCGGGACGCTTCGGGGTGCGCATCGAGGACATCGTCACGGTCACCGAGGGCGGCGGCCGCCGCCTCAACGACACGACCCGCGACATGGTCATAGTGGACTGAGCAGCCATCAGGAGCCCCAGCACACCCCCCGAGTGACTACGGCGCGACATGACCCAGGCACCGACACCCACCGCGGACACCGTCCGCCGGCTGGTCCGTTCCCTCCTCAAGGACGCATCGAGCGGCGCCGGACCCGACGTCCGGCCCGTCGCCGAGAGCGCCGAGCCCGCCACCTGGTGGGTCGGCACCCGCCATGTGCTGCGCCTGGCCCCCGACCGCGAGGCCGCCCTGCGCCAGCGCCGCGAACTGCGGCTGCGCGACCTCGTCCGACCGCACGTCCCGGCCGCCGTCCCGACGAGCGTGGCCCACGGCGAGTGGACACCAGGGCTGACCTACACGCTCGACGCCCTGCTCCCCGGCGGCTCGGCGCGCGAGCACGACGTCTCAGCCGTCGGTGAGGCCGACCTGGCCGCGCTGCTCACCGGTCTGCGCGAGGTGCCCGCCCGCCAGGCCGAGACCCTCGGGGTTCCGCGCACCGCCCCGCGCTCCCTGGAGGCACTGCGGCGAGCCGCCGAACGCACGGCCCGATCCCTCGCCGCCGCCGACGAGTTCGACGCGGGCCGCCTCCACCAGCTCACCTCGGCGGCCGCCGTCCAGCTCGCCGCCCAGCCCGGCACGTCCGTCCTCGTCCACCACGGGCTCACCGGCGACCACCTCGTGGTCAGCGCCGACGGCCGGGTACGCGGTGTGCTCGGCTGGGCCGAGGCGATCGTCGGCGACCCCGCCGAGGACATCGCCGGGCTCGCCCTCGCCGTCGGATCCCCCGCCGCCGTCCGCGCCGCCACCCTCGCGGGCTACGGCGCCCGCCCCTGCCTGCGCGGCCTGTGGCTCGCCCGCTGCGACGCGGTCGTCCGCCTCGCAGAACGCCTGGAGGGCCGCGGCGACACGCCGCTCCCGGAGCTACGGGTGCAGCTCCGGCACGCCTGGGAGGCGATCCTGCTGGAGCGGGTGACGGAGCTGCGGGAGGGCGAAGAGGAGGAGTAGCCGCGCCGGGCTTCTCACCCGCGCCGGATCACTGACCCCCACCCGCGCCGGGCCCCTCACACGCGCCGGATCACTGACTCCCACCCGCGCCGGGCCCCTCACACGCGCCGGATCACTGACTCCCACCCGCGCCGGGCCCCTCACACGCGCCGGGCCACTGACCCTCACCCGTGCCGGGCCCCTCACTCCTGAAGAAGCACCACGCACGACTCCCCGGGCACATGCAGCACCCCGTCCGCCCCCGGCCCCTCCACGGGCTCCCAGGCGGCCAGTACACGCGCCTGACGCGGCCCCAGAGGGATCGCGGCGGGTTCCTTGGCCAGATTCACCGCCACCCGCACGTCCCCGCGCCGGAAGGCCAGCCAGCGCCCCCGCTCGTCGTACGCCACCTTCGTGTCGGCGAGGTCCGGGTCGGTGAGGTCGGCCTGTTCGTGGCGCAGCGCGAGGAGCCGGCGGTACCAGTCCAGTACGCGCGCGTGGGGCTCGCGTGCGGGCTCGGACCAGTCGAGGCAGGAGCGGTCCCGGGTCGCCGGGTCCTGCGGATCGGGCACGTCCTCCTCCTTCCAGCCGTGCTCGGCGAACTCCCGCCGCCTGCCCCGCCGTACGGCCTCCGCCAGCTCGGGATCGGTGTGGTCGGTGAAGAACTGCCAGGGCGTCCCCGCCGCCCACTCCTCGCCCATGAACAGCATCGGCGTGAACGGAGCGGTCAGCGTCAGTGCCGCCGCGCACGCCAGCAGACCGGGGGAGAGGGACGCCGAGAGGCGGTCGCCCTGGGCGCGGTTGCCCACCTGGTCGTGGGTCTGGCCGTAGCCGAGCAGACGGTGCGCGGCCACCCGTGAACGGTCCAGCGGACGCCCGTGCCGGCGGCCCCGGAAACTCGAGTACGTGCCGTCGTGGAAGTACCCGCCGGTGAGCGTCTTCGCCAGCGCGGCGAGGGGGGCGCGGCCGAAGTCGGCGTAATAGCCCTGGGACTCGTTGGTCAGCGCGGAGTGCAGGCAGTGGTGGAAGTCGTCGTTCCACTGCGCGTGCAGCCCGAATCCGCCCTGAACGCGGGAGGTGATCAGCCGCGGGTCGTTCAGGTCGGACTCGGCGATCAGGAACAGCGGCCGGCCCGACTCGGCGGCGAGCGTGTCCACCGCCGTCGACAGTTCCTCCAGGAAGTGCAACGCGCGCGTGTCCGCCAGCGCGTGCACCGCGTCCAGGCGCAGCCCGTCGATCCGGTAGTCCCGCAGCCACGCCAGCGCACTGCCGAGCAGATACGCCCGCACCTCGTCCGACCCGGGCGCGTCCAGATTCACCGCGGAACCCCACGGTGTGTGGTGGGTGTCCGTGAAGTACGGCCCGAACGCGGGCAGGTAATTGCCCGACGGCCCCAGATGGTTGTGTACGACGTCCAGGACCACCCCGAGACCGAGCTCGTGAGCCCGGTCGACGAACCGTTTCAGCCCCTCGGGCCCGCCGTACGGCTCGTGCACGGCCCACAGCGAGACGCCCTCGTACCCCCAACCGTGCCGGCCGGGGAAGGGGCACAGGGGCATCAACTCGACGTGGGTGACGCCCAGTTCGACGAGATGCCCGAGGCGCTCGGCGGCCGCCTCCAGGGTGCCGTCACGCGTGTACGTGCCCACATGCAGCTCGTACAGGACCGCGCCCGGCAGCGGCCGTCCGGCCCACTCCGTGTGCCAGGTGTACCTCCCCTGGTCGACGACCGCACTCAACCCGTCCGGGCCGTCCGGCTGGCGGCGCGAGCGCGGGTCCGGCAGCACGGGGCCGTCGTCCAGTGCGAAGCCGTACCGGGAGCCGTCCCGCGCCTGCGCCTCACCTCGCCACCATCCGGTCCGTTCCGGATCGCGCTCCAACGCGCGCGTGGCGCCGTCGCACCGGAGCGTCACACGGTCGGCCTGCGGTGCCCACACCTCGAACTGCACGGACGGTTCCCCTTCGTCTGCTCACCGTGATGTAGCCCGTCCATCGTGCTTCAAACAGGACCGATCCGCTTTTGAATCTTCCCTTTTGCGGCGGGTGTCGTGGCAGGTGGCGTCACGTGTACGCGCGTGGCGGCTGTTCTCACGTTTTCTGGACACCCGGCGTTCACTGCCCGACAATCACGAACGTGACGTCGTCCTTCGAGTTCAACACGTACCCCGCGCGGCTCTCCGACGCGGAGCGCGACAAGGCGCTGAACGTGCTCCGTGACGGCGTCGCGATGGGTCGGCTGTCGCACGACACGTTCATCCGGCGCATGGAACTGGCGCTCGCCGCCCGCCGCTCGGACGAACTCGCGGCGCTCACCGCCGACTTGCCCTCGGAAGGACGCTTCTCCCGGCTGGTGTTCGGCTCCGTGGAGGCGGTCTCCGGCTTCACCCAGCGGCTGCGCCGTGCCTGGCAGGCCGAGCGGCTGCCCAAGCTGCTGCTGCCGCACCCCGGCAACGGATACCCGCTGCGGATCGGCCGCGACCCCGCCAACGGACTGAGGCTGACCCACGAGACGGTGTCCCGGGTGCACGCCGAACTGAGCCGCCAGGGCGGCATGTGGGTGCTGCGGGACCTCGGTTCGACCAACGGCACGACGGTGAACGGGCGGCGTGTCATCGGGGCAGCCGTGGTCCGTGAGGGCGACCAGATCGGCTTCGGGCGGATGTGGTTCCGGCTCTCCGCCGACTGAGCCGAGGCGTCCATGAACTGAGCCGAACCTTAGCTCTGGCCTGGGGTTTACGTCCTGTCGAGGGCTCAGATCCCTTTGCCGACCGCGGTGTTGACGTACCCCACAAGTCGTGACTCACTGTGCGTACACCATGCACATCAGGTGAACCGACGGCACCATATTTGTGGAGGTGTGCCCTGCCGCCACTCCTCCGCTACCCGACCGTCGACGAGTTGGGCGCCCGGGCGTCCGCACTCGTCGCCCGCCACCCCGGCGACGCCAGACTCCGCACGGTCGGCACGTCCCGCGCGGGCACACCGCTGTGGCTGCTGTCCGTCGGCCACGGCACCCGCCAGGCCCTCGTGGTCGCCGGCCCGCACGCCAACGAACCCGTGGGCGGCGGCACCGTCCTGCGGCTCGCCGAACGCGCCCTCGCCGACCCCCTGCTCACCGAGGGCGCCGACGCCACCTGGAACCTGCTGCTCAGCCTCGACCCCGACGGTCTGCGCCGTAACGAGGGCTGGCTGCACGGCCCGTACACCCTCGGCCGGCACTTCCGGAACTTCTTCCGGCCCGGCTTCCTGGAACAGCCCGAGTGGCTGCCCGACGGCGCCGACGCCGTCACGCTGCCGGAGACCCGCGCCCTGCTCGACGTCCAGGACGAACTGCGGCCCTTCCTCCAGTGCTCCCTGCACGGCGTCGACGTGGGCGGCGGCTTCGTCGAGCTGACCCACGACCTGCCGGGCCTCGCGGGCCGCGTCGCCCACCACGCGGCCCGGCTCGGCATCCCCCGCGAACTCGGCCCGTACGACACCCTGTACTGGCCGGTCCTGGGGCCCGCCGTGTTCCGTATCCCGCCGCCGCGCCGGGGCGACCTGGCCGCCGCCATCACCGAGGCCGCCGTCGAGTCGACCTGGTACCACCCGCACCGGTACGGCACCGTGACCGCGATCGTCGAGGCGCCCATGTGGGGCGTGACCGCAGTCGAGGACGGCTCCCCGCCCGTCGACGCGGCCGCCGTACTGCGCGGCGTCAGCCGCACCCTGCGCCACGACACCCAGCGCCTGGAGCGCCTCTTCGCGCGCGTCCGGCCCTTCGTCACCGCCGTCCCGGACGCGGAGCGGCTGCTCGCACCGGTCGACGACTATTTACTGGTCTGCCCCGGCATCGCGGACTCCTGGGATCCCGATGTCGACGACGGATCCCATCCGCTGCCGCCCCTCAGCACCGGCCACCTGGCCGCCCTGCGGATCTCCGGCCGCCGCCTGACGCTGCGCACCGCGGGCCTGCTGCACCAGCTCGTGAGGGCCGCCGGGACCGACCCGGTCGGTGCCCTGCCCGAGCTGGACCGCCTCATCGACGAGTGGTGCGCCGACTACCGCGACGGCTGCGGGGCACGCTGGATCCCCGTCGCCCGCCAGGTGGAGTACCAGGCGCGGGTGGTGCAGACCGTGTTCGAACTGGCCGGGCGCCACACGCGCGTGAGCTCCCGTTCGGGTGAGTCGGGGTGGGGATCCCAGGCCGCCGTGCCGATGCATCTGGAATGAAGAACTGCACCGCATCGAAGGCGGTACGAGGCTCGCTGCTCGCCGCGGCCGCCCTCCTCGTCGCCACCACGGCCCCCGCGCAGGCGGCGCCCGCTGACTCCCGCACCGACAACTGGCTCTTCCTCACGGTCACCAGGGGCGACGCCCGGTCCAGCGACACCCGCGGCACGCTGCTGCTGTGCGACCCGCCCCAGGGACACGGGAAAGCGGCCGAGGCCTGCGCGGAACTGGAGGCGGCGACCGGCGACCTCGCCGCCCTCCCGGCGAAGAACACCTACTGCCCGATGAACTACGCCCCGGTGACCGCACGCGCGCAGGGACAGTGGAACGGGCGGCCGGTCGACTACGCGGAGACCTTCTCCAACGGCTGTGTGATGGCCGGGCGGACCGGATCGGTGTTCGCGCTCGACGGCCTCGCCACCACCTGAGTCCGGCCGGTGGCGGCGGGGCTCAGGACGCCCTCGCGCGCGCGTGGATCGCCGCCGCCACCACCGTGCGGGACTGGTGCTCGATCTGGTGCTCCAACGGCACCCACCGGGCCTGGAAACGGTCGGCGAAAGCCTCGCTCCAGGTCGCCACCAACCGCTCCAGACGGGGCGCCGCACGGTCGTCGTACTCCAGCAGCACCCGCAGCAGCATCGACGCCGCCCGCAGCGGCAGCCGACGCGCGAACGCGTCCACGCTGCCCACATACGCGCGCGTGTTGTCGGCGGGCGGGGTGTGCATCCAGTCCGCGGCCAGCCCCGGCACCAGCTCCAGGCCCCACTTGGAGGCCCGCAGCAGCGGCCCCTCGACGTCCGGCAGACGCGGCGTGGCGTCGGCGAGCACCCGCTCCACCTGCCGCGCGTCCTGCAGCAGCCGCCCCGCCAGACGCCGCAGCGCGACGGCCGGGGCCGGATGCGGTGCCGGGTCGTCGACCAGGTCGCTCGCCCACATCGGCACCTCGACGATCGCGGTCAGCCCGCCGTACCGGTGCGCGTGGTACCAGGTGCTGTTGCGCGCGTCGTCCGGCATGCTCGGGTACGCCGCCCCCGCGCCCGGGGCGGGCATCACATGTACCCCGGGCCCGGACGCGGGCCAGCCCGCGGCGTCCGAGGCGCCCGTCTCCACCGGGATGTTCAGCTCCGCCGCGGACTTGGCGAACGGCTCCGCGAGACCTGGGATGTCCTTCGTCAACTGCACCCAGCTGCCGCCCAGATCGGTGCCGTGCAGGGTGACCTGGAGGTAGGGGCGCAACTCGTCGATGACGCCGGTCAGGGCCCGGGTCTCCGGTGGCAGCCGGTCCGGCGGCAGCACGGCCGGGGACCACTCCGGCTGCTCGTGGCCCGCGGGCCGGAAGAAACCGAGGTGGTAGTCGAACAGGCTGCGCGGCGCGGGCGTGATGTGCAGGCTCGCCCCGTCGGGATCCGCGCACAGCAGGAAGTGCCAGGACGTCTCCAGCCTCAACTCCCTTTCGTGCACCACACGTTCGGCGACATCGAGGAGGGTCGCACCACCGGTCGGCTCGTTGGAGTGGGCGCCGGCGACGACGAGCACGGCACGCCGGGCATGGCCCACGGACAGCAGATGCAGGGGTCTGCCCGCCCGGGACCGGCCGACCTGACGCAGGGTGCACAGAGCGGGCCGCCGAGCGGTCAACGCCCTTGCGGACGTGACGACTTCGGTCACTGTGGGGTAGCGCAGCTCCGGCAGGAGACTCACCCCCGACACATCCGCCCGGCTTCGCAATCCGCAGTACGCCACGCCCTCTGTGAAGTGTCAAGCGCGCAACGGGGGAGCCTCCAGGGGGCGCCCGGATGCATTTACCGCCAGCTGGAACGGCCGTTGGTGCCAGCGGGGGTGCCGGGGTCGGATGGGACGGGCCCGGGCGCCGGCGCGCACCTCCGGACCCCATCCGATGGCCGTTCGCGGTGTGGATCGAGCGTGCGCCGTCGCCCGTCACCGCGCGCCGGCCGCCCGGTCCGGGCTCCGGGAGCGCACGCGGTCACGAGCCGGTGGGCCGGGCCGTGCGACGGCGTGCGGTGACGGCGCCTGCGCCCGGGGTGAGTTGGCAGGCCCGGCTCAGTCGCGGTCCGCTTCCACCCGCTCCAGCAACGCCACCGGCAGCCCCTCGAAGAGCTCCGCCACGCGCACGTGCCCCGTGAACTCCCTTCCCGGAGACAGGACATCGGTCCATCGGCCCGGTGGCAGCGGCAACCGGGTCTCGCGCCAGCCGCCCGCCTCCGCCAGCCGCAGCGACAGCCGCGTCACGGCGGTGACGACCTCCCCGGAGCGGGCGAACGCCAGGCAGTGGGCCGCCGCCGGACCCTCGGCGGACAGCGGCGCGTACGTCGCCGAGTCGCCGAACGCGGCGGGGCGTCGTGCCCGCAGGTGCAGCGCCGCCGTGGTGAGCGCGCCCTTCTCACCGGGCTCCTCGGGCGGGAACCGCACGGGTCGGCGGTTGTCCGGATCCACCAGGGCCCGGTACTCGGCCTCTGTGCCCTGGTAGATGTCGGGCACCCCCGGCATGGTCAGATGGAGCAGCGCCGTGCCGAGCATGTTCGCCCGGACGGACGGCCCCAGCGCACCGCGGAAGGCGGCCACGTGTTCGCCCGGCGCCCCGGACGGCCCCGCCGCGACAAAGGCCGCCACCGCCTCTTCGTACGGCGGTTCCTGCTCCGTCCAGCTCGTGTACAGCCCGGCCTCGCGCACATGCTTCAGCAGCGCCTGCTGCACCCGTTCCGGGTCCGCCGGGCCGAGCCCGAACACCGTCTGCCAGGCCGCCCACGCCAGCTGCGCGTCCGGCACCCCTTCGCCGGTGCGGGTCACCTCGGCCAGGACGTCGGCCCAGCGCTGCGGGCACTCGGTGAGGACGGCCAGCGCGGCCCGTACATCGGCGCTGCGCTTGGTGTCGTGCGTCGACACCGCCGTGCCGGTCGCCGGCCAGTCGCGCTGCACGCGCGCGCAGTACGCGTGGAAGTCGCCCGGGGACACCGCGGGTGCGCCCGGATTCCCGCCCACCTCGGTCGCCGACAGCAGCGGCACATAGCGGTAGAACGCCGTGTCCTCCACGGACTTGGCCCGCAGCGCCGACGAGGTCTGCGCGAACCTGGTCCCGAACTCCACATGCTCGGGCCCCTCACCCGCCTGCCCCAGCACCAGAGCGCGGACCACGTCCACCGCACCGGCCTCCTCGGGCACCACGAACGCCTGCCGGGCCTCCTGCGCGGCCTCCTCGGTGAGGACGGAGGCGGCGTCGACGGAGCCGTAGGGCCGGTAGACCTCCATACGGACCAGCAGTTCCTGCAGGGCGGTGCGCAGCGCCCACGGAGCGCGGTCGCGCAGCGCGGGCTCCGGGGACGTGGCGCACAGCCGGACCGCCACCCGGGTCAGCCGCTCGGTCTCGGCGGCCAGCTCGTGCGCGAGCACCTTGTACGCCGCCCGCCGCACCGTCGCCTCCCACTGCCCGCCCCGGTCCGTCTGCGGGGCCGCGAACCGCCGGTACTGACCGAGGAGTTCGCCGAACCCGGCCGGGTCCGTGAGCACGCCGTCGATGTGCCGCAGGGCGTCGTACCCGGTGGTGCCCGCGACCGGCCAGGACGCCGGCAGCGGCTCGCCCTCCGCCAGGATCTTCTCCACCACCGTCCAGCGGCCGCCGGTCGCCTCGTGCAGCCTGCGCAGATACGCGTCGGGGTCGGCGAGACCGTCGGGGTGGTCGATCCGCAGCCCGTCGACGACGCCCTCGTGGAGCAGCTGGAGGATCTTGGCGTGGGTGGCCTCGAAGACCTCCGGGTCCTCCACCCGCACCCCGATGAGCTCCGAGATGCTGAAGAAACGCCGGTAGTTGAGCTCGGTACGGGCCAGCCGCCACCACGCCGGGCGGTACCACTGCGCGTCCAGGAGCCGCGGCAGCGGCAGTTCTCCGGTGCCCTCGCGCAACGGGAAGGCGTGGTCGTGGTAGCGCAGGACGTCGCCGTCGACCCGCAGGTCACCGATGACCGAGCCGAGCGGGCCGCCCAGGACCGGCAGCAGCACCTGTCCGCCCTGCGCCTCCCAGTCGATGTCGAACCATCGCGCGTACGGCGACTTGGGGCCCTCCCTGAGCACCTCCCACAGGGCACGGTTGTGGAGCGGGGCCATGGCCATGTGGTTCGGCACGATGTCCACGATCAGGCCGAGCCCGTGCCGCCGCGCGGTGTCGGCCAGCGCGCGCAGCCCCTCCTCGCCGCCCAGTTCGGCCCGTACGCGCGCGTGGTCCACGACGTCGTAACCGTGCGCGGAGCCGGGGACCGCCTCCAGGACGGGGGACAGGTGCAGATGCGAGACGCCGAGCGTGGCCAGGTACGGCACGGCGGCCGCCGCGGCGGCGAAGGGGAACTCGGGCTGCAGCTGCAGCCGGTACGTGGCGGTCGGCACCACCGGGTCGGGTCGCTCAGGTGTCATGCAGACCTACGTACCCGCCCCACCGTGTTTCGTGTCATCGCCCTGTGCACGTCCCCTCGCGCGCGTGGCTGGCTTCGAAGCGATGGGGCCCATGGGACCGGAGCCCTGGGCGGACCGCCCACACCGCTCCTCGCGGTCCTCGGCGCGACGGCGGGTGCGACCGTGCCGCTGACCGGCCCCCTGGCCCGCGCCCTCCTGATCGCCCTGGCCCCCGCCGTGCGGACGCCGATCTCCTTCGTCCTGGTCCCCGCCCTGGTCGGCCTCGCCACGGTCATGGCCCACCCGGCCTACGCACTGGCCGCAGCCGCGGTGTCGGTGGCCGTGTGCGGAAGCGGCTTCGCCCTGCACCAGACGCCGATGCGACGGACCGGTCCCGTCGAGACGCCTGCGACTCGACGCCCCGGTCCCGTCCCGACGCCGGCAGCACGACGAAACGGTCCCGTCCCGACGCCGGCGACGCGACGATCCGTGCCTGTCCGGCCCCGCCGCGGCGTTAAGCCTGGCGGGCGCGCTCGCCTTCGCGTTCGCACTGGCGGCGAGGCCGGCTTCGTGCGCCCGGTAGATCGGGAGCACGCTCCACGCGCGCGTGCCGACCGGCAGTCCCTGGACCGGGCAGGTCCTAGACCGGCCGCTGCAGTACCGTCATGCTCCGGTCCACCAGTGTCAGCCGGTCCCCGGCCTGCACCTTGGCGCCCGTGCCCGGCGGCACGCCGTCGGCGAGGGCGGTGTCGACGACGACCTCCCACTGCCGGCCGTGGTTGACCGGCACCACGAAGTCCAGCGTCCGGTGCGAGGGGTTGAACATCAGCAGGAACGAGTCGTCGCCGATGCGCTCCCCGCGCGGGCCCGGCTCGGAGATCGCGTTGCCGTTGAGGAACACCGAGATGGCCGACGCCTGCGCCCGGTCCCAGTCCCGCTGGGTCATCTCCTCGCCCTCATGGGTGAACCAGGCGATGTCCGACAGCTCGTCATGGGTGCCCTCCACGAGCCGCCCGTGGAAGAAGCGCCGCCTGCGGAAGACCGGATGGTCCCGGCGCAGCCACACCATCGCGCGCGTGAAGGCCAGCAGATCGCCGAAGACCTCGCCCTCCTCGGGCCACTGGACCCACGCCACCTCGCTGTCCTGGCAGTAGGCGTTGTTGTTGCCGCGCTGCGTGCGGGCGAACTCGTCACCATGGCTGAGCATCGGCACGCCCTGGGACAACATCAGCGTGGCGATGAAGTTCCGCATCTGCCGGGCACGCAGCTCCAGCACGTCCGGGTCGTCGGTCTCGCCCTCGGCTCCGCAGTTCCAGGACCGGTTGTGGCTCTCGCCGTCCCGGTTCTCCTCGCCGTTGGCCATGTTGTGCTTGTCGTTGTACGAGACGAGGTCGTGCATCGTGAACCCGTCGTGGCAGGTCACGAAGTTGATGGAGGCCAACGGGCGCCGCCCGTCGTCCTGGTAGAGGTCGGAGGAGCCCGTCAGCCGGGACGCGAACTCCGCGACCGCCCGCCGCTCACCGCGCCACAGGTCGCGCACGGTGTCGCGGTACTTGCCGTTCCACTCCGTCCACAGCGGCGGGAAGTTGCCCACCTGATAGCCGCCCTCGCCGACGTCCCACGGCTCGGCGATCAGCTTCACCTGGGAGACCACCGGGTCCTGCTGCACCAGGTCGAAGAAGGACGACAGCCGGTCCACCTCGTGGAACTGCCGGGCCAGGGTCGCCGCGAGGTCGAAGCGGAAGCCGTCGACATGCATCTCGGTGACCCAGTAGCGCAGCGAGTCCATGATCAGCTGGAGGACGTGCGGGGAGCGCATCAGCAGGGAGTTGCCGGTGCCCGTGGTGTCCATGTAGTAGCGGGGATCGTCGGTGAGGCGGTAGTACGACGCGTTGTCCAGGCCCCGGAAGGACAGCGTCGGGCCCAGGTGGTTGCCCTCGGCGGTGTGGTTGTAGACCACGTCGAGGATGACCTCTATGCCCGCCTCGTGCAGCGCCCGCACCGCCGACTTGAACTCCAGGACCTGCTGGCCGCGGTCGCCCCAGGAGGCGTACGCGTTGTGGGGGGCGAAGAAGCCGATGGTGTTGTAGCCCCAGTAGTTGTTCAGGCCCATGTCGACCAGCCGGTGGTCGTTCACGAACTGGTGGACCGGCATCAGCTCCAGCGCGGTGACGCCCAGTTCCGTCAGGTGCTCGATGACCGCCGGGTGCGCGAGGGCGGCGTAGGTGCCGCGCAGTTCCTCGGGCAGGCCGGGGTGGCGCATGGTGAGGCCCTTCACATGGGCCTCGTAGATCACCGTGTGGTGGTAGTCGGTGCGCGGGCGGCGGTCGTCGCCCCAGTCGAAGTACGGGTTGACCACGACCGAGCTCATGGTGTGCGGGGCGGAGTCCAGGTCGTTGCGCTTGTCGGGCGAGTCGAAGTGGTAGCCGTAGACCTCCTCGCCCCACTGGATCGCCCCGCTGATCGCGCGCGCGTACGGGTCCAGGAGCAGCTTCGCGGAGTTGCAGCGCTGTCCGCGCTCCGGGGCGTACGGGCCGTGCACCCGGAATCCGTAGCGCTGGCCCGGCATCACGCCGGGCAGATACGCGTGCCGGACGAACGCGTCGCTCTCCCGCAGCTCCACCGCCGTCTCCGAGCCGTCGTCGTGCAGCAGACACAGCTCTACTCGGTCCGCGGCCTCGGTGAAGACCGCGAAGTTGGTGCCGGCGCCGTCGTACGTGGCACCGAGTGGATACGCCTCTCCAGGCCAGACCTGCATGGATACGACTCTTTCAGCTCGTGCCCGCCGCCGGGGCGCCTTGACCCCGAGTCTCCCCGAAAGTGATGGAACCACCTATGACTTACGTCCCTCTTACCGGCCGACCGGTGCATACGAGGTATGCGCAGACCTGTGGGGCAATCACATACTCCCGTGACCAGGGGGAGCAGGGGGAAAGACGTGCGCGAAATAGTGCGCCGCCACCTTGGCAAGGTGGTGGCCGGTGCGGCCATCGCGGTGGCCTCGACCGCCGTGATGGTCGGAATCACCCTGCCGGGCACGGCCGGGGCCGACGAAACGGGAGGAACCAAGGGGGGCGGGCAGGCGGCCGCCGGGCAGCAGCAGGACCAGGAGACCCAGGGTGCGGCCGCCGCGCCGGGCGTCGTCGAGGAAGCCCCCGCCGAGGGCGACAAGGGCAAGGGCCGCGACCCGCTGACCGACGACGAGATGGAGCGGGTCGCGAAACTCGCCCTCAACCGGCAGCTGTTCAACGCCAGTGAGGACGTCGACGGGGACCGCGGACCGCAGCAGCTCGGCATCGACCTCGCCGACCCCGGGGCGAGCGAGCTGGACGACGCGAACGCGCCGCGGCGCGCAGACGTGACGTACTACGACTACAAGGACGACACCCTCGTCACCCGGACCGTCGATCTCGACACCGGCAAGGTCGTGGGGACCTCCACCAGCCACGGCGTACAGCCGCCGCTGAGCCGGGCCGAGACGGCCGAGGCGGCCCGACTGCTGCTCGCCGACCCGCTGTCCGCGGGGCTGAAGGGCGACTACAAGGACGCCACCGGCAAGGAGCTCACCTCGCCGGACCAGCTCCAGCTGAACAGCATGGTCTTCAGGGCGAACCCGGGGGTCAGGCCCGCCGCTCTCACGGCCTGCGGCGAGCACCGCTGCGCGACGCTGACCCCGAAGGTCAAGAACGGACCGTGGATCGACACCCGGGACCTGGTCATCGACCTGAGCACCCGCAAGGTCGTCGAGATCGTCCGCGGCTGAGCCGCCCACCCGTTCGCTTTTCCCATTCGCACCTCCTGTAAGGGAGTCATTTCTTCATGCGCGTGAACAGAATGAGCCGTGCCGGCAGGCGGACGCTCCTGGGTGTCGCCGTCATGGCCCTGGCGGCCGGCGTGACCACCGGTGCGGGCCCGGCCGCCGCCCAGCCGAAGGCCGCCCCCGCCGCGGCGGCGGCCGCCGACTGCAGCACGGCGTACCAGATCGAGAAGAAGCTCGCCTCCGGCACGACCTGGCGGATGTGCTGGCGCTTCGAGAGCAAGGCCGGGATCGTCCTGGAGGACATCTCCTACCAGCCGCCCGGCGAGACCAAGCCGATCAAGGTTCTCAACAGCGCCAGGCTCGCCCAGATCCACGTGCCGTACGACGACGGCAGGAGCGAGTACAACGACCTGACGACGTACAACTTCGGCGACGGTCTGATGAACATGACCGCCGCGGAGTGCCCCGGCGGCACGATCAAGACGGTCAAGGTCAAGAACACCTCGTACTACCAGGACCCGAACATCAAGGGCCTGTGCACCACCACCAAGACCCGCGGCCACGCCTACCGCCTCATGAACTACGAGCAGGGCAACACGGTCTACCAGGCGCAGGGCAAGGACCTGCTCGTCTACACGGTCAACAAGGTCGACTGGTACGAGTACATCACCGAGTGGCGCTTCCAGGACGACGGCACCGTCCACATGAACGTCGGCGCGACCGGCAGCCTCTCGCCGTACGACTACGACGCCGGTGACGGCCGCAGCTGGCCGATCGGCAAGGGCGCGGCGGCCAAGGCGGACAGCCACAGCCACAACGTCTTCTGGAAGCTCGACTTCGCCCTCGACGGCTCCTCCAAGGCGAAGGTCGAGCAGTACGACTCGAAGGTCACCGCCCCGGCCGGCGCCGGCAACGGCCCGACCGCCAAGACCACCCGCACCACGGTGACCAAGGAACTGGCGGGCGACAGCAAGAACATGCGCTGGTGGCGCGTGGTGAGTTCGGCGGGCAAGAACAAGGACGGCCACCCGCGTTCGTACGAGCTCGTCCCCGGACCCACCAGCAAGTACTCCGGCCGCCCCTTCACCAAGCACGACGTGTACTTCACCCAGTACAAGAGCTGTGAGAAGTACGCCAGCGAGAACCAGCCCGGCTGCGCCTCCGGATCGGGTTCCTCCGTCGACAAGTTCGTGAACGGGCAGACCCTCACCCAGCCCGTGGTCTGGATGAACATCGGCTTCCATCACATAGCCCGGGACGAGGATCAGCAGCCGATGCCGGTCCACTGGCAGGGCTTCTCCATCGCCCCGCGCGACGTCACGGCTATGAATCCGCTCACTCCCGCCGCCCTCGCCGGGCAGAACGGCGACTGGAACCGCGGTAGTTGAGAAACGACCCTGTCCATCCGGCTGCACCGCCGACCGCTCCCGGAGTACCCTTCCTTGATCGTTGGGTGGGGCAGTGCTCGGGGGAGCGGAAGGCGGTGCGCGGGTGGGCTCGGGAGGGCTGGAGTTGCCCCCTGGTGACGAGGGTCACGAGGGGAACTCCGCAGACGTCCCGCCCGGCACGGTGTCGCTGGCCCGGCCCATGGACGCCGCCGGCTCCATCGGGCCGGAGCTGGACTGGGACGCCGACGCCTGGAGCGAGGTGCGTACGCGCGCCCAGCGGGCCGGCCGGGCCTACATCTGGCTGAACCTCGTCGAACAGCGGCTGCGCGCGGTCGTGGCCGCTGTTCTGCGTCCCATCTACGAACCCGTCCACGGCGACGACTGGGTGGTCGCCGCCGCGGGACCGGCCGGCCAGGAGTGGGTGCAGCGCGCGGTCGCCGTACGCGAAGTCAGCCGCCGCAAGGGCTACTTGCTCGACCCGGCCGACGACAATGTCCTGAGCTTCCTCACGTTGCCGCAGCTGCGCGAGCTGATGGTGCAGCACTGGCCGTGCTTCGAGCCCTACTTCGACGAGCGCCGGGACGTCGAACTCGCCCTGGACGAGCTGGAAGTGACCCGGAACGTCGTCTCGCGCAACCGGGCCCTGTCCGAGGCCGTCCTGGGGCAGGCCGAGCGGGCCTCGGCGAAACTGCTGGAGATACTCGGCGCCGGCGGCGACGTGCCGTCCGCGCGCCGGCTCCCCGTGGACGCGGTCGAGGACCTCGTCGGCGACCGGTACGCGGACGTGGTCGCCGTCCACTCCGACCGGGTGCGGCTGCTGCGCCAGTTCCCCGCAGAGGACATCTTCGGCGGCGCCCGCCGCCTCGACGCCGTCGGCATCGGCCTCAACCTGCTCGTGCAGAACTTCTCCGGCCGCCGGCTGTTGCGCCTCGCCGAGGCCGGGTGCCGGGCGCGGCTGCTGTTCCTGAACCCGGCGTCCAGTGCCGTCAAACGGCGCGAGCGTGAACTCGGCATCAAGCGCGGTGAGTTGAGCCGTGCCGTCGAGATGAACATCCTGCACATGCGCCGGGTGCGGTCCCGGCTGCGCGACCCGGGCGCCTTCGAGATCCAGGTCTACGACGAGACACCGCGCTTCACCGCCTACCTCGTCGACGGGGACGGCGCGGACGGGGTCGCGGTCGTGCAGTCCTATCTGCGGCGGTCGCGGGGCATGGAGGCGCCGGTGCTGGTGCTGCGCAACGGGAACAAGGTGGTCAAGCCGGGCGAGATCGACGACAGCGGACTCTTCCCGACCTACCGCGAGGAGTTCGAGACGTCTTGGGTGGATTCACGGCCGGTGTCCTGAAAGTTCCGTAAGCGGAACGCGGTCCTCTGATTGTCAGTGGCGCATGGGATCGTGGAGACCACTGGGGGAAAGCACCACCAAGAAGGGGGGCCGCCGCATGGGCTGGCACCAGGAGCTGCTGATCGGCTTCGACCTGGAGACGACCGGAACCGATCCGCGCGAGGCGCGCATCGTCACGGGGGCCGTGATCGAGGTCAGGGCGGGACAGCCCATAGGGCACCGCGAATGGCTGGCGGACCCGGGCGTGGAGATCCCCGCGGACGCGGTGGCGGTCCACGGGATCAGCAATGAACGTGCGGCCGCGGAGGGCCGCCCGGCCGACCAGGTCGCGGA
The DNA here is from genome assembly GCF_000972385.1 of Streptomyces sp. WM6386. Lineage (GTDB taxonomy): Bacteria > Actinomycetota > Actinomycetes > Streptomycetales > Streptomycetaceae > Streptomyces. The sequence goes on from NZ_JXTE01000041.1 coordinate 46,344, forward strand.
CGCCATCGCCGACGTCCTGACGACCTACTGGAAGACGGGCGTCCCGGTCGTCGCCTACAACGCGGCCTTCGACCTGACCCTGCTCTCGGCGGAGCTGCGCCGCCACGGCCTGCCCTCGCTGCGGGACCGCCTGGGCGGCGTCGATCCGGCCCCGGTCGTCGACCCGTACACCATCGACCGGTCCGTCGACCGCTACCGCCGCGGCAAGCGCAACCTCGAAGCGGTCTGCAGGGAGTACGGAGTCCCGCTCGACGCCGCCCACAACGCCTCGGCGGACGCCCTCGCCGCGGCCCGGCTCGCCCACGCGATAGCCGACCGCCACCCCAAGATCGCCTCTCTCGGCCCGGCGGAACTGCACCGCCGCCAGATCGAGTGGTACGCGCAGTGGGCGGCGGACTTCCAGAGCTTCCTGCGCCGCAAGGGCGAGGCGGACGCGGTGGTCGACGGGACGTGGCCCCTGCGGGAGTTGGCGGACGAAACGGTCTGAGCTCCGGTACGGCGCGTCGAGCTCAACGGGAGCGGAACAGCGGGCCCGAGACAACGGGACCGGGCACTGCGGGGCCCGCTCAGCGAGAAGCAGCGAGACCCGAACAGCGGGACCGGCTCAGAACGGATACCAGCGCACCGTCTCGTCCCCGTCCCGCAACGACGCCACCCGTCGCTCGAACTCGGCCAGCGCCTTCGGGTTGCTCGGGGCGTGCTGGGCCACCCAGGCGCAGCTCGCCGTCTCCCGGGCGCCCCGCAGCACGCCGCAGCCCTCCCACTCGCGTACGTCCCAGCCGTACGCCTCGGTGAAGGACTCGTAAGCCGCCGCGGGCATCCCGTAGCGGTCGCGGGACAGGGCCATCACCACCAGGTCGTGCTCGCGCAGGTCGGCGGAGAACGTCTCCAGGTCCACCAGGACCGGGCCGTCGGGGCCGATGTGCACATTGCGGGGGAGGGCGTCGCCGTGGATGGGGCCGGGCGGCAGCTGCGGGGTGAGTGCGGCCGCGGCCGCCGCGAAGCCGTCCCGGCGCTGTCGGAGGTACGCCGCGTCCGCGGGGTCGATCGCGTCACCCGCGAGACGCAGCCAGCGCTCGACCCCGCCCAGCAGCTCGCGGGGCGGAAGCGCGAAGGCGGGGGAGGGGAGAGCGTGGACCACCCGTAGGAGTTCGGCCAAATCCCGGGGCTCGGCGGGCCGTACGGGATCGGGCAGCCGGTGCCACACCGTCACCGGGTGCCCCTCGACGAGCAGCGCCTTCGGCTCGGCAGCCCGCACCGCCGGCACACCCGCCTCGGCGAGCCACACCGCGATGTCCAGCTCCCGGCGGGCCCGGTCCAGGAGCTCGGCGTCCCGGCCGACCTTGACGACCAGGTCACCGGCGGCGAACACCGCGTTCTCGCCCAGCGCGAGCAGCCGCGCCTCGTCGGCCGGCCCGGGCAGCACTCCCGCCGCGGCCAGTACGTCCCGCGCCCGTGCCTCGTCCATCGTCCGCCTCCCTCTCCTCGGCCCTGTCCGTGCCGGATGTCCCGGATATGCCGATGTGCTCGTGCACACGGCGTCGACTTCCCGCCATCCGTCGGCCAGTCTCGCATTCGTACAGGTCGGACGGTGTGCGCGGTGCCTTGACGACCCGTAACCCCTTCACGACCATGACGGAGGCCCACCGGGGGCGGGGCCTGGCCGGTCCCCGTCACGAGCCGTGCGAAGGAGCCGATCACGTGACAACGGTGACCGTGACCAAGCGGTCGACGCGGGGTGCGCCACGCGCCGGCGGGGACCGGCGGGTGGTGGACCGCGGGGCCTGGTTCCTGGTGCTGCCCGCGCTGATCCCCATCCTGGTGCTGAGCGTCGGGCCGTTGCTGTACGGCATCCTGCTGGCGTTCACGGACGCCCAGTCCGGCCGGACCCGGTCCACGCAGTGGATCGGCACCCTCAACTTCCAGGACCTGCTCCACGACACGCTGTTCTGGGAGTCGTTCCGGATCGGCCTGGTGTGGGCCGTCGGGGTGACCGTGCCGCAGTTCCTGCTCGCCCTCGGTCTCGCCCTGCTCCTCAACCAGGACCTGCGGCTGAGATGGCTGGCCCGGGCGCTGGCGATCATCCCGTGGGCCATGCCCGAGGTCGTCGTCGGTGTGATGTGGCGCCTCGTCTACAACCCGGACGCCGGCGTCCTCAACGAGGCCCTTCGCGACCTCGGCCTCGGTGACGGCCGTGACTGGCTCAGCGGTCTGGGCACCGCCCTGCCCGCGGTGGTCGTCGTCGGCATCTGGGCCGGCATGCCGACCACCACGGTCGCCCTGCTCGCGGGCCTGCAGAACACCCCGCGCGAACTGCACGAGGCGGCGGCGGTCGACGGAGCCGGTGCCTGGCGGCGCTTTCGGACGGTCACCTGGCCTGCTCTGAGGCCGGTCGCCCTCGCCATGGTCGCCCTCAACCTGATCTGGAACTTCAACTCCTTCGCCCTCGTGTACGTGCTCACCAGCGGCGGACCCGGCGGCCGCACCCGGCTGCCCATGCTCTTCGCCTACGAGGAGGCCTTCCGCTACGGGCAGTTCGGGTACGCGGCGGCCATGGGATGCGTGATGGTCGCGGTGATCTCCCTCCTCCTCGCCGTCTTCCTGGTGGGCCGGATCAGGGGCGGTGGCGAGGCATGAGGACCAGCACCACGGGCCGCGTCGGACAGTACGCCGCCCTGCTCGCGTATCTCGTCTTCCTCGCGTTCCCGTTCCTCTGGCTACTCTCCACCGCGTTCAAGCCGCCCCGGGAACTGGGCAGTCTGCACCCGACCTGGATCCCCGAGGACCCCACCCTCGACAACTTCCGGCAGGCCTTCGACGAACAGCCCCTGCTGCGCGCCGCGGGCAACTCCCTGCTCGCCGCGCTCGGCGCCGCCCTCGTCGCCGTACTGATCGCGACCCCGCTGGCGTACGTCATGGCCCGGCACCGCACCCTGTTCGCGCGGGCGGCGACCGGCTGGGTGGTGGTCAGCCAGGCGTTCCCGCTGGTGCTGGTGATCATCCCGCTGTTCCTCGTGCTGAAGAACCTTCAGCTGATCAACTCGCTGTTCGGGCTGGTGCTGGTGTACGTCGTGTGGGCGCTGCCGTTCGCGCTGTGGATGCTCGTCGGCTACGTCCGGGCGGTGCCCGTCGAACTGGAGGAGGCGGCGGCCGTCGACGGGGCCGGGAAGTTGCGGACGCTGGTGTCGGTGACCGCGCCGCTGCTGGCGCCGGGGATCGTGGCGACGGCACTGTTCGCGTTCATCACGGCGTGGAACGAGTTCTTCTTCGCGCTGGTCCTGCTGAAGACCCCGGAGAAACAGACCCTGCCGGTCGTCCTCACCCACTTCATCGGCGCGGAGGGCGTCGCCGATCTGGGCCCGCTGGCCGCCGCCGCGTTCCTGGCGACCCTGCCCTCCCTGGTCGTCTTCGCCCTCATCCAGCGGCGGATCACGAGCGGCATGCTGACCGGGGCGGTGAAGAGCTGATGCGAAGGCGATGGATTACAGCCCTGTGCCTGACCCTGCTGCTCACCTCCTGCACCGGCGGCGGTGACAGCGACGACGACGGCACCGTCACCCTGCGCTTTCAGTCCCTGGCCTGGCAGGAGGAGTCCGTCGAGGCGAACCGGCAACTGGTGAAGGAGTGGAACGCGACCCACCCCGGCACCAAGGTCGAGTACGTCCAGGGCAGTTGGGACAGCGTCCACGACCAGCTCCTCACCTCCTTCGAGGGCGGCGAGGCGCCGGACATCATCCATGACGCCTCCGACGACCTGGCGGACTTCGCGTACGGCGGCTATCTCGCCGACCTGACCGACCTGCTGCCCGCCCGGCTCAAGTCGGACATCCCGCAGCGGAGTTGGGACACGACGACCTTCGGCGGCGGTGTCTACGGTGTGCCCTTCCTCCAGGAACCGCGGGTGCTGATCGCCAACGCCACGTGGCTGAAGGAGTCCGGCGTACGGATCCCCACACCCGACGACCCCTGGACCTGGCCGGAGTTCCGGCAGATCACCGACGAGTTGAGCGGCGACGGGAAGTACGGCGTCGCCTGGCCGCTCAAGGAGCCCGTCTCGGCCACGCTCAACCTGTCCCTGTCGGCGGGCGGGCAGCTCTTCCACCGGGGCTCCGACGGCAAGGTGACGATCCGGTTCCAGGAGGGCGACCAGGTCGTGCCGCGCACCGTCCACGACCAGGCGAACACCGACCACAGCGCCTCGCCCACCACCCTCGGCAGCGGCGGCTCGGACACTCTGCCCGGCTTCTTCGGCGGCAAGTACGCGATGGTCCCGCTCGGCTTCTCCTACCGCCAGCAGATCGTCCAGCAGGCACCGAAGGGCTTCGACTGGCAGGTACTGCCCGCCCCGGCCGGCGCCGACGGACTCAGTCAGGGCGTCAGCCCGCAGACGCTCTCCGTCGCTGAGGACAGCCCCCACAAGAAGGAGGCCGTCGAGTTCGTCGACTTCCTGCTCCAGCCGAAGAACATGGTGCGCCTCGCGCTGGGCGACTGGATGCTGCCCACCGGCGCCGAGGCACTGAAGGACCCGGCCCTGCGCACCAGCAAGAACGACTGGGCCACGGGGACCGCGCTCGCCGGCCGGCTGCGCTCGGCTCCCGCCCAGTCCGTGCGCGGCTACCCCGAGTGGAAGGACAAGGTCGCCACGCCCGCCTTCCAGGAGTACTACAGCGGGGCGATCGGACTCGACGAGCTGCGTGAGCGGCTGGAGAAGGACGGCAATCTGGTGCTCGCCCGCTATCAGCGCTGAGGCAATGCGGTGGTCGAGCGACCCCGCCAGCACGCCCTTCAACAGGCCTCACCTGTCCATGTGGTGACCTCCCCCGTGATCGAACCCCGTGGTGGAACCCGTGATCGAACAACCGTGTTCGACCGGAGACTAGAGGAGGCAGGCGAAGGCCCGTTGGTTCCCCCGGGACACCAACGGGCCTTCAGTCAACGGGCGGAATCAGACAGGGACGCGATCGCCCTCGTCGTCCCGCGCCGACTGCACCACGGCCTCGGGCGCCTCGTCGTGCGTGAGGTCCGGCAGCCGGTTCAGCCACTTCGGCAGATACCAGTTGCGCTCACCGAGCAGTGCCATGACCGCGGGCAGCAGCACACCCCGGATGATCGTCGCGTCGATGAGCACCGCGGCCGCCAGGCCCACACCCATCTGCTTCATGGACTGCATGGACAGCGTGCCGAAGATCCCGAACACGGCGACCATGATGACCGCGGCACTGGTGACGACACCGGCGGTGGTGACCACACCGTGCTGGATCGCGTCCTTCGTCGTACGGCCGCGCAGCCGGGCCTCGCGGATCCGGGAGACCACGAACACGTGGTAGTCCATCGACAGGCCGAACAGGATCACGAAGAGGAACAGCGGCAGCCAGCTGATGATGGCGCCCACACCCTCCGCGCCCACCAGGGACGCGCCCCAGCCGTGCTGGAAGACGGCGACGAGGATGCCGTACGCCGCACCCACCGACAGCAGGTTCAGCACGATCGAGGTGATCGCGATCGTCAGCGAGCGGAACGACAGCAGCATCAGCAGGAAGGCGAAGACCACGACGAACGCGAAGACCGGGACGACCGCGCCGGTCAGCTGGTCGTTGAAGTCGTTCGAACCGGCCACCTGTCCGGTGATCGGCGCCTGCAGACCGTCCACCTTGCCGAGCGTGGCGGGCCGCACCTCGTCCCGCAGCTTCTCCAGGCTCTCGCCCGCCTTGTCGAGGTCGGAGCCGCCGACCAGCGGGACGTACACGAAGGCGAGGTTCTGCGCGTCGTGCAGCTTGATCTCCACCGGGCCGCGCGAGGCACCCGAGGCGATCGCCTCCTGCTTGAAGGCGGCCAGCGCGTTCGTCACCTCCGCAGCGTTGATGTCGTCCGCCTTGACGATCACCTCGGCGGGCTCCGAGCCGCCCGGGAAGGCCTCGTTGACCCGGTCGTAGGTCTGCACGATCGGCAGCGAGTCGCCGAACTCCTGGTCCAGCGTGAGGTTCTGGGTCTTCATGCCGACCGCGGGAGCCGCGATCGCGAGCAGCACACCGGCCGCGACGACGACCGAGACCATGGGACGCTTCAGCACGCCGCCGAGGACGGCCGTCCAGAACCGGCTCTCCCGGTTGACGCGCCCGCGGTTGCGGCGAAGGCGGCTCTCCGGGTGGAGGAAGGGGATCTTGCCCTTCTCGACCCGGTGGCCCAGCAGCGACAGCACCGCCGGCAGCACGGTCACCGAACCGACCATGGCGACAGCGACGACGATCAGCGAAGCCAGGCCCATCGCCTCGAAGTCGGCGATCCCCGTGAAGAGCATGCCGGCCATCGCCACACACACCGTGACACCGGAGACGATGATCGCGCGGCCACTGGTGGCGGCGGCTATGCGCAGGGCCGTCTCGGCGTCCCGGCCGGCCTCGCGCTCCTCGCGCTCACGGCGCAGATAGAACAGGCAGTAGTCGACGCCGACGGCCAGACCGACCAGCAGCATCACCGAGTTGGCGACATCGCCCATCGGCATCACATGGCTGACGATGCCCATCAGACCCATCGTCGCCATGATCGCGGTGATCGCCAGCAGCACCGGCACCAGCGCCGCCACCAGGGCACCGAAGGCCACGAGCAGAATGCCGAGGGCCACGGGCAGGGCGGAGTACTCGGCCTTCTCGAAGTCGTCGCCGAACGCGTCGTCGAACGTCTTCTGCATGCTGGCGCTGCCGATCTCCTCGATCCGTACCGAGGAGTGGTCCTGCTGCACCTTCTTGACCGCGTTCAGCACCGGCTCGACCCGCTCGGCCGCGGTCTCCGCGTCGCCGCGCATGTCGAACTGCACCAGCGCGCTGCGGCCGTCCTTCGAGATCGTGTCGGCGGTGTACGGCGACTGGACGTCCGTGACCTTCCCGGTCGCGTCGACGGCCTTGACGACCGCGTCCACGGCGGCCCGGAACTCGGCGTCCGTCGCCGTCAGCCCGCTGCCCTTCGCCTGGACGAGGACCGTCTCACCGGCCGGTTCCTCGATGTCGGCGTCCTTGATGATCGTCGCGGCGGTGTGCGTCTCGCCCTTCAGGCCTTCGCTCTCGTCGACGTCGACCCGGCCCGCCGCCGAACCGAGTCCCATCGCCAGGACCACGAACAGCACCCAGATGCCGACCGCCGCCCAGCGATGCCGGGCGCTCCAGCCGCCGGCCCGGGCCGCGAGGCCCCGCACGCGTGTTTCTCCGTTCCCCATGACGGGCTTGCCCCCTTGATCGACGTGACGGCCCCCTGCCGCCACCAGACGATGGCGACCCGTGCCGCACACCGTTCGATTCGAAGGTATGGCGCGGATAAAGCCATCTCGTCGTTCTGCCTGGTGAAGTGAGGTGGGCGGGATCGTCCGCTCGGACCCCCCGGACCCTCCTCACTGAGGAGGAGGGTGACCCTTACACCTAACGGCGGCTCTGCGGGGAGGCCATCGGGGAGAGGCCGCCCTAGGGTGTGCCCATGACGACGTATGCGGCGCTGTTGCGCGGGATCAATGTGGGCGGAGCCAAGAAGGTCCCGATGGCGGAGCTCCGCACGCTGCTGGAGGGCCTGGGGCACGGCGGAGTGCGCACGTACCTCCAGAGCGGCCAGGCCGTGTTCACCAGCGACCACGGCGACGAGCGGTCCCTCGCCGCCGAGCTCACGGCCGCGGTCGAGAAGCACTTCGGGTTCTCGGTCGACGTGATCGTCCGCGACCACGCCTACCTCACCGCCGTCGCCGACAACTGCCCGTTCCCGGCAGCGGAGTTGGAGGCCAAGCAGCTCCACGTCACCTACTTCTCCGAAGCCGTAGACGCGGACCGCTTCGCCGCCATCGACCAAGGCACCTTCCTCCCGGAGGAGTTCAAGCTCGGCAACCGCGCCCTGTACCTGTACACGCCAGTCGGCCTCGGCCGCTCCAAGCTCGCCGAACAGCTCTCCAGACCGCGCGTGAACAAGGGCCTGATCGCCACCACCCGCAACTGGAACACCGTCGTCAAGCTGGTGGAGATGACCGCAGAGTGACCTGCCGTACGCCGCGATAGGTGGTGTACGAGGTGATCGTGCCCGGCACGATCAGCCGCGGGTCGTCGCCGGCCACCTCGCCCGCGGCGACCGCGTCCATCAGGGCGAGGTCCTCGGCGGTTAGGTCCGCGTCGTCCATGATCTGCCGCGGGCCCCAGCCGTCCCAGGGGAGCGGTTCGACCCCGTTCAGGGCCGCCAGGTCCTGCAGGAGCCGCGCCCGGACGTACCACAGCCCCCTCAGGTGCTCGATCGGGCTGAAGCCGCACGTGCGGGGGTCGATCCGACCCTTACGGCAGGTCCGCCAGACGTTCGCCGCGACGAGGAAACGGTCCCGTGGCACGTCCAGCGGATCGAAGGGCACGTCGTACGACTCGTGCAGTATCTGTGGGTCCACCAGCCGCCAACTCCCGTCCGGCAGACGGTACTCGCTGACCCAGTGGCACTCGTGGAAGCCCGCCACGAAGTAGGTCGCGAAGCCGCCGCGGATCCGCGAGGGCGTCCCCGTCGCCCGGAGCAGCGAGCAGTGCAGCAGGGCGAAGTCCCGGCAGGTGCCCACGAACCGGCCCCCGGGCGCCCGCGACTCGGTCAGCGGGGCGTCGCCGCGCTCCCGCAGGATCCGCAGGAGCTCGCCGGCGTACCGCGACTCCGCGTCCCCGTGCAGCCGTTGCTCGGGGACCGCGTAGCCAAGGCGCTCGCACTCGCCCCGATGGATGATCAGGTTCCTTGTCAGGTGGGCCAGTTCGGCCGGACCGTGCGGCAGCTCGCCGATGTCCAGGTCGCCCGGGTCGCTGAACACCGTCTGCCTCAGGTAGTCGTCCATGGCCGCGACCCTCGGCCTTTACCCAAGGACAAGGTCAAGCGTGCGAGGCTCGTCCCATGCGTTACATCATCATCGGAGCAGGGGCGGTCGGCGGTACGGTCGGTGGGCGGCTCGCGGGGGCGGGGCATGAGGTCGTGCTGGTCGCGCGCGGCGCCCATCGCGCGGCACTGGAGGACGGCGGGCTGCGGCTCAGGGTGCCGGAGGGCGAGCTGACGTACCGGCTGCCGGTCGTCGAGGGACCCGCCGGGCTCGGCGAGCTGCGCGCCGACGACGTGCTCGTCCTCGCCGTGAAGACCCAGGACAGCGCGGCCGCCCTGCAGACCTGGGGCCCGGCACCGGTCGCGGGCGGCGGTACGGCGGCCGAGCGGCTGCCGCTCCTCTGCGCCCAGAACGGGGTGGAGAGCCAGCGGCTCGCCCTGCGGGTCTTCCGGAACGTGTACGGAGTCTGCGTATGGCTGCCCTGCACCTACATCGAACCGGGCGTCGTCAGCGCCGCCGGCAGTCCGCTCACCGGCATCCTCCACCTCGGCCGGTACCCGCACGGCACCGACGAGACCGCCCGGCGGGTCGCCGCCGACCTGGAGAAGTCGCACTTCGAAGCGCCCGTCACGCAGGACGTGGCGCGCTGGCAGTACGCCAAGCTGCTGGCCAACCTCGGGAACGCGCTGGAGGCCGTCACCGGGCCGATGGAGAGCACGGAGGCGGTGGCGCTCTTCGAGCGGGTGAAGGCCGAGGGCGCGGCCGTCCTCGCAGCCGCCGGGATCCCGTACGCGGGCACCGAGGAGCAGAAGGCGGTCCGCGGCGACAAGGTCTTCCTCGCCCCGCTCCACGGCACCCCGCGCGGCGGCGGCTCCTCCTGGCAGTCCCTCACCCGCGGCACCGGCACCATCGAGGCCGACTACCTCAACGGCGAGATCGCCCTCCTCGGCCGCCTCCACGGCGTACCGACCCCGCTCAACGACCTGCTCCAGCGCCTCGCCAACACCTTCGCCCGCCAGCGCCGGGCGGCGGGGTCGATGCCGGTGGCCGAGCTGATGCGGCTGGCCGACGACGCGCAGCGCTGAACACCGAGCAGTGCCGCGCGACCCTTCGACCGGTACAGGAGAGGTACGTCAGCTCTTGTCGCCGCGCCACTCGCCGTTGCGCTGCGCCCAGCGGACGGCGGGTGCCACCGCCAGCCCCGCGGCCGCGAACAGCACGCCGAGCAGCACCCAGCCCGCCGAACCGTGCTGGATCGCGGTCACCGTGACCAGCGCGGGGCCGGCCATCATGCCCGCCGACGTGCCCGCGCCGAACACCCCCTGGTACACGCCGTGGGCACGGGAGTCGGCGAGCTCGTAGCCGAGCGTCCAGCCGCCCGCCGCGGACAGCACCTCGGCGAAGACCTGCACCACCGCGCCGACACTCAGCGCGAGCACCGCCCACACCGGCGACAGGCCCGCCGACAGCGCGTACACCGCACAAGCCGCCGCGAGCAGCAGCCCCGAGAAGCCCATCGCCCGCACCGCGGACGGGACTTGGGACGCCCGGCGGGCCACCCGCACCTGGAGCAGGGCCACCAGCACACAGTTGAGGATCATCAGCAGGGCCGCCGTCCAGCGCGGCGCCTCGGTCCGCTCGACGATCCACAGCGGCAACCCGACCTCGCTCAGCGTGTACTGCGCCACCAGGATCGCGTTCAGCACGGTCACCCCGAGGAACGGCAGGTCGCGCACCGCCCGCCAGCGGTCGGCGGCCGGGGCACCCTGCGCATGGGCCGTCCGCTCCAGGGCGTGCGGTGCCAGCGGCAGCCGGGGGAGCAGCAGGGCGGGGCCCGCGAGCGACAGAGCGTTGACCACGATCACCGTCATATAGGCGCCACGGGTGTCGAGTTGGAGGGCGATCGCGCCGAACACGCCGCCCACGCCCATGAAGACGTTCGTCACCATCCGCAGATAGGCCCGCGCCTCCACCCGGGTCGCCGCGGGCAGCACATCGGCGTAGATCGCGCCCTGCACCCCGCGGCTCGCCATCTGCAGCCCCGTCGCGCAGACCACCGCGACAAGGAACCCGACATACGACTGCACCAGGACGTACGCGACCGTCGCCACCCCCGTCCCCGCCCACAGCCACGCCCCCACCTGCCGGGCGCCCCACCGGTCCGCGGCCCGCCCCGCCGGCACCCCGGCCGCCACCCCGACCAGGCCCGCGCCCGTCATCCCGAGGCCCACCGAGGTCGCGTCGAGGCCGACGATGCGGGTGAAATAGAGGACGCCGAGCGGGAAGTAGAGCCCGTTGCCGAGGGAGTTGACGGCGGTGAGCAGGGCGGCCCGGCGCAGCGTCGGATCGGTGGGCAGCCGCGAGGGACGCAGCTCCTGGCCGGTGGAGGCGGGCACGGCGGCGGGTGTCGTGGTCATGCGGACATCCCACCCGGCGGCCGGCCCGCGCCGACAATGATTTAGCGTGGTGCTCAATGATCGAGTTCCGCTTCGAGGTCGGCGACCTCGCCACCACCTCCTTCGCGTACTCCCCGCTCCAGGAGACGGTGTTCTCGCTGCGCTGTCTGCACGACCCCGCCCGCTACCCGCACCACCGGCCGTGGCTGCGCCTGATGCGCCCCCGCCTCGCAGGCCTCGACCACGAACTCCTCACCGCCCTCACCACCCCCTGGCTGTGGGTGCCGGACTTCCTCACCCCGCGCCCCGACCGGGCCCGCCCCGTCTTCGCGGACGAACTGGACCGGGTCCGCCGTACGCCCCGGCACGTTCTGGAGACCGACTTCCGTGCCGCCTACCGGACCGAGGACGCGCTGCCGCCCGTCGTCGCCCGGGGGCTCGCCGAACCGGAGGCCTTCCTCGCCCGGGTCACGGACGCACTCGCCGCCTACTGGCACACCTGCCTGGTCACCGACTGGTGGCCCCGCGTGCAGAGCATCCTGGAGGCCGATCTCGCCCACTACGGACGGGTGTTGGCGGAGCACGGTGCCGGCGCGATGTTCGAGGACCTCGACCGGAGACTCTCCTGGACCGACGGCCGACTGACGCTGTCCACACAGGACTTCATGCAGCAGGCGCCGTGGGGCGACACCAGCATCGCGGGGCGCGGCCTCGTGCTGCTGCCGACCATGTTCGCCCGCGGCGCCCAGCCCCTGATCGACCCCAACCGCCCGCCGACGCTCGTCTACCCGGCCCGCGGCCGCGCCACTCTCTCCGAAAAACCGCCCCCGGTCACCGACGACGCCCTGGCACGTCTGCTGGGCCGCCCGCGAGCCGGACTCCTGCTGCTCCTGTCGGAACCCGCCTCGACGACCGAGCTGGCCCACCGCCTGGACGTCACCCCGGGCGCGGTGAGCCAGCATCTCGCGGTGCTCTACGACGCGGGACTGCTCAGCAGGACGCGCAGCGGGAGGGTCGTACGGTACGGGCGGACAGCCCTGGGGGACGAACTGTGCCGTCAGCGCGAGCGACCTGTGCCAAGGCGATTGACTCCTCTGGCAGCGACTCACCTGAACTCCGGGACAAACAGCGCTGGTTGTCCCTAGGGTGAAAGCCGCGAGGACGGCGGGAGGGCAGGTCAGAGTGGTCGGCAGGGCGTTACCTTCGTTGCCGCAGTACCGGAAGGACGGTGTGACCCGGCGGCTGTGCGCGTCGGCTCACCTCGACGACGACTTCGCCCACCAGGTCGACCGTGACCTCACCGGCGACCGACTGAACGCGATCGGGCTGACCCTGGGCGTGAACTTCGTGGCCCTCGCCCGACACGCGCGCGTAGCCGTTCGCCGCCGCGCCGCGCTCGACCGCCAAATGACCGTACTCGGCGGCGTGTTGGTGGTCGCCCTGCTGGTTGTCCTCGGAGGACTGGTCAGCGGTCATGGTGCAGTCGCCCAGAGCGGGATCTACAGCCTGCTCGGCGTCCTCGCGGTCGCGTGGTGGCTGGTCCACCGCGCGGAGTCCCAAGCCCGTTCAGCGACGCAGCAGGTGTTCCGGGACCCGGACAAGTCGGAGAAGCTCGCTCCCCCCGTGGAACCCGAGGCCGAGGCCTGGCTGCACGAACTCAAACGTGCCAACGTCCTGCCCTACGCCGACGCGGCCGCCCTCGACAACCCGTTCGTGGGCAGCGGCCACGAGCTCAGGGAAGTCGTCTGGCAGCCCATCGACGTCAGCAAGCCCGCCGATGCGCCCGGCGGTGGCAAGCTCCAGATGCGCCCCTTCGACGCCATCGACCTCCACACGTACGTGGCCCGTCAGATGGAGAGCATCTCGGGCCTGGACGGCCTGCGCGCCAGGAACAGGCTCTACGTCCTCGCCAGCCACGCGTACATGCTTCAGGATCTGGTTCCCGACCGCACCCGCCGACCGTGCGCCCAGATTCCCAAGCAACTTGTCCAAGCGGGCCTGCAGAGCCCCGGCGCCGCCATGCGGACCCACCTGTGCCTGGAACGGGTCGGCGAAGGCGGACGGCTCATCGTCTCCATGTACCTGCGGGCGATCCTCAACCACCCCAGCCTGACCTGGGAAGTCGCCGTCTACGCGATCCCGCCGCTCGGCGCCCGCTTCTACCGGCTGGACCGGCTTCCGGTAGCCCCCTTCGACCGCTGGTGGAGCCTCGTCAGGTACGCCACCTCACACACCTGGCCCGAACTGCGCGGTGCCCCGCGACGCATCCGGGAGCGGGGCCGTGCACGGCGGCGTTCCGAGAAGTTCCTGAAGAAGGTGCGCCGGGACATTACCGACCAGCATGTGATCTACGACTACGGTGCCCCCGACAGCCTGCGCGAGAGGATCGGCGACTGGGAACAAGCGGGCTACAACGAGCGCACCGACGCGGCCGACTTCCTGAACCGGCTTCAGCAGGGCGTCCTCATAGCGACCGAGCGCTTCCTCAAGGACCACAACGTCGACACCAGCTCGTTCGACAAGGCCCAGCAGGTCATCAACACGCAGACCTACAACATCAACAACGTCAACGGCCCCAGCAACATCGGCCCCGGCGGCCAGATCAACCATCCGAACCAACCACAGGGGAGTGGGCCTTCGGGGCCGGGTGGCGGGGCGCCGCCCAACAATCCCTGAACCGGGCCCGGAACCGGAGTAGTCACATGACCACGTACAACATCAACAACGTCAACGGGCCGAGCAACATCGGCCCCGACGGCCGTATCGAGATCAACAATGGAACAGACGCTGCGGCCGTCTTGCACCTGGCCGGCCAGCTTGTCGACCGGCTGCGCCTCGAGAGCCCCGCACTGGTCCCTCAGGCGGAGATCGTCCAGGGCGAGCTGGCCCGTGCCGGACAGGGCGGGCAGAGCCCCGACCGGGGTCGCATCCGCTCCGCCCTGGAGACCATCGGTATCGGCGTTGCCACGGGCAGCGGCGGGCTCGCGCTGGCTCAGGAGATCGGCCGCGCTCTCGGCTTGTGAGGAGGGACGCGCAGGGCTACTCGGACGTGCGGGACGCCCCCGCCTGACAGGGCGCCCCGCATGGTCACTTGGCCCGCACCACCGCCTGCGCCCCGCCCCCGAGGTCCAGCTCCAGGCCCGATCGCAGCGGCACCGTCTGGCCGGGGCCGATCTGCTGCGATGTCCCGTCGGAGCGGGTGCCGGTCCAGGTCTCCTTGGAGCGGTTCGCGATGCCGAACCGGCCCGGCTTCGAGGGGTGTTCGACGAGTTCGGCGACCAGGCTCGCGTCCGAGCAGTCGTGCCGCGTCGGCTCCGGCAGCAGATGGTGCGCCTGCACCCGGGCCGCCCGGCGCAGCCGGATGTGGTGCTCGGCCCGCGGCGGCGGCGTCGTCACCGTCAGCCGGGGCGGCAGCACCAGCCGCCCGCCGCACCCCCAGCAAGCCCGCGGCGGCGGGTTCTCACCCGGCTCCGTCATGTTCTGGCGCCCGCAGGAGGCACACTCCACCACCGAGTCGAGCACCGCCCGTAGCGCGTCCCGCCACTCCGACTCGCGCACCCGCCGCGCCGGTTCGTGCAGAGCGGCCGTGAAGCTCCGGACGAACAGCTCCTGCAGCTTCCCGGCGGCCGCGTCCCATGTGGCCAGCACGGTTGTGTGCTCCATCGGGTCGGGCGCGTTGGAGTCGTCCGCCGGATCGAAGACGAACAGCGGGTTCTTCCCGTACAGCTTGCGCTCCGCCGCCTCGTCGAGGCAGTGGATGCCCAACTCCCGCTTGCCCTCGAAGGGATGATGGTTCATCAGCAGCAGGAACAGCAGCACGGCGAGCGAATGGAGGTCGGACTGGGTGCCCGGGCGCGCGCCCGGGTCGGCGCGCACCAGCTCCGGGGCCATGAACTTCATCGTCCCCGAGATGCCGCTGGTGTCGCCCTCCACCACGGCGTTGTCGTTGTCGCAGACCAGGACGTCACCGGTGTCCGGATCGAAGAAGATGTTGCCCCAGGAGATGTCCCGGTAGGCGATACCTCGCGAGTGCAGCGCCTGGTAGGCCTCCACGGTATACAGGCAGGCAGTAAGCAACGCACGTGTGCTGGTGCGCAGTTGGCGCCGGAAGAGGTCAGGCAGGCCCCTGAAGCGGTCCGGCCTGAGCTCCATCAAATATCCGAAGGAACCGCGGTGCGCCACATAGGCCTCCGGCCACAGGAATCGGCTGTCGTCGAAGTCCCTGGTCACCAGCTCCCGTACGATCGCCTCCTGCTCCGGTGTCGCCGACGTCGGGTAGTACCACTTCAGGGCCCTGTCCCCGCCCGGCGTCCGCACCCGGTACACCTCGCCCTGGCCGCCGGCGCCCAGTAGGTCGATGATCTCGACCTCGTCGCCGTTCTCCGCGGCCAACCGCGTCCCGCTGTCGAACATGCCGCTCATCCGTCAGATCTCCGTCTTCTGTTCCGTTTCCACGGGCAGGTCCAAGGGCGGCTCCGCCGTGTCCGGTGGGTCGTCCCGTGTGACTCCCCCGGGCGAGTGGCGCAGCGCGGCCGCCAGGGTCGTGTCGTCCCCGGAGTACTGCGAGGCCTGCCGAAGCCACTCGGGCAGCACCGCCCGCACCCCCGGACCGCCCTCCGTCGCCAGCCGGTCGTCCAGTCCGGCGACGAACTCCCGGTAGCCGTCGGCCGATGCGAAGCTCTTCGACAGCCCGTCCGTCGACAGCACCACCAGCCGGGGCGTGCGCGCCTCGTCGAACACCGGCGCCCAGTACATCCGTACCGCCTGCCAGGCCTGTGGCCCGCACAGCGACTCCGTCTCGTCGCCGAGGTCCTCGGCGACAGGCGCCAGCGGCCGGCGCAGTGTGCCGTCGTGCTCGACGACCGCGAGATCACCGTCGCCGATCTGCCAGGCCACGAACAGCCCCGGTATGAGCACCGCGCCGATCAGGGTGGTGCCGTACAGCACCAGCTTCCGGTCCGGCTCGGGTTCCTGTGCCCCGTCGTCGGCGACCGGGCGGTGCCGGGACCAGTGGCCCAGGGCCGCCTCCCGCCAGTCGTGCACCAGCGCGCGCGGGAAGTCGTCCCGGGCGTAGGTCATCAGCCGGGCCAGGCGCCCCGGTTCATGGCAGTCGCGGGCCGCCCGGCCGAACTCGGCCGCCCGGCCCAGAAACCGGTCCACGGCGAACCGCGCACCTAGCTCGCTGCGGGAGTGGGCGGCCGAACCATGCCCGTCCGCCACCGCCAGCACCAGCGGAGACTCGCCCGAGCCGGCGCCCTCACAGGCGTACCAGTCCTGGTTGCGCCGCTTGTTGGCGCCCTGGACGCTGTCGGCCAGCGTGTCCCAGCGCCGCACCCCGAGCGTCACCAGACGTCGTCGTCATCGTCGTCGTCGAGTACCGGCGGCGCGTACGGCTGCTTCGTCAGATTGCCCGCCGAACCCGCCACCGGCTGCGAGGCCGCCTTGACCGCCGCCGTCGACGCCCAACGGATCGCCGCCGCCAGTTGTTTGGGACTGTTGGCGTCCAGCGGCTGCATCTCCGGGTTGCCGAGGAACTCCTGGAGCACGCCGCGGTCCGCGTCATGGCCGATCGCGATGGCCACGCGGACCGCCTTGCGGCCCCACGGCGTCGCGTCGATTGCCTTGAGGCCCGCCTTCCAGTCGTCCGTGGGTCCGCCGTCCGACACCAGCGCCAGCACCGGCTTCAACGCGCGCTGCGGCATCGGCGGGCTCTGCAGCTCCCGCGAGACCAGGGTGAGGGCCTCGCCGAGGTTGGTCATGCCGTCCACCTCGACGTCCTGCCAGGTGAAGTCGTTGACCGGGACGGGGGTCTGGTGGTGCCACTTGGCCGTGGTGGAGAAGGTGATGGTCCGCAGCAGCAGCTGGGCCGCCGGGTTGTCGTGCGCCACCGCACGCATCTCCGGAACGGCCTCTCTGATCGCGTAGTTGAGCTTGGCGATCTTGTCGCCCTGCATCGAGTACGAGCAGTCGAGCAGCCAGATGAAGTGGACCGGCCGGTTCGCCATGGGCCCGCCGGGAATGTCACTCACTCCGTGTCCTTTCCGGGAGTTCGGTCGGAGTATTCGGTCGTGTGGGTTTCTTCAGGTCTCGGTGTTCAGAGCAGCAGCCACCGCACCAGCAGGGCCAGGGCGGCCGGTGTCAGCACCAGGGCGGTGATGAACAGGCTCGCCGTCATCCGCCGTCCGCGTCCGATCGGTGGGGTCACCTGAGTCATGCCGGGCTGTACTTCCTCTCACGGTCGCCGTTGCCGCGCAGCCTGATCCTGCGCTCCCTGCCGCCCTCGCCGCCAGGCCCGGTGAGCGCGCCCGTCCTCAGCCCGGAGGCTGCGAGCAGCCACAGCACCGGCTCGGCGGCCCGGCGCTGCTCGCTCTCCAACGGGCCGGTGCCGGTGGCCGCGTGGGCGCTCACCGCCCAGTAGCGCGCGGCTCTGAAGTCATGGCCGAGGGCCCGTACGAGGCCGCCCAGGCCGATCTCCTCCAGCCAGGTGTCGATCCGCGCGCCGGGCACCGGCAGCGACACCAGCTGGTCCAGGACGTCCCGTTTGGTGACGACCGTGGCCACGGACAGCTTCGAGCGCCGTCCGGTCAGCGCCGCCAGCTCGCCCGTCAGTCGCTGATAGGTGTCCCACGGGCCCTGTGACGAGGGGCGGGCCTCCTGGGCCCGGCGGGTGTCCTCCTCGGCGAGCCGGCCGCGCACCTTCGCGTCGGCCAACACGTCGGCGACCAGGATCACGCCGTGCGTGTGCGCCAGGTAGTGCTGGGCGCGCACCCGTTCGGCATCGCTGACCGTCTCGCCCATCGGGTCGTACAGGTACAGCAGTCTGCGCCGCCGGCCGCAGGTCACCGCCAGCATCAGGGCGCGCGGCTGAGGGGTGGTCGTCGCGCGCGCCCAACCAGTGCTCTGCAGGTTCTGGTTGAGGTCGTTCGCCGTGTGGCGGTCGTCGTCCGAGGCGTACTCGACCGTCAGCTCGCCGCGCCGGGCACAGCTGTGCAGGCCCTCCACCATGGCCGCCATCAGCATCGTCTTGCCGGACGAGGTGCCGCCGATCAGCGGCGCGTGCACGACCCGGGTGGTGCCGGCCGACTCGGGCAGGTACTGAGCGCAGTGCGGGCACAGCGACGTCAGCTTCGTCCGGCCCGCGATCCTGGTCGTCGGCAGCCGGTGCCCGCACGCGCACGCGTGCCACAGCACGCCGTACCGCCCGGGGCGCAGTGAGCGGTGTTCCGCCCGGCACTTCGAGCAGCGGTACATGGGCAAAGGCACGGCCAGATAGCAGCCGGGATAGGGGCACTTGATCCGGACTCCGCGAGCCAGCATCCAGCCGCGCTCCACGCCCCGCAGCACCGGCACGGCCGCCGCGCAGCCCAGCCACACCAGGCCGAGCAGCAGGGCGAACACGGCCAGTACCGAGCCGAGGAGGACGGTCGCGAGCACGGCGCCGAGCAGCGCGCCCGCGGCGGTACCGGGTCCCACGAATACGGTCAGCCAGATGCGGGTGCCCGGCGAGGTGCCACGCCGGCCATTGGGGTTGCGGCCGTGGAACAGGTTGTCCACGTACCGGCCGGCCCACGGGTCGGAGAACGCCGTCCAGACGACTCGTACGCCGTACCCAGCGGCCGAGGCGGCGTCCACCCACATCTGCCGCCACCAGTAGCCGAGATGAGCGGGCTCACCCGCCCCGACGACGGGTACGCGCTGGTCCCGGCCGCCCGTCTGCCACGGGCCGAGACCCCGCCACACAGCGCCCACGCCGATGCCGAGGAATATCCACAGCACGTAGCCCAGGCACAGCCCGACGGCGATCAGCGCGGTCCAGCCGACCAGCACCAGCAGGGGAATGTAGTCGCTCATCGACGGCCTCCGTCGGACGGTGGTTCGATGTCCCCGTGCCGATTGGGGGACTGTTCTCCGCGCCGGCCACGGCCGGAGAGGCGTCCCGCGAGCCGGCCGAGCGCGCCGGGCCGGTTCCAGGTGCGGAACGCGTCGAGCATGCCCCGGCCGACGTGGCCGAGAGTCTGCTCGACGGCGGCGACGTCCTCGGCGGGCAGCGCCCGCACGATCGGTCGCAGCACTTTGGTCAGCAGGGCGTTGCGCGTCTCGTCCCAGGCAGGCTGAGTGCCGGGGTAGGCGCTCCACGCGCAGAAGCAGCGGGCGACGTATGACGGCACGGTTCGCAGCCGGTCGCCCACCCGGTCCGAACGGCCCGCCTCTTCGTACGCCGCGAGCAGCCGGGGCTCGGCCGACCGGGCCAGGGCGTACAGCTCGCTCTCGGGGGTCGGCCCCTTGAGCAGCCGCCACGCGAGCGTGCTGAAGACCCGCTCGGTCACCGTGTCCGGCACCGGCCCGGTCGCGCTGTCCCGCAGTTGCAGGACCCTGGTGACCCAGTTCTCGCCCTCGCCGTCCGTGCCCAGCAGTCCCGCGAGCTCCAGCAGAAGCAGGGCCGCGCGCTGCCCGGGCCGCAGCTCGGCCGAGAAGGCGGTGAGCAACTCCACGGCCAGAGCCGGTACGTCCCGGTCGTCCGGCGATGCGGCGAGGGCGGCGTCGATCAGCAGATCCCGGGTACCAGCCGAACGGTGGATGTCGGACCCCAGCTCGTTGAGCAGTCGGCTCGCCTCCTCCGCGGTAGGGAGCTCGCCGCTCCACACCAGGCGGAGCGCGGTGCTCAGCACCGTGGTGTCGGCGTGCGGCGAGACTCCGGCGGCCCGCAGCACCTCATGGAATCGCCTGAGCCGGACCCCGGACCCGCTCGTGCCGCCCGCCAGAGCGCACATCTGCAGATGGGGGTTGCCGGGCTGTAGATGGAGGGGGAGCCCCGCCCCGGCCAGCGTGCGCGCGACGGCCGGCGGATCGGCGGCGGCGAGCGCGTTGAGGGACCCGAAGAGCGCGAGCCGCAGGGCGGGGTGCTCATGCACGGCGTCGACAAGGGCGGGCGGGCAGGGAGCGGCGGGGCGTGCGGACGCGTCGGGGGCGGACTGGTACGGGGGGTGACCCGAGCGAGCTGGGGCATCGGCTGACGGTGAGCGCAAGGAGTTCGCCGGATAGCGGCCCGAGGGGTCGGCCGCGGCACGTCCGGTGCTGCCTGCCGGGGTGCGGCCCCAAGCATCCCCCGATGCGCCGCTGCCCGTGCCGCCCGCCGGGTGCAGGCTCGCAGGGCGGCCGGGGCCGTACCCCACAGGGCCACTCGGGTCGTACCCCGCGGGGTGCGCCACGGTGTCCGCGAGCGAACGGTTCGCGGGGTCGGTCGGTGGCTCGGCGACCAGGGCCGTGGCGAGTCGGCCCGCCAGTTCCGGGATGAGGTCCTGGCAGTCGATGTCGAGCAGGTCGGCGATGCGGAGCAGGGACAGTGGGCGGCCGGCGCCCGGTTCGCGGAGGTCGGCGATGCCCGATCGGAGGGCGGGCGCCAGCTCCCGGGCCAGACCGGCCTGCGCTGCGGGTGTGAGTGATCCGGCCCGCAACGCCGGGACTGGGCCCCCGCTCAGGACGGCCGAGGTCAGCACGCGCGCGGCGAGCGGAGCCGTCACGGCCGCCGGTGTCTGCCCCTCCAGCCGGGCCAACAGCGCGGCCAGCGCAGCCTGTTCACCGTCGGTTCCGGGGTGCGCCTGGGCGCTACCCGAGCTGTCCGTGGACAACGCGCCCACCAGCTCCGTCAGCGTCGCGTACGGCAGCGTGCCCGCCTGCTCGGCCGCCCACCGTGCCGCCGCTGTACGGCCGTCCGTGCCCAACTCGATCCCGGCGGCCAGTGCATCCACCGCCAGCGGACCGGCCTCCGTGGGGGCGTCCAGGAACAATTCGGGCCGGCCCGCGCACCAGATGCGGGCGCACACGTCGGCCCAGGCGTCCGCGACCGGCTCGGACAGCGCGCGGCCGGTGCAGTCGTGCACCCGGTAGCGGTGGTCGTGGGCGACAAACTCCGACGACGGCAGGGCACCGACGATCTGCTGGCGGGCCTGCTGCGGCCGGCGGGTGTACGTGGTGAACGTCAGCCGGTGAGCCTGTTCCCGGGGCAGCACCGTGCAGGCGAGGGCGATCCACCGGGCCACGTCGGCGCTGTCGTGCTCGACGAGCACGAGCTGCCCGGTGCCCGGGTCCGTGGCGAGAGCCCGCAGGTCGGCGAAGAACGCGGCGAGCCGGTCGGACCGGGACA
This sequence comes from Streptomyces sp. WM6386, assembly GCF_000972385.1. Classification (GTDB taxonomy): domain Bacteria; phylum Actinomycetota; class Actinomycetes; order Streptomycetales; family Streptomycetaceae; genus Streptomyces. The sequence goes on from NZ_JXTE01000041.1 coordinate 67,693, forward strand.
CGGCGAACGCGACGAGGGAGTCCCTGCTGATCAGCCCCGAGGGTTCGAAGCGGTCGATCGGCTCGGGGCGGCCGCCCGGCGGAGTGGTGTCGGCCCAACGGGGCGACTCCCACGCCGTGATGGGCAGTGCGCCCTCCGGCAGCCGCGCACCGGCCGGCAGGTGCAGGGCGTGCGCGTGGAAGTTGCCCCAACGGCCGCTGTAGTCCGACCCCGTGTAGACGGCACGGCTCAACAGACGCCCCCCGTCGGCCAGTTCGCTGAAACTGAACGCCCTGGGAAACGACTTGAGCTGTACGTCGTCGGGGCGGGCAGGGAAGTCCCGGGGCGGCTCGTACCCGATGAGCTGCTCCGCCTCCCGCAGCAGTCCCTGCGGCACGCCCGTACTGACCGCGGTGAACCGGAAGCCGGAGCCGTCCGGCCCCGGCGGCGCCGACGTGTAGTGCAGCTGGGCCAGGGTCACTTGACTCGCCCCTTTCCCGCGCTGCGCACCGGCAGGAGCCCGCGCCGGACCAGCAGCCACAGCAGCGGATCCTCCACCCGGACCGGCCGCGGCCCCGACTTCGGTACGTCCGCCGGTGCGTCGGCGGGCGGTGGCGCACCGAGCGCCGACAGCCCGAACAGCGACAACTCGGCGAAGTCCAGCTCCAGTTGGCGCACCAGGGCACCCGCGTCCCAGTCCGCCATCAGGGACCGGATCTCCTCGTGCACGGCGAGCCTGCCGTCCTCATCGAACGCGCCCCCGGTGTGCGGGGCGTTGGCGAGCAGCGGCGAGTGCGGGTCGAGCAGCGGCTTGAGCATGTCCGACTTGGTGACGGCCACCGCGATCGGAGTGCTCACCCGCCCGCGCGAGCCGCCCTTGCCGTGTGCGCGCAACTGGGCCGCGAGGTCGGCGGCGATCTGCCGCGGCGGGGTCTCCACCACGGGCAGCGGAGGGCCGTCGTGCACGGGCAATCGGTCGCGGACAGAGCCGAGTTGGAGCGGGTCGACCAGCAGGACTATGCCGTCCGCAGCACTGAGGTAACGGGTGTAACGGTCCATCGCCTCGGCGCCCGCGAGGTCCTCGCCGGCCGCGTCGAAGAACACCAGCGTGGTGTGCCGGGTGCCGGAGCCCATACGGCTGCGGCGCGGCACGCTCAGCCGGTACAGCAGCGGGTCGTTGAAGCCGAGGGCGGCCGGCCGGGTGGCGTCCGGCAGCCGCAGCCGGTCGTACAGGTCCTCCGCCATCTCCTTGTCCCGCTGCTGGGTGCTCTGCCCCATCGCGGCCAGCACGGCTTGGTAGGACTGCCCGACTCGCTGGTTCAGCTCGTTGACCAGCACGGAGACATAGGTGCTCTTGCCAGAGGCCTTCGCCCCGACCAGCGCGATGATGCGGCTGTCCTGGTCGCAGTAGTCGCTGGGCAGGTCGCTGTGGCAGGACCGGCACACCCGCACCGGCGTGGTCACCCCGCACCCCGGACAGGACACGCTGCTGCCGCCACCGCGCACCCCGGCCGCCAGGGCGGCGACGCCCCGGGCCGGGAGGAAGACGGGACCGCGCATGCGGGCCGCCGGGGGCACGCTCGGTCCCATGAACCCGGCCCAGACGTCGTCGCGTTCGGGACCGCAGGGCGCGCCGCCACGCACCCCGCTCGGGGTCATCAGACAGCGGTAGGGCAGTTTGGCCGCCGGCGCTCGGTCGAAGCAGTACGGGCAGATCACGGTTGTCATGGCTCAGCGCACCACCAGGGTCGCGGGGGACGGTTCTTCGAGGCGGACGGCGGCCGCGTGCTCTCCCAGCAGGAAGCCGCGCAGGGTATACGGGGCCGGGCAGGGCGCGGCCGGCAGCTCCTGCTCGACCGTGCCGTGGCGGGTCAGGTCGGTGCCGGCTATCCGCAGCACGGTGGTGCCGTCGGTGGCGCTGCGGGGGCGGAGCGTGCCGCTGCGGGCGACGCACACGAACTCGGGGACGCAGGGATGGCCGCCCGGGGCGGTGAGGCTGACCCGCAGCAGCGTACGGCCACCGTCCCGCCGGAAGAACTTCCTCGGCGGGCGCACGAGTTGGTAGTCGATGGCGGCGTCCGGCGGCAGCAGCACCTCCGCGGTCGCGGCGGGCACGACGACCGTGTCCGACGTCCGGGGAGCCCCGGCGGCCCGGATCCGGACGCCGCCCGGCCCCACCGACAACTGCAGTCCGCCGCGCCGGAAGGCATGCGCGGTGACGGTCCGTTCACCACGGACCGCTCCGCCGCCCGAGGAGCCCGAGGAGTCCAGGGAGTCCGAGGTGTCCAGGAGCTCCCAGGTGACCAAGAGATGACCGGCGCCGTCGGGCCAGTCGAGGGTGATCTCGGCCTGGCCGGCCGGGAGTCGGCGGGCGGCCAGGCCGGTTACCGGCAGCAGTGTTTCGACATCGACCGCGGGGCCGGCCAAGGCACGCGCGCCGAGCACTGCGACGGCGGCGAGCCGGAGGTGCCCGGCGGGTGGCCGGAGCAGTGCCCCGTCCTGGTCGAGTCGGTTCGGCAGTTCGTCCGTGCACAGCCGGGTTCCGGGCGCCGGCGTCTCGCCGGGCCACCGCACCAGCCGCACCTCGGCGCCCCGCGCGCCGGTCCAATCGCACCGCAGTGCCTCGCCGTCGGCGCGGGCGGTGAGGGTGTGCACCGGTTCGGGCCAGGGGTGGACGGTACGGGCGGCGCGCACGCCGGGGGAGGGGACTAGGGCGCCGCCCGGGGCGCGGTAGTGGCACACGACCCGGAAGGCATGCTCGCCGGCGGGCAGGCCGGTGGCGGTGAACCCGTCGATGAGGGACGGCAGTTGCCCGGTGACGCCGTCCAGCCCGGTGTGTTCCACGGTCACCTCGACAGCTCCTGGTGGCGGCTGCCAGGAGCCCTCGACGCACTGCGGCCCGTCGGTCAGCTTCAGCCCGGAGGCCTCGGGGGTGACCAGCAGCCGGTGCGAGACAAGCGGCGGCCCGGCCGCGCGGCCCTCGCGCAGGGGGAGGGCCGCGTAGCGGACGGTGCTGCCGAGCGGGACGGCCGTGTCCCGGGCCGCGAGGCCCGTGGCCGCCACCTCGCGCACTTTCGCCTTGCCCTTCTCGTCCTGGTGCAGACACAGCAGCCGCCAGTCGTCGTATCCATCGGCGTCGGTGTCCTGCCAGTCCAAATCGACGTGTCCCAAGGCGAGTTCGGCGTGGAGAGGGGCGGGTTGTCCGCCGCGGGGCCCGTGGACGCGGACCAGGCCGCGCAGGGCCCGCCGGTCGTCGGCGGCCTCGTGCAGGGCGCGCAGATACTCCTCGGCCGCGGCCTTCGCGTCCCGCCGCCCGTCGGCCTCCCGCGCCGCCGTGAGGGCCGCGTCGACGACAGTCAGCCGTGCGCTGAGGGCGGCCCGCAGCGCCTCCAGACCCTGATCGCCGGTCCGATCTCCGCCGCCTTCGGGCAGCCGCTCCAGCAGGGTGCGCACCCGGTGCAGCCGGTGCCGCTCCCAGGCGTCGGCGAGCGACTCGGCGGCTTCGCGTTGGAGCCGGTTCAGGGTGGGCCGTAATCGGGCGGCCGCGACGAGTGCGACGGCCTCCTCGGGGCTCACCCCCAACTCGGCTGCGACGCGCGGCCGTTCGGTAGCGGGGCGCTCCTGGAGCAGGCCGATCAGCTGGTACAGCACGATCCTGCGCGGCGCCTGCGGATCGCGCCGGTGGGCGGCGGCCAGCAGTGCGGCGACGGCGGCCGACGGAGTCGCGGTCCGCCGGGCGAGGTGGTCCAGGAAGGCCTCGTCGACCCGCCGGCGGCCGCGCGGCCCGGACGGCACGTACAGACCGTCGAGCACGGCCAGTCCGGCGCCGGCGGGCGTCAGGGCCTCGCCGGCGTGCCGTAATCCCGCCGCGTGCTGGGCTTTGGCGAGCGTGCCGTAGCCGGGGACGAGCGGGCTGAGGGGCAGCCCGGTAAGCGCCCTGGGCAGCCCCAGGTGATGCCCGAAAACCCGACCCGCCACGTGTAGCGCTCCCCCGACTTGTACTTCGAGGGACCATCCCAGCAGAAACCCGTGTGTACAGGAGGAGTTTTTTCGGAATCGGGGCAGGTCGGACCAGTAGGAGCGACTTCCGGGACTTCCCGGTCAGGCTCCGACGACCGCCAGCACCGGCACTCGCGCCTCGTCGTACCGCTCCAGTACCACCCGCGCCACCTCCGGCGACGCCCCCAGCACATCGGCCAGCACATCCGCCTCGGCCGCGCCCCGCGCGATCCGGTCCGGCAGGCGGCCGGGGGCCAGGACGTACGGTGCGACGGCCACCCGGGAGCAGCCCAGGGAACGGAGTTCCCGCACCGCGTCCTGCGTGCGGGGGAGTGCGGCGGAGGCGAACGCAGGCCGCACGGCACACCAACCGGTGCGCCGCCACTCCCGCGCGATTTCTGCGATCACTGCGATCGCCTCCGGGTCCGTGGACCCCGCCGAGGCCAGCACGACCCCGGTCGAGGACTTGTCGGCGGGCGTCAACCCCGCCTCGTACAAACGCCGTTCCAGCGCCGACAGCAGGAGCGGGGACGGGCCCAGCACCTCCGCCTGGCGGATCCGCAGCTGCGGCGGAGCGTCCCTGAGGACCGCGGGGATGTCCGCCTTCGCGTGGAACGCGCGGGTCAGCAGCAGCGGGAGGGCGACGACGTCACGTACGCCCTGCGCCGCGAGCGACTCCAACACCCCCTGGACGGAGGGAATGTTGAAGTCCAGGAAGCCGGTCTCCACCCGTACCCCGGGGCGCAGGGAGCGCACCCGGCGGACGAGGGCGTGCACCGTCGCGGCGTGCCGTGGGTCACGGCTGCCGTGGGCGATCACCAAAAGGACGGGGCGGACCGGCTTCTTGTGCATGCGAACCTCAGCTCTTCACCAGCAGACCGCGACTGCGCAGCACCCGCCGCTCCAGAGGGCTGAAGACCAGCAGGTCGACGGCGATACCGACGAACAGGATCAGGAAGATGGCCTCGAAGATCATCGGCATGGAGCTGGCGTTGCGGCCGTTCTCCAGCAGCGCGCCGAGACCGATGCCCAGATCGGGTGAGGAGGCGATGATCTCCGCCGCCATCAGCGAGCGCCAGGAGAACGCCCAGCCCTGCTTCAGACCGGCCAGATAGCCCGGCAGCGAGGCCGGCAGGACGATGTGCCAGGCACCCTTCCAGCCGGTCGCGCCCATCGTGCGGCCCGCCCGCAGGAACAGCGGCGGCACCTGGTCGATGCCGGAGACCAGGCCGTTGGCGATGGACGGGACCGCACCGAGCAGGATCACCGCGTACATCATCGAGTTGTTCAGACCCAGCCACAGGACCGCCGGCGGCACCCAGGCCACCGACGGCAGCGACTGGAGGCCCGACAGGACCGGTCCGATCGCCGCACGGATGAACTTCACCCGGGCCACGATCAGACCCAGCGGGGTGCCGATCGCCAGCGCGAGCAGGAAGCCGAACAGACCGCGCTCGACGCTGGTCCAGATGTAACCGAGGAGCTTGCCCTCCAGCCAGGCGTCCTTGAACTCGGCGGCCACATCGCCGGGGGAGGGCAGCTTGGTCGGGTCGGTGACGATGTCGAGGGAGATCAGCGCCTGCCAGATCACCAGGACCACGGCGGTCGCGACGAGCGGCGGAAAGATCTTCTCGCGGAAGGTCTGCCGGAACGGCGGCCGGCCCGTCACCTGGGTGTCCAGTGCGTCGAGGCCCGCCTCTACGCTCCCGGCGTCCTGAACCGGTGTCGTGTCAGTGCTGGCCATGACGGCGGATCTCCCCACGCAGTACATCGGTGATCTCAAGGGACAGTTCGGCCACGGGCGCGTCCTCGATACGGCGCGGCTGCGGGATGCCGACCGTCCACTCGCGCGCGATCCGGCCAGGGCGCGACGACAGCAGGATCACGCGCTGCGCGAGCCGCACCGCCTCGCGCACGTTGTGCGTGACGAACAGGACGGAGACCCCGGTCTCCTGCCAGATACGGGTGAGCTCGTCGTGCAGTACGTCCCGCGTGATGGCGTCGAGAGCCGAGAACGGCTCGTCCATCAGCAGCAGGCTGCTCTCCTGGCCGAGCGCCCGGGCCAGCGCCGCGCGCTGGCGCATACCACCCGACAGCTCGTGCACCCGCTTGCCGTACGCGCCCTGCAGCCGCACGAGTTCGAGCAGCGACTCGGCCTTCGCGCGCCGCTCGTTCTTCGGAACTCCCCTGAGCTTGAGGGCGAGTTCGATGTTCTTGCCCGCCGTCAGCCACGGCAGCAGAGCGTGTTCCTGGAACATCAGGGCCGGGCGCCCGTCCGTCTTGATGCTGCCCGCGCTCGGGTCGTCGAGACCCGCCACCAGGTTGAGCAGCGTGGACTTGCCACAGCCCGAGGCCCCCAGGAGGGTGACGAACTCGCCCGGTGCGACATCGAGCGTGATGTCGTCGAGGACGAGCTGCTGCCCGGCGGGACCGGCGAAGGACTTCGAGACATGCTCGATCCGGGCGGCGTACTCGACTGACTCGGCCTGCTCGGCCTTGGCAACCGCGGTGGCCATGGTCGTCACCTCCTGGGGACTCTGGGGGTCAGGACTTACTTGACGCCGAGACCGGCGTCGTCGACCGTGCTCTCACCCGCGGCCTTGAGGACCTTGTTCAGAAGCGTGAGGTCGTAGATGCCGTCCAGCAGCGGGTCCTCCAGCAGACCGGCCTTGACCGCGTGCTCCGCCTCGGTGTTGAGGGTGGCGGCCAGCGGGTCGTTGGTGAACTGGATGGACTTCCACGCCGGGTCCAGGACGTCCGTCGGGAGCGCCTTGCCCGAGTCCGCCTCCAGCTGCTTGTTCGCCGCGGCCTTGGCCTCGTCAGGGTTGGCGTTGATCCACTTGTTGGTCTCGACCGAGGCCTTCAGGACCGCCTCGACAGCCTTCGGGTGCTCCTTGAGGAACTTCTGCGACACGATGACGTTCGTGATCACGAACTTCTTGTCCGGCCACAGGTCGGCCTCGTCGAGCAGCACCTTGCCGCCCTCGGCGACCAGCTTCGACGCGGTCGGCTCCGGCACCCAGGCGCCGTCGATGGAACCGGACTTGTAGGCGTCCGGGGTCACCTTGTTGTCGGTGCGGACGACCGACACATCACCCGCGCCGCTCTCGGCGTCGACCTTCCAGCCCTGCTCCGAGATCCAGTTGAGGAACGCCACGTCCTGCGTGTTGCCCAGCTGCGGGGTGGCGATCTTCTTGCCCTTGACGTCCTTCAGGGACTTGATCTTCTTCGGGTTGACGACGAGCTTCACACCGCCGGACGCCGAACCGCCGATGATGCGCAGGTTGGTGCCCTTGGACTTGGTGTAGCCGTTGATCGCCGGAGAGGGGCCGATCCACCCGATGTCGATGGAACCGGAGTTGAGCGCCTCGATCTCGGACGGACCGGCGTTGAAGGTCGCGTACGAGGCCTTCGTGGCACCGAGCTCCTTCTGGAAGAAGCCCTTCTGGTTGGCGACCAGCGCGGTGGCGTGGGTCAGGTTCCCGAAGTAGCCGATCTTGACGGAGTCGAGTCCGTCGATCTTCTTCGCCCCGGCGGCGACCTTGGCGGTGTCGTCGTCCTTGGCGTCGGACCCGTAGCCGCAGGCGGCCAGGGTCAGGAGAGGGAGTGCGGCTATCACCGCGAAGGTGCGGCGGAAGGCGTGTGTTGCAGGCACGGGAGGTGTTCCTCTCGGAGGCCCGGCGGTCACGGTCTCTCAGGTCGTGGCCGGGAGGTCGGCAGGTCTTCGTCGCTTCCGGGACGTCGGATGGGGGGACAGGGCGCGCAGGCAGTGCGCGTACGTCATCGCGCACATCGCGCGACTCCGCCCTGTCCGCTGCCGAGCGCACCGCTGCCGACGCGGCCGCCCTCTTTCGCGAACGTGGAGAAGTAGTCGGTGGAGTTCATGTCAGAAGTCCCACCCGTCGTCGTCGGACTCGTCCTTGACGGGCTCGGGGGACGCGAACGACTCGCCGACCATGCCCGCGGTGAGCGTGGTGCCGTCGTTCGGGTCGATCAGGATGAACGAGCCGGTGCGCCGCGAATCGGAGTAGGAGTCGACCGGGAGCGGCTCCGCGGCGCGGATCTTCACCCGGCCGATGTCGTTGGCGACGAGCTGCCCCGGGTGCGGGTGCAGGGACAGGTCGTCGAGCGTGAGACGGGACGGGATGTCCTTGACGATCGCCTTCACCGTGCGGGTGCCGTGCTTGAGCAGCACCCGGTGGCCGACGGTCAGCGGTGCGTCGGCCACGTGGCAGACGGTCGCCTCGATGTCCTGGGTGGTCGGCGGCGCGTCCTTGCTGGGCACGATCAGGTCGCCGCGCGAGATGTCGATGTCGTCCTCCAGGAGGACCGTCACCGACTGCGTCGTCCAGGCGATGCCGACCGGCTCACCCAGCAGGTCGATGGCGGCGATCCGCGAGCCACGGCCCGACGGCAGCACGGTCACGGACTCGCCGACACGGAACGAACCGGCGGCGATCTGGCCCGCGTAACCCCGGTAGTCGGGGTGCTCGGCGGTCTGCGGACGGATCACGAACTGCACGGGCAGCCGCGCGTGGCAGTGGCTCAGGTCGTGGGTGACCGGGACCGTCTCCAGGTGCTCCAGGACGGTCGGGCCGCCGTACCAGTCCATGTTCGCGGACGGCTCCACCACGTTGTCACCGGCGAGCGCCGAGATCGGGATCGCGGTGACCTCCGGGACGCCCAGTTCGAGCGCGTACGCCGTGAACTCCTCGGCGATCGCTGCGAACACCGACTCCTGGTAGTCGACCAGGTCCATCTTGTTCACGGCGAGGACCACGTGCGGCACCCGCAGCAGCGCCGCGAGGGCGGCGTGCCGGCGGGTCTGCTCGACGACACCGTTGCGGGCGTCGATCAGGATCACCGTCAGCTCGGCCGTGGAGGCACCCGTCACCATGTTGCGGGTGTACTGCACGTGCCCCGGGGTGTCCGCGAGGATGAACCGGCGCTTGGCGGTGGCGAAGTAGCGGTACGCCACGTCGATCGTGATGCCCTGCTCGCGCTCGGCCCGCAGACCGTCCGTCAGCAGCGCCAGGTCGGGGCCTTCCTGCCCGCGCGCGGTCGAGGCGCGCTCCACGGCCTCCAGCTGGTCGGTGAGGACCGACTTGGAGTCGTGCAGCAGCCGGCCCACCAGCGTGGACTTGCCGTCGTCGACGGAGCCGGCGGTGGCGAACCGCAGGAGCGTGGTCTCGGAGAGTTCCGTGGTCGTGCTCATGCTTAGAAGTACCCCTCGCGCTTACGGTCTTCCATCGCGGCCTCGGACATCTTGTCGTCGGCGCGGGTCGCGCCCCGCTCGGTCAGCCGGGAGGCGGCGATCTCGACGATGACGTCGTCCAGCGTCACCGCGTCCGAGTCGACCGCGCCGGTGCAGGACATGTCACCGACGGTCCGGTAGCGCACCAGGCGCTTCTCGACACTCTCGCCGTCCTTGGGGCCACCCCATTCGCCGGGAGTGAGCCACATGCCGGAGCGCGAGAACACCTCACGCTCGTGCGCGAAGTAGATCTCCGGCAGCTCGATGCCCTCGCGGGCGATGTACTGCCAGACGTCCAGCTCGGTCCAGTTGGACAGCGGGAAGACGCGGACGTGCTCGCCGGGGGCGTGCCGGCCGTTGTAGAGGTTCCACAGCTCGGGGCGCTGGCGGCGCGGGTCCCACTGGGAGAACTCGTCGCGCAGGGAGAAGACGCGCTCCTTGGCGCGGGCCTTCTCCTCGTCGCGCCGGCCACCGCCGAAGACCGCGTCGAAC
>NZ_JXTE01000410.1 GCF_000972385.1 Streptomyces sp. WM6386
GGTCTCACCAGTACAGAACCGGTGGACGCTGGCTCAATCCGCTGCCCTGGAAATGATTTCGGGCAGGGAAGGCGTGCAGGAATAGTGACACGGCCGAACTCCTCGCGCCAAGGCCGCCCCAAAGTCATCCGAGCCGCTCCGAGGGAAACTCGAGCAGGGCACTGACGAGTCTCGACTTCGGCAGATCAATGGCCTTGTCGCGGTATCGCCTGGCCTCAGGCGCCACCCGGGCGCTGCCGGTTCTGTAGCGGTCTGCTGCGAGCATCGGCCGTAGCCACGAAACGAACTGGACGCGGAGGGCGCATGTCTCAGCAAGCCGAGGAAGCCACCGCCAAAGGCAGGCGATTCCCGGGGGCGCGATCTGCGGCGAAGGGCAGACGGGACACGGCCGGCCCGGACAGGTCGGTGCGCTGGACCGGGCTCCTGGTCACGTTTCTCCTCGGTGCTCTCGCCGCGGTGCCGCCGATGTCGATGGACATGTACCTCCCGGCCCTGCCGGACGTCACGCACAGCCTGGGCGCGTCCGCTTCGACCGTCCAGCTGACG
>NZ_JXTE01000411.1 GCF_000972385.1 Streptomyces sp. WM6386
GCGTTCGGCGGGCTTGCGGTCAGTTGCAGCAGTCGCAGCCGGGGCGGCAACCGCACGCGTCCCCTTCGATACCGGCGAAGGACGCTGGGGGCGCGGCGGCCGGGGTGGCGCAGCAGCCCTTGCCCTGCCATGCGTCGCGGCCTTCCTTGACCGCGATGGCGGCGATGACCAGGGCCGCGATCGGGTCAGCCCAGGACCAGCCGAGGGTGGCGTTGAGGACCAGGCCGACCAGGAGGACGGCGGACAGGTATGTGCACAGGAGCGTCTGCTTGGAGTCGGCGACCGCGCTGGCAGAGCCGAGCTCGCGTCCGGCGCGGCGCTGGGCGGCGGACAGGAACGGCATGACCGCCAGCGACAGGGCGGCGAGTGCGATGCCCGGCAGGGAACGCTCTGTCTCGCCGGTGCCGGTCAGCGCGCGGACGGCGTCGATTGTCACGTATACGGCGAGCACGAAGAAGGAGACCGAGATGATCCGCAGTGCCGTGTGCTCCCGGGCTTCTCGGACCGCGTGGTCGCGGGCGGAGAACTGCCAGGCGACCGCGGC
>NZ_JXTE01000412.1 GCF_000972385.1 Streptomyces sp. WM6386
CGCGTCATCATCGACTTCGTCATGAACCACACCAGCGACCAGCACCCGTGGTTCCAGGAGTCCCGCAAGGACCCCGACGGCCCCTACGGCGACTACTACGTCTGGGCCGACGACGACAAGCAGTACCAGGACGCCCGGATCATCTTCGTCGACACCGAGGCCTCCAACTGGACCTTCGACCCGGTCCGCAAGCAGTACTACTGGCACCGCTTCTTCTCCCACCAGCCGGACCTCAACTACGAGAACCCGGCGGTCCAGGAGGAGATCACCTCCGCGCTGCGGTTCTGGCTGGACCTGGGAATCGACGGCTTCCGCCTCGACGCGGTGCCATACCTCTACCAAGAGGAAGGCACCAACTGCGAAAACCTTCCGGCGACCCACGAGTTCCTCAAGCGGGTCCGCAAGGAGATCGACGCACACTATCCGGACACGGTGCTGCTGGCCGAGGCCAACCAGTGGCCCGAGGACGTCGTCGACTACTTCGGCGACTACCAGTCCGGCGGCGACGAATGCCACATGGCCTTCCACTTCCCCGTCATGCCC
>NZ_JXTE01000413.1 GCF_000972385.1 Streptomyces sp. WM6386
GGTGGAGTGGGGGGTGAGGCTGTGCTCTCTCCAGGCTTGCATCAATGTGCCGGGCGGGAGCAGTTCGACGTACTGCTGGTGCCCGCCGTCACGCAGCATCGCGCGGACCATGGTGATGTCCACGGCGGTGCGCTCAGCTGCCACTGCCTCGAGCAGCCAGGCAGCGTCCGCGCTGCTGAGGAGCAGCACGGGAGCCAGTTCGTGGTGTGTCTTGGTCGGTGTGTCGGCGGTCGCGCTGCTTCGATGTGGTGAACAGCCCTGTTCGGGGCGCGAACGGCAGGACGGGAGCCATGGCGGAAGAAACGACCGCAACGCTGAACACGACGCTCGGAGAGATCGTCGTGAGGCTGTTTCCGGAACATGCTCCCGAGACCGTCGCGAATTTCACCGGCCTCGCAGATGGATCCAGGCCGTGGCGGCATCCGGAAACCGGGTCACCGGGACAGGGACCGCTGTACAACGGAACGATCTTCCACCGGGGGATCGACGGATTCATGATCCAGGGCGGTGATCCTCAGGGAGACGGCCGGGGAGGGCCGGGC
>NZ_JXTE01000414.1 GCF_000972385.1 Streptomyces sp. WM6386
GGATCCGGGGCTGCGGCCTGCGCTGTTGGCGCTGGTCGAGCCGGATGTACGGGGGGGGATCCGATGTCGCCGCTGCGGTGGACGGTCAAGTCCACTCGCACGCTGGCGCAGGAGCTGACCCGGGCCGGGCACCGTGTCAGTGCCGACACCGTCGCCGACTTGCTGCGGGCAGAAGGCTTCAGCCTGCAGGCAGGCGCCAAGACGATCGAGGGCAGTCAGCACCCGGACCGCGATGCCCAGTTCCGCTGTCTCAACGAGCAGGCCCGCGAGCACCGGGACGCCGGCCAGCCGGTCATCAGCGTGGACACCAGGAAGAAGGAGCTCGTCGGCGACTTCAAGAACAACGGCCGCCGGTGGCGGCCGAGGGGTGAGCCGGTGTTGGTGAACGTGCATGACTTCGCCGACCCGCAGCTGGGCAAGGCCGTCCCCTACGGGATCTACGACCTGGCGGCGAACACCGGCTGGGTCAACGTCGGCACCGATCACGACACCGCCGCGTTCGCCGTGGAGTCGATCCGCCGCTGGTGGCACGGCCAGGGCC
>NZ_JXTE01000415.1 GCF_000972385.1 Streptomyces sp. WM6386
TGTTGGGGTCGAACGGCCGCGCTTCCGTGCTCAGCGCCACCGAGCCCTTGGCGCCCGCCACCCGCTTGTCGATCTTCAGCTCGAAGGTGTAGGTCTCGCCGCTGCCCTCATTGAGCGACCGCATGCCGCAGACATACGTCTTGCCCTCCGCACGGCAGAACTGGCCGCGCTTGGCGACGGACGTTCCAGCGGGAGGCGGGATGATCACCCTGACGACCTGATCCCCTTCCCTGGGCTGAACCCAGGCGGGCCCGGCGTTGGTGAACGTCGCCTTCATCGTCACCGTGTCACCGACGCTCCCCTTCAACGCGTCACCCGTCACCTGGTAGTCGGCCGTGTTGACCGCGGTGACGGGCACAGTGACAACTCCTGCGGACCCCTCGCTCCCGGTCTGTCCCTCGACCAGCTTGACCGCCGGTGCGGTTCCCGCCACCGGCTCAGTGCCGTTGTCGTCGACCCCGGGCTCGACGTCCCCGACACGCACGCGCAGCTCCTCGTTGAGGGCGCGGTCCAGTGCCGTGACACGCAGAAGCTTCTCGGG
>NZ_JXTE01000416.1 GCF_000972385.1 Streptomyces sp. WM6386
CGATCACTGCGTCGCGGTCTCGGTCCAGGCCCCGGGCGAAGGAGTCCAGGTGGGGCAGATCGGTCGTGCGGACCTGGACGATCCAGCGTGAGAGCCCGTCGGCGTCTTTTTCGCGAGGGATCAGGAGCTGGGCGAAGTCCGCGATGTGGGCGGCCAGTTGGGTCATCTCGGGGCAGGCGGCGGTGAGCGCCACCAGATCCAGCGCCGCCTCCGGCTCCCTGAAGGCCTTGCCCATGTACTCGTAGAGAGTGGGGCGCTGCTGCAGGTCGTCCGCCCCCAGTCCTTGGTGGTCGGCAGCGCGATCACCCGGGTGCCACTGCCTCGCACGGAAACGACGAACCCCTTGTCCGCGAGATCCTTCAACACCTTCTGCACGGCATCCCGGGACACCTGAAGATCTTTCACGAGGTCACGCTGGCCCGGAAACATGTCGCCGACTCGGTAGGTCCCGTCGGTCAGCCGCAGCCACAGGGCATTGTGCACACGGCTATAGATCCGGCCACCGGCCTCGCGACGCTTCGAAGTGCTCACATCCCGAA
>NZ_JXTE01000417.1 GCF_000972385.1 Streptomyces sp. WM6386
CCGCGATGCTGGTCGCCGCGGGGCCGGTGGTGCCGTGCAAATACACGGCGGCTTCGACGATGCGCTGCCGGGTGCGACCGATGTCCTCGGCCCGCTTGCGCATCTCGTAGCCCCGCGATTTGGCTGAACGGTGCTGTCCACTCAACTTGACGCCTCACGGTCCGGGACGGACACTTTTAGCAGAACACCAGTGTATCTCGAAATCGATCAGAGGAGTGATCGCCATGACCGAGGACCTGGTCCCTCCGCTCACGGTCGTCCGCCCCGGCGAGGGCGCCGAGGGCTTCCTCGGTTCCATCGGGGTGGTCTTCAAGCTCGGGGGCGCCGATACCAACGGCGCCTTGTCGGTCGTCGAGCACCCGTTCCCGGTCGGCGCGCTGGTGCCGCCGCACCTGCACACCCGCGAGGACGAGTACTCGATCGTCACCGAAGGCGAGATCGGCTTCCGCTCCGGCGACCGCGAAGCCGCGCTGGGCCCCGGCGGCTACATCACCAAGCCGCGCGGCGAGCTGCACGCCATGTGGAACGCCGGCCCGG
>NZ_JXTE01000418.1 GCF_000972385.1 Streptomyces sp. WM6386
TCCTACGCCCCCGCGGGAGGCGTCCACACGCAGCTCGACCAGGTCGTTCCGGCGGCGGCCGACGAGCCTGCGCAGGTGGAAGTCGTCGAACCGGGCGACTCCCTGTCCACCATCGCCGCCCAGGAGCTCGATGACGGCAACCGGTGGCCGGAGCTCTTCGCAGCGACCAAGGGCAAGCCGCAGCCGGACGGCCTGCCGGCCATCCCCGACCCCGACGTGATCTACCCGGGCCAGCACGTCACCGTCCCCGGCACCCGCACTGGCACGTCGGACGAGGACGAGCAGGACTCCGAGCAGACCGCGCCACCGGACCCTTCGACCTCCGACGACGAGCACCAGCCCGGGCACGACGACGACCAGGAGGCGCAGCCACCGGCGCCCAGCCACTCCGCCAGCCCAACACCAGAGCCGTCTGCCTCCAGCAGCCCGCCAGCCGCGCGCCCCGGGCCACACCACGAGCAGGGCGCTCCTCCCCCAGCCTGCTCGATGGTTCCTCGGCCAAGCGGCAGCGGTGTGCCCTCGACAGCCTCGCCCC
>NZ_JXTE01000419.1 GCF_000972385.1 Streptomyces sp. WM6386
TCCGCTGCCCAGGACCGCGATCTCCAGGTTCTCGCGGACGGTCAACTCGGGGTAGAAGGACGGCCGCTGGAACTTGCGCACCATGCCGGCCGAGGCCACGCGGTGAGCCGGCCAGGTGGTGATGTCCCTGCCGCGCAGGTGAATGGTCCCCCGGTCGGGCCTGACATGGCCCGACAGCATGCTGACCAGAGTGGACTTCCCCGCTCCGTTGGGGCCGATGACGCACCGGATCGCCGAGTCCGGAAGAGCCAGACTCACATCGGTGTTCGCCTGCACTCCTCCGAAGCGCTTCGAGATTCCGCGAACTTCGAGCATGGCGGTCACTGTGCCCTCCTCATCGGCAGACGGATCGCGAGGATCGTCCCCACCAGGCCACGCCGGAAGAAGGCGATGACCACGAAGAAGAGCAGTCCCAGCAGGAGCTGCCAGTAGGTGGGGATCCATGCGTTGAGCTGGTTCGACAGAGCCGAGATACCGATCGCCCCGACGATCGCCCCGAGCAGGTGCTGCCGACCGCCGATCGCCACCCAGACC
>NZ_JXTE01000042.1 GCF_000972385.1 Streptomyces sp. WM6386
GGGGGCAGGGGGCAGGGGGTGACAGCATGACGGCGTGATGCTCGTCCGGGCTGGTCTCGACCCGGCTGGTGCCGCGGGCGTAAGACCAACCGGGGCGCCGCCCCGGGCGGCTGCCTGAGCCAGGGATCCCCTCCTGTTCCAGCAGGGGAGGATTCAAACCTAGGGTGGCTTGCATGACGCCGAGAGATGCTTCAGACGACAGCCGTTGGTCCGACCTCGATCGTCCGCCGCTCAACGGGGCCGCGCTGCGGCGAGGGCTGGTGCGGGACGGGGGGCTGTACTGCGATGTGGACGTCGTGCAGCGCACCGGGTCCACCAACAACGACCTGGTGGGCCTCGCCGTGAAGGGGGAGGCCGAGGAGGGCGCGGTTCTCGTCGCCGAGGAGCAGACGGCGGGGCGGGGGCGGCTGGACCGGCAGTGGACGGCACCGGCGCGCTCCGGGCTCTTCTTCTCCGTTCTGCTGAAGCCGGCCGAGGTGCCGGTGGCGCGCTGGGGCTGGCTGCCGTTGCTGACGGGCGTGGCTGTCGCGACCGGGCTGTCGCGGGCCGCGGGCATCGACACGGCACTCAAGTGGCCCAACGACCTGCTGGTTTCCATCGGCGGCGAGGAACGCAAGGTCGGCGGGATCCTCGCGGAGCGGGCCGGGGAGGACGGGGTCGTCGTCGGTGTCGGCATCAATGTCACGTTGCGTGAGGAGGAGCTTCCGGTGCCGCAGGCGGGTTCGCTGCTGCTGGCCGGGGCGATCACCACGGACCGTGACCCGCTGCTGCGGGCCGTGCTGCGGTCGCTTGAGGAGTGGTACGGCCGCTGGCGCGAGGCAGGGGGAGACCCGGCGGCGAGTGGTTTGCAGGAGACGTACGCGGCGGACTGCGCGACGCTGGGGCGAGTGGTGCGGGCCGAGCTCCCGGGTGATCGTTCGATCACTGGCGAGGCGGTGGCGGTGGACGGCGACGGCCGTCTGGTGATCGCGACGGAGGAGGGGGTACAGGAACCGGTGGGGGCGGGAGACATCGTCCACTTGCGACCTGCGTGACCAGCCCCCACCGGCCCGCACGCGACCGGCGACACAAGCCACCCCTTCTCTCGGCTCCACGGGAGTGAGCTACGGCACACCTGACGTAAAGTAAAGGCCGGTCGATACCTGACCGCGGCAGATCGGAAGGGCAGCAGGCGTGACCGTCGACGACACGGGTTCCGGCGCGGACACGAACGACGCCACCCCCGGAGGGGACCCGCACCCGCTCGCCGTGCGTCTGGAGGCGCTGATCCTCGGCGCCGAGCGGCGCTACACGCCCTTCCAGGCGGCCCGTACCGCCGGTGTCTCGATGGAGCTGGCCACCCGTTTCTGGCGGGCGATGGGCTTCGCGGACGTCGGTCAGGCCAAGGCGTTCACGGAAGCGGATGTCCTCGCGCTGCGGCGCCTCGCCGGTCTGGTCGAGGCGGGGCTGCTGAGCGAGGCGATGGCCGTGCAGGTGGCCAGGTCCACCGGGCAGACCACCGCCCGGCTCGCGGAGTGGCAGATCGACTCCTTCCTGGAGGGCCTGACCGAGCCGCCCGAGCCGGGGATGACCCGTACCGAGGTGACGTATCCGATCATCGAGCTGCTCCTGCCCGAGCTGGAGGAGTTCCTCGTCTATGTCTGGCGGCGCCAGCTCGCCGCCTCGGCGGGCCGGGTCGTGCAGGCCGCCGACGACGAGGAGATGGTGGACCGGCGGCTCGCGGTCGGGTTCGCCGACCTCGTCGGGTTCACGCGGCTGACCCGTCGTATGGAGGAGGAGGAACTCGGCGAGCTCGTCGAGGCCTTCGAGACCACCGCCGCCGACCTGGTCGCCGCGCACGGCGGCCGGCTCATCAAGACCCTCGGCGACGAGGTGCTGTACGCCGCCGACGACGCGGGCGTCGCCGCCGAGATCGCGCTGCGGCTCATCGAGACGATGGCGAACGACGAGACCATGCCGGAGCTGCGCGTCGGCATCGCCTTCGGCACGGTGACCACTCGTATGGGCGATGTCTTCGGGACGACGGTGAACCTCGCCTCCCGGCTGACCTCGATAGCTCCCCGGGACGCCGTGCTGGTCGACGCCGCGTTCGCCGAGGAGCTGATCCGCACCACCGAGGCCCCCGCCTCCGAGGCGGAGGCCGCCGAGGCCGCGGCCACCGCCGAGAAGGAGGGCGAGGAGCCGCCGACGTACCGCTTCGCGCTCCAGCCGATGTGGCAGCGGCCGGTACGTGGGCTGGGTGTGGTGGAGCCGTGGCTGCTGACGCGGCGCGGCGGCGGGCCGGTGTAACCGCTGCTCAGCGGCCCAGCGGGCCCACGCACAGCCCGATGACGGGCACGCACACTCCTCCGGGCTGCTGCGGTTCCGGCGACGGCGTGCTCTGACTCGGGGTCGGAGCGGGCGCCGGCTGCGGGGCCGAGCTGCTCGGGGCCGCTGCCGGGGGTGTGGTCGCGGGTGCCGGCGTGTTCGGGGCGTCGGGGATGGTCGTGGCGACGGCCGCGGGGACCGCGGAGCCCGCCGGTGCGGCGGTCGTCGCGGACGGGAGCGGTACGACGGTGCCGGCCGCCGTCGGTGTCGCGCCGGGCCCGCCCATCGTGGCGGTCGCCGACGGGCTCACCTTCGGTACCGGACCTACGGTCGCGGCGGCGTTGGTCGCCCGGTCCGTGCCGGTGCCCGGGTCCTCGAAGCGGGGTTCGGCCTCCGTGGTGCCGGTGCCCAGGCCGCCGCCGAGGCCCGGCTCGGACGCCAGTCGTACGAGGCCCAGCGCTCCGGCGGCCAGGGCGAGCCCGCCGGCGGCGAGGAGGATCTTGCGGGGGCGGGGACGGCGGTGCCGGCCACGGGGGGCCGCGAAGAGGCTGGGCGGTGCGATCTGCGGAGCCTGCGCGAAGGCCGCGTCCAGCCGTGGTGCGGTGTCCGTCATCGTCGTCATCGCGATCCCTCCCCATGCGCTCGCGCCCCCGGTGCGCCGCGCCGGAGCGCACGCTATGCGCTCCTGTGGGCGGTGGGATCCGAGTTGGGCGGGATGTCACTCGAACGGGGAGTCGGGCGGGGATGCGGGAACCGCCCGTACCGGCTGCCCTTTCGCGCTGGGGGCCGGGCTGCGATGATCGGGACGGATGTTGTTAACCCGCGTTAACCGGAGGGTGTCATGAGCGAGGAACGGTTCGGGGAGTTCGTGCTGGTGCGGCGGCACGGGCACGTCGCGGAGCTCACCCTCGACCGGCCGAAGGCCATGAACGCCGTGTCGACGGAGATGGCCCGGTCGCTGGCGGCGGCCTGCGTGGCGCTGGGGGACGACAAGGGCGTACGGGTGGTCGTGCTGACGTCGACGCACGAGCGGGCGTTCTGTGTCGGGGCGGACCTGAAGGAACGGAACTCCTTCAGTGACGCCGACCTGGTGCGCCAGCGGCCGCTGGCTCGCGGTGCGTACACCGGGGTGCTGGACCTTCCGGTGCCGACGATCGCGGCGGTGCACGGGTTCGCCCTGGGCGGCGGCTTCGAGCTGGCCCTGTCGTGCGACGTGATCGTGGCGGACCGTACGGCGGTGGTGGGGTTGCCGGAGGTCTCGGTCGGGGTGATTCCGGGCGGTGGGGGCACGCAGTTGCTGCCGCGTCGGGTGGGGGCTGCCCGGGCCGCGGAACTGATCTTCACTGCGCGGCGGGTGGAGGCCGGGGAGGCCCGCGAGCTGGGGCTCGTGGATCTGCTGGTGGAGGAGGGGCGGGACCGGGAGGAGGCGCTGGGGTTGGGGGCGCGGATCGCCGCGAATTCCCCGGTGGGGTTGAGAGCCGCGAAGAAGGCGTTGCGGCTCGGGCACGGGCTGGACCTGAGGGCGGGCCTCGAGGTCGAGGACGCGGCGTGGAGGTCGGTGGCGTTCTCGGGGGACCGGGCGGAGGGAGTGCGGGCGTTCAACGAGAAGAGGCCGCCGCAGTGGCCGGGGGAGTGAGTTGAGCGGGGTGGAGACTCTGAGCGGGGTGGGTCTCGCTCGCCCGCGTCGGCGGGGTGCCGCCCTTCTTTGCGTCGGGAGCCGCCCGAGGCGGCACGACTGCCCGCAGCTACGGCGACGTACGGCTGACGTCAGCTGCACGCACCTGAGGGGCGCGGGGCAGTGTCGATTTGCGGCTCCGCCGCGCGGGCGCGACCAGCCCCCACCGGCCCGCGCTCCGCCGAACCGCTCAGCCGCCCCCGAACCTCTCGGCGCACCAGCCCCACGCACCCGCACTCCGCCGAACCGCTCAGCCACCCCCCACGCTTCCGGCGCCCCCAACACCTGTTCGGCGCATCAATGTCCCTGTTCGCCCCAAACCTCCCTAGCCTGGAGTGATGGGTGAGGACAAGCGGCTCGCGGCCGTCGTCGCGTTGGCTCAGGGCATGGCGGCAGCCCATGGTTCACGCGAGGCGTGGCGCGCCGCGGCGACCGGTGCCTGCCGTGCCCTCGGTGGGAGCTTCGCCGCGCTGTCCGTGTGGGAGCGGGAGCTCGGGCGACTCAGGGTCCTCGTCAACGTCGGGGAGCGGGCGCCCGACGAGGAGGAGTTCCCCGACGGCGAGGCGTACCCCGTCCACCAGTTCCCCGAGATCACCGAGTTCCTGCACGAGCGGTGGGCCGGGGGCGGCGAGCCCAACGCCTGGGTGGAGACGGCCGAGGGACCCGCCGCCGGGCGCCGGCCCGGATACGTCCACCAGCGAGTCGCCGCCCTCCGCAGAAGGGGCCGCGGCTGCTGCGTCGTCGCGCCCATCGTGCTCAACGGCCGCGCCTGGGGCGAGCTCTACGTCGCCCGTCCCGCCGGGCAGCCCGTCTTCGATCGCGCCGACGCCGACTTCGCCACCGTCCTCGCCTCCGTCGTCGCCGCCGGGATCGCCCAGACCGAGCGGCTGGAGGAGGCGAGGCGGCTGGCGTTCACCGACGCGCTCACCGGGCTCGCGAACCGTCGTGCCGTCGACGTACGCCTTGACGAAGCGGTGGAGCGGCACAAGCGGGAGGGTGTCGTCGTCAGTCTCGTCGTCTGCGATCTGAACGGGCTCAAGCGGGTCAACGACACCCAGGGGCACGCCGTCGGGGACCGGCTTCTGGAGCGGTTCGGGTCCGTCCTCTCCCTCTGTGGCGCCATGCTGCCGGGGGCGCTCGCCGCGCGGCTCGGCGGGGACGAGTTCTGTCTGCTCGTCGTCGGGCCCGGTGCCGACGAGGTGGTGAAGGCCGCCGACGAACTGTGCCGCCGGGCCGCCGAGCTGGAGCTGGGGGACGGTGTGGCCTGCGGTGTCGCGTCGACGGAGGATCCCATCGGGCCCGTCCGTTCGGCCCGCCGACTGTTCCGGCTCGCCGACGCCGCGCAGTACCAGGCGAAGGCCGAACACGCCGCCAAGCCGGTCGTCGCGGGGCGGGAGGGGCCCGACGATCCCGTCGTACGACTGGCCGACGAGCCCTCCGGGGAGGGGCGGGCGGAGCGTCGGCGGTTCCGGGGGCGGCGTCTGTGACGTACGCGCGGGTAAGGGGCAAACCCCGACCCCACTCGTGACATCCTCGTCTTCAGTGCGTACGCTCCTGAATATGGATATGCACACTGTGGTGGTGGGGACGTCCGGGGTGACCGCGTCCGACGTTCTCGCCGTGGCGCGCGACGGCGCCCGGGTCGAGCTCTCCGCCGAGGCGGTCACGGCGCTCGCCGCCGCCCGCGAGATCGTGGAGGCGCTGGCCGCCAAGCCCGACCCCGTCTACGGCGTGAGCACCGGCTTCGGCGCACTGGCGACCCGGCACATCAGCACCGAGCTCCGTGCCCAGCTCCAGCGCAACATCGTGCGCTCGCACGCCGCCGGCATGGGCCCGCGGGTGGAGCGCGAGGTCGTACGGGCGCTGATGTTCCTGCGGCTGAAGACCGTCTGCTCGGGGCACACCGGTGTCCGTCCCGAGGTCGCGCAGACCATGGCCGACGTCCTGAACGCCGGGATCACCCCGGTCGTCCACGAGTACGGCTCCCTCGGCTGCTCCGGAGACCTCGCGCCCCTGTCCCACTGCGCCCTCACGCTCATGGGCGAGGGGGACGCCGAGGGACCGGACGGGGTTCTGCGGCCCGCCGGTGAGCTGCTCGCCACGCACGGCATCGCCCCCGTCGAGCTGCGCGAGAAGGAGGGCCTCGCCCTTCTCAACGGCACCGACGGCATGCTCGGCATGCTGGTCATGGCCCTCGCCGACCTCGACATGCTCTACAAGTCGGCCGACATCACGGCCGCCCTGTCGATGGAGGGCCTGCTCGGCACCGACAAGGTCCTCGCCCCCGAACTGCACGCCATCCGCCCCCACCCGGGGCAGGGCGCCAGCGCCGCCAACATGCTGGCCGTGCTGAAGGGTTCGCAGCTCACCGGGCACCACCAGGACGACGCGCCGCGCGTCCAGGACGCCTACTCGGTGCGCTGCGCCCCGCAGGTCGCGGGCGCCGGCCGGGACACCATGGCGCATGCGCGGCTGGTCGCCGAGCGCGAGCTGGCGTCCGCCGTCGACAACCCCGTCGTGCTGCCCGACGGGCGCGTCGAGTCCAACGGCAACTTCCATGGCGCACCCGTCGCCTATGTCCTGGACTTCCTGGCCATCGCCGCCGCCGACCTCGCGTCCATCGCGGAGCGGCGTACCGACCGGCTGCTCGACAAGAACCGCAGCCACGGTCTGCCGCCGTTCCTCGCGGACGACGCGGGCGTCGACTCGGGGCTGATGATCGCCCAGTACACGCAGGCCGCGCTGGTGAGCGAGATGAAGCGGCTGGCCGTGCCGGCGTCGGCGGACTCGATCCCGTCCTCCGCGATGCAGGAGGACCACGTCTCCATGGGCTGGTCGGCGGCGCGCAAGCTGCGGACGGCCGTCGACAACCTCACCCGGGTCGTCGCCGTCGAGCTGTACGCCGCCACGCGCGCCGTCGAGCTGCGCGAGGGGTTGTCCCCGGCGCCGGCGTCGCAGGCGGTCATCGAGGCCGTACGGAAGGCGGGCGTCCAGGGTCCGGGCCCGGACCGGTTCCTCGCGCCCGACCTGGCCGCGGCGGACGCGTTCGTGCGGAGCGGGCAGCTGGTGGCGGCGGCCGAGACGGTCACCGGTCCGCTTCAGTAGGCAGTACGAAGGGGGCCCTGTCACACGACAGGGCCCCCTTCGGCGTGCTTACTTGATCTTCTTCGCCTGTGCGGTGACGACGGTGGCGTCGACCGTGTAGGGCTTCTGGGTCATCAGCGCGCCGAGGTTGATCGTGTAGTACGTGGCGATGGTGTTGCCGTGCCGGACGACCTCGGCGTGGACGGTGCCCGTGTCGGCCGAGTCCTCCATCTCGCCCTCGGAGGCGAAGGCGATCGACTCGTCGCCGCCGCCCGAGCCCTTCTCCGCGGTGATCTTGGTGAGCTTCTGCTTCTCACCTTCCGAGGTGACCGTGAAGCCGCCGGAGCAGCTCTTGACGGCGTCCGAGACGGACTTGAAGGTCTCGGCCGCGCCGTCGCCTTCGTAGGACGAGAGGCCGACGATCGTCACGTTGACGCTCATCGCGTCCGTGAGGGTGTCCTCCAACTCGCCCTCCGCCAGGTCCTCCACGGACTTGGAGGCGGTGTCGGTGGGGTTCTTCTCCTGAGTGGCCTGGACGCTGGCCTCCGCGGCCGCGTCGCCGGGCGCCTGGGCCGACATGGCGAAGGCGAGCGGCCGGCACTTCTCGTCGGAGGTCGTGACCTCGTCCTTGGTCTCCGGAGCCCCGAGGGTCTTGGCGACCTTGTAGCCGTCCACATCCCCCTGGGCGAGGATCAGCTTCTTCAGTTCGGCCGCGGTGTACGTCTTCCCGGCCGGGGCCGACGAGGAGGAACCCGACCCCGTCTCCTTGGCGTCGTCCGAACCCTCGTCCGAACAGCCCGTGATGAGGGCGAGTGACAGCGCGCTCACGGCGAGCGTGGCGCCTATGCGCGCCCCCGATGATCTCTTCATGAGCGGACTATGAGGTTTTGGTCAAACGCGCGTCAAGTCGATTCAAAATCCGAGACGTTCCCGGCGCACCGAATAGACGACGAAACCGGCACCGAGCCCGAGGAAGGCCGTGCCGCCGACGACGTACGGCGTGGTGTCGAAGCTGCCGGTGTCGGCGAGCCGGGCGCCGTCCTGCGTGTCCTGGGCCGACTCGGCGGTCGTGGCCCTGGCCTGCTGCGTGACCTGAGTTCTCGCCGGTTCGTCCTGGGACGCGTTGGCGGAAGGGACGAACCACAGGGCGCCCAGGAGGGTGCCCGCGGCGGTGGCGGTCAGCAACGAACGGCGAGCGGGTGACACGGAATATCGATCCCCTTGTGGCGCTGGCGAATTGGCCGTGTGGGGCGATGTTAATGAAAGGGGCGGGTCACGGGAAAGTCACGGGGGCGAAGGGCCGTACTCTCCGGGACATGAGCACTTCAGAGACATCACGTTTTGTCCGCCTTCGCGTGGAACTCGTCGTCGAGGTCGGCGACGAGGAGGCCGTGACGAGGGCCGCGTTGGAGCGGATCGCCGGCGATTCCGAGCTGCCGGCCGACGAGCAGGCCCACGCCGAGAGCGCTGTGACGGAAGACACCGCGGAGGCCCTCGCGTATCTCGTCGATCCGTTCGACCTGGTCAGCGAGGTACCCGGGGTCGAACTCGTCCAGGCCTCCTGGTCGAGCGAGCAGATCGACTACGACCCGGATTCGCCGGAGTGGGACCTCGACGACGATGATGTGACCGAGGACGACGAAGAAGAAGCGGCAGCGGTGGCCGGCTGAGCAGTCTTGGGAAAATCGTGACCCCGGACGGCAACCGCCGCCCGGGGTTTACTCGTCTCAGGGGGCGCACGGACCGAGATCGCACCACCCGTCACGGCGGACGTGGTGTGCCCCACACCTTCGAAGAATGTGGAACGGGACGAACCGGTCGTAGCGTTGAAGAGATTCATTAACGGGGACTCTCGGGGTTTTGGGGATTCGGCAACGATGGAGAAGCGTGTGATGACGGTCAGTAAGCGGCGCAGGGGGCTGACGGTCGCGTCCGCACTGCTCGGTGGTGTGCTCGTACTGTCGGCCTGTTCCAGCGGCGACAACGATGCCTCTGGCAGCAGCAACGACACCTCGCAGGCCAAGGCCGACGAGGCGGCCGCCAAGAAGACGTCCGAGGCCGACATCAAGATCACGCCCAAGGACGGCTCGGACAACGCCTCCATCAACAACTCGGCCGCCGTCACCGTGAGCAAGGGCACGCTCACGGACGTCTCCATGACGACCGCCGACGGCGCCGAGGTCGCGGGCGCGCTGTCCGCCGACAAGACCAGCTGGAAGCCGAGCGCCCAGCTGGAGCGCTCCACCACCTACAAGCTGGCCGCCGAGGCCAAGGACTCCGACGGCCGCGTGGCCCACGAGAACGCGTCGTTCACCACGGTCTCCCCGACCAACAGCTTCATAGGCAACTTCACGCCGGAGGACGGTTCCACCGTCGGCGTGGGCATGCCGGTGTCGATCAACTTCGACAAGGCGATCACCAACAAGTCGGCTGTACAGAAGGGCATCACCGTCTCCTCGTCCAGCGGCCAGGAGGTCGTCGGACACTGGTTCAACGCCAACCGCATCGACTTCCGCCCCGACGACTACTGGACCGAGAACTCCACCGTCACGCTGAAGCTCGCGCTCGACGGCGTCGAGGGCGCGGACGGTGTCTACGGCGTCCAGCAGAAGGCGGTCACCTTCAAGATCGGCCGCAACCAGGTCACGTACGTCGACGCGAAGACCAAGCAGATGAAGGTCACGCAGGACGGCAAGACGGTCAAGACGATCCCGATCTCGGCCGGCTCCCCGGAGAACAAGACGTACGAGGGCATCATGGTGATGTCCGAGAAGTTCAAGGAGACGCGCATGAACGGCGCGACCGTGGGCTTCACCGACGACGACGGCAAGGGCGAGTACGACATCAAGGACGTGCCGCACGCCATCCGCCTCACCAACTCCGGCACCTTCGTGCACGGCAACTACTGGGGCGCGAAGTCCATCTTCGGCAGCGTGAACACCAGCCACGGCTGCGTCGGCCTCTCGGACACCAAGGGCGCCAACGACAAGGGCACCGCGGGCTACTGGTTCTACAACAACTCGATCGTCGGCGACGTCGTGATCGTCCAGAACACCGGCGACAAGACGGTCTCCCCGGACAACGGCCTCAACGGCTGGAACCTGAGCTGGGCCGACTGGAAGGCCGGCTCCGCCGCCTGATCCAGGGTCAGCTCACAGCTTTCCGATGCCGCCCCCAGGGGCGGCATCGGTGTTTCCGGGCCGCACCACAGCCTTCTCATGCATCTCTTATATAGGCCTTATCCAGTCATCACGCGCCGTACCTAGCTTGCGGCGCATGTTCTTCACCTACCTGAGGCGCGAACTGCGCCGCCGCAGAAAGGCGGCCCTCGTCGTCGCCTCCGGGCTCGCGCTCGGTATCGCGCTGGTCATCGTGGTCAACTCCGTGTCCTCCGGCATGGGCAAGGCCCAGGACAAGGTCCTCGAGTCGCTCTACGGTCTCGGCACGGACATGACGGTCACCAAGGCCGCCCCGGCACAGTCGGGCGACAACGCCCAGCAGCGCCCCCGCTTCGAGTTCGACGCGCAGGACAGCGACTCCGACGCGGACCAGAGCAGCGACATCGTCATGCCCCAGGGCTTCCAGACGCTGGCCGCCACCACCGTCACCAAGGTCGGCTCGCAGAACGGGGTCTCGGACGCGGTCGGCGGTCTGAGCCTCCAGGTCATCAAGGTCGACGGCCAGTTCACCCGCGGCCAGTTCCAGCAGAACGACAACGGCGGCCGCCAGCAGGGCGGCCCGAGTGGGAACGGCGGCGGCACCGGCCAGCCACAGGGCGAAGTACGGGGCGGCGGCGCCAACTTCGACGTCAACAACTACTCCGTCTACGGCACCGACGTCACCCAGTCCGGCGCCGGCCCGCTGACCTCCTCCAAGATCACCAGCGGCCGTACCTTCAAGTCGACGGAGACCGACGCAAAGGTCGCCGTCGTCGACTCGGCGTACGCCAAGGAGAAGGAGCTCAAGGTCGGCTCCACGGTCACCATCAAGAAGGTCAAGTTCAAGGTGATCGGCGTCGCGACCGCGGACAGCGGTGACGCGGCGGCCAACCTGTACATCCCGCTCAAGCAGGCGCAGACGATCAGCGACCAGAAGAACAAGGTCACCACGATCTACGTCAAGGCGACGGACTCCCAGCAGATCGACGCCGTCAAGTCGACCATCCAGAAGAACATCTCGGGTACGACCGTGACGACCTCCGCCGACCTCGCGGACACCGTCTCCGGCTCCCTCTCCACCGCCTCCGACCTCGCCACCAGCGTCGGCAAGTGGCTCTCCATCGCGGTCCTCATCGCCGCGTTCCTCGTCGCCGGTCTGCTGACCTCCTCGGCGGTCTCCCGCCGGGTCCGCGAGTTCGGCACGCTCAAGGCCCTGGGCTGGCGCTCGGGCCGGGTGACCCGGCAGGTCGTCGGCGAGGCGATGGTCAACGGGCTGCTCGGCGGTGCGCTGGGCATCGCGCTGGGCCTGGCGGGCGCGTACGTCGTGACGGCCATCAGCCCGACGCTGCAGGCGCAGTTGGGCGGCGGTACGGGCGGCGGTCCTGGTGGCGGTGGCTTCGGCGGCGGCCCCGGTAGGCAGACGGCTGCCAAGACGCTCGATGTGGCCCTCACGGCCCCGGTGAGCATGACGACAGTGGCGATCGCGGTGGGCCTCGCGGTGGCGGGCGGCCTGATCGCGGGCGCGTTCGGCGGCTGGCGAGCGTCCAGGCTGCGCCCGGCGGACGCGCTGAGGCGAGTCGAGTAGCGCGGGGTCCTTTGCGGCCGACGGGACTTGACCCACCGAGGGGCGCGGGGCTGCATCGATGTGCGGCTCCGCCGCGTGAGCGCGACCAGCCACGACGCACCTGCAGCCGACAACCGACACGCACCACCCCGAACCCACCCAGGAGCCACCCATGTACGAACTCAGAAGCGTCACCAAGCGCTACACCCGAGGCAAGGAAACGGTCGACGCCCTCGCCGGCGTCGACCTCACCATCGCCGACGGGGACCGCCTCGTCATCCAAGGTCCCACCGGTGGCGGCAAGTCCACCCTCCTCCAGATGCTCGGCGGCCTGGACAAGCCCACCGAAGGAGAAGTCGTCCTGGACGGCACCGACCTGGCGAGACTCTCCGAGGCCAAACTCACCAGGGTCCGCAGCGAGAACATCGGCTTCGTCTTCCAGTCCTTCAACCTCATCCCCACGCTCACCGCACAGGAGAACGTGGAAACCGCCCTCGTCCCCCTCGGCACCAAGGTGAAGGAGCGCCGCGAACGGGCCGCCGAGGCGCTGAAGTCCGTAGGCCTCGGGGAACGCCTCGGACACCTGCCCGGCGAGATGTCCGGAGGACAGCAGCAGCGCGTCGCGATCGCCCGCGCCCTCGTCAAGAACCCCAAGGTGCTGCTCGCCGACGAGCCCACCGGCAACCTCGACGAGTCGATGCGCGACGAGATCATGGACGTACTCGAACGCATGTGGAAGGAGCTCGGGCTCACTTTCATCATGGTCACGCACGACTCGGCGATCGCGAGGAAGGCCCCGCGGATCGCGACCATTCGCAAGGGGAGGATCACGGTCAAGGAGAACGCGGGCGCGTGAATATGAGCAACACGTAACAGTGCCCCCCTGTGGGGTTCCTGTCTATTGAGGTGTCTGATCACCCCCCGGCATACTGCGTAATCCGGGGGGTGCAAGCGCATGCGTACGGACCACCCCCGGCCGGGTGAACGGGGAAATTCGCCCGGACCTTCTGCAAGGGGGAAACTTGCGCAGACAAGTGAAAAGAGTTTGTGCTGCCACCGTGGCCACGGGAGCAGCGGTAGCCCTCGCGGCGGGCATGACCAGCCCCGCGGCGGCGCAGCCGGAGCAGCGGGCGGCAGCCTCACCGGCAGCCTCCTCCTCACTCAAGGCACACCATCGCATCACCCTGATCACGGGTGACCGGGTCGCCGTCGACGCCAAGGGCAACGTCGTCAGCGTCGAGCGGGCCAAGGGGCGGGAGCGCATACCGTTCCAGGTCCGCAAGGCCGACGGGCACACCCTGGTCATACCCGCCGACGCGGCCCAGCTGGTCGCCACCGGCAAGCTGGACCAGCGGCTGTTCGACATCACCGAGCTCAACAAGTCCGCGACCCGCAAGTCGCAGGCCAAGGGCCTGAAGGTGATCGTCGGCTACAAGGGCGCCGCGACCGCCGCGAAGGACGACGTCCGGGACGCGGGCACGCTCCGTGTGGCCCTGAAGTCGCTGAACGCCGACGCGGTGCAGACCACGACCGCCGACGCGCCCGAGCTGTGGGACGCGGTCACCAACGGCGACAAGACGGCCTCCGGCATCGCGCACGTCTGGCTCGACGGTGTCCGCAAGGCCAGCCTCGACAAGTCCGTGCCGCAGATCGGCGCCCCCAAGGCGTGGGCCGCCGGCTACAACGGCAAGGGCGTCAAGATCGCCGTCCTGGACACCGGCGTCGATGCCACTCACCCGGACCTCAAGGATCAGGTGATCGACGCCAAGAACTTCTCCACGGCCGCCGACGCCACCGACCACTTCGGCCACGGCACGCACGTCGCGTCCATCGCGGCGGGCACCGGCGCCAAGTCGGGCGGCAAGTACAAGGGCGTGGCGCCCGGCGCCAAGCTCCTCAACGGCAAGGTCCTCGACGACAACGGCTCGGGCGACGACTCCGGAATCCTCGCCGGCATGGAGTGGGCCGTCGCGCAGGGCGCCGACGTCGTCAACCTCAGCCTCGGCGGCATGGACACCCCGGAGATCGACCCGCTGGAGGCGGCGGTCAACAAGTTCTCCGCCGAGAAGGGCACGCTCTTCGCGATCGCGGCGGGCAACTCCGGTCCGGAGTCGGTCGGTTCGCCGGGCAGCGCGGACGCCGCGCTCACCGTCGGCGCCGTCGACGACAAGGACAAGCTGGCGGAGTTCTCCTCCACCGGCCCGCGGGTCGGCGACGGGGCCATCAAGCCGGACGTGACCGCGCCGGGCGTGGACATCACGGCCGCCTCGGCCAAGGGCAGCGTCATCGAGCAGGAAGTCGGCGAGAAGCCGGCCGGCTACCTGACCATCTCCGGTACGTCGATGGCGACCCCGCATGTCGCGGGCGCCGCGGCGATCCTGAAGCAGCAGCACCCGGAGTGGACCTACACCGAACTGAAGGGCGCGCTGACCGCCTCCACCAAGGGCGGCAAGTACACCCCGTTCGAGCAGGGTTCGGGCCGGATCCAGGTCGACAAGGCCATCAAGCAGACCGTGATCGCCGACCCGGTGTCGGTGAGCTTCGGTACGCAGCTGTGGCCGCACACCGATGACAAGCCGGTCACCAAGAAGCTGACCTACCGCAACCTCGGTGACAAGGACGTCACGCTGACGCTGTCGTCGAAGGCCACCAACCCCAAGGGCGCGGCGGCTCCGGCGGGCTTCTTCAAGCTCGCCAAGACGAAGGTGACGGTCCCGGCGGGAGGCACGGCCTCCGTCGACTTCACCGCCAACACCAAGCTGGGCGGCACGGTCGACGGCGCGTACTCCGCGTACGTGACCGCGACGGGCGGCGGCCAGACGGTCCGTACGGCCGCGGCCGTACAGCGTGAGCTGGAGTCGTACGACCTCACCGTCAAGCACATCGGCAAGGACGGTCAGCCGGCCAAGGACTACAACACCGTCCTGCTCGGCTACACCGGTCTGGCCGCGAACCGTGGCTACCAGGTGACGATCGACGAGTCCGGCACCACCAAGATGCGTCTGCCGAAGGGCACGTATCTGCTGGACGCGTGGATCGCCAAGGACTGGGTGAACCTGGAGGGCGGCCTGGACTGGGTGGTCCAGCCGAAGCTGAGCGTCACCAAGAACAGCTCGGTGACGATCGACGCCCGTACCACCAAGTCGGCCGACATCACGGTGCCGGACGCCGGGGCCAAGCAGCTCTTCGGCATGGTCAGCTACATGTACGAGCCGGCGGGCATCGGCATCGGTGTGGGACTGCCGTCCTTCGCCGACCTGCGGATGGCGCACCTCGGGGGGCAGGTCGCGACCGGTCTGAGCCAGACCTGGAGCGGTCAGTGGACCAAGGGTGACAAGGCCGAGTACGACGTGGCCACCACCGCCAAGGTCACGAAGATCCAGGGCGACAAGGTCCGCCACTTCAAGGCGTCCGAGCTCGCCACGGTGAAGAACAACCTCGGCGCGGCCGCGGCAGGCAAGACCGGTGGGCTCACCGCCTGGGGCTTCTTCCCCACGGACGTCGTCATCGGTTCCCCCGTGGAGCAGCCGCTGCCGGGCAGCCGCACGGTGTACTTCTCGACGTCCGACAAGATCCAGTGGACGCTGGACTTCGAGCAGTACAACGGCAAGGACGCGGACGGCTTCCCGATCACGGAGGCCTACTACACGCTGGGCGACCCGCAGACCTTCAAGGCGGGTCAGAAGTACACGAAGACCTTCAACACCGCGGTCTTCGGTCCGCACCTGAACAAGAACTACGGCGTGTTCCGTGAGGGCAACAACCTCTACGGCTACCTGCCGCTGTTCGCGGACGGCGCCACCCACGCGGGCTCGTCCGTCTTCTCCTCGGTGAAGACGGAGCTGTACCGCAACGGCACCAAGGTCGGTTCCAACACGGACCCGTTCTTCGGCGAGGAGGCCTTCAAGGTTCCCGCGGCCGACGCCGCGTACAAGCTGACGACGTCCGTGAAGCGGAGCGTCAAGGTGGCGGCGGCTTCGACGCGGATCGACGCGAGCTTCACGTTCCGCTCGAAGAAGTCCTCCGCGGACCTGGTCTCGCTGCCGGTCTCCACGGCTCGCTTCAACGCCAAGACGGGGCTCGACAGCCGCGTCAAGGCCGGCGAGACGGTGAAGATCCCGGTCGTCGTCGAGGGTGCGGCCAAGGGTTCCAACCTGAAGTCGCTGTCGGTGTACGTGTCCTACGACTACGGCAAGACCTGGAAGAAGGTCACGGTCACGGGCGGCAAGATCACCGTGAAGAACCCGGAGAAGGGGAAGGGCATCTCCTTCCACGCCAAGATCGCCGACAAGAAGGGCAACAAGTCGACGATCTCGATCTACAACGCGTACTACGGAAAGTAGTCCGCCGCGGTAGGCCATGAGCGAAAGCCCCACCGGAGGAGCAGCCTCCGGTGGGGCTTCCGTGTTTGTGTGGCCTCATGACCGCCCACACCGTGGAATACGTCCGGTACCACATCCCGGAAGCCCGCTCGGCGGAGTTCCTGGCCGCCTACACCCGCGCCGCCGCCCAGCTGGCGGCGGCGCCGCAGTGCGTGGACTACGAACTGGCGCGCTGCGAGGAGGACTTCGCGCACTTCGTCCTGCGCATCACGTGGACCTCGACGGAGGACCACATCGAGGGCTTCCGCAAGTCGGAACTCTTCCCCGACTTCCTCGCCGAGATCCGTCCGTACATCGCCGACATCGAGGAGATGCGGCACTACAAACCGACGACGGTACGCGGCGCGGGCTCGGCCGTGCCCACGCTGTACGAGTGGGCGGGTGGCGCGGAGGCCTTCGCCCGGCTGACGTCGGTCTTCTACGGCAAGGTCCTCAAGGACGACCTGCTGGCCCCGGTGTTCGACGGCCTGGCCCCCGAGCACGCCGAGCACGTGTCCCTCTGGCTGGTGGAGGTCTTCGGCGGCCCGCCCGGGTACTCCGAGACCCAGGGCGGCCACGGCCACATGGTCGCCAAGCACCTGGGCCGGGGGATCACCGAGCCCCAGCGCCGCCGCTGGGTCAGCCTCATCCAGGACGCCGCCGACGAGGCCGGCCTGCCCACCGACGCCGAGTTCCGCTCGGCTTTCCTCGCCTACATCGAGTGGGGCACCCGGCTCGCGGTGTACTTCTCCGGCCCGGACGCCAAGCCCCCGGCGGAGCAGCCGGTGCCGAAGTGGGGGTGGGGGGTGATGCCGCCGTACCAGGGGTGACGTAGGGCCCGCGCATGACCGCTGCCGTGACCGCCATGATCACCGCTGTGGTCGGTGTCCTCGGCACTCTCTTCGCCCCTGTCCTCAGCCAACGGCTGACCTCGCGACAGCGGGCGGAGGAGGTCGAACTCGCCGAGCGCAGGCGGCTGTTCGAGGACCGGCGGACCGCCAATACGGCGATGCTGTGCCTTCTGGGGGGCACCCCCAGACCCCCAGGCCTCGCGTCAGTTCCACATCCTCCTCAAGGACGCTCTGCACCGGCTGCGCGACGACGTCTACACGGATCACGACCGTGAACAGCTGGAGGAGGTGCGGCGGGAGTACCGGGACCGGTACGCCGAGGCGCAGATGGTCGTCCCGGAGCGGATCCTCCAGGCCTCGCGGACCGTGAACCAGGTGCTCGCGGGCATCGACGCCGTGGTGAAACGGCTCGACCGGGAGCGGGCCCGGGACGGGGAGAGCGCCGTGCAGGCGTTGCTCGACCTGAAGGAGGCCGAGCCCCGGCTGTCCGAGATGCGGCGGCTGATGCGCGAGGACCTCGGGGTCGCGTCCTGAGGCGCCCGGTCAGGTCTGCGGGGCCGCCGAGTCCTCGCCCGCCCGGGTCGCGTCCGTGCCCCAGCTGGCCAGCAGGCGCAGGGCCTCCGCCGAGGGCGAGCCGGGTTCGGCGTGGTAGGTGATCAGCGTCTGTTCGCTGTCGTCGGACAGGCGGAAGGACTCGAAGGACAGGGAGAGGTCGCCCACCAGGGGGTGACGGAAGTGCTTGACGCCGTAGCCCTTCTCCTTGACGTCGTGGGTGGCCCACAGCCGTCTGAACTCCTCGCTCTTGACCGAGAGCTCGCCCACCAGGGCGGACAGGCGCGGATCGTCGGGGTGGCAGCCGGCGTCCATGCGCAGATAGCTGACGATGTCCGTCGCCTTCGATTCCCATTCCACGAACAGGTCTCGGTACGCGGGCCGCAGGAACACCATCCGGGCCCAGTTGCGGTCCTGCGGCGGCAGTTCGGACCAGTCGCCGAACACCGCCGCGGCCATCCGGTTCCAGGCGAGGATGTCGGAGCGCCGGCCCGAGATGTAGGCCGGGACCCCCTCGAGCGAGTCGAGCAGCTGGAGCAGCGCTCCGCGCACCTGCTGGGTCCGTCCGGACTGCTTCTTCTTGTGCTGCTTCGGCTTCGCGAGATGTGTGAGATGGGCGTGCTCGGCGTCGTTCAGCCGCAGGGCACGGGAGATCGCGTCCAGGACCTCCGCCGACACGTTCCGTCCGTTGCCCTGCTCCAGGCGCGTGTAGTACGCCACGGACACCCCGGCCAGCTGCGCCAGCTCCTCGCGGCGCAGTCCTGGCACCCGCCGGTGGCGTCCGAAGTCCGGCAGCCCCACGTCCTCCGGCTTCAGCCGGGCCCGCCGGGTGCGCAGGAACTCGCTCAGCTCGGCACGCCGGTCCAGCGCACTGCCGGAGGGCTCCTGTACGGGTTCGGGGCGTTCGTCCATGCCTCAAGTATTCACGGTCGTACGCTCATCATCCTGACCCCGCCAGTAGTAGGAACAGCAAACGTAGGCAGAGCGGTGACCTGGGTGAACACCCGACGCTCGGGCAAGCTGGTGTCGTACCCGGTCAGAAGGCGGCCGGGTGCGACCCCCCTGCTAGGAGAACCCCGGCATGACCACCGTTGCTGCGTACGCCGCCCCCGCCGCGAAGGCTCCGCTGGAGCGCACCACCATCGAACGGCGCGCGGTCCGCGAGTTCGACGTCCTGATCGACATCAAGTTCGCCGGCATCTGCCACTCCGACATCCACCAGGCCCGCGAGGGCTGGGGCGAGGCCATCTTCCCGATGGTCCCGGGCCACGAGATCGCCGGCATCGTCTCCGAGGTCGGCCCCGGAGTCACCAAGTTCGCCGTCGGCGACCGGGTGGGCGTCGGCTGTCTGGTCGACTCCTGCCGCGAGTGCGACAACTGCAAGGCCGGCCTGGAGCAGTACTGCACCGGCGGGAACGTCGGCACGTACAACGCCGTCGGCAAGGACGGCGAGCCCACCTACGGCGGCTACGCCGAGAAGATCGTCGTCGACGAGAACTATGTGCTCCGCATCCCCGAGGGCCTGTCCCTCGACGTGGCCGCCCCGCTCCTGTGCGCCGGCATCACCACGTACTCCCCGCTCAAGCACTGGAACGCCGGCCCCGGCAAGAAGGTCGCGATCGTCGGCATGGGCGGCCTCGGCCACATGGGCGTCAAGATCGCGCACGCGCTGGGCGCCGAGGTCACCGTCCTGTCCCAGTCCCTGCGCAAGAAGGACGACGGCCTGAAGCTGGGCGCCGACCACTACCACGCGACCAGCGACGAGACGACCTTCAAGGAGCTCGCGGGCACCTTCGACCTGATCCTCTCCACCGTCTCGGCCCCGCTGAGCCTGGACGCCTACCTCTCCCTGCTGAAGACGGACGGCGCCTTCGTGAACGTCGGCGCCCCCGAGGAGCCGGTGGCCCTGAACCTCTTCTCGGTGATCGCCGGCCGCAAGACCCTCGCCGGCTCCGGCATCGGCGGCATCCCGGAGACCCAGGAGATGCTGGACTTCTGCGCGGAGCACAGCTTCGGTGCGGAGATCGAGCTGATCCGCGCCGACGAGATCAACGAGGCGTACGAGCGGGTGCTGGCGAGCGACGTCCGGTATCGCTTCGTGATCGACACGGCGACGATCTGACGCC
Organism: Streptomyces sp. WM6386; assembly: GCF_000972385.1. Taxonomy (GTDB): domain Bacteria; phylum Actinomycetota; class Actinomycetes; order Streptomycetales; family Streptomycetaceae; genus Streptomyces. The sequence continues at coordinate 19,679 of NZ_JXTE01000042.1, forward strand.
ACCCCCATGACCGAGGGCCCCGGAGCCGCACTGCTCCGGGGCCCTCACCGTTTCCCCGACCGGGAACTCCAGCGGGGCGCGCGGGTGCGGGCCGCGAGATCGGTCGCCGTGAGAAGAAATCCGCCGCCGTCTGTCACATCGCCCCGACGCCCGGGGTCAGTCCGGTGAAGGCAGTTGAACCTCGCGGAACTGGAGCAGACATGACGAAGACGGCACCCCTCCTGGTCACCGGCGGCACGGGCACCCTGGGCGGTCATGTGGTCCCGCTGCTGCGGGCGGCCGGTCACGAGGTGCGGGTTCTGAGCCGCGGTGCCCGAGAGGGCGGGGACGGCGTCGAGTACGTCACCGCCGACCTGCTGACGGGGGAGGGCGTGGCGGCGGCGGTGGCCGGTGCCGGGACGGTCCTGCATCTGGCGGGCGGGCCGAAGGGGGACGACGAGGCGACCCGGAATCTGGTGCGGGCCTGTGTCGGCGCCAAGGTGCGCCACCTCGTCCATATCTCGGTCATCGGCGCCGACCGCGTCCCGCTGGCCTGGCTGCGGACCAAGCTCGAGTCGGAGCGGGTCATCGTCGACTCGGGCATCCCCTGGACGACGCTGAGGGCGGCCCAGTTCCACGACCTGACCCTCACGATGATCGAGAAGATGACGAAGCTGCCGGTGCTCCCGGTGCCGGGAGGGCTGCGTCTTCAGCCGGTGGACTCGGCCGAAGTGGCGGCACGACTCGTCGAGTTGACGCTGGGGGAGCCTCAGAGGCTGGTCCCCGACATCGCGGGCCCGAAGACGTACGACATCGGCGAACTGGCCCGTCCGTACCTCGAACTCCGGGGAGAGCGGAGCCGGTTGCGGATGCCGGTGCGGATTCCGGGCAAGGCGGGGAAGGCGTACCGGGCGGGCGCGAACCTCACGCTTCAGGGGGCGGAGACGGGGAAGCGGACGTGGGAGGAGTTCCTGGCGGGGCGCGTGGGGTGACTCAGTCAGCGGGCGCGCGAGTCCACAGGGTCACGTCGCTGCTGGTCGCCACGGCGAGAGTGCGGCCGGAGGGGGAGAAGCCGACGGCTCGCAACTCGGAGTAGTACGAGTGGAGGATGTGCCACCACCCCTCTCCGTGCGGGGCGCGGTGCGGCATGCTGCTGCCGCGGGAGAGCAGGACCCGGTCGTGCGGCCAGTCGGGACTCACGACCTCCAGGCCCCAGCCGTCACCGGTGCCGGTGTGCAGTGCGCCGCCGAGGAGCCCGGCGATGTACACGCTGCGGCCGGCGATCGGCCCGAGCCCCGGGCACGACAGACCGGGAGGCGCCTCGCGACCGCACTCCTCGGCGTCGGGATCGGGGTCACGGTCCCGGGCGATCCTCTCTCCCGTGACGGCGTCGAACAGACCATGCCCGTCAGCGGAGACGACCATCACCAGGTCATGGCCGTTCTCCGGGTGCGTGGCGAAACCGATGCCGAGCAGCCCGCCGACGGCGGCGCAGCCCTCGAAGACCGGCCGCCAGGGCTCGGGGGCGGGCACGACCGGGGCGGCGAGCATACGGTCCCGCAACTCCACCTGATAGGCGGTCAGTCCGCCGTGACCACCGGCCTGCTCCACGTTTCTCACCCCACCATGATCCATGAGCCCTGCTTCACCTTCCCCCGGGGTGGTGGTTCGGTCCTTCGGGAATGGGACTGACGTTCTACTCTGCTGATCGATGCTCCGGTGGGGAGCTGGTGGGGAACGGGTGGGGACGACGATGGTTCGGCAGTCACGGGTGGGCGTTTCTCTGGCGGTGCTCACGTTGTGCGCGACGCTCGCCGGATGCGGTTCCGATGCGGACGCCTCGGCGGACGTGGCCGTCGTGGCGGCGGAACCGTTGAGCGCGGCGGAGCTCGAACAGGCGGTGCTCACGAAGGCGGACCTCGGCGGTTACGACATCGAGAAGGTGGTGACCGACACGTCCGCGTCGCGGCGTACGGCCGATCCCGCCGAATGCGCCCCCGTAGCCCGGGCGTTGGGGGGCAGCAGCGGCTTCGGCGCCGTCGCGCGTGCCGGCCGGATGATCTTCTCGAAGAAGGACAGCGCAACCGGGGCGACCATGATCCTGTCGTCGCACAGCGGTCAGGGCGCCGCGCGGGTGATCGCCGAACTTCGCACCGCCGCAGAGGAGTGCGAGACCTTCAAGGACGTGGCGGTGGGCTTCCGTTACGACGATGTGGAGGTGCGGCCCGATCCGCACCAGGGCGACGAGTCCGTGTCCCTGCGGCTTACCCAGCTCGCGGCGCTCAGCGAGGACGAGGAGCCCATCCGGGTCCCCTACGCGGTGCTGGCCGTCCGGCAGGGAGCCACGGTCGCCATGTTCTACGAGTTCGACCGGCCCCGTGCGTCGGGAGATTCGCCCCCGGCCGTCGTACCGGAAGCGATCGTCGAGGCGCAGCTGAAGAAGCTGGAGGCTTCCGGGTGAGCGTGACGCCGGCACGGCGTCAGGGCACGGCCGGTCCGGTGATGAGCCGTCCCTGGGCGTCGTAGGGCCAGACGTTGGGGACGCAGCCCTTCAGGCCCTTGATCTGCTGCATCATCGCCGGTGCGGGTTTGCCGGGACCGGGGCAGGTGACGTGGCCGTGGTGGAGGAAGTGGCCGACCTCGTGGTTGATGATCAGGGCCCGGTAGGACCGTACGTCGTCGGCGTAGTACTGGGTGGCCAGCTCCCAGCGCCTGAGGTTGACCATGACGGTGTCGTTCACGCTGCAGTTGTACTCACCCCCGGTGTCCAGGCCCTGCGTCGCGCAGATCTTGTCGACGGTGCCCGGGGTCGCGACCTTGACGACGAAGTCGGCGGTCCCCGACGAGATCCGCTGGAACGCGGAGGTGCCGTCCGCCGTCCAGCCCCGAGGGTCGGCCAGGACGCGGTCCACCTGCTCGGCCACGTCCGCGGTGGACAGGTCGAGCCCCGTCTCGACCTCGACGCGGTAGCGCAGGGTCCTGCCGCTGCCGGCCTTGGGGCTGCCGCCGGACGCGGTGACGAAGGTGCCGGGGCCGGTCGCGGGGATGGTGGGGGCCGGGGTGGTGGTGCGGGACGGGGCGGGTTTGGCCCGCTGGGTGGAGCGCGCATCAGCCGTGGGCGTCGGCGTCGGTGTGGCTCTACTCTCGGGGGCCGTCACGTGCCCGGCGTCCGTCCTGGCCTCCCCGTCGGCGGGCGGCGCCCACCGGGCGGCCGCGAACCCGGCGGCGCCGAGGACGGTCAGGGCGACCAGACCCGCCCACACGCGTCCCGTTCCGCGCCGCCGTCCGGAGGAGGCGTGCGTGGCGCCGCGTCGGCGGCGTCGGGAACGGGAGGGTGTGGTGGTGTGGGCGGTCATGGTTAGCCAGGTTGTGGCCGCCATGTGATCGGATCTGGCCCGAATGGTCACGAAAAGATAACGAACGGTCCGTCGCGGACTGTGTGATCATCCGGTAACAGAGTCCAGGCGCGTGCCCGACGGTCCCGATACTGAGCCCATGCCACGAGTTCTGCTGATCGAAGACGACCGCGCCGTCCGCGAAGGGGTCGCCCTGGCACTGCGCCGCCAGGGACACGACGTCGCCGCCGCCGCGACCGGCGAGGACGGCATGGCGCACCTCACGTCCTTCCGCCCCGACGTCGTGGTCCTCGATCTGATGCTGCCCGGCATGACCGGCCTGGACGTGTGCCGTGGCATCCGCTCCGTCGACCAGACCCTGCCGATCGTCATGGCGACCGCGCGGGGCGACGACGTGGACATCGTCGTAGGCCTGGAGGCGGGCGCCGACGACTACGTCGTCAAGCCGGTGCAGGCCGGTGTGCTGAACGCCCGTATCCGCGCGGTACTCCGCCGCGCGGGCGGCTCCGCGGCCGACGGCGGCGGCCTGCCGAGGATCGACACCCACGGCGACCTGGCCATCGACCGGGCCGGTCTCACTGTCACCGTCGCGGGCACCCCGGTCGCCCTCGCCCCCTCCGAACTCCGCCTCCTCCTGACCCTCTCCGCCTCACCCGGACAGGTCTTCAGCAGACAGCAGTTGCTGGAGGCGGTCTGGGAGCACAGCTACCACGGCGACGCCCGCCTGGTGGACGCCTGCGTGAAACGGCTGCGCGCCAAGATGGGCGATCCGCCGCGGGATCCGCGCTACATACAGACGGTGCGTGGCTTCGGCTATCGGTTCGCGGCCAAGTGAGACGTCGTACGGGAGTGGGGGGCCGTAGGGGAGTGGGTGGGCGTACGGCGCCGAGTGGTCGTACGGCGGCGAGTGGGCGTACGAGGGTGAGGTTCCCGGCGTGGATCGCGCGCGGCGGTCTGCGGATGCGGCTGGTCGTGGCGTTCGGGCTCGTCGCCGCCCTGGCCACCATGACGACCGGCGCCCTGGCCTTCCGGGAGGCCCGCAACGGGGTTCTCAAGCAGAGCCAGGACACGGTGATCGCGCAACTGCGCGCCCAGGTCGGGCGCCTGGCCCCGGACTTGGCGTATCCCCCCTCCCGGCAGTCACTGCGGCAGTTCGCCGTGGACGTGGCCCGCGCCGAACCGGCGGCCACATGGCGGGTGTTGGTCCGATACGAGGGGATCTCCGAGACCTCGGTCCCCGGCGACCCCTTCGGCGCGCTGACACCGGCCGTGCGCGAGGCCGTCGACTCGAGCCCGGCCACGGTGTTCCAGCGGGTGCGCGACGGCGGACGTACCTCGCTGCTCGTCGGCATGTCGGTCGTCTTCGCCGGCCCGGTCGGGGGCATTCCGGTGCTGTCCGGTGTCCAGGTCTTCCTCACCGTGCCCCAGACCGGCGAACAGGCGTCCGTCGACGCCCTGGTCACCGCGGTGGAGCGGGCGATGGTACCGGCTCTCGGCGCCGCCGTGCTCCTCGCCCTGTTCGCCGCACGCGGAGTGCTGCGTCCGGTCCGTGCCCTTCGCAGCGCCACCCGCAGCATCGCCGAGGGCCACCTCGACACCCGCCTCGACGTCAACGGCTCCGACGAACTCGCCGACCTGTCCCACACGTTCAACGAGACCGCGGCGGCCCTGGAGCAGTCCGTCGCCGAACTGCGCGCAATGGAGGCGCGGGCCCGCCGTTTCGTGGCGGACGTCTCCCACGAACTGCGTACCCCGCTGGCCGCGATGTCGGCGGTCACCGACGTCCTCGACGAGGAGGCCGGCCACCTCGATCCCGACACGGCCACCGCGGTACGGCTGATCAGCGAGGAGACGGTCAAACTCGCCCGTCTGGTCGAGGACTTGATGGAGGTCTCCCGTTTCGACGCGGGCGCGGCGGTCCTCCACCTGGACGAGATCGACCTCGCCGAGTCGATCCGCCGCACCCTCGCCTCCCGCGGCTGGTCGGACGAGGTGGAGACGGCACTGCCGGGCCCCGACGAACTGCGCGGAAGGGTCGACCCTCGGCGGCTTGACGTGGTCGTGGCCAACCTGGTCGGGAACGCGCTGCGGCACGGCGCGCGGCCGGTGCGGATCGGATTGTCGACGGACGTACCGGCGGATGTGCCGGCGCATGTTCGGGCGGACGTACCGACGGTCACCTCGGTGATCGTCGAGGTGACGGACAGCGGCCCCGGCATCCCGGCCGACGTACTGCCGTACGTCTTCGAGCGCTTCTACAAGTCCGACAGTGCGCGCACCCGTACCGAGGGCAGCGGGCTGGGCCTCTCGATCACGGAGGAGAACGTACGGATGCACGGCGGGACGATCCGCGCGGCGAACCGTCCCGAGGGCGGCGCGGTCTTCACCGTGGAACTCCCGCTACGGCGGGACGAGTCGGAGGGCGGAGGTTCCTCATGAAGCCGGCCCACGCCACCGCGCTGCTCGTCGCGGCGTCGGCCCTCCTGCTCTCCGCCTGCGACATCCCCGCGACCGGCGTGGTGGAGGCGGGCGGGCCCGCGAGCGGAATCCCCCCGACCGTACCGATCTACCTGATCCGGGACGGCGCCCTGGTCGCGGTACCCCGCACGATCTCCGACGCCGGCGAACCCGTCACGGCCGTCGAGTCACTCCTCAAGGGCCCGACCCCACAGGAACGACGCAAACACCTGACCACCGACCTGGCCCTCCACCTGCTCCCCACCACCCGCCCGACCCCGTCACCCACCGAGCCGCTCCCCGAGGAGACGGTACGGCTCACGACGCAGACCGACAGGATCTACCTCGAACTGCCGCGCTACGCAGGCAAGATGACCTCCCTCGCGGCGAACCAGGTCATCTGCACCGCCGCCCGCGCGTATCTGCTCACCCGCCCGGACCTGGACTCGACGACGGTGACGGTGACGGTGACGGATGCGGCGGGCGGGACATTCGAGGGGGACGTGGAGCGCTGTCCCGAGCTGTAGCGCGGGGGCGTCCTGGCCTCATCCCCGCAGGTGGGCGAGGAGTGCGTCTCCGACGGGATACGGATGTTCCTGGGGCAACAGCCGTGCGGCGGAGTCCAGATCGCCGACGCGGACTCGCGCGTGTATCTCCTGGGCGAGCGGGGTCACGTCACGAATGCCGACCGTCCACTCATCGGCGTATCGCCGAACCGCCTCACCGCAAAGGCCGAGTTGCAGGGCGCGGTGGGGCAGGGCCTGGAGACGCACGTCCCGCTCGGGATCCCACTGCACACGAGCGGGCGCCCGCTTCAACTGGCGCTGCCAGGTGGCCCGGTCGGAGTGCAGGCCCTGGACGTAGCCGGACAGGCATGCGTGGCGCAGCGCCCACTCGAAGCCGTCACGGGTGATCTCGACGGCGAGCACGGTCTCCTGCCCCTCCTTCGTGGCCCAGCCGCAGCGGTACATCATCCAGAGAAAGCTGGGCTTGATCCACGTCATCCGGTCGCGCTTCCACGCCGCCGGGAAACGGCCCTCGCGGGCGGCCGGCAGGCCGAGGTCAGGGGAGTACGCCTGGTAGACGGTGATCGTGGCTGCCGTGTGGGCCGCGCGGATCTGGTGTCGGGGCTGTTCCATGGCATACAGCGTGGGGCCGGTCCGGCTGGTGGGACCAGTGGTTTTCGACCGGCCCGGACTTGTGCCGGCGAGGCCGTTCGCCCGGTACGGAATCGGTGGAAGCCCTCGTGCGTTGAGGAGGGTGGGTCTGGGATGCCGACGTTGTGCGAGCCGAGCAGCCCGAGTGAGCGAGATGGCACATATGGGAGGAGCGGGAATGGCTGCGCAGACGCAGAGGGCCGTGCTGGCGGGCGGATGCTTCTGGGGGATGGAGGAGCTGGTCCGCCGCCTTCCGGGCGTGACGGCGACCCGGGTGGGATACACCGGAGGTGACGTGCCGAACGCGACGTACCGTAACCACGGCACGCACGCGGAGGCCATCGAGATCGTCTTCGACCCCGCGAAGACCGACTACCGCGCGATCCTGGAGTTCTTCTTCCAGATCCACGACCCGAGCACCAAGAACCGGCAGGGCAACGACATCGGTCTGAGCTACCGCTCGGCGATCTACTACGTGGACGACGAGCAGAAGCGGATCGCCGAGGACACGATCGCGGACGTGGACGCCTCCGGCCTGTGGCCGGGCAAGGTGGTCACCGAGGTGGAGCCGGTGGGCCCCTTCTGGGAGGCCGAGCCCGAGCATCAGGACTACCTGCAGCGTTACCCGGACGGCTACACCTGCCACTTCCCGCGCCCGGGATGGCGGCTGCCCGCCCGCGCCGAGGGCTGACCGAGGGGCGGCCCGGCGGAGGTCCTGCGGCCGGGCCGCGTACGCGGTACCCCAGAAGAACTGTCACCCCGCGTCGCGTAGCCGAAGAAGGTACGCGGCGGTCAGCGCGACGGCCCGGTCCCCGTCACCGGACAGCTCCACGAGGGCGCCCGAAGCCGTGCGCCCCGGGATGTCCGCCAGCGCCTGCGTCAGCCGTACGCGTGCGGGCGCCCCGATGGCGTCGTGGGTGAGGCGGTCGACGAGCCTGGTGGCGATCCGGTCCGCCGTCGCGGTGTCGCCCGCCAGCATGCTCAGCGCGTCGGCCGCCTCCGTGTCGTTCCTGCCCGCCACGATCAGGTCGACGAGGACCGGGACCGCGTCGGCCACGCCCCGTGTCCCGAGCGCCAGAGCCGCAAGGCCGCGGACCACGGCGTCGGGGTCCGCGAGGGCGTCCCGCAGCCGGGCGGTGGCCTCCTCACCGGGCAGCTCGGCGAGGGACCGAACGGCACGTTCCCGCACGGCGGCCACCGGTGAGCCGAGGCCCTGAGCCAGCAGTGCCGTGCCGCCGTCGCCCGATCGCGCCAGCGCCCAGCGAAGGGCTCCGGCGACGTTCGGATCCGTCTCCCTGAGCACCGCCTCGACCAGGGCCGCCAGCGGAATCTCGGCGGCTGGCGAAAGGGCCGCGCGCTGGCGGGCGGCAGCGCTCTTCGACCCCAGCGCCTGGAGGAACACGACGATCTGGAGGACGTCCTCCCAGCCGGCGGGCTCGGCGGCGTCGATCCGGCGGAGCCGCGTGAGCAGCTCGGTCTCGGCCGCGATGCGTTCGCGCGTCTGACGGATGAGGTCGTCGACGAGCGCCGCGGGCGTGAAACCGGGATCGCCCAGCGCACGCCCGATCTCACGCAACGACAGCCCCAGCGACCGCAGGCTCTCGATGTGGAAGATCCGCCGGATGTCGTCGCCGGAGTACTCCCGATAGCCGGAGCCCGTACGCCCCGAGGGACGCAGCAGTCCGAGCGACTCGTAATGCCTGAGCATGCGGGCACTGACCCCGGACCGTCGCGCCACCTCACCGATCAACACGCCCTATTGTCCCGCCCGGCCCGACCCGCCGAGGGCCACCACGCGCTTCGCCTCCTCGATCGCGAACTCGAAACCGGCGTCCGGATCGCGCAGCAGCCGTTCCGTGGCGAGCGCGTGCGTACGCACACGCCGGTCAGCGGCCGTCGTCGCGGCACTCAGAGCCGGCAGTACGACCTCACCCAACCCGACCAGTGCCCGGCTGAGACTCAGCTGCGTCTCGCGCTCACCGCGCCCGAGCTGCGTCGCCAGTACCGCGGCCAACCCGGACTCCTCGCCTTCCGGCACGAGCACGACCGCGGCCTGCCAGGCGCTCCGCGCCACCTCGTCGTCGGCGTCGCACAGCAGCGCCCGGGTTATCGCCGGCCACGCCTGCCGGTCCCCGATCTTGGACAGGGTGTGCAACGCCTGGCTCCGTGCCTGCGCACGCTCCGAACGGACTTCGCGGAGCAGCCCGGGGAGCGTCACGGACACCGGGTGTCGGGCGAGCGCCCACGTCAGCATGTCGCGGACGAAGAACTCCGGCTCGATCGCGCACCGCTCGATGAGCCTGCCGACGAAGCGCGGCTCGGGCGTCGTGCCGACCGCCATAACCGCCCGCAGTCGCACGGACGAACGGTCGTCCTCCAGACCCTGGAGAGCCCACGTCCCCTCCGCGTCCTGTTCCGTCATGGTCACCGCGACCACCTCCTCGGCAAGCAGTGAAGGCCTTGTCACCGTGTCAAGGTCAAACGCTCACCGGGCGATCCCGCGGCGGCGCCGTGCGGTGCCGTACCGCCGGTGAGTGCTCTTGGCTGCTCATGGTCGGAGGAGGCGGGGATCCCTCACCAGCCGGCGGAGACGGTGAGGGGCCGGCCGCACCCGCCCTCGCATCCCTAGGACGGGACGGGGGCGTCGGTGTCCGACCCGTCGGCCCCCGGCCCCGGCCCCTCGGACGGTTCGCGGAGCTGCTCACGCACGTAGTCCCAACACACCGCGATCAGCGCGGCGACCGGCACCGCGAGCAGACTCCCCACGATGCCGGCCAGACTGCCGCCCAATGTCACCGCCAGCAGGATCACGGCCGCGTGGAGGCCGAGCCCACGGCTCTGGATCATGGGCTGGAGCACGTTGCCCTCGAGCTGCTGCACCACCACGATGATCGCCAGCACGATCAGCGCGTCCGTCAGGCCGTTGGAGACCAGCGCGATGAGAACCGCGACGAACCCGGCGAACAGGGCACCGATGATCGGCACGAACGCGGAGACGAACGTCAGTACCGCCAGGGGAAGCACAAGGGGTACGCCCAGGATCCACAACCCCAGCCCGATCAGGACGGCGTCGATCAGGCCGACAGCCGCCTGAGAACGCACGAACGCGCCCAGGGTGTTCCAGCCGCGCGCGGCCACGGTCGGGACGTCGGTCGCGAGCCGACCGGGCAGCTGTCGGGCCAGCCACGGCAGGAACCGTGGGCCGTCCTTGAGGAAGAAGAACATCAGGAAGAGCGCCAGGACAGCGGTGACCAGGCCGTTCAGCACGGTGCTCACTCCCGTGACGACAGCGCCCGCCACATTGCCCAGACTGTCCTGCGCACGGGAGACCGCGGTGTCGAAGGCCTTGTTGATCTGCGCGTCATCGATGTTCAACGGCGGCCCGGCGGCCCACTCGCGCAACTCCTGAATGCCCTTGAACACACCGTCGCTCAGGTCCCCGGACTGCGATGCCACCGGTACCGCGATCAGCGCCACGACACCCATGGCGACCAGGAGGAACAGCACCGTCACGACCGACGCGGCGAGAGCGGGCTGCCACCCGCGACGCCGCAGGAAACGAGTCGGCGGCCAGGTCAACGTCGTCAGCAGCAGGCCGATCACGAGCGGCCACACGACCGACCACATCCGCCCCAGGATCCACAGAGCCACCGCGAGCATCAGAAGTACGAGCAGCAACTCCCCGGAGACCCGCGCCGATGTGCGCAGCGCGGCCCGGGCCCTCGTGGAACTCAACGTGGCAGTCACGGAGGCACCCTATGGGGACTCAACGCACATGGTCATCACTGCTGCCAGCTTGTATGCCTGGTTACAGGAGGAGCGCCAGGCTGAACAGGAGCCCTCTGGACGGCAGCGCCCGAAGAGTCGCCGCGACCTCCGGTGACAGTGGCTCAGCCATCCGCCCTGGCCACGCCGATCGGGCACGACACCCCGGTGCCGCCGATCCCGCAGTAACCGGCCGGGTTCTTGTCCAGGTACTGCTGGTGATACCCCTCGGCCGCATAGAAGGTACGTCCCGCCGCCGGCAGGATCTCCGTGGTGATCGTGCCGTGGCCCGTGCCGGTGAGGAGCTTCTGGTAGGTCTCGCGGGAGGTTTCGGCGGTGGTGGCCTGGGCGGGGGTGTGGGTGTGGATCGCGGAGCGGTACTGGGTGCCGACGTCGTTGCCCTGGCGGAAGCCCTGGGTGGGGTCGTGGGACTCCCAGAAGGTCTTCAGGAGGCGCTCGTAGGAGATGAGCGAGGGGTCGTACACGACGCGGACGACCTCGGTGTGGCCGGTCAGGCCTGAGCAGACCTCTTCGTAGGCGGGGTTCTCGCCGGACCCTCCGGTGGTGGCCGGAAGCGGCATCACGCACAACGGCCCGGCGCCGCCCCGCATTCCGTCGGGGCAGGGCGACGCCGGTCGGACTGCTCCTCAGTGCGGCAGCGTCGCCGGGCTGCCGCCGTTCGCCTCGTAGCCCGCCACCGCCAACGCCCGGTAGACCGCGAACTCGGCCGCCGGATCGGGGGACAGGGTCCACGGCAGGGCGCCCACATGGCCGTCGATGTGTATGAGCTGGTTCATGGCTTCCTGCCAGCGCTCGCCGCGGACCAGGAAGAAGACCAGCATGTGCCGCACATGCGCCAGCATCGGGTCGTCCGCGCGGGCCGAGTGCACGGCGTGCAGCGCCCCGTGCATCGCCTTGGTGACGGTCTCGCTCTGGTAGAAGCCGCTGACCAGGTTCACCTCGGGCAGGTGCTCGAAGACCGCGAACAGGGGCATGGCGGCGAGGAGGGAGCCCCGCGGGGCGCGGGCCGCGGCGGCCTCCGCGAAGGACATCGCCAGCTCACGCGAGCCGTGCCACTTCTCGCACCAGTAGTGGAGCGCCGCCAGATGCGCGCCCATGTGCGACGGGGCGCGGTCAAGGATCCTCAGCCACAGCTGCTCGAACTCCGCCCGCGGATAGGCGAGGCCACGCGCCACCGACAGCTCGACGATGTACGGGACCGGGTCACCCGGCGCCAGCAGCGCCGCCTCGCCGCACGCCGCCCTCGCCTCCTCCATGATGATCCGGAACGAGTCCGTGCCGGGCGTCGCCGTCCGCCACGCCTGCTGCACCAGGAACTCCGCGTGGATGGCCGCACCACCCGCGTCCTTGGGCTGCTCGGCCCGCCACACCCGCAGCCACTGGCCGCCCGGCGACTCGCCCACCCCGCCGGGCCGCTGCGCCAGCTCCAGGGAGGCCGCGCCCGCGAAGGCCTGCACACGCTGCCACCGCAGCTCGCCCGCCGCCTCGGTGCCCACCAGCAGCTGAGAGGCCGCCCGGTAGTCCTGGGTACGCTGCACCAGGTCCAGGACGTCCAGCAGGTCCTGGTCGGGGCCGGGCATGCGGACGTCCAGCTCCTCCTGCCGTACAAAGCCGTAGTCCGCGGGGTCCGCGGCGTCCGGGTGGCCCGGCGGGACCTGCTCGATCATGCCCCGGCGGCGCCGCAGGACCGGCAGCAGCACGAAGCCGAGCATGACCACCGCCATCAGGACCCAGAGAATTTCCATGCCTCAAGCGTTCCAGACGCTGCCGACAATTGGCCAACCCGGTCCCGGGCCTGTGGAAAACCTCCCGTCCCGACTCCGGATGCCTGGGGAAAACCTCCCGTCCCGGCTCCGCGGCCTGGGGAAAACCCTTCTCCAGCCTCGCTGTGCGACGCCTGCCCCGCGAGCGGACTACGCTCGGTGCCCATGAGCGACAGGCACATCAGTCAGCACTTCGAGACGCTCGCCATCCACGCGGGCAACACGGCGGACCCCCTCACCGGTGCGGTCGTCCCGCCGATCTACCAGGTCTCGACCTACAAGCAGGACGGCGTCGGCGGTCTGCGCGGCGGCTACGAGTACAGCCGCAGCGCCAACCCGACACGTACCGCCCTGGAGGAGAACCTCGCCGCCCTCGAGGGCGGACGACGGGGCCTCGCGTTCGCGTCCGGACTGGCGGCCGAGGACTGCCTGTTGCGTACGCTGCTCAGCCCCGGCGACCACGTGGTCATCCCCAACGACGCCTACGGCGGCACGTTCCGGCTCTTCGCGAAGGTCGTCGCCCGCTGGGGCGTCGAATGGTCGGTCGCCGACACCAGCGACCTGGCCGCCGTACGGGCCGCCATCACCCCGAAGACCAAGGCCGTGTGGGTGGAGACCCCCTCCAACCCGCTGCTCGGCATCACCGACATCGCCGCCGTCGCGCAGATCGCCCGGGACGCCGGCGCGAAGCTCGTCGTCGACAACACCTTCGCCACGCCGTATCTGCAGCAGCCGCTGTCGCTCGGCGCCGACGTCGTCGTGCACTCCCTGACCAAGTACATGGGCGGCCACTCGGACGTCGTCGGCGGCGCGCTGATCACCGCCGACGAGGCGCTCGGCGAGGAACTGGCGTACCACCAGAACGCGATGGGCGCGGTCGCCGGGCCCTTCGACTCCTGGCTGGTGCTGCGCGGAGCCAAGACGCTGTCGGTGCGGATGGACCGGCACAGCGAGAACGCGACCAAGGTCGCCGACATGCTGACCCGGCACGCGCGCGTGACGAAGGTGCTCTACCCGGGCCTGGAGGACCACCCCGGTCACGAGGTCGCCGCCAAGCAGATGCGGTCCTTCGGCGGCATGATCTCCTTCCAGGTCACGGGCGGCGAGGAGGCGGCCGTCGAGGTCTGCAACCGCGCCGAGGTGTTCACGCTGGGCGAGTCCCTGGGCGGCGTGGAGTCCCTGATCGAGCACCCCGGCCGGATGACGCACGCGTCGGTCGCCGGCTCGGCCCTCGAGGTCCCCGCCGACCTCGTACGCCTCTCCGTGGGCATCGAGAACGTCGACGACCTGCTGGAAGACCTTCAGCAGGCGCTGGGCTAGCAGGCGCTGGGCCAGGCCCTGCGCTGGCTCACCAGCCGGTCAGCGGTGGAGTCGTCTCCGACGGCGGCTCCACCCAGGGGCGGGCCATCACCGCCCACACCACGAACGCCACGCCGGCCGCGAACATCAGGAACCACATGAGCCGCAGGGCCGCCCGTCTGCGCCGCAGCATGCGGCTGCCGCGGTGCACCACCTCGTCGTGGAGCTCCGGTGGCACGGAGGACGGCGTCTGATCCATGATCCGCCGCACGGCTGCCTCGCGCTCGGGTCGGTTCACGACGCCACCACCTTCGCGCCTCCCACCGCCGGAGCGGGCCCCCGCGGGGGATGCAGCAGCGTCGCCGTCGCCCGGTCGCAGATCGTGCGGACGCGCTCCGTGGCGAGTCCGAGCAGGGCGGCCGTCTGCTCCTCGGCGACACCCTCGTAGAGTCGCAGGACGAGGACGAGTCGCTCCTGCGGGGCCAGCGCGGCCAACGGGCTCGCGGGGTGCGGTCGGTGGCCGCCCAGGCCGCCGTACTGGTGCCAGGCGCCGCGGGCGAAGCGGGTGGCCAGGTACTGGCGGGTGCGGTCGTAGGGGTCCTCGCCGCGCAGTCCGTCCCAGCACGCGTACGTGTGGGCGAGCGCCAGCGTCAGCAGGCGCCGCGCGCGGGGGTTGTCGTCCGGCGCCTCCGCCGTCAGAAGCGTCGCGGCATGCAGCAGCCGCCCGGCGGCGCCCGCGACGAACGCCTTGAACTCCCGGGCCCGACGGGCTTCTTGGGACGCATGCCGTTGTCGCACCGCGCCTCCCGCCTGAGGGCGACCTGTGAGGGAACGGGACCCGCACCACGTACCGGATACGCAACCGTGTGCGAGTTAAGGACCCGGTCTCATATGAGGCCAGGGGTGGCCTTTGGGTCAAGAGCCGCGCACCCCTCAAGAGCCGCGCACCCCTCAAGAGCCGCGCACCCGGAGAACGGGTGCGCCACGCGCGCGTGAAGGACGCTCAGGACGCCGACGGTGCGTCCGCGCCCGGCAGGCCCTGGGCCGCCATCCGCGAGGAGAGCGCGGTGTTGAAGCGCGTGAGGAGCGTGCAGAACGCCTCGCGCTCCTCCGGTGCCCAGTCGTGTGTCAGCTCGGCCATCAACTGACGCCGCGAGGAGCGCACTTCCTCCAGCCGCGACAGCCCGCGCGGGGACAGCTGGAGCACCACCGCCCGGCCGTCCTCCGGGTGCGAGGTGCGCTTGACGAGCCCGGTGTCCACGAGCGGAGCCACCTGCCGGGTGACCGTCGACGAGTCGATGCCCATGCTCGCGGCGAGCGCCTTGACGCCCATCGGGCCCTCCTTGTCGAGGCGGTTGAGCAGCAGATATGCGGCGCGGTCCATGGAGTTGCGCACCTGCCCGACCCCGCCGAGCCGGGTCTGTTCGGCACGACGGGCGAAGACCGCCACCTCGTGCTGCAGCGTGTCGAGGAGACCGGTGTCACCGACGGTCGTCATGTCCATCGACATTTCAGGTGTTGTGGGCATGGCCGGGGGCTCACTTCAGATAAGGGGTGCTGGGTTGGGGGACAGGGTACGCGGCCGGAAGGCGGGCCGTACCGGCGCTGCGGAAACCGGTCTCGGAGGTTGGTCACAGCGGCCGCTTGCGCCTGTGAACTGCGATGCTTGTGTCATGAGCTATGGCACGGCTGACTCCTTGCACTCCCTGCGGCCCGTCACCCTCGACGATGTGCGCGGCGCCCAGAAGATGCTCATGGGTGTGGCCCGGGTGACCGCGATGGAGGGCAGCCGGCACCTGTCCCAGCTGGTGGGCTCGCCGGTGCACTTCAAGTGCGAGAACCTTCAGCGCACGGGCTCGTTCAAGCTGCGCGGCGCATACGTCCGGATCGCCGGGCTGCTGCCCGAGGAGCGGGCCGCCGGGGTCGTCGCCGCGAGCGCCGGCAACCACGCGCAGGGCGTCGCGCTGGCGTCGTCCCTGCTCGGTGTGCGTTCCATGGTGTTCATGCCGAAGGGCGCCCCGCTGCCGAAGATCAGCGCCACCCGGGAGTACGGCGCCGAGGTCCGGCTGCACGGGCAGGTGGTCGACGAGACGCTGGCCGCCGCGCAGGAGTACGCGGAGCGGACCGGCGCGGTGTTCATCCACCCCTTCGACCATCCCGACATCATCGCCGGTCAGGGCACGGTCGGTCTGGAGATCCTGGAGCAGTGCCCGGAGGTGCGCACGATCGTCCTCGGCATCGGCGGCGGCGGTCTCGCGGCCGGTGTCGCGATCGCGGTGAAGTCGATCAGGCCCGATGTGCGGATCGTCGGCGTCCAGGCTGCGGGCGCGGCCGCGTACCCGCCCTCGTTGGCGGCCGGGCGTCCGGTGTCGATCGAGAACCCGGCGACGATGGCCGACGGCATGAAGGTCGGCCGGCCCGGCGATGTGCCGTTCGAAATCATCGGCGAGCTGGTCGACGAAGTGCGTACGGTGTCGGAGGACGAGCTGTCCGCCGCGCTGCTGCTGAGTCTGGAGCGGGCCAAGCTGGTCGTCGAGCCCGCCGGGGCGAGCCCGGTCGCGGCGCTGCTGAGCGACCCGGGTGCCTTCGAGGGACCGGTCGTGGCGGTGCTGTCCGGCGGCAACGTCGACCCGGTGCTCCTGCAACGCGTACTGCGCCACGGGATGTCCGCGCAGGGTCGCTATCTGGCCGTACGGCTCAGGCTGACGGACCGGCCGGGTGCCCTGGCGACGCTTCTCGGGGCGTTGTCAGTGGTGGACGCTAACGTCCTCGACGTGAGTCACGTACGGACCGATCCACGGCTCGGGCTCACGGAGGCGGAGGTGGAGCTGCACCTGGAGACGAAGGGTCCGGAGCACTGCGCCGAGGTCGGCCAGGCCCTGCGGAACGCGGGCTACACGGTCATCGACTGAGCCGCCGCAGCACCGAACTCCCAGCTCAGGAGCTTCTCCATCACTCGTTCGGGTAAGTCCATTGAGAGACGCGATACATCGCGTTATGGTGTGTCTCGTGGCCGGATCGCCGCCACCTCCCGCCACCCATCAGGCGGAACAAAACGCACAAATCTAGGCTTTTCAAAGAATCCCCGACGACGTGGAGACTCATATGCCAGGCGCCATCTATGCCGAAGGCCTGGTGAAGACCTTCGGTGACGTAAGGGCTCTGGACGGCGTCGACCTCGACGTGCCGGAGGGCACGGTCCTGGGCCTGCTCGGGCCGAACGGCGCGGGCAAGACGACGACCGTCCGCTGTCTGACGACCCTGCTGCGGCCCGACAGCGGCAAGGCGGTCGTCGCGGGCCTCGACGTGCTCAAGCATCCCAACGAGGTGCGGCGCTCTATCGGTCTGTCCGGCCAGTTCGCCGCGGTCGACGAGTATCTGACCGGCCGCGAGAACCTCCAGATGGTGGGCCAGCTCTACCAGATGAAGGCCAAGGACGCGAAGGTCCGGGCCGGTGAGCTGCTCGACCAGTTCAACCTCGCGGACGCCGCCGACCGTCCCGCGAAGACCTACTCCGGAGGTATGCGCCGCCGCCTCGACCTCGCGGCCGCCCTGGTCGTCTCCCCGCCCGTGATGTTCATGGACGAACCGACGACCGGCCTGGACCCCCGCAACCGCCAGCAGCTGTGGGAGGTCATCAAGCAGCTCGTCTCCGGCGGCACGACCCTGCTGCTGACCACGCAGTACCTGGAAGAGGCCGACCACCTCGCACACGACATCGCGGTCGTCGACCACGGCCGCGTCATCGCCCGCGGCACCTCCGACCAGCTCAAGGCCCGCACCGGCGGCGAGCGCGTCGAGGTCGTGGTGCACGAGCGCGAGCACATCCCGACCGCCCGGGAAGTGCTCGCCGGCTTCGGCAAGGGCGACACCACCGTCGAGGACCACACCCGCAAGCTCACCGTGCCCGTCACCGGCGGCGCCAAGCTCCTCGCCGAGGTCATCCGCGAACTCGACGTGCGCGGCATCGAGATAGACGACATCGGCCTGCGCCGCCCCACCCTCGACGACGTCTTCCTCTCCCTGACCGGCCACCACGCCGAGGCCGAGGCGGAGGAGAACGGCGCGAGCGGTGCGAACAGCGGGAGCAGCGCCGCCAATGACGCCAAGGACCGCCGCCACAAGAAGGAGGCCGGCAAGTGAGCGCCGTCACCGACGCGGTACGCGTCACGCCCGCCACGAACCCGATCAGCCAGTCGATCCGGGACTCGCTGGTCGTCGCGAAGCGGAACCTGATTCGCATGTCCCGGATCCCCGAGATGGTCATCTTCGGGCTCATCCAGCCGATCATGTTCGTGGTGCTGTTCAGTTATGTGTTCGGCGGCTCCATGAACATCGGCGGCACCACGGAGCCCTCGGTCTACCGCGAGTTCCTGATGGCCGGCATCTTCGCCCAGACCGTCACCTTCGCCACCGCGGGCGCGGGTGCCGGGATCGCCGACGACATGCACAAGGGGCTCATCGACCGCTTCCGCTCGCTGCCCATGGCGCGTGGCGCGGTGCTGACCGGGCGGACCCTCGCCGACCTGGTGCAGACGGCACTCACGCTGTTCGTGCTGGCGATGGTCGCCCTGCTGGTCGGCTGGCGCACCCACACCAACATCGGTGAGGTGCTCGGCGCCTTCGGTCTGCTGCTTCTGCTCGGGTACGCCTTCACCTGGGTCGGCGCCCTGATCGGACTTTCCGTGCGGACCCCGGAGGCGGCCACCTCGGGCGGGCTGATCTGGCTCTTCCCGGTCACCTTCGTCTCGAACGCGTTCGTGGACTCCAGCCAGATGACGCCCTGGCTGCGCCATGTCGCCGACTGGAACCCGTTCAGCGCCACGGTCCAGGCCTCCCGCGTGCTCTTCGGCAACCCAGGGGTCTCGACCTCCGACGCCTGGCCCATGCAGCACCCGGTGTGGGCGTCGCTGATCTACTCGATCCTGATCATCGTCCTGTTCAGGACGCTGGCCGTGCGCAAGTACCGGTCCGCGACCGCATGAGGAGACGCCGGGCGGCATGACGCGGCATGACGAAACCCCCGGCGTCGGTAAGACGCCGGGGGTCTGTCGGGGCAATGCGGGGTAACGGGATCAGGCGCTGTAGGGCTCGGCCTTGAGGATCTTCACGGAGGCCTTCCTGCCGTTCGGCAGCTCGTACTCCGCGTCCTCGCCGACCTTGTGGCCGAGCACGCCGGAGCCCAGCGGGGACTGCGGCGAGTAGGTCTCGATGTCGGAGCTGGCGTACTCGCGGGAGGCGAGCAGGAAGGTCGTCGTATCGTCCTCGTCGCCGTCGAAGGCGATCGTCACGACCATGCCGGGCGCCACCGCCCCGTCAGCGGACGCCGGAGCCTCGCCGACCTTGGCCTTCTCCAGGAGCTGGGTCAGCTGGCGGATGCGGAGCTCCTGCTTGCCCTGCTCTTCCTTGGCCGCGTGGTACCCGCCGTTCTCGCGCAGGTCGCCCTCCTCGCGCGCGGCCGCGATCTTCGCGGTGACTTCCTCGCGCGCGGGACCAGACAGGTACGCCAGCTCTTCCTTGAGCTTGGTGTACGCCTCCTGCGTAAGCCAGGTGACGTCTTCGCTGGTCTGGGTCACAGGTGCTCCTCGTAGGTACTGGGAATACAAAGCATCGCCCTACCCAGAAGAATGTTCCTTCACGGATGGGCGAAACCACGAGCCTAACAATTCAGCGGCCCAAGGGGGAGGACATAAGCCATCAGAATCACATCGACGCAGGTCAGCAAGTACGTAATGCGGCCTAGGTCGATCGGCGTCAGTCGGCGTGACAGCCGAGCAGCTCCGCGGTCGTGCCCGGTGACGTCGTACGCAGTGTGACGACCCTGTCGATGCGGGTGGCGTCCCCGTCGAAGCGGAAGTCGGCCCGGCCGACCTCGGCACCGCTCTCGGCCTGGGAACGCAGGGTGCAGTAGCCGCTCGCACCGGAGTCCTTGCGGACCTCCAGATGCACCTTCACGGCGTCCTTCTCCTGCTCGAAGCTGATCACCTCGGCGCTGATCTTGTTCTGACCGACGTAGTGGTAGGCGAAATAACCCATCAGCGCGAGCAGCAGCGCCCCGAGAACGGCACCGGCGATCTTGAGCTTGTGGTCGGCGCGCTCGTCCGAGGAGCGCCCGTAACGGCCCTCGGGCAGTCGCGTGCTCGCCGTACTCATGATCGTCCTCTCGGCAGGAAGCCGGACCCCGGAATTATTCGCCCCCCGATTCGGTCACTATAGAAGCCGCCGATCGTCCCTGAAGACACCGGGGCGCCGACTTACCAAGGATTGAGTCTTGACTGACCAGCTGCGACTGATGGCCGTCCACGCCCACCCCGACGACGAGTCGAGCAAGGGCGCGGCGACCATGGCTAAGTACGTGTCCGAGGGGGTGGACGTGCTGGTCGTGACCTGCACGGGCGGGGAGCGCGGCTCCATCCTCAATCCGAAGCTGCAGGGTGACAAGTACATCGAGGAGCACATCCACGAGGTACGCAAGAAGGAGATGGACGAGGCCCGCGAGATCCTCGGCGTCAAGCAGGAGTGGCTCGGCTTCGTCGACTCCGGCCTGCCCGAGGGCGACCCGCTGCCCCCGCTGCCCGAGGGCTGCTTCGCCCTGGAGGACGTCGACAAGGCGGCCGGCGAGCTGGTGCGCAAGATCCGCTCGTTCCGTCCGCAGGCGATCACGACGTACGACGAGAACGGCGGCTACCCGCACCCCGACCACATCATGACCCACAAGATCTCGATGGTGGCGTTCGAGGGTGCGGCGGACACCGAGAAGTACCCGGAGGGCGAGTTCGGCCCGGCGTACCAGCCGCAGAAGCTCTACTACAACCAGGGCTTCAACCGGCAGCGCACCGAGGCGCTGCACAACGCGATGCTGGAGCGCGGCCTGGAGTCGCCGTACGGGGAGTGGCTCAAGCGCTGGAGCGAGATCGAGCGCACCGAGCGCACGCTGACCACGCACATCCCGTGCGCCGACTTCTATGAGATCCGTGACAAGGCGCTGATCGCGCACGCCACGCAGATCGACCCCGACGGCGGCTGGTTCCGGGTTCCGATGGAGGTCCAGAAGGAGGTCTGGCCGACGGAGGAGTACGAGCTCGCGAAGTCCTTCGTCGATACCTCCCTCCCCGAGGACGACCTCTTCGCGGGCATCCGGGACAATGCCTGACATGAGCGCAAGCGTGAGCCTGGCAATGACCCACTTCGCGACCTTCGCCAAGGAGGTCGACGAGGACAAGGTCACCCCCGGCGTCCTCGGTTTCATCGTCTTCGCGGCGATGGCCCTGGCCGTGTGGGTGCTGATGAAGTCGATGAGCAAGCACATGGGCAAGGTCGACTTCAAGGAGTCCTCGGACCCCGAGGCCGGGTCCGAGGAGCCCTCCGCCGAGCCCAAGGCCCGCCAGAGCTGACGCCCACAGGTGTGGGGGCGTGCGGCGGTCAGCTCCTGGCCGGTACCGCCACCCCCATCACCTCGCGGGCATGCCGGTTCGGGACCATGCCCAGGCGCCAGGCCTGCCAGCCGGCCTCCAGATTCACGCCGCGTTCCAGCAGGAGCTGGTACGCCTCGACGTAGTCGTCGAGCTTCTCGTCCCGTAGCGAGTGGCTGGTCCGGCCCAGTTGGGACAGGTCCTCCTGGGCCACCGCCGTGCCGACCTCGACGCCGCCCGGTGCCGCGTACGGCAGCAGCGTGCAGCGCAGGAAGCGGGCCCAGTCCTCGCCGCGGCGGTCTCCGTAGGACGTGAACAGGCCGATCGCCTCGTCGCACAGTGACAGGGCCTGCTGTGTGCGGGTGTTGCCGGCGTCGACCACGGCCAGTTCCAGGCACGTCCATGCCTCGCCGTGGGCGACGCCTATGCGCTGGAAGTCCGCACGCGCGTCGACCAGGAGCTGGCGCGCGAAGCCGGAGTTACGCAGCGAGCCGGTCTGTGCCGCCCGCTGGTCGCGCGTCACCCGGGCCGAGTGGTGGCGGGCGCAGGCCAGGCCGTACACGTCCCGCATCCGGGAGAACATGGTTCTCGACCTCTCCAGCTCCCGTACCGCCAGGTCCAGGTTGCCCGTCTCCTCCAGCGCCTGGCCCAGGTAGTACACCGTCCACGCCTCGCCACGGGCGTCCTCGTTGTCGCGATGCAGGGACGCCGCCTGGCGCAGGCCGTCCACCGCGGGGGAGGGATCGCCGGCGACCAGGCGGGCGCGGGCCAGCTGGGTCAGGGCCCAGGCCTCGCCACGGGCGTCGCGGGTGCGGCCGTACAGGTCCAGGGCGGTGCGCAGCTCGGTCTCCGCGCGGGGGACGTCGCCCATGCGCAGGCCCAGCTGGCCGAGCTGGAAGTGGGCCCAGGCCTCGCCGTGCACGGACTCGCCCGCCCGGTGCAGGACCAGGGACCGGGTGAGCAGCTCCATGGCCTCCGACACCCGCGCCCGGTCGCGTTCCACCGCCGCCAGCGCGTGCATGGTCCAGGCGCGGTCGGTGGCCAGGGCGGGGGCCGCCTGGAGGTCGAGGGCCTCGTGGAGCTTCGCCGCGGCCTCCGTCAGGTTGCCCTGGTGGTGCAGGGTGATACCCAGGGAGCACAGGGCACGGGCCGCGCCCGCGTCGTGATGGGCCTCCATGTAGAGGTCGACCACCGAGGTCAGGGTCGTGCGGGCCTTGTCCAGCTCGCCCAGCTGGCGGGCCGCGATGCCCGTGCGCCATTGGACCGACCTCAGCAGCAGACCCTGGTCCACCGCCTGCGCCAGTTCGCTGATCTCGCCCAGGCGGTAGAGGTCGCCGCGCAGGAGGCAGTAGTCGCAGAGGGCGCCCAGGAGGTTGAGCACCGCGCCCTGGTTCACGCCCTCCGCGTGGCGCAGGGTCGAGGTGATGAAGCTCGACTCGTCGTCCAGCCAGCGCAGCGCCTCGTCCAGGGAGGTGAAGCCGTGCGGGCTGAAGCGGTCCGAGCGGGTCGACATGTTGCCGTCGACCAGGCGCAGGACCGAGTCGGCCAGCTCGGCGTAGTTCACGATGAGACGTTCCTGCGCCGAGTTGCGCTCGGCCGGTTCCTCCTCGTCCAGGAGGCGGGCCTGGGCGAAGGCGCGGACCAGATCGTGCAGGCGGTAGCGGTCGCCGCGGACGTGGTCGATCAGGCCCGTCCGGGACAGCGCGACCAACTGGCGGGTGGCCTCGGCCTGGTCGGTGGCCAGCAGTGCCGCGGCCGCCGCGGCGCCCAGGGACGCCCGGCCGGCGAGGGCCAGGCGCCGCAGCAGTCGCCGCGCCGTGTCCGACTGGTCGGTGTAGCGCAGCCACAGCACCCGCTCGACCGGCTCCACCGGACCGTACGCCCCCAGGTCCGCGGCGAGCGCGCGCGGTGAGCGCGGGCCGAGGGACGAACCCGCGACACGCAGCGCCAGGGGCAGGCCGCCGCACAACTCCCGTACCCGGTCGGACGCATCGGCGTCGTACGGGCCCGACGCGTCCTGTGCCGCCGCTCCCAGCAGTTCCTCCGCGCCCGCCGCGTCCAGCGCCTCGACCGGCAGCTGGTGCACCCAGGCCGGCAGATCGGCGGGCAGGTCCAGGGAGGTGCGGGCGGTGACCAGGACCAGGCTGTCGGAGCGCTCGGGGACGAGGGTGCGGACCTGTTCGGGGTCCGAGGCGTCGTCCAGGACGATCGTCACCGGCAGCCCCGTCAGATGCTGGTGGTACAGCTCGCCCAGCCGCTTGACCTGCTGGTCCGGTGAGGAACGCTCACGGAAGAGGAGTTGCTCGCGGGGCGCGCCCAGCCGGTTCAGCAGATGCAGCAGGGCGTCTCGCGTCGACAGCGGCGGCTCCTCCGGGCTGTCGCCGCGCAGGTCCACGACGCACGCGCCGCGGAAGTAGTCCTTCAGATCGTGGGCCGCCTGCAGCGCGAGGGCCGAGCGGCCGCTGCCCGAGGACCCGTGCAGCACCACCACCGTCGGCCGGGTCTCCGTGCTCGCCCGGGCCGCCTGCACCCACTGTCGGATCCGCCCCAGCTCCTGCCGTCGGCCCGCGAACGCGGCCACCGGCTCCGGGAGTTGACCGAAGGACTGCTGCAACACGTTCCGGCCGCGCGCCGCCGCGCTCTTGTCGGCGCCCTTCAGCCGGGGCCCCGTCTTCTTCGGCCCCGTCGAGGCGCTCAGCACCCGCTGCTGGTCGAGGAACGGCCGGATGCCCCGTACCTCCAGTGCCGTCAGCCACGCCAGCCGCAACTGCTCGGGCCCGCCCGGCTGTCCCACCGCGCCCGCCTGATGATGCGCGGCCGGCAGATGCGTACCGGCGACCTTCACCACGGTCGCCGCGGCACCCGCGATACCGACGGACACCGCGGCACCGAGCGCCGTCCCCGTGCCGGTGCCGAGCGCCAGGTCGGCGACGCCGGCTGTCAGCGCGGCGACTCCCGCCACCACCAGCGGTGTTCGGCCGCCCTCCTTCGCGTACCGCTGTCCGAACGTCAGTGACCCGGCCGCGGCCTCGTCCAGCGCGCGCGTGTAGGCCTCGTACTCCTCCGCGGCGCTCTGCGCCATGGCATCCAGCGCTCCACGCCCTCGCGCCATCAGCACCGGCCCGTCGGTACGCCCGCCGGAGCGCCGCACCTCCTCCTCCACGGCCCGTGCCAACAGCCGCTCGGCATCCACCCGATGGCTGTCCCGCATGTCACGTCCCCCTCCGGTGACAACTCCCTTGCCTATGAGTGTCCTTCGGGAGGGGCTTCAGCGCGAGAGGGCGGCGATCAATGGATCCGGTGCGGTGACCTTGAGATCAACGAGCCGACGGAAACGAACCCGTGCGGTGTGGAGGGCCACTCCGTCCCCCAGTCCGTCCGAGCTCTCAGGCAGGATGGACCCATGCCGAACCGACTGGCCAATGAGACATCCCCGTACCTCCTCCAGCACGCCGACAACCCCGTCGACTGGTGGCCCTGGTCGGAGGCGGCCTTCGCGGAGGCGCGGCAGCGAGGTGTTCCCGTACACCTGAGCGTCGGGTACTCCAGCTGCCATTGGTGTCATGTGCTGGCGCGGGAAAGTTTCGAGGACGAAGCAGTCGCCGCCTACATGAACGCCCACTTCGTCAACATCAAGGTCGACCGAGAAGAACGCCCCGACGTGGACGCCGTCTACATGGAAGCCGTCCAGGCCGCCACCGGCCAGGGCGGCTGGCCCATGACCGTGTTCCTCACCCCGGACGCCGAACCCTTCTACTTCGGCACGTACTTCCCGCCCGAGCCCCGGCACGGGATGCCGTCCTTCCGGCAGGTCCTGGAGGGAGTGCGGAGCGCCTGGAGCGACAAGCGGGACGAGGTCGCCGAGGTGGCCGGGAAGATCGTGCGGGATCTCGCCGGGCGGGAGATCAGTTACGGCGACACACAGGCACCGGGTGAGGAGGAGCTCGCCAAGGCGCTGCTCGGGCTGACCCGGGAGTACGACCCGCAGCGCGGCGGATTCGGCGGGGCGCCGAAGTTCCCGCCGTCCATGGTCCTCGAGTTCCTGCTGCGGCATCACGCCCGGACCGGATCCGAGGGCTCGTTGCAGATGGCGCAGGACACCTGTGAGCGGATGGCCCGCGGGGGCATTTACGACCAGCTCGGGGGCGGGTTCGCGCGCTACTCCGTCGACCGCGAGTGGGTCGTGCCGCACTTCGAGAAGATGCTCTACGACAACGCCCTGCTCTGCCGCGTCTACGCCCACCTCTGGCGCACCACCGGCTCCGAGCTGGCCCGCCGGGTGGCCCTGGAGACCGCCGACTTCATGGTGCGTGAACTGCGCACTCCGGAAGGCGGGTTCGCCTCCGCGCTCGATGCCGACAGTGAGGACGGCAGCGGCAAGCATGTCGAGGGGGCTTATTACGTCTGGACGCCCGAGCAGCTCACCGAGGTCCTCGGGTCCCAGGACGCCGAACTGGCGGCCCACTACTTCGGCGTCACCGAGGAGGGGACCTTCGAAGAGGGTGCCTCCGTCCTTCAGCTTCCGCAGCACGAGGGCGTGTTCGACGCCGGGCACATCGAGTCCGTGAAGGGCCGGCTGCTCGAGGCGCGGGGCCAGCGTCCCGCTCCTGGCCGGGACGACAAGGTCGTGGCCGCCTGGAACGGGCTGGCGATCGCCGCGCTCGCCGAGACCGGCGCCTACTTCGACCGGCCCGACCTCGTCGACGCCGCGGTCGGGGCCGCCGACCTCCTCGTACGGCTGCATCTCGACGAGCAGGCGCGGCTCTCGCGTACCAGCAAGGACGGTCATGCCGGCGCCAACGCGGGGGTGTTGGAGGACTACGCCGATGTCGCCGAGGGATTCCTCGCCCTGGCCTCCGTCACCGGTGAAGGTGTCTGGCTGGAGTTCGCCGGCTTCCTGCTCGACCACGTCCTGGCACGGTTCGTCGACGAGGAGTCCGGCGCGCTGTTCGACACCGCCTCCGATGCCGAGCGGTTGATCCGGCGCCCTCAGGACCCGACCGACAACGCGGCTCCCTCGGGATGGACCGCTGCCGCCGGCGCCCTGCTCAGCTACGCCGCCCAGACCGGTGCCGAACCCCATCGCACCGCCGCCGAGCGGGCCCTCGGGGTCGTCAAGGCGCTCGGGCCGCGGGTGCCGCGGTTCATCGGGTGGGGGCTCGCTGTCGCCGAGGCGCTGCTGGACGGGCCGCGGGAGGTCGCGGTCGTGGGGCCCGCGCTCGACGACCCGGGCACAAAGGCCTTGCACCGTACGGCACTTCTGGGCACCGCTCCCGGTGCCGTCGTGGCCGTCGGGGCGACGGGGAGTGACGAGCTGCCCCTGCTCGCCGACCGGCCTCTCGTCGGCGGTGAACCGACCGCGTACGTCTGCCGTAACTTCACCTGTGACGCCCCGACGACCGACCCGGACCGGTTGCGCGCGGCGCTGAGCGGCTGAAATGCCTTTACCTTGGCGTCATCCGGTGTTCGGTTTCGCCCCTAAGTCACCACACTCCCACGAAACATACTATTTATTGGAACAGGTCCCGCTGTTCACAGATCACCCATAATCTCTCCACAGTGATCGCGACGGATGTGACCGACCGTCGCGACAGGGGGTTTGGGGATCTGGGGGGATCTGTTGCTGACGTCTGTCTTCATCGCCGCTGTCTCGCTCGCCTTGTTCTGGATGGCGGCGTTCACCCTGTGGTGGCAGATGCACGCGTGGCGCACGCCCGAGGTGCTGGCCTCCACCCGGTTCAGCAGACCGGACGGGGGCGAGCATGTGTCGTTCTCGCTGCTGCTGCCCGCGCGGCACGAACAGGCGGTGCTGGACCACACCATCCAGCGGCTGCTGGAATCCAGCCACACCGACTTCGAGGTCATCGTCATCGTCGGGCACGACGACCCGGAGACCACGAGAGTGGCCGAGGAGGCCGCGGCGCGTGATCCGCGCGTCCGCGTCGTCGTCGACACCCACGAGAAGAAGAACAAGCCGAAGGCCATGAACACGGCGCTGCCGCACTGTCGCGGTGATGTCGTCGGGGTCTTCGACGCCGAGGACCAGGTGCATCCCGAGCTCCTCGCCCATGTCGACCATGCCTTCAGGACCACCGGGGCGGATGTCGTCCAGGGCGGTGTGCAGCTCATCAACTTCCACTCCAGCTGGTACAGCCTGCGCAACTGCCTGGAGTACTTCTTCTGGTTCCGCTCGCGTCTGCACCTGCACGCGCAGAAGGGGTTCATCCCGCTCGGCGGCAACACCGTCTTCGTACGGACTGACACCCTCACGGAAGCCGGGGGCTGGGATCCCGACTGCCTCGCCGAGGACTGCGACCTGGGAGTGCGGCTCTCCAGCGTCGGCAAGAAGGTCGTCGTCGCCTACGACTCCGACATGGTGACCCGGGAGGAGACCCCCGGCTCGCTCATGTCGCTGCTCAAGCAGCGCACCCGCTGGAACCAGGGCTTCCTGCAGGTCTACCGGAAGAAGGACTGGAAGCAACTTCCCGGTCTCGGTCAGCGGTTGCTCGCCCGCTACACCCTCATGACGCCGTTCCTTCAGGCCTTCTCCGGCGTCGTCATCCCGCTCAACGTCGCGATCGCGCTCTTCCTCGACGTGCCCGTCGGCGTCGCCTTCATCACCTTCCTGCCGGCCGTCACCGCGCTGGTCACCTTCGTCTTCGAAGTGGTCGGACTGCACGACTTCGGCAAGCAGTACGGCCTTCGGGTCCGCTTCGTCCACTACCTCAAGCTCGTCGTGGGCGGCCCCTTCTACCAGGTGCTCCTCGCCGGGGCCGCCGTCCGCGCCGTATGGCGTGAGCAACGCGGCCGGAACGACTGGGAGTTGACCACTCATGTCGGTGCGCATCTGAACCAGACACCGGCGATCCGAGAGGACGTCCCTGCGTGACCTCCACCCTTCCCGCGGTGACCGCTCCCCAGGTCCCCGCGCAGCGGCAGCCTGCGCCTGAAACGCGTTCGACCAGCCGAACGGCACCGTCGATACGCCCCGACCTCCTCCTCTGCGGTGCGCTCCTCGTCGCGATCCTCACCGTCCAGGGCTGGAACATCGCCGACTACCCGACCCTCAGCGACGACGAGGGCACCTACCTCGCCCAGGCCTGGGCCGTCCAGGAGGGCAAGGGCCTCGCCCACTACACCTACTGGTACGACCACCCGCCGCTCGGCTGGATCCAGATAGCCCTGCTCACCTGGATACCGAAGATGCTGAGCCCCGAGTCGATGACCGTCGGCTCGATGCGGGTGACGATGCTGCTGATCAGCGGGATCAGCGCCGTGCTCGTGTACCTCCTCGGGCGCCGGCTCGCCCTGCCGCGCTGGGCCGCCGGGCTCGCCATGGTCCTGTTCGGGCTCTCCCCGCTCTCCGTCGTCCTCCAGCGGGAGATCTTCCTCGACAACCTCGCGGTGATGTGGACGCTCCTCGCGTTCACCCTCGCCGCCTCCCCGAGCCGCCACCTCTGGCACCACTTCGGCGCGGGCATCGCCGCCGCGACGGCCGTCCTCACCAAGGAGACGATGCTCGTCGTCCTGCCGGCGCTGCTGCTCACCATGTGGCGTCACAGCCACAAGGACACCCGCAAGTTCGCCCTCACCGGCGCGATCACGGCATGCACGCTGATCGGCCTCGCGTACCCCCTGTTCGCGCTGCTCAAGGGCGAGTTGCTGCCCGGCGGCGGACATGTGTCGCTGTGGGACGGGGTCAAGTACCAGATGACCAGGCCCGGTTCGGGCTTCATCCTCGACCAGGGGTCCGGCTCGTACGGGGTGCTGCGGTCGTGGCTCTACTACGACCGTGTCCTGCCCCTCGGCGGTCTCGTCGGCGCGCTTCTGCTGCTGGCCACCTGGCGCTGGTCGGTCACCGCCCGCGCACTGGCCGGACCGGCCCTGACGGTCGCGATCCTCGCCGGGCTCGCCCTGCGCCCCAACGGCTATCTGCCCGCGATGTACGTCATCCAGGCGTTGCCGTTCCTCGCGCTCGTCCTGGCCGGCGGCACCGCCTCCGTCGCCCACGCCGTGCTGCGCAGAAGCCACCGGCTTCCCCACGGCGGCCGGTACGCTCTCGCCGCCGCCCTCGCGATCGCCGCCGGCGCCTACGTCGTCCCGCGCTGGTACGACGGCGACCGCACCGCCGTCACCGCCGATGCCAACGCCCCCTACCGGGCCGCCTCCCGGTGGATGGCGACCGAGGTGGAGCAGCCGGAGAAGACGCGGGTACTCGTGGACGACGCGCTCTGGCTTGACCTGGTGCACGCCGGGTACCGGCCCGGGCTCGGCGCCATCTGGTTCTACAAGGCCGACCTCGACCCGGCGGTGACCAAGACGATGCCGCACGGCTGGAAGGACCTCGACTACGTCGTCGCCTCCCCGACGGTGCGGCGCGACGCGGTGGACCTGCCCAACGTCAGGGCCGCCATCCAGCACTCGACGCCGGTCGCCGTCTTCGGCACCGGTGCGGACCGGATCGAGATCCGGCAGATCCAGACCGTCTCCGGAGGCGTTCGATGAGCCACGAGTACACCGCTCCCGTCCCGGACGTACGGGCCACCGCGAGTGAGCCGAAGGGGCGCGTCGGGCTCTCGACACCGACTGGAGCGCCCCGGAGGCGAGCCGCGGCACAAGAAGGGGTGATCCCCGAACCCGGTGCCGTCACCATCGTCGTACCGACGTACAACGAGTCCGCGAACATCCGCCAACTGCTCCACCAGATCACCGAGTCGGTGCCGTCCAGACTTCCCTGCGAGGTCGTCTTCGTCGACGACTCCACCGACGACACCCCCGAGGTGATCTACGAGGCCGCAAAGGACTGCCCGTTCCCGGTGACCGTGCTGCACCGCGACGAGCCGGTCGGCGGGCTCGGCGGGGCGGTAGTGGAGGGGATGAAGGCGGCCGGGTCGGACTGGGTCGTCGTGATGGACGGCGACTGCCAGCATCCGCCGTCCCTGGTCCCGGAGCTGGTCGCGACGGGGGAGCGGGCGAACGCCGGGCTCGTCGTCGCCTCCCGGTACATCAAGGGCGGCAGCCGCGCCGGGCTCGCGGGCAGTTACCGCGTGGCCGTGTCCAGAGCGGCGACCTGGCTGACCAAGTCCCTCTTCCCGCGCCGGCTGCACGGCATCAGCGACCCGATGAGCGGCTTCTTCGCGATCCGCCGCAGCGACATCACGGCCGACGTCCTCAAGCCCCTCGGCTACAAGATCCTCCTCGAACTCGCCGTCCGCAGCCGCCCCCGCGCGGTCACCGAGGTGCCCTTCGTCTTCCAGGACCGGTACGCCGGCGAGTCCAAGTCCAGCGCCCAGGAGGGCCTGCGCTTCCTGCGTCACCTGGTCGGTCTGCGCACCGCCTCGCCGGTCGCCCGTATGGTCGGCTTCGGCCTGATCGGCGCGACCGGCTTCGTGCCCAACCTGCTCGGGCTGTACGTCCTCACCGTCCTCGGCATGCACTACGTACCGGCCGAGATCCTCGCCAACCAGCTCGGCGTCGCCTGGAACTTCCTGCTCATCGAGCATCTGCTGTTCCGCGACCGCCGCCGGCACCGGCGCTGGTGGGACCGCGCCGGCCGGTTCGCCCTGCTCGCCAACGCCGACCTGGTGCTGCGCATCCCGCTGATCGCCCTGTTCGTGCACCGGTTCGAGATGGGCGCGCTGTCCGCCACCGCGCTCGCGCTGGTGACGACGTTCGTCCTGCGCTTCGCCGGGACCGAAGCGCTGGTCTACCTCCCGCGCAGAAACAGGAGCCGCACCGCATGAACCGCAGACGAAGAACCGCCCTGCTCGCCGTGGGCGCCCTGACCGCAGGCCTGCTCCTGACCGCACCGCAGCCCGCCTCCGCCGCCAATCTCATCAAGAACGCCGGCTTCGAGACCGCCGGCACCGGCGGCATGCCGTACTGCTGGGAGAAGTCCGGCTGGGGAGACAACGACTTCACCTTCACCACCACGTCCGACGCCCACTCCGGCTCGAAGGCCATGAAGGTCGAGCTGACCCGTCGGACCGAAGGCGACCGCAAGGCGCTGATCACCGAGTCGGCGGAGTGCGCCCCCGTCGTCAGCGTGGGCAAGCAGTACGACCTGAACCTCTGGTACAAGTCGACCACCCCGGACGCCGCGGTCACGCTGTTCCGGCACGACGCCACGGCCGGCTGGCAGTACTGGACGGATCTGAAGACCCTGCAGATCGCCGGCAGTTGGACCGAGGCGAGCGTCCGTACGCCCGAGGTCCCCACCGGCACCGACCGCATCACCTGGGGTGTCTCCGTCTACGGCACCGGATCCGCCACCACCGACGACTACACCATGGAGCAGGTCGCCGATCCCGTCCCCGCACCGCAGTGCACGGGCACCGCCGAGCAGTGCGCCAACGGCCGCTGGGACGTGCTGCCCACACAGAACCCGGTGCGCTCCATGCACTCCGTGGTCCTCAACAACGGCAAGGTGCTGCTGATCGCGGGCTCCGGCAACAGCGAGGAGCAGTTCAACGCGGGTACCTTCACCTCGGCCGTGTACGACCCGGTCAACGGCACGTACAAGGTGATCCCCACCCCGAAGGACATGTTCTGCTCCGGGCACGTCCAGCTCCAGGACGGGCGCGTGCTGGTGATGAGCGGGAACAAGGCGTACCCCGTCGCGGGCGGACACGGCTACGAGGGGTTCAAGGACTCGTACGTCTTCGACCCCGTCACCGAGAAGTACAGCAAGACCAACGACATGAACGACGGCCACTGGTACCCGTCGGCGACGATCCTCGGCAACGGTGACGTCATCTCCTTCGGCGGGCTGCGCGAGGACTCCACCGGGTCGGTGACCGCCGAGCTGTGGTCGGACGCCGAGCAGAAGTGGCTGGAGCTCTGGAAAGTCAACCAGACCTGGTCGTACTGGGGTCTGTACCCGTCGATGATCCTGATGCAGGACGGCCGCCTCTTCTACTCGGGCAGCCATGTCTTCGGCAACAACATCCCGGGCACCGGCAGCGCGATCTACGACTACGACACCAACACGGTCACCCAGGTCCCGGGGCTCCGGAACAAGGACGAGCGGGACCAGTCGGCGAGCGTGCTGCTGCCTCCCGCGCAGGACCAGAAGGTCCTCACGATCGGCGGCGGCAACATCGACTCCAACCCGGACGCCAATGGCCTGACCGACGTCATCGACCTCAAGCAGGCCAGCCCGGCGTACACCGCCGGCCCGCCGCTCCCGCAGGGCACGGTCGACCTCGGCAACGGCAAGCAGGCCGAGACCGGCGACCAGGGCAAGATGTACGTCTCCGCCGTCCTGCTGCCCGACGGCAAGGTCCTGGAGACGGGCGGCGCGCTGCACAACCGCGCCGACCCGGTGTACGAGTCGTCGCTCTACGACCCGGACACCGGCACCTTCGACCCGGTCGCCGCCGACCCCGAGGCCCGCGGCTACCACTCCTCGGCGTTCCTGCTCCCCGACGGCCGGGTGATGACGACCGGCGACAACCCGGGCAACGGCACCTGGAACCACAACGTGTCGATCTACACGCCGCCCTATCTCCTCAAGGGCCCGCGCCCGTCGATCACTTCGGTCATCGACACCGAGTGGACCTACGGCGACACCCAGCGGATCACCGTCGACCGGCCCATCGCGAAGGCCGAGCTGATCCGTCCGGCCGCGGTGACGCACTCCTCCGACCCGAACCAGCGGTTCGTCGATCTGCCGCTGTCGGTGGACGGCAACAATGTCGACCTCAATGTGACGAGCAATCCCGACCTGGCCCCGCCCGGCTGGTACATGCTCTTCGCGGTTGACGCGGGCGGCGTGCCGTCGGTGGCCAAGTGGGTCCATCTGCAAGGACCTTCGGCGCTGAGCGCGACGGACGCCACGGCGCACGTCCACTCCTTCGCGGACTCACTCGAAGGCAAGGTCACCGAGCCCGGCAAGAAGCGCACCTCGCAGAAGGTGCCGGTCACCGTCTCCGGCTGCGACCGGCACTACGGATCGATCAACGTCTGTGTGCCGACCGACTTCCCGCCGAGCGTGAAGGCCACCACCAAGGCCCGCTGCGACTGGCTGAAGAAGAACGACTACGGCCGGCTGAAGGTCAACGGCAAGGACGACCCGCTGCGGCTCGACCGCGACGGGGACGGCGTCGCCTGCGGGAAGGCCGACCTCAGGAAGCGTTAGGGAAGTCCGCCAGGGCGCGCGCCACGATGGCCTCCAGCTGTTCGTGGTGCGCGCCCTTCCAGTACGCGCGCCCGCACTGGGTGCACTGCGCGAACACGTCGTACGACCGGTGTGTGCCGCCCGCCAGCTGGTCCGCCACCTCCTCCTTGGTGGCCTCCCTGAGCAGGCCGTTGCAGGCGGTGCAGCGCGTCCAGGGCCGTAGCTCGGGGCGGAACCGGCCCAGGATGTCGCGGAGTTGCTCCTCGGGGCGGGTGCTGTAGACATAGGCGCCGGCCCACAGTTCGCGGCGGCGCAGCAGGCCCCGGTCGCGGCTGAGCATGACCCGCTGCTGGACGGCGGAGCGGGTGGCGAGGGCCGGGTCGCCGATGTCCGTCGACTCGTACGCCGTGTCCACGCCGAGCAGGCGCAACCGGCGGGCGAGGGTGCCGAGGTGGACGTCGAGGAGGAAGCGCAGCGGAGCGCCGGGCACCCGCTGGGGGCGCTCGACGTCCCGTACGGCCACGGAGTCGCCGACGGCGGGGACGTACGACCTGGGGACCTCGCGGCCGTCCACGAGGAGTGTGCCGACCTCGGTCAGCGGGACGCCGAGGGACTCGACGACATGGCCGAGGGTCGAGACGCCGTCGGTGGTGACCGTGGTGGAGCCGTGGCGGCGTTCGTGCGGGACGAACAGGGCCAGCCTGGGGGCGAATTCGACGTGGATCTCCGGTCCGTTCACCTGGTCAGGATGTCATGTCAGCCGTCGCCGGCCTCAGGTTTTCCGGACCGGCAGGCCATGCACCAGGACCTCCACGGTGCGGTCGACGAGGTCGACGAGCTCGTCCTGGAAGCCGCTCTCGGCCCAGTACTGGGCGATCTCCCCGAAGCCGCTGATGAGGGACATCGTGTAGACCCGTACCTCCAGGGCGTCCTTGTCCCAGCCGGTGCGCTCGGCGACGGCCTCGGCGAGCATGCGGCTGGTGACCGCGATGTGTTCCCGCATCCGGGACCGCACCGCGGGGACCTGGACCAGGAGATGCGAGCGCATACGGGTGATCTCGGGTTCCCTTTCGAGCCCGAAGGTGATGGCCTTCTTCATGACGTACCGCATCGAGTCGACCCACGCCTCGTCCGCCGGCCGGTTGCGCAGCTCGTCCAGGATGATCGGGTCGTACTCGTCCGTGAGGACGATGTCCTCCTTGGTGGGGAAGTAGCGGAAGACCGTGGACGGCGACACCTCGGCGCGCTCGGCGATCTGCTCGACGGTGGTGGCGTCGTAGCCCTGCTCCTTGATCAGGGCGTACGTCGCGTCGCGGATCGCCGTCCGGGTCTTGATCTTCTTCCGCTCGCGAAGTCCCAGCTGGGGGGCGTCGGTGAGCGGGAGGGAGCGTGCGGGCGTCATGGGTTCATTGTCGGGCATCGGTCTGCGGGGCCACCATGTCCGGGGTGCCGGCGCTCTCGTCGGCCTCGCGTGTCCCCGGCAGGAACGCCGCCGCCAGGAGTGCCGCCACCAGGGCGGCGACGCCGCACACCAGCATGACGACGCCCATGCCGTGGACGTAGGCGCTGTTCGCGGAGGCCACCAGGTCCGCCGCCTTCTCGGGGCTCGCCTTCGCGGCGACGAGGTGCGCCGCGACCACGGACTCCCCGGCGGTGTCGGCCGCCTTCGCCGGCAGCCCGG
Source organism: Streptomyces sp. WM6386 (assembly GCF_000972385.1). Taxonomy (GTDB): domain Bacteria; phylum Actinomycetota; class Actinomycetes; order Streptomycetales; family Streptomycetaceae; genus Streptomyces. The sequence goes on from NZ_JXTE01000042.1 coordinate 54,687, forward strand.
TGACGTCGAGCCGGTCCCGGAAGGTGTCGGCCAGCAGGCTGCCGAGCAGGGCGATCCCGATCGCGCCGCCGACCTGGCGCAGCGTCATCAGCAGCCCTGAGCCGCTGCCGGCGCGGTCGCGGGGCAGGGCGCCGAGGGCTCCGGCCATGGCCGGCATGAGCGAGAAGCCGAAGCCGAGGCCGGTGATGGAGAGCCACAGCGCGGTGAAGCCGTAGCCGGAGTCGACCGTCGTACGGCTGGCGAGGAGCGCGGCGAAGGACAGCACCACCAGGCCGGCGCTGACCGTGGCGCGGGCTCCGAAGCGGGTGGCGGCCTGGGGGGCCGTGCGGGAGGCGATCAGGATTCCGCCCATCATCGGCAGCAGCCGTATGCCGGTGCCGAGGGCGTCGTTGCGGAGGACGGCCTGGAGGTAGGGCGGCAGTACGAACAGGAGGCCGGACAGGACGAACATGACCAGGGTCGCGGCGATCGTGTTGAAGAGGAAGCCGCGCTGGGCGAGCAGGGTCATGTCGAGCATGGGGCGCTCCACCCGGCGCTCGCGCAGGACCAGCGCGGTGATGAGGGCGACGGCCGCCGTGAGCATGGCCAGGACCAGGGGGTCGGCCCAGCCGCGGGTGGGTGCCTCGATGATCGCGTAGACCAGGGCGCCGAGGCCGGTGGCGGTGAACGCGGTGGAGAGGGTGTCGACCTTGGGGGAGGCGGGGTCGCGGGTCTCGGGGAGCAGGAAGACGCAGGCGGCGATGCCGATCGCGGCCATCGGGATGTTGACGAGGAAGACCGAGCCCCACCAGAAGTGGTTGAGCAGCCAGCCGCCGATGATCGGGCCGAGCGGCAGGCCGAGTGCCGAGGCGGCGGAGACGATGGCGGTGGCCTTGGGCTGCTCCTCGCGGGCGAACAGCGTGGGCAGGACGGAGAGCGCGAGCGGGGTGACCAGGGCGGCGCCGATGCCCATCAGCGCGCGGGCGGCGATGACCCAGTGCACGTCCCCGGCCAGGGCGCCCACCAGTGAACCGGCGAGGAAGACGCCGAGCCCGGTGATCAGCATCCGCCGCCGTCCGAAGCGGTCGCCGAGCAGCCCGGCGGGGAGCATCAGCGCCGCGAACACGACCACGTACGCGTCCGCCATCCACTGCTGCTGGCCCGTGGAGGCGCCGAGGTCGCCGGCCATGGTCGGCAGCGCCACATTGAGGATCGTCGTGTCGAAGCCGAGAGTCAGCATGCTCGTCACAAGGGCGGCGAGGGCCCACCAGCGTCGCGGATCTGAAGTGGAAGCGTCCATGAAATGAGAGTAGCTCTCAAAAGGGAGTTCTTGTCAATAAAAGAGCCGGTCAACAAAAAAAGGGCCACGGCTCGAAGCCGTGGCCCTGAAGAGCGGAAGTGCCCTACCCGTGCTGGTACGCCACCAGCGAGATCCCGACGTAGTGGACGACGAACGCCGCCAGCGTGAACGAGTGGAAGACCTCGTGGAAGCCGAAGAAGCGCGGGGAGGGGTCGGGGCGCTTGAGGCCGTAGATCACGCCGCCGGCGCTGTAGAGCAGACCGCCGACGATCACCAGGACCAGGACGGCGATGCCGCCGGTGCGCATGAAGTCGGGCAGGAAGAAGACCGCCGCCCAGCCCATCGCGATATAGCAGGGGGTGTAGAGCCAACGTGGGGCGCCCACCCAGAAGACGCGGAAGGCGATCCCGGCCAGCGCGGCACCCCAGATGCCCCACAGCAGCCACTGACCCTTGGCGCCGGGCAGGAGCAGCATGGTCAGCGGGGTGTAGGAGCCCGCGATGATCAGAAAGATGTTGGCGTGATCCAGTCTGCGCAGGATGCCGTCCATGCGGGGGCTCCAGGTGCCCCGGTGGTACAGGGCGCTCACTCCGAACAGCAGACAGGCCGTCAGGGCGAAGATCCCGCAGGCGATGCGGCCGCGTGTGGAGTCCGCGAGCGCGGTGAGCACCAGGCCCGCGATGAGCACGGCCGGGAACATTCCGAGATGCAGCCAGCCCCGGAGCTTGGGCTTGATCTCTTCAGGCAGCGAGAGCGCCACAGGGTTACGGCCGGCGGCCGGCGAGTCCAGAGGCGCATCGGAGGCGGACGCAGTCATGCGCTCCATCGTACCTACGGAACCGTAAGTTGCGGATGAGTGCGGGCCCTGAAAGGAGCGGGAGTGGCCATCATCTCACGGGAGTTGACGTCGTGGTGGTGCGGTCAAGGAACCGTCAAGTGAACCCAAAGTGTGCGGATGGCAACACTCCGACACGTGGCGATCCTCACTCCGCTCAAGTGTGAGGCCTTCTGGACAGATGGGCACTCGAGACGGATGATCAGATGAGTGCGGTCGGCACCGGATGAGCGCCAAGGTCACCACCGAGAAGCATCCGGGTCGCAGCCCCCACGGGGCCTCCAAACAAAAAATCCCTCATTTAGGAGCAATCGTGGCGCGCGACATCGCGGCTCCCCCCGTCATCCCCACCCAGCACAAGGAACTGGTCTCGTGGGTGAACGAGATCGCAGAACTGACGCAGCCGGACAGCGTGGTCTGGTGTGACGGATCCGAGGCCGAGTACGAGCGCCTGTGCGAGGAGCTCGTCGAAAAGGGCACCTTCAGGAAGCTCGACCCGATCAAGCGCCCGAACTCCTACTACGCGGCCTCCGACCCGACCGACGTCGCGCGCGTCGAGGACCGCACCTTCATCTGCTCCGAGAAGGAAGAGGACGCCGGCCCGACCAACCACTGGAAAGCCCCCGCCGAGATGCGGGACATCTTCCAGGGGGAGAAGGGCGTCTTCCGCGGCTCCATGAAGGGCCGGACGATGTACGTCGTCCCGTTCTGCATGGGCCCCCTCGGCTCGGACCTCTCCGCCATCGGCGTCGAGATCACCGACTCGGCCTACGTCGCCGTCTCCATGCGCACCATGACCCGGATGGGGCAGCCGGTCCTGGACGAGCTCGGCTCCGACGGCTTCTTCGTGAAGGCCGTCCACACCCTCGGCGCGCCCCTCGCGGAGGGCGAGACGGACGTCCCGTGGCCGTGCAACTCCACGAAGTACATCTCGCACTTCCCCGAGAGCCGCGAGATCTGGTCCTACGGCTCCGGCTACGGCGGCAACGCCCTGCTCGGCAAGAAGTGCTACGCCCTGCGCATCGCGTCGGTGATGGCCCGTGACGAGGGCTGGCTCGCCGAGCACATGCTGATCCTCAAGCTCACGCCCCCGCAGGGCGAGTCGAAGTACGTCGCCGCCGCCTTCCCGAGCGCCTGCGGCAAGACCAACCTCGCCATGCTGGAACCCACGATCTCCGGCTGGACCGTCGAGACGATCGGCGACGACATCGCCTGGATGCGGTTCGGCGAGGACGGCCGCCTCTACGCCATCAACCCCGAGGCCGGCTTCTTCGGCGTCGCGCCCGGCACCGGTGAGCACACCAACGCCAACGCGATGAAGACACTGTGGGGCAACTCCGTCTTCACCAACGTGGCGCTCACCGACGACAACGACATCTGGTGGGAGGGCATGACGGAGGAGACTCCCGCCCACCTCACCGACTGGAAGGGCAACGACTGGACCCCGGAGTCCGCCCGCGAAGCAAATGGATACCGTCCGGCCGCGCACCCCAACGCCCGCTTCACCACGCCCGCCTCGCAGTGCCCGATCATCGCGCCCGAGTGGGAGAACCCCAAGGGTGTGCCGATCTCCGCGATCCTCTTCGGCGGCCGCCGCGCCTCCGCCGTACCGCTGGTGACCGAGTCCTTCGACTGGAACCACGGTGTGTTCCTGGGCGCCAACGTGGCCTCCGAGAAGACCGCGGCCGCCGAGGGCAAGGTCGGCGAGCTGCGCCGCGACCCCTTCGCCATGCTGCCGTTCTGCGGCTACAACATGGGCGACTACATGGGCCACTGGGTCGACGTCGCCAAGGACAGGGACCAGGCGAAGCTCCCGAAGATCTACTACGTCAACTGGTTCCGCAAGAACGACGAGGGCAAGTTCGTCTGGCCCGGCTTCGGTGAGAACAGCCGTGTCCTGAAGTGGATCGTCGAGCGTCTCGACGGCAAGGCCGAGGGCGTCGAGACCCCGATCGGCGTGCTGCCGGCCAAGGGCGCGCTGGACACCAAGGGCCTCGAACTCTCCGAGTCCGACCTGGACTTCCTCCTCACCGTCGACAAGGAGGTCTGGCGCGAGGAGGCCGCCCTGGTCCCCGAGCACCTCAACACCTTCGGCGAGCACACCCCGAAGGAACTGTGGGACGAGTACCGGGCGCTGGTGCAGCGCCTGGGCTGAGCCCGCGACGAAGAAAGACTCCGCGGCCGGTTCGGGATATGCCCTGACCAGCGATCGTCACGGCCGGCCGCGGTGTGAGCCGACGAGGTTCCGTACAACGGCGTGCGGGGCTTGAGGCCTGTCGTCGGTTTCCCGTCCGCCCCGATGGGAGACCGACGACAGGCCTTCGTCTTTTTCCCTCATCACCTCTGTGCGGACGGGGATTTCGCGGGACACTCGGGACATCCTGCAACGAACCCCGAAATGAGGTGAGCGGGGTGCGCACACCGGTCAGCGATCCCTTGAAGGTGGGGCCGTACCGCATCGTCGGACGGCTCGGGTCCGGCGGCATGGGCTGGGTGTATCTCGGGCGGTCGCCCGCCGGGCGCGAGGTGGCGGTGAAGGTCGTACGCCCCGAGCTGGCGGGCGAACCCGAGTTCCGGGAACGCTTCGCACGCGAGGTGGCCGCCGCCCGGATCGTCAGCGGCGCGTACACCGCGGCGGTGATCGACGCCGACACGGAGGCCGAACTGCCCTGGCTGGCCACGATGTACGTCCCCGGCCCCTCGCTCGCCGAGGCGGTCCGCACGGACGGGCCGCTGCCCGAGGACCAGGTACGCCGCCTCGGCGCGTTCCTCGTCGAGGCGCTCCAGGCCGTGCACACGGCCGGAGTCGTGCACCGCGACCTCAAGCCGTCCAACGTGCTCCTGGCCTCCGACGGGCCGCGCGTCATCGACTTCGGGATCTCCCGCGTCGACGGGGCGCCCGGCCTCACCAAGGTCGGACTCATCGTCGGCACACCGCCGTTCATGTCGCCGGAGCAGATGAAGGGGGCGCGGGTCGGGCCGGAGAGCGATGTGTTCTCCCTCGGCGGAGTGCTGGTGTACGCACTGTCGGGCCGCCCGCCGCACGGGACGGGGGACGCCGTGCGCTACCAGGTCGTCTTCGGCGACCCCGACCTCGACGGCGTACCGCATGCTCTGCGGCCGCTGATCGCGCGCTGCCTCGCCAAGCGGCCCGAGGAACGGCCCCGGCTGGAGGGGCTGCTGACCGAACTGCTGGAGGAGGCTCCGCAGTCGCCCTCGTGGCCGCCGCCCAAGGTGCGCCGGACCATCGAGATCCGGGTGGGCGAGCTGGCCGCGCGCCGCGCCGCCGGTACGAGCGTGTCCGTGCCCTCCTGTCTGATGCTGCATGCCCAGGCACTGCTGGACGCGGGACTGACCGACGCGATGGTCGCCCGGGCGGTGGGCCGTGGCACCCTCTGAGCCCTCGACCGGCCCCGCCCATGAAATCGGCACGCACTGGCGGCAGTTGGTGCGGACCTGGGGTATCGGGCGGAATTTCCACGCCGTGACCGACACCGATTCCGTGTCCCTGCAATTCGATCTCGAGGAAACGGGACGAACGCTCACGGTCAGATTCATGACCACCAAGCGGCTGCTCGTCGCCTTTGTCACGGACGGGAATTTCCTGCGCCATGACCAACTGGCCGTCGCCGCGGCGGCGTCGAACGCATGGAATACCGAACAGTTGAATCCCATGCTCTCCGTGTGGGACGTGCGAGGGCCGCGGCCCTGTCTCGCAGGGGTGTGCGATCTGCCGCTGACCTGCCGGGTCACCCAAGCGGACTTCGATGCTTTGGCCAGCGATTGGGTGGAACGGGCGCGGCAGATGTTCACCCGTTGTCATGAGGTGTTCCAGTTGTAGAAGGGAATGGCGGGAAAGCGTAAAACCCTTTCGGGAACGGGTCCGTTGGCTCCAATATGAGCGAGGACCGTTTCGGGTCACGGGGGTGTCCATGAGGCGTTCGCTCTGTTTCACCGTGCTTCTTGGGCTGCTCATCGCCCTGGTCTCCGCGGCGCCCACGCATGCCGACGAGTCGTGCGACAAAGCCTTCGCGGACCGGCTGCGATGCTGGAACCGGGAGATCGAGAAGCATGCCGTCACGGTCACCGTGGACCAGCAGCTCCCGTTCGACGGCAGCCAGCGGGGCCGGAGCACCGTCGCCACGGACGTGCTGCGCCACCGCCACAACCTCGAAGTGCGGGTGCCGGACGGGGTGACGACCGGCGAGGGCGGGACGGCACTGCTCGTGCTGGCGGGCCACCGGCTCGTCCACCCGAAGGCCCGCATCACCCGCCTGACCCTGTCGGAAGTCACGGAACTGGAGGGCGTCGGCGCCTGTACCAAGGGGCCCGGGGACCTGTGCGATCTGGTCGGACCCGGCTCCGCCAGGCAGGTGCCCGGCATCGACCTGATCAACGCGCAGGGCATCGCGGGCCTCCCCGAGTCCGCGTACTCCCTGGCCCCCTCCGAAGGGTCGGGCCCGGGTTACGAGGACTGGCTCCTGATCACCGTCGCCACGCTCCTCGTCCTCCTCCTCATCGCCTTCTACTTCGCCGTACGTCGCACCCGCACGGCCCCCGCCGCCGGCCCGGCGCCCGCCGCCCGCATGGCCGACGAGCCCACCCGCGCCCTGCGCACCACCCCCGCCCCCGTCGGCCGCCACCGCTCCGGCACCCCGAACGCCGCCACTCGCCCCGCCGTCGTCCGCACCGACCTGCACCCCCAGGGCTACGTCGAAGTCGACCGCGTCCTGTACCGGGCCGTGTGGGCGGATCCCGGGCAGGCGCCGCCCTCGCCCGGCTCGCGCGTCGACGTCACCGACGGACCGGAGCCGGACTCCGACGTTCTGCACGCCTTTCCGCCCGCCGCCGGGCGCCACGCCCACGCCCGTTAGACGTACCGCTCCACCAGGAGACGCCCATGTCCAGCGAATACCCGCCCACGCTGCCGGCGGAGTACGCCGACATCGAGTTCGAGAACAACGCACAGCGGCTGCCGCTGGTCCTGTGCCTCGACACCTCCAGCTCCATGGCGGGCCCGCCGATCCAGACGCTCAACAACGCGCTCGTGGAGTGGACGCGTGAACTGCACGACGACGTGGCCCTCAGCTACAGCGTCGAGGTCGCCGTCGTCACCTTCGGCGGACAGGGGGTCGCCGCCTGGCGGGGTCCGCAACCCCTCGCCCCCGGCGCCCCCGTGAGCCCGTTCGTGCCCGCGCACATGTTCCGCCCGCCGCAGCTCGGCGCCGCGGGCGTGACGCTGATGACGGAGGCCCTGGAGCTGTCGATGCACATCGTCGCCGCCCGCAAGGCCGAACTGCGCGCCTCCGGACTCCAGTACTACCGCCCGCAGATCTGCCTGGTCACCGACGGCATCCCGACCGACGCCACCGGCCGCCGCACCGACTCCTGGCACCGGCTGGTCCCGGTGCTCGCCGAGGAACAGCAGGCCCGCCGCTTCAGGCTGTACGCGATCGGCGTCGGCGGCATCACCGACACCGGCGAGCAGGTCCTGCGGGCGTTCGCCCCGAAGTTCAACGCCACCATCCACGGCTTCCCGTTCCGCGAACTGCTCCAGATGATGTCCGCCAGCGCCAACGCCGAACAGAAGGGCGCGGGCGACGAGGTCTTCGAGAAGATCTTCAGCCAGTTCAAGACCCAGCGCCCCGCCTGGGAGAGCTGAGCGATGGGCAGGGCCGACTGGCGGATCCACGGCATGAGCGTCGAGGGCTACCGGCACCGCCGGGACGGTCTGCCCTGCCAGGACGCCTGCGCCCACATCACGGAGGGACCGGTCGCCGTGCTCGCCGTCGCGGACGGCGCCGGCAGCCGGCCACGCTCCGACGAGGGCTCGCGGCTCGCCGTGGAGCTGGCCGCCGAGCACTTCGTACGACGGGCCGGCGAGGCCGTCCACAGTCCGCCCGGCAAGGCCGTGCACGACCTGCTCGCGGACGCCTTCCACGAGATCACCATGGCGTTCCTGGACACCACGGGAGCGGCGGCCGCGGACTTCGCCACCACCCTCACCGTCGTCGTCCTGGCCCCGGACTGGCTCGGCCATCTCACCGTCGGCGACGGCTTCGTCGTCCTGCGCGCCGGAGCCGAGGACGGCGAACCGCAGTTCCATGTGCTGCCGCAGGCCGCGGACGCCAGCGAGTACAGCAACGAGACGGTCTTTCTCACCTCGCCCGACGCGGCCCGCTGGATGCGCACCGACTGTGTGTGCGACCCGGGGATCGACGGCGTCCTGCTCTCCACCGACGGACTCGCCCAGGCCGCGCTCTCCCGCACCGGCGGCGGCACCCCGACCCCCAACGCCTCCTTCGCGGACGCCGTCTTCCGCTCCCTCGACGGCCCCGGACCGGTGTCCGACTCCGCGCACGACAACCTGGCCGCACTGCTCAGGTCGGACCGGCTGACCGCGCTCAACGCCGACGACAAGACACTGCTGCGGGCCGTGCGCAAGGCGCGGCCATGAGCGGCCGGGTGGTCCACCTGGACGGGAAACCGGTCGTCCTCGCCGAGCAGCCCCTGAAGGGCGGCGGACAGGCGGCCGTCTTCCCCGTCGAGGGCGACCACGCAACCGTCGTCAAGCTCTACCGCGACCCACCGGGCCCCGACCAGGAGCGCCGACTGGCCCGCATGCTGACCATGTCCCCCCTCGCCGCCCGCCCCACCGACCGCTCCCAGCCTCCCGAACTGGCCTGGCCCACCGCGATGGCCCGCAGCCCCGAGGGCGCGTTCCTCGGCTACGCCATGCACCGGTTCGGCGAGCCCGAACACGTCCAGCTGGTCGGGCTGTTCACCCGCGCCCAGCGCCTCAGGCTCTTCCCCCAGGCCGACTGGCGCTTCCTGGTCGGCGTCTCCTGGAACCTCGCCTTCATGACCGCGCGCATGCACCACGACCACCTCGTCATCGGCGACTTCTCCAGCAGCAACGTGGTCGTCGACGCCAACGGCTTCGTCACCTTCCTCGACTGCGACTCCATCGCTTTCACCGACCCGGTGACGGGCGAGCCGTTCCCGTGCCTGATGCACACCACCGACTACTCCGCCCCCGAGCGGCAGGCCGGCGGCCCCGCCACCCGCTCCAGCGACGACTTCGCCCTCGCCGTCCTCGTCTACCAGCTCCTCACGGCGGGCAACCACCCCTTCGGGGGCGTTCCGCACGAGAGCACCTCCGAGTCGACCGTCAAGGACAACATCGCCGCCAGCTGCTCCTACGTCGTGCGCCCCGAGCAGGTCGTCATCCCGCGCGGCACCATCGACCCGTCCGTCCTCCCGCCCGACCTGCTCACCCTCTCCCGCGCCGCCTTCGGCCCCGGCGTCCACGCCCCCGCCGCCCGCCCGCCGGCGGAGGCATGGCTGCGCGCCCTCGACAAGCAGCGCGCACAGATACGGGTGTGCCAGGCACGTCCGCTGCACGCCTACGGCGCCCATCTGCCGGACTGCCCCTGGTGCGTACGGGCGCTCCACACCGGCCACGACGTGTTCAACGGCCCCCGCCCGGTCCCACTGCCGCCCCCGCCACCGCTGCCGCAACCGGCGTCGGCCGGCTCCCGGTTCGGCGCGCTGAAGGTGGCGGTTCTGCTGATCGTGCTGCTGCTGATCATCTTCGTCGCGGCGATGCTTCAGGACGGGCTCTGAGCGCGACACCCCAAGGGGCGCGGGGCTGTGTCAATTTGCGGCTGCCGCCGCGATGGGGGTCCACCCGCTCTGGGGGTCCCCCCAGGTCCTTAAGGCTCTGGGGGAGAAGTCGAGAGTGGGGAAACGACCAGCCACAACGGCGCCGCAGTCGAGCGACGGCCCATCGCGGCCCCGCGGCGGAGCCGCAATTCGGCACAGCCGGCGGAGCGCTCAGTTCGCCCGGTCCTCCAGATACCGCGTGTGCGACTCCTGTCGCCGCGCCTCCGTCTCGCGCAGCGCCGCGGCCAGCGCCTCGGCCTCCTCCTGGAGGAGCGTGAGCTGCCGCTCCAGGTGCCGTTCCGGTGCCTCCTGGCCCGGTGCGAGCCGCGTCCACCAGCGGGTGCGTACGAAGGTGTCGACGGCCTCGGGGACGTCCTGCCGTACCGCCCGGGACAGCGTGTGCACGCCCTCCGGATCGTGCGCGAGCAGCTCGGTCGACCAGCCGGGATCGAGCAACGCGCCCAGCAGCTCGGTGAGTTCGGTGAGCCGGCCGGCCGCGGCGGGCGGCAGTTCGATCTCCGCCAGATACGTCTGGAGGGTCTCGAAGTCGCCGCGCAGGGCGTCCAGTCGGGCGGAGGCGTCCGGGAAGTCCGGCAGCTGCGGCCGCTCCGGCGGGGCGATCAGCGCGCCCGCGCCGTACAGCCCCACGACGACGACGGGCCAGTACGGGCCCGCCACCCCCGCGAAGGTCAGCCCCAGCCCGGCGATCCCGCACACGCTGCCCGTGATGTTCTTCCGGGACTCGAGGTACTCACTGATAGCCACGGATCTCCTCGAAGGCGCCGTCCAGCGAGCCCTGCCGGGCGTCGAAGAGGCGGCCGCCGGTCAGTTCGGCGATGTGCTCCAGCTCCCCACGGTCGGAGTCGCCGAAGAGGATGGGGAAGACGGGGATCTCCCGCTGCGCGGGGTCGAGCAGGGCGTGGAACCCCTCGAACCGCGCCGCGGAGCTGCCCGTCGTGTTCTCGCCGTCCGTCATCAGCACGATCGACGTGAACATGTCCCGGTCGGTGCGGAGTTCGTCGTACGCCTTCTCCAGCGAGGTGTAGATCGCGGTGTCGCCCTCGGCGGTGAGCGCGCCGATGTCCGCACGGACGGCTGCGATGCCGGAGCGGGGATCCGGATCCATCGCGTAGCGCCGCACGTCCTTCACCTGCGACCCGAACGGCATCAGGGTGACCTCCTCGCGGCCCCGGAAACGGCCGCTGACGTTGGTGAGCGCCTTCTTCAGCTGCGCCAGCCGCTCGCCCTCCATCGAGCCCGAGGTGTCGAGGACGTACACGGTCTGCGAGGGACGGCGCAGCTCGTTGTCGTAGGAGTCGAGCAGTCCGTCGGCGACCGATCGGCTGCCCGGGAAGGGCAGTTCACGTCGCCGGCTCTGGTCGAGGCCGGACGCGGGCGGTACGGAGGCGACGACCGGGCGGCGATGGGTGCGCTCGGTGATCTCGCGCTGCACCTTCGGTGTGCGCAGGGCTTCCGCCAGCCGGCGGACATCGTCACGGCGCGCGGCATCGGCCGAGGCGAGCGAGGAGAGCGGGTAGTCGGCGGTCACGACGCCGTCGCGGGGGCGGATCACGGTCAGGCCCGGGATGCCCTTCAGGACGGACTCGTAGTTGATGAGCGCGTCGACGTTCCCGCGCCGCTTGTACGCCGATGCCAGCCAGCCCGAAGACCCCGAGGTCAGCTTCTGCCCCTGGAAGAACTCCTTCAGCCGGGGCGTCGCCTTCTCGACATCCGCGTCCGTGAGGGCGGACTGGGCCCCGGAGAGCGCCGAGGCCACGGAGATCAGCGCGGAGAAACCGGAGTTGGAGGAGCCCGGATCGGTCATGCCGTACGTCAGTCCGTCGTCCCGCACGGCCTGCGCGACCTGCGCCCACGTGACGTCGTCGGGCTTCCAGCCCAGCTCCCGCAGGGCGGCCGGCCGCACGCCGAGGGCGACCGGGCTGGACATGACCGGCGTCTCCGACACCACCCTGCGGGCGGCCTCCGGACGCAGCCGCAGAGAGTCGTTGGAGGACAGCCACACGGCCTGGTACTGCTGGTCGGCCGCGCCCTTGGCGAGCACGTCAGCGGCTTCCAGGGTGCCCATGTAGAACAGCTTGACGTCGACACCGATGTCCGCGCCGACGCGTTCGACGATCGGCTCCATGTCGCGCAGTTCACTGGAGGCGAGGATCCACAGGTGGCCGTCCGCCCGCTTCGTCTCCTTCTTCGTTTCCTTCTCGGTCGTACAGCCCGCTCCCGCGAGCAGGGCGACCACGGCGAGGACGAAAGCCAGTGCCCGTCTCATCCGAGTCCCCCTTCCAGCGCGCCCTGCGACCGGCTGCGCTCCAGGTACGCGGAGGCGTGCTGGAGTTCGGAGGTCAGGGACTCCACGGTGGACGCCATCACCTCGGTCGCCTGCACCTTGTAGGTGTCGATGGCGTCCAGGGTCCGATAGATCTGCTGGAACGCCGTCCGCAGGGTCTCCGCGCCCACGGCCGGGTCGGCGGCGATGCGCTGGATCTCCCCGCTCTGCGTGGCGAGCATCTCCGCGTTGCCCCGGATGAGGTCCTCGGTCGTGCCGCGCAACGCGTTGACCTGCTCGATGACCTTCTTCTGGTTGTCGAGCGCGGAGGCCAGCATCACGGAGATCCGCAGCGCCGACACCGTGGTCGTGGCCGCACGGTCGACGCCCTTGATCAGCTCCTCGTTGTTGCGGCGTACGACGTCCATGGCGAGGTAGCCCTGGGCGCACACCGCGAGCTGGGTGAGCAGGTCCTGGTGCTTCTGCCGGACCGGGAAGAGCACGTCGGCGCGGAGCGAGTCGGCCGCCCCGGGGTCGCCGACCCGGGCGATGTGCTGCTCGACCGCCGTGTCCAGGGCCTCGGTGAGGACGACGTACTCCTGGAGCTTGCCCATGCTCTCCCAGAGCCGGACCCGCTCGGTCTGCAACGCGGCGTTGTCGCGGCGCAGTTCGTCCTGCCCGCCGCGCAGCGAGCCCACGATCTTGTTGAGGGTCCCCTGCGCGGAGGAGTACTTGGCGACGTAGTCGCGGACCTTGTTGCCACCGGGCAGCCGGGACAGGAACTTCCGTCCCTTGGCGGCCGGCAGATCACGCGGGTCCAGGTCCTCGACGACCCGCCGCAGTTCCACGAGCGAGCCCGCGACGTGCGACTGGGCGTCCCCGCCCGTGTCGGGCAGGCTGCGGATGGTCCGCTCCAGCATGCGGTTGGACTGCGCGGCCGCGGCACGCATCTCGCCGGCGCCGAGCCCGGTGATCTCACCGACCTTGCCCGCGAACTCGGGCGAGCGGGCGTCGAGGGCGGCGAGCCCCGCGACATAGTCGGCCGCCTTCTGCGCCATGCCGGCCCGGATGCTCTCGTCGACGGGGACGAGCCCGCCGGCCTTCTCCCGCGGCACGGGTGCCACGGCCTCGGGCGGGGTGAGCGTGAAGACGTCGTCCCCGCTGAGGGTGTGCTGTCGACTGCTGTTCTGGCTGGTGTTGTTGAAGCCGCTCATACGATCCCCCCGTTCATCCCCGCGCCCGTCGCGCCAGCTCGTGCAGCACCGTGGCGGTGGGCACGGGCGCCTGGCGGACGCCGGTCAGCTGCTGCTTGAGATAAGTGCCGGCCGAGGCGAACTCGGCGGCCGCGCCCTGCGGTCGGAACCCGTGCCGGACCTCCAGCTTGCGCAACTCGGGGTCCGTGGAGAGGAGTTCGGCGAGCGCCCGGCCGTTCTCGGTCAGCGGTACGACGGTGTGGTCGCTGTTGACCGTGGTGTCCGGGTAGAGGACGACCAGGTCGTCCGGCTGCTGTCCGTCCGCCAGGAGCGAGGCGACCTGCGACTCGTAGACGAGGACGAGCGGGTTGCCGGCCCCGCTGACGAAGTCCCTGAACGCCGCGTCCGTGCTGGTCTGCTGGGCGCCCTGCACGCTGATCAGCTTGCGCAGCAGGGGAGTTGCCTTCCCGACCTCGGCGTCACTGGCGACGACCTTGCCGCCGTTGCCGACATAGGAGGCGGCGGCGAGATAGAGGGCGCCGGAGTTGGAGGACTCCGGGTCGGTGCTGGCGAGGTAGAGCGTGCCGCTCAACTCCCCGTACTTCGCGGCCCCCTTGAGCTGCTGCCAGGTGCGGTCCTCGCGGGCCGCGTCGAGATAGGCGGCCATGCTGAGCGTGCCGCGGTGTTCGGCGTCCAGCGTGGCGAGCCCGTTGCCCGCGAGCACCTCGGCGGCGCTCTTGTGCGCCACGACGACGAGGGGCGAGTAGAAGGGGCGGGGGAGTGTCCCCGACACCTTGTACTTCGCGGCGAGTTCGACGGCCGGCGCCTGACTGGAGGGAAGGGCGAAGTCGTACCCCTTGAGGTCCAGCCCTTCCATGGCCCAGGACCCGGAGGTCTCGGCCTTCACGGTGAACCCCTTGGCGGCCAGGGCCTTCACCACATCCGGATCGGCGAAGAACTCCGCCTTCTCCGATCCGATCACTCCTCGCACGGTCTTCGTTGCCGTGCTCTTGTCCCCGGTGTCCCGGCCCGCCGCGACGGCTACCACCACTCCGCCGATCAGTAGGACCGCGAGGACGATTCCGATGATTCGTCTCACACAGGCAGAGTGCTCGCGGAACCCAACATTCCCCGGCGCGGAGGGTGAACGGGGGGTGTCATACCCACTCCAGTACTGCAACGCGCCCCGAAGGGGCGCGGGGAACCGCGCGAGCAACCACGGACAACCCGCAGTTGCCGGACGATCGGAAGCCCTACGGCGAAACGCACTGTTTATGGCTCCTGGTCCGCGCGTCTCTGCGGGTGCACGCGGACCAGGGCCGTTCCGGGGATCAGCCGGCCGCGGTCAACTCACGCGGCTCGGCCAGCGCAGCGGCATGCGCATCCATGCGTTCCGCGGCCAGAATCGCCGCCGCCGTGTCCGCACGCGACGCCGCCACCACCAGCGCCCGCCCCGCGAGGGCATGCGCCCGTCGATGCAGGGACGCGAGCCGACCGTCGCCCCCGCCGGAGGCGGAGACGCGGGCCGGCGTGCTGCCACCGCGCAAACGCGTCACCTGCTCGACCAGCCGCTCCGCGGCCGCGTCGAGGTCGGCCGACGGCGAAGCCGAACGCAGTTCGTCCGTCACCGCCAGCAGGGCCGCCAGATGCCCCGCGAGCTGGAACTCCAGCTCCTCCTCGCGGGTCCGGTGCGGAAAGTCGGACATGGTGCCGGCCATCGTGCTGTGGGCGGACCCCTTGCGGGAAGAGGGGGCGCGGATCGGTTCGTACATGGGATGGCCTCCTGTGCTGTCAGGAAGTCATCCTAGCTTAGATTCAGTCTAAAGTTGAGCGGCGGGGCGGATTCGCCTACGGCTGGCTGTAGCCGTCCAGGAAGTTCCCGATCCGTGTCACCGCGTCCCGCAGATCACGGGCCGTCGGCAGTGTCACGACCCGGAAGTGATCGGGCTCGCTCCAGTTGAAGCCGGTGCCCTGGACGACCATGATCTTCTCGCGCCGCAGCAGGTCAAGGACCATCTGCCGGTCGTCCTTGATCTTGAAGACCTTGGGGTCGAGCCGCGGGAAGAGATAGAGCGCACCCTTCGGCTTCACACAGCTCACGCCCGGGATCTGGGTCAGCAGTTCGTAGGCCACGTCCCGCTGCTCGCGCAGTCGCCCGCCCGGCAGCACCAGGTCGTTGATGGTCTGGCGCCCGCTGAGCGCGGCCACGACTCCGTGCTGACCCGGCATGTTCGCGCACAGGCGCATGTTCGCGAGGATGGTGAGGCCCTCGATGTAGGAGTCCGCGTGCGCGCGCGGACCGGAGATCGACATCCAGCCGACCCGGTAGCCCGCGACCCGGTACGCCTTCGACATGCCGTTGAAGGTGAGGGTCAGCAGGTCGGGGGCGACGGACGCGGTCGGGATGTGCGTGGCGCCGTCGTAGAGGATCTTGTCGTAGATCTCGTCGGAGCAGACCAGCAGGTTGTGGCGGCGGGCGATGTCGGTCAGGCCCTGGATCATCGCCGCGTCGTACACCGCGCCCGTGGGGTTGTTCGGGTTGATGATCACGATCGCCTTGGTGCGGTCGGTGACCTTCCGCTCGATGTCCGCGAGGTCCGGCATCCAGTCGGACTGCTCGTCGCAGCGGTAGTGGACGGCGGTGCCGCCGGAGAGGGAGACCGCGGCGGTCCACAGCGGGTAGTCCGGGGACGGGACGAGGACCTCGTCGCCGTCGTCCAGCAGGGCCTGCATCGCCATCACGATCAGCTCGGAGACGCCGTTGCCGACGAAGACGTGCTCGACGTCGGTCTCGATGCCGAGGGTCTGGTTGTGCATGACGACGGCCCGCCGCGCGGCCAGCAGGCCCTTGGCGTCGCCGTAGCCGTGGGCCGAGGAGACGTTGCGGAGGATGTCCTCGAGGATCTCCGGGGGGCACTCGAAGCCGAACGCGGCCGGGTTTCCGGTGTTGAGCTTGAGGATGCGGTGGCCCGCCGCCTCAAGCCGCATGGCCTCCTCGAGAACCGGGCCCCGGATCTCGTAACAGACGTTGGCGAGCTTGGTCGACTGGATCACCTGCATGTCAGGGAGCTTACGGCGGGGTAACGCTCCGTGGGCCGTGTTTTCCACCACGCGAGACGGTGCGGTTTGGGTGGTTATAGCCGTCGGCTGTCCCACGGACCCCGCCCGTCCCTACAATCCGCGGCCATGTCCAGCCCAGACGAGTACGGAAACGGGACACACGGCGCGCGCGGCCCCCAGGGTCCGCCGAACGTGTACCACCCGCGGACCGAGCCGCCCCCGCCGTACGAGGAGTACGCCGACCCGGCGGTCGCGCACGGCTGGCAGAACGCCTACGACGAGACGGCCGAGCTGCCACGGGTCCCGCCCCGGCGCTCCCGTTCCCGCTCCCGCCGCAAGCCGAGCCCCTGGCGCTCGCGACGGGTGACGGTCGCGGCCGGCGCGGTGGGCGCCGTGTCGGCCGCGCTGATCGCCGGGTTCGCCTTCTCGGGAGGCGGGTCGGCGCCGGGTGACGCCGAGGGCAAGCACGGCCGTACGGGACCGTCGGCGGCCGACCGCTCCACCGGGCCCGGCGAGGGCGGCACCGCGACCGGCTCGGACCGGACCGGGTCGCCGGACGCCGGCGCGCCCTCCTCGGGGACCGCCGCCTCCAGCGCCTCCCCGTCTCCCTCCGCGGAGAAGCCGAAGGAGTCGAAGGAGCCGAAGGAGTCGGGGCAACCCTCGGGCGTCTCCTCCACCCCGTCGCCGACCGCCACCGCGAGCCAGTCCGCCCCGGGCAACGCCAACGGCAAGGGGCGCGGGCAGGGGAGTACGAAAGGGCCCAAGTAGCCGTCGTGCTGGGTAGGTTGCCCTTGCCGAACACGGAGTGTGCGTTTCGGCCAGGTCGCATGATCAGGCTTGACACAACTTCTTGCCCGATTGCCCACCCCTCTTCACAATGCGCATGACAAACTCACGGACGGCCGGAAGATTTCCGGTCGTCCAAGTCGCAAGAGGGGACCCCCACATGAGAAAGCCTCTCGTCGCCGCACTCAGTGTCCTGGCGCTCGCCGGGATGGGTACGGCACCCGCGGTCGCCGCCGAACCCTCGGCCGCGGGCGTCGGCAAGAGCGTGGACACGGACACGGTCACGTCGGTCGTGCACGACCTGGTCACGTCCACCACGTCGGCCGTCAAGCAGGCCACGTCGCCGTCGCCCACGCTCCAGGCCGTGACGCTCGCCGGGACCGTCTCGCTCAGCAACTGTTCCGGTTCGGTCATCCGCTTCCCGAACTCCCTGGACACCGACCCGGCCCTGGTGCTCAGCAACGGCCACTGCCTGACCTCCGGCTTCCCGGAGCCCGGCGAGGTCATCACCAACCAGGCCTCCACCCGGACCTTCGGCCTGCTCAACTCCTCCGGCTCCCGGGTCGCGACGCTGCGCGCGAGCAAGCTCGCCTACGCGACGATGACCGACACGGACGTCTCGATCTACCAGCTCACCAGCACGTACGCGACGATCAAGAGCTCGTACAACATCTCCCCGCTGACCGTCCAGGACACCCACCCGACCGCCGGCACCGCCATCACCGTGGCCTCCGGCTACTGGAAGACGCTCTACAACTGCAACATCGACGGGTTCGCGTACCGTCTGAAGGAGGGCGACTGGACCTGGAAGGACTCGGTCCGTTACACCTCCGCCTGCAACACCATCGGCGGCACCTCCGGCTCGCCGGTGATCGACCAGGCCACCGGCAAGGTCGTCGCCGTCAACAACACCGGCAACGAGGACGGCGAGTCCTGCACGGTCAACAACCCGTGCGAGGTCAGCGAGACCGGCGCCGTCACCGTCCGCCAGGGCATCAACTACGCCCAGGAGATCTACAACATCCCGGCCTGCTTCACGACCCGCAACCAGCTCAACCTGAGCGCGAGCACCTGCACGCTGCCCAAGCCGTAGTCATTCACGGGTGGCGTTCCGTCGTACGGGACTACGACGGATCGCCCGCCCCGCCAGTACGTCCGTCCGCCGGCCGTCCTCCATGACGAACCGGCCGTCGACCAGGACGTACGGAATCCCGGTCGGCAACCGGCGCGGCTCCTGGAACGTCGACCCCGCCGCCACCGTTCGCGGATCGAAGAGCACCAGGTCGGCGCGGTACCCCTCACGCACCAGCCCACGGTCCGGCAGGCGCAGTCGTGCTGCCGGGCGCCCGGTCAGATGGGCCACGCACTCCTCCAGGGACAGCACCCCCAACTCCCTGACGTACCGGCCGAGATAGTGCGGGAAGGTGCCGTACGCGCGTGGGTGCGGCTTCGTTCCCCGCAGGATGCCGTCCGAGCCGCCGGTGTGGACCGGGTGGCGCATGATCTGCCGGACGTTCTCCTCGTGGCCCACGTGCTGGAGGATCGTGGGGGCGAGGTGGTCGTCGAGGAGCAGGCGGCGCGCGGTCGTCCAGCCGTCGAGGCGGCGGCCGACGTGGTCGGCCAGCGAGGGGTTCGTGACACCTGAGATCTCGATCGTGTCCCACTCCATCGGCACTCCGTGGCAGCCGTCCGAGCCGATGACTTCGAGGTGGTGGCGGATGCGCTCGGCGGTCTCGTCGTCCGCCAGCCTCCGGAGGATCTCCTGCGGGCCGCCCTCGCTCGCCCAACTCGGCAGCATCGCCACGAGAGTGGTGCAGCCGGGGGTGTAGGGGTAGGTGTCGAGGGTGATGTCGGCCCCGGACTCCAGGGCCTTGTCCAGCAGCTCGATCAGTTCCGGCGCCCGGCCCTTGTTCACGCCGAAGTTCATGGTGGCGTGGGCGAGGTGGAGGGAGCAGCCCGCCTCCCGGGTCAGGGCGACCATCTCCGCGTACGCATCGAGGGCCCCCGCCCCGTACGAGCGGTGGTGCGGGCAGTAGTAGCCGCCGTACGACGCCACCACCCGGCACAGCTCGGTGAGTTCGGCGTCCTTGGCGTACATGCCGGGCGTGTAGGTGAGCCCCGACGACATGCCCACCGCGCCCTGCTCCATGCCCTCGGCGACCAACTGCCGCATCCGGTCGAGCTCCTGAGGGGTCGCTTCCCGGTCCTTCCAGCCGACGGCCAGCATGCGGACGGTGCCCTGGGGGATCAGATAGGCCGCGTTGACGGCGATACCGCGGCCTTCGAAACCGGAGTCCAGACGGTCGAGGTACTCGCCCACCGACCGCCAGTCGAAGTCGATGTCGTCGCCGTACCCGTTCCAGCCGGTGATGGCGCGGCGGACCTCGGCGAGCGTGCGGTCGTCGACGGGGGCGTACGACAGCCCGTCCTGGCCCAGGACTTCGAGCGTGACCCCCTGTGCGGCCTTGGCGCTGTGGTCGGGGTCGCGCAGGAGGGCGAGGTCGCTGTGGGCGTGCATGTCGATGAAGCCGGGGGAGAGAACGAGCCCCTCCGCGTCCAACTCGCGTCGGGCCGTCGGGCGTTGGCACCCGGCGTCGGCCGCCTCCTTGACGATCGAGACGATCCGGCCGCCGTCGATCACGACGTCCGCGCGGTACGAGGGCGCACCGCTGCCGTCCACGACGTCCGCGTCCCGGATGACGAGCTCTTCCATCAGCGACAGCCCCCTCAGAAGTAGGTGCGGATGTAGTCGACGACCGTGCCGTCCGCCTCGGCCACCGGGATCAGCTGCCACTTGTCGAAGGACGTGCACGGATGGGACAGCCCCAGGCCCAGCCAGTCACCGACCTCCAGATCGGCCTCGGGCCCGGTGCGCAGCCAGGCGTGCTGGTCGGACAGGCCGGTCACCTCGATGCCGTCCGCCGGGCGCTCCACGCCCTCCCGCCGTACGACCTGGGCGAACGGCAGATGGAGGTCGTAGGCCGCGTCCCGCTTGCCCGCGTTGACGAAGGCCTGCTCGGGGGAGGGCCGGGAGACGACCTGCGCCCACAGCCGGAACGCCGGTTCCAGGGCGCCCTCCTCCGGGACCCGGTTGAAGGGGGTGATCTTCCGGTAGTGGCCGTCGTCGTGCGAGACGTACGCGCCGGAGCGAAGCAACTTCAGTACGGGAAGGGAGAGTTCGGGGATCTCCGCGAACACGTCGGCGACGGCGTCGAACCAGGCGCTGCCGCCCGCACTGACGACGACCTCGTCCGTCCCGCCGAACCGCCCCTCCTTGTCGAACGCGACCGCGAGGGAGACGAGCCGCCGCAGCCAGGCGTGCACGCGCTCGGGGTCGGCGTCCGGGACCTCCCCCTCGTACCCCGCGACACCGACGAGCCGCAGGGTCGGTACGGCGGCCACGGCGTCGGCCACGGCGGCGCACTCGGCCTCCGTGCGGACCCCGGTACGGGCGCCGTCGCCGGCGGCGAGCTCCACGACCACGTCGAGGGGGCGGGCGGCTCCGCGCAGGGCCGCGTCCATGAGCTCGATGCCGCGCACGGAGTCGACGTAGCAGATGAGACGGAAGTCGGGGTCGGCGTCGAGCTCGGCGGAGATCCACCGGAGCGCGGCCGGGTCGACGAGTTCGTTGGCGAGGAAGACGCGCCGCGTCCCGAAGGCCCGGGCGACGCGGACCTGGTGGGGTACGGCGAGGGTGATGCCCCACGCCCCGTGCTCGATCTGCCGCTGGAACAGCTGGGGTGCCATGGAGGTCTTGCCGTGCGGGGCGAACGCGAGTCCGTGCCGTGCGGAGTACGTCTCCATGAGCCGCAGGTTGTGCTCCAGGCGCTCGGCGGAGAGGGCCAGGACGGGGGTCGCGAAGCCGTCGGTGAAGAGGTTGCGGCGCTGGGCGGCGAGCTCGGCGACGGTGAGGTCGTCGGCGTCCGGGGGGAGGCCCTTGAAGCGGTGGTCGACACGGTCCTCTGCGAGGCGGGCGAGCGCTTCGGAGGGGCTGTCGGCTGTCATGGAGCCTCCCTGATCTGGTGCGTTGCGCTTACTGCAACGTCCATTGCGTATATCGCTTACTGCTGTCTAACATCTCGGCCAACGCAGGGTCAATGGACCCCCATGACCGAGCCCGAGGAGCTACGACCATCGTGACCAACGCCCCCGACATCGTGGATGTCGTCGCGCTCGGCGAGTCCATGGTCACGTTCCTGCCCACCCGGCCCGGCCGCCTCGCCGATGTGCCGTCGTTCGAGCGGGGGATCGGGGGTGCGGAGTCGAACGTGGCCTGTGGACTGGCTGCCGCGGGGCACTCCGTGCGGTGGGTGAGCCGGGTGGGCGCGGACGGCTTCGGTGACCATCTGGTGGCGACGATCGGTTCGTACGGCGTGGACGTGTCGGCCGTACGTCGTGATCAGGCGCGGCCGACGGGCGTGTACTTCCGTACGGCGGGGGAGCGCGGGACGGACGCGCACGAGGTCGCCTACTACCGGGCAGGGTCGGCGGCGTCGGCGATGTCTGCGGAGAACGTGGACTTGGAGGCGGTGCGGGCGGGGCGGGTGCTGCATCTGACGGGGATCACCGCGGCGCTCTCCTCGGGCTGCGTGGAGCTGCTGCGCGAGCTTCTGACACCCGGGGCGGATCGCCCCCTCATCTCCCTCGACGTGAACCACCGGCCCGACCTGTGGAGGGGTGCCGAGGGGGCGGGGGTGGTGCTGGAACTGGCACGCCGGGCGGATGTGGTGTTCGTGGGGGAGGACGAGGCGGAGGAGACGTGGGGGGTGACCGGTGGCCCGTCGGCGATCCGGGAGCTGCTGC
>NZ_JXTE01000420.1 GCF_000972385.1 Streptomyces sp. WM6386
CCAGCTGGGAGGACCGGGCGGACCATCCGGTCGTGCAGCTCGACTGGGACGACGCCCGTGCCTACTGCGCCTGGGCCGGCAAGCGCCTGCCCACCGAGCCGGAGTGGGAACGCGCCGCCCGAGGGGGGCTGCACGCCAAGGTGTTCCCCTGGGGCGACGAGTTCGAGCCGGGCGGCCGGCCCCGGATGAACGTGTGGCAGGGCGAGTTCCCGAACCGGCATCCGACCACCGACGGCTGGTACGGCACCTGCCCGGTCGACGCCTTCGAGCCGAACGGCCTCGGCCTGTACAACGCCACCGGCAACGTCTGGGAATGGTGCGAAGACCTCTTCTCCCATGGGGAGCAGCGAGTCGCCAAGGGCGGCTCCTACCTCTGCCATGCGTCCTACTGCCGCCGCTACCGGGTCGCCGCGCGGCAGGGCCTCTTCCCCGACTCGGCGACCGGCAACGTGGGGTTCCGGTGCGCCCTGGACAACAAAGGAGCTTGACCATGGCACAGCGAGCAGGACGGGGGCGTTCCGGCGCGGCGGGGA
>NZ_JXTE01000421.1 GCF_000972385.1 Streptomyces sp. WM6386
GTCCCGGACTCGAGGTCCGCGCGGCCCCGATGCCGAGGCCCGAGATCCCCCCCGCGGTCCCCGGCGGCCGTACCGATGCCGGCATCACCCGCGGTGAAGAGCCGGGCCGTGGCGCGCCCCGGCCCCACAAAGCTGCGCCGACGCCTATACCGGCTGTCGGTCCGGCTGTACTTCCATCCCCACTGGCAGCAATGGCGCCCAGACCCCGCGGCCTGGCAGGAACTGCGCGACCTGGGCCGGTCAGGCGGGGCCACGAGTGAGCGACCGCCACGATGACGGGCCAAAGCACGGGCCCCGACTCCCCGGACACTCCAGAAGGCACGCCCGTCCCGTCCTCGCTCCACGTGACCGTCCACCCACCGTCCTCCACAGGCGGCCGCCGGGTACGCGTGAACGGCGAACCCCTCGGCCTGGCCCACAACCTCTCCGACATCGCGGAATTCCTCCGCCGGGCCGGTCTGGAGATCGACGCGGCGGAGGTGGCGCAGGCGCCGTGGATCGACTGGCGGGGGGGGGGGCCAGGGGGCTGGAA
>NZ_JXTE01000422.1 GCF_000972385.1 Streptomyces sp. WM6386
GCTCCACGCCACCGGGTACGACTGGGACCGCCGCACCACCGGATGCGCCTGCTCGCCCAAGCCGCGGCTGGCACCACCATCGCCGAGGAATGGCACACCGCCCAGCCGGACGCCCCGGACGCGCTGGTGCTGCACGGGGACACAGAGGTCATGCGCTGCTTCAACCTCGCCGTGGCCGCCGGGAACGCGGGCGGCGTCGGACGGGACAGGCTGGACGAGGCCGTACGGATCTGCCTCCGGGCAGCCGATTCGTACCCCCCACGACCCCGTGCCCTGGGTGTGGCTCCTAACCGTCGCCCGGCTTTACCCTGGCGGCCACCGCCAAGTCAACCGCTGGTGGCAGGAGTTGCGATCCCGGCACCGGAACAACCGGGAAGCGCACCATCAGGCGCTGCGCCACATGTCCGCGCGCTGGCACGGCTCGCACGGGACCATGTACGAATTCGCCCGGGACGTGCTGGACAGCACTCCGCCGGGCTCGCCACTCGCCGTACTCCTGGGCGACCCCGCGACCGTCATCACGACCTGGCAC
>NZ_JXTE01000423.1 GCF_000972385.1 Streptomyces sp. WM6386
GAGGACACAACGCGGTCGAGTTCGCCCTGCTTTGCACCTGTGTGAAGAACCTCGAGGTGGACGGCTGGTCCGGGTGGCCCACGAACGTCGCCGCCCTGACAGGCAATACGGTCATACTCGCCGGCCAGGGCAAGCGCGTAACCTTCCAAGCCGAGGAGATTCGCGCCGAGCCCCCCATCGGACGGCTGGTCAGCCGCGCGCGGTGACGACACTCGCAGCTCGAAAAAGAGACGGACGCACCAGGAGCATCGGTCACACGGTCATGATCCGGTGTGGGCCGGGCGCAGTTGGCTGGTGAGGGTGAGCAGGTCTTCAACGAGGCGTTGCGCGGTGAAGACTCCGCTGCCGGCGATGAACAGGTCGGTGCCGACGAGGTCCGAGCAGGCACCGAGTGCCGGGGTGCCGAGGAATGCGGCGCCGGTGTGGGGCCGGTGAACCGCCAGTACAGCAGTGCTTCGTCGGTGCCTGCCGGGGTGAGTCGTTCGATGGTGTGCCGGTAGTCGGAAACGCCGCGGCGAGTGCGGTCAGCAGC
>NZ_JXTE01000424.1 GCF_000972385.1 Streptomyces sp. WM6386
CCATCATGTCCCGCTCGCGCTCGACGAAGTGCACCTGGAACCCGACGCGGGCGGCCGGAGCCGACTGCCCCACCTCGGGCACGAGCACCGCGTCCGTCAGCGTCTCGGCCAGCTCACGGCGCTGCTCCAGGCTCAGTCGCCCCTTCGGCGCGTTCACGGTAATGATCGTCACAACACTCTCCTATGACAGTCGTTATAAACACGGGACGCCCAGCAGGTTACACCCGTCTATAACGACTGTCATAGTCAGCGGCGTGGGCGTCAACGCGGACTCCCGTTTCCAGGCCGGACTACGCGCGGGCGAGATGGGGCTGACTCGCGGGTGAGTACCGTCGTCAACTGACGCGCCGGCCGGGACGGCCGACCGTTGTCCTCGGCGCCATCCGCCGCGTCATCGGTGGTTTGGGGCTATGCAGGCGCTTTAAACGGCACGAGATCTTCGTGACCGAGGCGTCCGGCGTCGCACCGTGACTCGCATCGACCGCGTAGGCAGTGGATCACCCCGGCACACTCCCCGGTAACGTGAGGGG
>NZ_JXTE01000425.1 GCF_000972385.1 Streptomyces sp. WM6386
CTTGTCGAGGCGGTCCAGGGCAGCCTGCAAGTCGTCGACCTTGGCCTGGATGCGGTCACGTTCGGAGCGCAGCATGGCTCGTTGGTCGGCATCGGTGTGCCCGGCGACCCAGCACGGCAGGAGCTCCGTGATCCTTCGGCTGGTCAGGCCGGCGGCGAACATCTGCTGGAAAAAACGGGCCAGGGGGACGGCATCCTGCCGTTAGAGGCGCTGACCGGACGGGCTGCGCTCCGCGATGAGCAGCCCCTGCTCCTCGTAGTAGCGCACGGCGCGTACCGAGACGCCGGCACCCCGCGCCACCTCGCCGATGCGGATCAGCCGCTCGTCCGCGGCCTCGGTGACGGTCATGGTGATTCCTCTCAACCCGGCCCGGATGACCAGCACTTGCCTCTGACGTTAGCGTCAGGTTTTAGCGTACCGGGCATGGACATCAACAACTCAGTTGCCCTTGTCCCCGGAGCCAACCGCGGCCTGGGCCGCGCCTTCGCCCAGCGCCTGCTCGAACGGGGCGCCCGCAAGGTCTACGC
>NZ_JXTE01000426.1 GCF_000972385.1 Streptomyces sp. WM6386
CCGAACGCAACCGTATCTACGAGGCCGAGTCCAGGAAGCTGACCCCGCCGGTCATCGAGGACGCCCTGCGCAACGCCGACGTGGCGGCCCGTGACATCGACGCCATCATCTACGTGTCGTGCACCGGCTTCAGCATGCCGTCGCTGACCGCCTGGCTGATCAACCGGATGGGCTTTCGCTCCGACACCCGCCAGATACCCATCGCCCAGCTCGGCTGCGCGGCGGGCGGCGCGGCGGTCAACCGGGCCCACGACTTCTGCCTGGCCCACCCCGGCTCCAACGTCCTGATCGTCTCCTGCGAGCTGTGCTCGCTGTGCTACCAGCCCGACGCGGACGACATCGGCTCGCTGCTGTCCGACGGGCTGTTCGGCGACGCGGTCGCGGCCGCGGTCGTCCGCGGCAACGGCGGTGTCGGCATCGAGCTGGAGCGCAACGCCTCCTACCTCATCCCGCACACCGAGGACTGGATCTCCTACGCGGTCAAGGACACCGGGTTCCACTTCCAGCTGGACCGCGGCGTGCCCGG
>NZ_JXTE01000427.1 GCF_000972385.1 Streptomyces sp. WM6386
CCGTCGAGGACGCGGGCCGGGTGACCGTTCTGTACGGCTCCGCGCAGGGCTTCGGCGCCGAACCCGCGGCGAGCATCACCGCCGCCAAGCCGACCGCCGACGCACGGTTCGGCCTGGCGGTGGCCGCCGCGCGGTTCTCGGGGGACATCGATGGCGACCAGCTCACCGTTCTCGACCAGAAAGGCCTGCACGTCTTCACCTACCACGCGGGCGTCCTG
This sequence comes from Streptomyces sp. WM6386, assembly GCF_000972385.1. Classification (GTDB taxonomy): domain Bacteria; phylum Actinomycetota; class Actinomycetes; order Streptomycetales; family Streptomycetaceae; genus Streptomyces. The sequence goes on from NZ_JXTE01000427.1 coordinate 219, forward strand.
CGGCAGGTCGGCACACCGCACTCCACCGGTCACACCCTTCAGGGCGCGTACCTGACCACCGGCGACTACGACCGCGACGGCTTCGCCGACCTCGTCGTCTCCGGATACAGCCCCGACGACGACTACATCAAGGGCTGGTCCGCCCTCTACACAGGCGGCGCCGAGAGCCTGACCTACCGGCGCGACCTGCACGGCGGCCTGGGCACCGCCTCCGGCGACATCGACGGCGACGGCTACGACGACCTCGTCGTCGGCCAGCTCAGCGGCGTGGACGAGACCCCGGGCGACCCGGCCGGCGGCCTGGTCGG
>NZ_JXTE01000428.1 GCF_000972385.1 Streptomyces sp. WM6386
CCCCCGCCGACGTCGGCCTGCCCACCGCGACCCCCGTCCCCGACACCGGTTCCTGCATGATCGTGACCGCGACCGACGCACCCCTGGACGCCCGCCAACTGACCCGGCTCGCCCGACGCGCCGTGTACGCCCTGGCCAGGGTCGGCGCCGCATACAGCCACGGCAGCGGCGACTACGGCCTGGCCTTCGGCACCCACCCGCTGGGCACACCCGCCGGCCCCGCCGTGGTCCCCGACGACACCCTCGACCCCCTCTTCAGCGCCCTTCTGGACGCCGTGGAGGAAGCCGTCCTGAACTCCCTCCTCACCGCCACCACGACCACGGGCCCCTACGGCGACACACGCCACCCGCTGCCCGCGGCACCGCTGCTCGCTGTGCTCGGGTGACGAGCCCGGGCGTACGGGTCAGCGCATCCGCGGATTGAGGGCGACCAGGCGCTCCCGGAAGCCGGGGTCGGGCCGGTTGGGGAACCCGTCCATCACCCTCCCCGCCGGGAGCGGCCGGTCGGCGGGCACGTCCTTCACGC
>NZ_JXTE01000429.1 GCF_000972385.1 Streptomyces sp. WM6386
CGATCGACACACGCTTTTGCAGACCGATGTCCGCGAAGGTGCGGGCGTGCTCGGCCAGGTGTTCGCGCGATCCGGCGAGCGCGGCCGCGCCGGCCTCGCCGAGAGCGCCGCCCAGCGTGTCCCAGGCTGCGCCGCGCTCCTTGGCCTCGATGGCTTGGGACATGTCCCCTCCTCAGATCACTGCGCCGCACCCAGGTAGCGGTGGAGCGTCGGGTTGATGAGCTTGATCAGGTCGTCGACCGGTATGGATGCGATCGGCTCCAGCTTGACGACGTAGCGCATCAGGACGGCGCCCCAGACCTGCCCGGCGGCCGCGCCGAAGTTGACCGGCGGCACGCCGAGGAACTCGGCCATCTGGTAGATGTCCAGGTCGGGGGCGCCGATGGACTTGCCGGCCTGCGCGAAGAGCTGCTCGGCGATGAAGCGGCGCATCTGCTCGGCGCCTTCCTCGCTGTTGACCGCGGCCTGGAGGATCCCGAGCAGCTTCGGGCGTACCTCGGGGTCCTCCCACAGCGCGAAGGCGGC
>NZ_JXTE01000043.1 GCF_000972385.1 Streptomyces sp. WM6386
TCGGGACGGTAAGCCCTCGTCCTCGAACGCCGGGCCGGCTGAAAGACCCCGACCGGCGTCGGAAGGCGGAGCCGCCTGCGGGTGGGTGGGGGATCGGGACGGCAGGCCTGCTGAAGGCGCGGGTGGGGCGGTGTGTCCTCGTTCTGTGGCGCCGGGCGGGGCTTCGGTCGCTTTCGGGGTTCTGTTGTATGACTTGGGTGTGGAAGGCGATCGGCGGATTCTCGATTTGTTGGATGCTCTGGACCGTTTGCCGGGGCCGGAGCACCTTGAGTTTCCCTATGGGTACGACCATGAGCGGGCCGGGTTCATGAGGAGTGTGCTGCTTGATCGGCTGAGCCGGGAGTTCGGGCAGCCGTGCAGGGGTGTGTCGCGGCAGGATGCCAGTGCGTACTTCGGCATCCACGTCCCCGCCGCGGCGACCGATGCCGGTGTGGCCCTCAGTGTCGATCTCAGCAACTTCGGGGACCTGGCCCTGGTCACCGCCGCCGACGGCGGGACGGAATGCGCGCTCACCGAGGCCGAGCGGCGGATCATCGAGTCGGCGCTGTCCGACCTGGGGTATGTGCGGGTTCCGCAGCGGCTGTTGCTGCGGCCGTATGACGGGGTGAGCGGCCTGGCCGGCTGGTATCCCGAAGTCGACTGGGACGGGAGCCCGAACGATCCGGTCACATGGGAGACCCGGTTCTTCTCCTACCTATGAGGGGTGAGGCATCTCGTGTCCGTGCACGCGTACGCGTCCCTACGCCGCACCACGCCCTGTCCCCAATGCCGCTCCCCCGCCGAATGGGTCGGAGTGCAGGCTCTCGTCGGTGACTCCTTGCGATGGGACGTCGAAGTGACGTGCGCCGCCTGCCGGTTCGCCGTCGCCGACTGCGGGGGCGAGTTGTCGGACGACGTACGGGAACAACTTCTCGCCGAGCACGGGGCCACCGTACTGCGGCTGCGGGCGCCCGCGCATCGGGTCACCGTGCTGCGTGTGCTGCGTGCCGCGCTCGGGCTCGAACTCGGTGCCGCCAAGGACGTGTTGGAGCAGGTCTGGGGTGGGGCGTACGCGGGGACGACGCCCGAGGTGGAGCTTCTCGCGCGCAGGCTGCGGGAGGCCGGGGTCGACGCGGTCGCCTCACCGGGGTGCCCGTAGGGACGTCACGCGGCCAGGCGGGGCACCGGACGGCGGGTCGCCAGCCATACCCCAGCGCCCTCGGCGAACGGGACCTGGTGCGGGGCGCGGAAGCCCAGCGGGCGCAGTGGGTCCATGTGGCGGGGCGAGAGGGTGACCGCGACCGCGTCGGCGCCCTCCTCGTCGGCGGTGTGCAGGCCCGGGGAGAGCAGGTCGGACACCACTCTGCGGTCCCAGGCCTCCGAGTCGTCCGGTGTGCAGACGGTGACCACGCTCCAGTGCGGCGCGTCGGGCTTGGCCCGCTTCAGTGCGGTCGGCAGGACCGGCTCCTGCGGCAGCGGGGCGGCGAGTTCGCGGGCGAAGAGGCCGCTGAAGCGGGTGTGGGGGGACTCGGTGCCGGGCGGCAGCCACACGGCGGCCGCGAGAAGGGTGCCGTCCGCACGCTCGGCCACCCAGACCTGGCCCTCCTCGAGCGCGTAGTGGGCCAGCATCAGCCGCATGGCGCGCTGTGCCTGGTCCCGGTCCACGGCGGAGTGTTCCGGCATCGCGAACAGGCGCACCACGGCGGGTACGTCCACCAGTCCCGCCCTGCGTACGGCGGTCCGAGGGGGCATCTGCAGGATCGTCATCTTCGGGTTCTGCCTCTCACATGGCCCGGCTCGCGCCGGTCAGTTCGACGGAGACGGGGAGGGGGCGCAGGGGTTCGGTGCGCACCGGCGGGGCGGGGACGGGGAGCGCGGGCTTCACCCGTCCGGCGTCCGGGGCGGTCTCCGGACGGCTGAGGAGTGTCACGCCGTGTACGGCGGCCGCGGCGGCGGTGAGGGCGAGGAGGGTGCCTGTGGTGCCGTAGCGGAAGCCCTCGCCGAGGAGGGTGATGCCGATGGCGGCCGCGGTGACGGGGTTGACGAGGGTGAGGAGGGCGAGGGGGCCGCCGAGGCCGTGGCGGTAGGCCTTCTGGGAGAGCAGCAGGCCGCCCACCGCGAAGGCGACCGTCAGGAGCGCCACCAGCGCCGTGGTCCAGGAGAGCGTCGGGCCGACCGCGAGCTTCTGTGCCAGCGTGGAGCCGACGCCGGAGGCGATACCGGACGCGGCGGCGACCGCGAGTCCGCCCCGGGCCGAGAGCATCGCGACGGCCGCCGCGGCGGCGAGTGCCACCAGCACGACCTCGGTGGCGCTCAGGGTGTTCACGCGCCCCGAAGCCGTGACAGCCAGCAAGGTCGTCAGTCCTACGAGGGTGAAGGCCGTGCCGCTCCACTGCGTGCCCGAGGTCCGGCGGCCCGAGACCAGCGAGCCCAGCGGTACCGCCAGCACGAGGCTCAGCGCGCCGAGCGGCTGCACCAGGGTCAGCGGTCCGTAGCGCAGGGCGGCCACGTGCAGCAGCGCACCGGAGGCGTTGAGGAGCACGGACCCCCACCACGCGCCGCGGGCCAGCGCCCCGCGCACGCTCGTGGTCCCGGCGGCGGTCCGCTCCTGGACGACCGCGGCCGCCGCGTAGCAGATCGCCGAGACCAGGGAGAGGACGACGGCCAGGAACACCGGAGAACCTGTCATCGCGGTCCACCTCCCCATCTGTCGGCACGCTCTTTCGATACGAAACGGTTTCGTACCGACAGCCTACGAGGAGGTTTAACGAAACGCAAGCGTTTCTCTAGGGGCCCGGGATTTCCGGCACGAACCTCATCCGACCGCCACGAATCCGAACAGCTCCGGGACCCCGCCCGGCCCGACTTCGACGGTCCGCTCCAACCGCAGCCCCGCCGCCACCACGGCGTTCAGGAGATCGGCCAGCGGGATGTGCCAGGCCCCCACCCGGGCCCGTACACCGGCGGGGTTCCAGGAGTCGAGGGTGCGGGCCCGGTCGGCGTACCGCTCGTCCAGCACCACCCGCCCCCGCTCCCGCCAGTCGGCGAACGCGCCGACGAAGCAGGGGTGCACGCCCAGGTGCACGAACCGTCCGCCGGGCGCCAGCACCCTGGCGATCTCCCGAAGGACGGCCGCATAGTCGGGGACGTCCGTGCTCGCCAGCACACACATCGCGGCCGGCACCGAGGCGTCGGCCAGCGGCAGTGCCGTCGCGTCGGCGACCGCGACCGGCAGCCGGCCGGCCGCGTGGCGGAGCTGACCGCCGGAGAGGTCGACGCCGAACGGGGTCCGGCCGAGTTCCGCCGCCACGGACGCGTGGGCGCCGGTGCCGCAGCAGACGTCGAGACAGATCCCCTCGCCGGGGCCCAGCAGCTCCCTCAGCGTCGTGTGCACCCGGGCGAAGTACTCGCCGCCCGAGGTCGGCGACATGTAGTGGTTGTACCAGTCCGCGTGGGCGTCGTACGCCGGTGTGGTCGTCGTCATGCCCTAGAGGCTGGGAACAACTCCCCCGCCGCAAACCCCCGTTCGCTCATGGCGTCGGCCGCGAGCCCCGCCGGCAATCCCCCGAGGGCGCACCGGCTCGACGGCCACCGCGCCGACGGGGACGCAGGTCCGCGAGTATCGCCGGGCCTGACCCTGGACGGAGGTGCGGGGCCGTCGTACGGTATCTCTGACTGAGTCAACCATTCGAGGGTTGGCGAAGGGGTCGAGGAGGGAACCGACGATCATGACCGTCCAGGACATCCGCGCCTTCAACCGCTTCTACACCAACGTCATCGGCGCCCTCGACTACAGCCGTCAGCTGTACGCCCCGTACACCCTCACCGAGTCCCGCGTCCTGTACGAGCTCGCGCATTCCCCGCGTACGGACGCGGCGGACCTGCGGGGTGAACTCTCCCTGGACGCGGGCTATTTGAGCCGGATCCTCAACAAGTTCGAGCAGGACGGGCTGATCGAGCGCACCCCGTCGCGCCGCGACCCGCGTCGCAGGCGTGTGACGCTCACGGCGCGGGGTCGGGAGACCGCCGCACTGCTCGCCGAGCGCGCGGACGAATCCGTGGGCGCCCTGCTCGCCACGGTCCCGCCGGCCGACCGTCCCCGTCTCGCCGAGGCCATGCGGACCGTCCGGGGGCTTCTCTCCGACGGCCGCCCTCCCCGCCGCGAGGACGTCCTGCTGCGCGAACCGGGCCCGGGCGACCTGGGGTGGATCGTGCAGCGCAACGCCGCCCTCTACACCGCGGAGCACGGCTTCAACGCCGACTACGAGGGGCTGGTGGCCCGGATCGTCGCCGACTTCGCGGAGGACCACGACCCGCACCTGGAGCGGGTGTGGATCGCGGAGCTCGACGGCCGGCCGGTGGGCTGCGTGATGTGCGTACGGGACGAGGCACCCGGCACGGCCCGGCTGCGCCTGCTGCTGGTCGAGCCGGACGCGCGCGGACTCGGCATCGGCGACCGGCTCGTCTCGGCCGTCATCGACTTCGCACGCGGTGTCGGCTACCGCGACCTGGTCCTGTGGACGAATGACATCCTCGCCTCCGCCCGCCACATCTACCAGCGCCACGGCTTCGTCCTCGTCGCCGAGAAACCGCACCGCTCCTTCGGCAAGGACCTGGTCGGCCAGGACTGGCGCCTGGATCTGCACGCCACCCAGGAGTGACGCGTAGAGTCCGGAGCATGAAGCTGGCGTTCTCCACTCTCGGCGTCCCCGGTCTCCCCGTCCCCGAGGTGCTCCGCCTCGCGAACACGCACGGCTATCACGGCGTAGAGCTGCGCGCGCACCCGGAAGAGGCGGTGCATCCCGGCATCGATGCCGCCCAACGGGCCGACGTGGTGGCCGAGTTCAAGGCGGCCGGGGTGGAGATCCTGGGTCTCGCCGGGTACGCGCGCGTGGCCGCGCCGGGCGACGACGAGCCGGTGCTGGCGGAGATCCGCGCCCTCCTGGACCTCGCCCGCGACCTGGGCGCCCCGTACATCCGTGTCTTCCCCGGCGCGAGCCCCGAGCAGTCGACCGCCGAGGCCGACGCGACGGCGGCGCGGCGCCTGGGCACGGCGGCGGAGTACGCGGCGGACGCCCAGGTACGTGTCCTCCTGGAGACCCACGACTCGCACCGCACCGGAGCCGACGCGATCCGTGTCCTCGGCCCGGTCGGCCACCGCAACGTCGGCTCGCTCTGGGACGTCATGCACACCTGGCTGGGCGGCGAGCAGCCCTCGGAGACCTACGCGGCGCTCTCCCCGTTCCTCGGGTACGTCCAGGTCAAGGACATCGCCTCGCCCGACGACACCACCCCGCTCCCGCTCGGCGCGGGCGTACTGCCCCTCGCCGAGTGCGTCGAGGTCCTCTCCCGCCACGGCTGGGACGGCTGGCTGTGCTGGGAGTACGAGAAGCGCTGGTACGAGGGTGCCGCACCGCTTCCCGAGCTGCTGGGCGCGGGCCGCGAGCACCTGGCCCGGCTCCTGAACGAGAGCGCGTGACTGATCGCGTGACTGATCGCGTGACTAATTCAGTGGCTCAGGGACCGGGGGCCGGTTAGCGTCCCCGGGTGCATCAGCCCACCCCGCTCCCGGTCCCCCTCTCATGAGCCTGTCCGACGTGCTCCTCGACGTCCGGCCCCTGCGCACCTCCCCCGTCTTCCGGCGGCTGCTGTTCGGGCGCACCGTGTCCACGCTCGGCAGCTTCATGACCATGGTCACCGTCATGTACCAGGTCTGGGACATGACGCACAGCGCGTTCTGGAGCGGCGCGGTCGGCATCGCGCAGGCGGTGCCGATGGTCGCCGTCAGTCTGTTCGCGGGCGCCTGGGCCGACCGCGTCGACCGCCGCCGTATGTATCTCACCGGCACCGTCGGTTCGGCGGTCTGCTCCCTGCTGCTGACCGTGCAGGGCTTCGCCGGACACGCGCCGGTGCCCGTGGTCCTCGTGCTGGTGGCGGCCCAGACGTCCTTCGCCGCGCTCGGCGCTCCAGCGGCGGGTGTGTTCGTACCCCGGCTGCTGCCCAAGGAGCAGGTGGCCGCCGGTCTCGCCCTCCAGCAGGTCACCGGCCAGGCGATGATGCTGGTCGGCCCCGCCGTCGCCGGTGTCGTCCTCGGCTGGTGGGGCATCGGCGTCTGCTACCTGCTGGACACCCTGAGCTTCGCGCTGTCCTTCTACGGCGCCTACGGCCTGCCCGCGCTGCCACCCGAGGGCGCCAGGTCCCGGCCCGGCGTCCACGGCGTCCTGGACGGTCTGCGCTTTCTGACCGGCCACCGCGCGGTGCGCGGCGCGCTGCTGACGGACCTCGCGGCCTGTCTCCTGGCGATGCCCACGTCGTTGTTCCCCCTGGTCAACGAGGAACGCTTCGGCGGCGACCCACGCGCCCTCGGCCTGTTCCTGTCGGCGCTGGCCGTGGGCGGGGTCACCGCGACGGCCTTCTCCGGCCCGGTGACCCGGCTGGCCCGCCCCGGCCCGGTGATGCTGTGCGCGTCCGCCGGCTGGGGCGCGGCCCTCTTCCTCTTCGGCCTGACGACCAGCGCCTGGGCGGGCCTGGGGCTGCTGGCCCTGGCCGGCGCGGCGGACGCCCTCGCCGTTCTCTCCCGTACGACCATCGTCCAGACCCTCACCCCCGACGCCCTCCTCGGCCGCGTCACCGCCGCCGAGACGATCGTCGGCCAGGCGGGCCCCCACCTCGGCAATCTGCGCGGCGGCCTGGTCGCGGGCTGGTCCTCGGGCGCGACGGCGCTGATCTCCGGCGGGCTGATGTGTCTGGCGGCGGTGACGGCGGTGGGCGTCACGACGCCGGAACTGCGGCGGACGGGCGCGCCCGGTGCGGCTACCGCTCCGGCCGGACCGTGAACTCGGCGGCCGGGTCCAGGCACCACTCCAGGACGGAGGGCCAGGAGCCGTAACCGGCGTTCAGGTCGAGGTGGCCCGCGCCGGGGAGGAGTGTGGTGGGGATGCCGAGAGGGTCGCCGTAGACGGCCTGCGCGCCCCCCTCGCAGTACGGGTCGTCGTCGCCGGCGACGAGCAGGGTCGGCCCGGGGAGGGTGAGGTCCAGCGAGGGCGGCGCGAACCCGGCGACCTCGGGGTACCGCGCGAGGACGGAGGGGGAGGGCGGGCCGACGAGCAGGACACGGTCCACGTCACCGGGCCCGGCGATCCCGCGGGCGACGGCGTGCAGCCACAGCAGGACGGAGGCGCTGTGGGCGACGACGACGTCCGGGGCGTCCTGCGCAAGATGGCGCGCGAGTTCACCGAGCCACACCTCCAGGTCCGGGTCGTCCGGGTCGGGCAGCTGCGGATACGTCACCTGGTGACCGAGCTCGCCGAGACGGTCGGCGAGCCAGTGCTGCCAGTGGTCCTTGGGCCGGTGGTTCTGCCAGCCGTGGAGGATGAGGTAGGCGGTCATGGCATCGATCGTTTCCGAACCCGCCCCTGGGGTCCAGTTAACCTTTCTCGATGGAACAGGTAAGTGAGACCTTCACAGTCGATCTGCGCCGTCTGACCGTCCTGCGCGAACTCCAGCGCCGGGGCAGTCTGGCGAGAACGGCCGAGGCCCTGCACCTGACCCCGTCGGCGGTCTCGCAACAGCTCTCCGCGCTGGCCCGCGAGATCGGGGCACCCCTGACGGAACGGGACGGCCGAGGCGTGCGGCTCACCGGACAGGCCCGCGTCCTGCTGGCCCACGCCGACGAGATCGCCGCCCAACTGGAGCGGGCCCGGGCCGACTTGGCGGCGTACGGGAGCGGCGGCCGCGGCTCGGTGACCATCGGCTGCTTCTCCAGCGGCATCCTGGGCCTGCTGCCGGGAGTGCTGCGAGGACTGGCCGAACACCTCCCGCACGTCCGCGTCGACGTCGTGGAGGCGGAACCGCCGGACCTGTTCACGGCCCTGGACGCCGGCCAGGTGGACGTGGCCGTGGCGGTGGACTTCGCGGCGACCCCGCCCCACACGGACCGCCGCTACAGCCGGTCCGACCTGCTGACGGACGTGATGGACATCGTGGTCCCGGCGGAGCACCGGCTGGCGGGACGCGGGCGGGTTCCGCTGCGGGAGCTGGCCGGCGAGACCTGGATCGCGGGGGACGCCCGCAGCTGCGTGGGCGCGATCGCCCGCGCCGTCTGCGCGACGTCCGGCTTCACCCCGGACATCCGGCACGCCGTGAACGACTGGGGCGCGCTGGCGGCCCTGGTGGAGGCGGGAGCGGGCGTGGCCCTGATCCCCCGCCTGGTCCACCCCCTGTACGCCCACCGCGCACTGGCGGTACTGACCCCGCAGGGCGCCCCTCCCTCACGGAACATCTTCGCGGCGGTCCGCACCGGCGCGGAAGCGGACCCGGTCCTGGAGGTGATCCGGGACCAGCTGGGCGCGGAGGCGCGGCGATTGGCAGATGTGTCCCAGACCTAGGCGCAAAACCGCAGGTCGCCGGGGTCCGGCGTAGGACGGATCTGCCGATCACCCAAACCTGGGGATGGACCTTGCCACCCGCTGCTCCAGGCGCTTCCGGCGCTCCGGCCATTCGGCTGCCGTGATCGAGAAGATCGCCGAGTCCCTCAGGTGGTTGTCCTCGCCGGGGGCCCAGGAGCGGGACCAGTTGCGCAGGACGCCCTCGAAGTGGGCGCCGACGCTTTCGATCGCCGCTCGGGAGCGGGCGTTTCTGGCGTCCGTCTTCAGGTCCACTCTCGACACGTTCCACACCTCGAAGGCGTGGCGGAAGAGGAGGAGCTTGGCCTCGGCGTTGACGCCGGTGCCCTGGGAGGAACGGGCCAGCCAGGTGAAGCCGATCTCGATCGCGTCCAGGGTGTCGTCCGAGCGCCAGCTGCGCGGCTCCCAGTAGGACGTCGCGCCCACCACGCGGCCCGTCGCCCTGGAGATCTGGGCGTACGGTGCCAGCCGGCCGGTCGCGGCCCGGGCGAGCTGCGCGTCGACGTAGTCCGCCACCTCGTCGGCCCTCGGCACCCAGGTGAACGCGTACGTGCCCCGGTCCTCCTCCGCCGCCACCGCCAACTCGGTCACATGCGAGTGCGAGAGCGGCTCCAGGCGCACCAACTCACCCTCCAGCACCGGACCTTCAAGCTTGAACGCCATCCCCCAGCCGACCCTTCAACTCCGCGAACACCTCGTGGAAACCGGGGAAAGTCTTGCGTACGCACCCCGGGTCGTCGAACGAAATACCCGGCACGCGCAACCCCGTGACCGCGAAGGACATGACGATGCGGTGGTCGCCGAACGAGGTGATCTCCGCGCCCGCACCGGCCGCACCCGGCTGGATCTCGATCCAGTCCGGACCCGTCGTCACCCGCGCCCCGAGCCGTCGCAGGTTCTGCGCGCACGCCTCCAGGCGGTCGCACTCCTTGACCCGGGTGTTCGCCACGTCCTCGATACGGACCGGGCCGTCCGCGAAGGGCGCGATCGCCGCCAGCGTCGGCATCGTGTCCGAGATGTCCCGCATGTTGACGGTCAGGCCGCGCAGTGCGGCCGTCCCCCGGACCGTCGTGCCCGACGCGCCGACCGACACCTGCGCGCCCATCCGCCGCAGTACGTCGACGAAGCCCAGGTCGCCCTGGAGCGCGCCGGTCCCCAGGCCCGGGACCGTCACCTCGGCGCCCGGGGTCACCGCCGCCGCGGCGAAGAAGTAACTGGCCGTGGAGGCGTCCGGTTCGATCGCGTACGTCGTCGCGCGGTAGCCGCCCGGCGGGACCAGGAAGACGTTCCCCTCCCGGCCGACCTCCACGCCGAACGCCCGCATCATCGCGATCGTGATCTCCACGTACGGCACCGAGACCAGGTCCGTCACCCGGATCCGCAGGCCCTTGCGGGTCAGCGGGCCGAGGAGCAGCAGTGCGGTCAGGTACTGCGAGGACTGACCCGCGTCCAGCACCACCTCGCCGCCCTCGACGCCGGCCGCCCGTACCGTCAGCGGGTGGTGGCCCTCGGCCTGCTCGTGCCGCAGGTCCACGCCCAGGTCGCGCAGGGCACGGGTCAGGGGCAGCAGTGGCCTGCGCCGCATCTGCTCCGAGGCGTCGAAGCGGTACGTGCCGTGCCCGGCCGCCGCCAGTGTCGGCAGGAAGCGTGCCGTCGTCGCGCCGTCCCGGCAGTACACGTCCGCCTCGGGCACCGCGGGGCCCTGCGGGCGCCCGTCGACCTGCCACGCGTCCGGCGTCCGCCCCACCCGGTACCCGAGCCGCGTCAGCCCCTCCGCGAAGCCCTCCGTGTCGTCCGACCTCAGGGGACGCACGAGCGTGGTGACTCCGTCGGCCGCCGCCGCGAGAAAGAGTGCGCGGGCGGTGATGGACTTGGAACCGGGAATGTCGACTGCGGGCATACCCTCATGATCGGCCGACGTCCCCCTCCGACGCCGGGCCGTCCACGGGATGGACCACCCACGACGACCGACACCTCCGGACGAGACCCACCGCAGCCTCGGGCGACCGGCCAACCGCACTGCACCGGAGAACAGCACCGCCCGACCGAGGACAGGCGCACTGGCCCGAAGTGGCGGCCCATCCGTCCCGTTGACCCCGGGCTCACCAACTTCCGGGATTCGGGGCCAACCCGGGAACCCCGCCCCACCCCCGCTCGTCCAACCCGCAAGCTGTCGGAGAGTCACCGCGGTGCGGTGTCGGCCTCGCTGCTGGCTGCGAACGCTGACTTACCCTCTCCGCCGTACTGCGGCCGGCAGCACGCCGCCATCGGCGCGCCCCCCTCCAACAGCGCCGATGGCGGCCCCTCATTGCCGGGCCCCGGGCTGACCCCGGGTTAATGTGCACTCCCTTGACTGGCAGAAACTTCCCGGATATTGGTGACTCCTCGGAAGTTTCCTTCAGCGGATCACCTCCGGAAGGAGCGCACGTGCCCTCCAGACGTACCGTCCTCGCCGCCACCGCGGGAGTCGCCGCCACCCTCGCCGCCGGCGGGACCGCATACGCGGACGACAAGAAGCTCCGCTCCCTCGTCTCCCGTATGACCCTGGAAGAGAAGGTCGGCCAGCTCTTCGTGATGCGGGTCTACGGCCACTCCGCCACCGCCCCCGACCAGGCCGACATCGACGCCAACCTCAAGGAGATCGGCGTCCGCACGGCCGCCGAACTGATCGCCAAGTACCGCGTCGGCGGCATCATCTACTTCACCTGGGCGCACAACACCCGGGATCCGCACCAGATCGCCGACCTGTCCAACGGCATCCAGAAGGCGTCCCTCACCCTCCCCCGGGGCCTGCCCGTCCTCGTCTCCACCGACCAGGAGCACGGCATCGTCTGCCGGGTGGGCGAGCCCGCCACCCTCTTCCCGGGCGCGATGGCCATCGGTGCCGGCCGCTCCCGCAAAGACGCCCGCACCCTGGGCCGTATCGCGGGGCGGGAGCTCAGAGCCCTGGGCATCCGGCAGAACTACTCCCCCGTCGCCGACGTCAACGTCAACGCGGCCAACCCCGTCATCGGTGTCCGCTCCTTCGGCGCCGACCCGGGCGCGGTGGCCGCGATGGTGGCCGCCGAGGTCGGCGGGTACCAGCGGTCGCGGCAGGTCGCCGCCACCGCCAAGCACTTCCCCGGACACGGGGACACCGCCGTCGACAGCCACTACGGCTTCCCGGTCATCACCCACACCCGCGCCCAGTGGGACAAGCTCGACGCTCCCCCGTTCCGCGCGGCGATCGCCGCCGGCATCGACTCGATCATGACCGCGCACATCATGGTCCCGGCCCTCGACGACTCCGGTGATCCGGCCACACTCTCCCGCCCCATCCTGAACGGCATCCTGCGCGAGGAGCTCGGCTACGACGGTGTGATCGTCACCGACTCCCTCGGCATGGAGGGCGTCCGCACGAAGTACGGTGACGACCGCGTGCCCGTGCTCGCGCTGAAGGCGGGGGTGGACCAGCTCCTCAACCCGCCGAACCTGGACGTCGCCTGGAACGCCGTCCTGAAGGCCGTACGGGACGGGGAGCTGACCGAGGCAAGGCTCGACGAGTCGATCCTGCGGGTGCTGCGGCTGAAGGCGAAGCTGCGGCTCTTCGAGGCTCCGTACGTCAGCCAGGCCGGCGTCACCCGGACCGTCGGCATCCCCGCGCACCTCGCGGAGGCCGACCGGATCGCCCAGCGGACGACGACGCTGCTGGTCAACAAGGGCAGGTTGCTGCCCCTGTCGCCGCGCAGGCTCCTCGTCGTCGGCGCCGACCCGGCCTCCCCGTCCGGTACGACGGGCCCGCCGACCGGCGTGCTCGCGGCCGCGTTCACCGAGCTCGGCTTCACGGCCACGGCCCTGTCGACCGGTACGGCACCGTCCGCCGCCACCATCGCCAAGGCGGTCGCGGCGGCGCAGGACGTGGACGCGGTGGTCGTGGGGACGTACAACGTCTCGGCGACCAGCAGCCAGAGGACGCTCGTCGAGCAGCTCGTCGCGACGGGCAGGCCGGTGGTCGCGATCGCGGTCCGCAACCCGTTCGACGTGGCTCAACTGCCCTCCGTACCGGCCGTCGTGGCCGCGTACTCCTGGACCGACGTCGAACTGCGGGCCGCCGCACGGGTGATCGCGGGGAGGGCGGCGCCGCGCGGGAGGCTGCCGGTGCCGGTGCAGAAGGCCGACGATCCGACCGCGGTGCTGTATCCGATCGGGTACGGCTTGTCGTATTAGACGTAGTGCGCGTACGCCACACACCCGGCGTACGCCCCCCAAAGGGCGCAAAGCACCCCGCACGTCTGGCGTGTGCCCGCTGCGGCGGGTCACGCTGGGCGGGGGTATCCGGGGGGACTGCGATGCGTGAGAGATGTTCCATGGGGGTGGTGTGCGCACTGCTGGCACTGCTCGCCGCCCTGTTGACGGGATGCCAGAACTCGACGGACGGCGCCACCACCGACGGTGACAGCCGGCTCAGCAACGAGGTCGCACCCACCCGGCCCTCGGGGTACGGGGCGGCCTTCCTCTCGGTCGACGAGTGCAGTTCCTTCGGAAAGACCAGCTTCACCGAGGTCTCGTGCACCAGCGAGCGGGCGGCGGCACGGGTCGTGGCGCGCTTCGACGGCGCGGTGGGCGACGGTCCGCTGTGCCCGGGCACCACGGACTTCGTGCTGCACATCAGCGAACAGAGCCCGTCCTCCGACGAGGACGGCGACGGCGCCGTCCCGCAGGGCTACGCCTGTATGCGCAACCTCACCCCACCGCACCCCGGCGACCCGGGCGGCGGAGGCGGTCCGCGCACCATCGTCGGCGACTGCGTCTACAGCTCCGGCGACGGCCAGGTCCGCGAGACGCCCTGCGACGGCAAGAGCGGGAAGAAACCGGAGTACGAGGTGACGAAGGCGACCGCGACCCGCGCGAAGTGCCCGGTGTCGACGGCGTTGTACGTACAGCTCCAGGGCGAGAAACCGGTGGGCTGCGCCAGGCCGGTGTGACTGGCTGACGGGGCACGCGGACGGCCCACTCCGGCGTGCGGCATATGCCAGGTTCACGAAGAGTGGCGTTCGTGACACCACTGACTCGGATACCCCTGGGTGGCGGAGGCTGGCTGCTGGTCGAGGAACCGGGTCCGCCGGACGCGGGGCCGGTGAAAGCCGGCCGCATCGGCGATACCGTGCGCGAGCTGCCGGTCACCCTCGAAGGCGCCCTGGAGCCGATCGCGGAGGCCGCTCGGGCCACCCTCGCTTCGCTGCGCAAGGCCCGGCCCGACGAGATCACCGTCGAGTTCGGCGTCGACCTCGCGTTCGAGGCCGGGGCCGTGATCACCAAGACCCAGGCCGGGTGCCATCTGAAGGTGACCGTGGCCTGGAAGAACGACCCGCAGGCGGATGCGTCATGACCGGCGAGCAGGGTGCGCCGGGGGACGGCATGCCCTCCGACCTGCCGACGGCGGTGGCCCAGATCCTCACCCCGGACGGCCGGGTGGCCGGGACCGGATTCCTGGTGGCCGAGGATGTGCTGGTCACCTGCGCGCACGTCGTCGAGGCGGCCGGCGGCGGTCCCGGCACGACGGTCCTGCTGTCCTTCCCGCACGTGGTCGACGCCGACCGGCTGGAGGGCAGCGTTCCGCAGGAGCTGTGGCGTTCCGCCGAGGACGAGGACGTGGCCTTCATCCGGCTCAGCGGTACGCCGGCCGGGGCGCGCGTCCTGCCGCTCGGCTCCTCGGAGGGCTGCCGGGGCCACAAGGTGCGCTCGTACGGATTCCCCTCGCAGGCCCATCCCGAAGGGCACTACGGCTACGCCGAGGCCGGCGATCCGCTGCCCGCCACGGACGACCGGGGCGCGCATCTCCAGCTGACCGGCGCCAACGACCTCACCACCGGATTCAGCGGCGGCCCCGTCCTCGACGAGGTGACCGGCCTGGCCATCGGCATGCTCACCGAGATCACCGCGCCGGACATGTGGGAACGCGGCCAGGGCATCGCGTACGCCACCCCCACCGAGGTTCTGCGGGAGATCCTGCCGGAGCTGGCCGAGCAGGAGGTGTGCCCGTACCGGGGCCTGGAGCCGTTCACCGCCGAGCATGCCCGATGGTTCCAGGGCCGGGCAGAGGCGGTACGGCAGGTCGTGGCGAACCTGGCCCGGCAACGGCGGCTGACACTGCTGCTCGGGCCGTCCGGGTCGGGCAAGTCGTCGCTGATCCAGGCGGGCGTGCTGCGCGCGCTCGCGGAGGGGGAACTGCCGGGCAGTGACCGGTGGCTGCCGGTGCTGACGCGGCCCAGAAAGGACATGCTCGCCGAGATCGAGCGTGCCGGGCTGCCCGGGGCGAGCGAGGACGGCATCATCGCGGCCGTCAACCGCAGACTGGCGGCGGAGCTGTCGTTCGGGCGCGTCCTCCTCGTGATCGACCAGTTCGAGGAACTGCTGGTGCAGAGCACCAACGGCCGGCTGCGGAACCTGCTGGCCGTGATCGACGAGGTCACCGAGGCCGCCGACGCCTACACCAAGATCACCGTGATCCTGATCATGCGGGACGACTTCTATCCGCAACTGGCCGCTCTCGCCCCCAAGTTGCTGGACGCCGCCATGCCGGGCCTGCTCAACGTGCCGGGCACCCTCGGCCGGCAGGACCTGCACGACATCATCGTCCTGCCCGCCGAGGACGTCGGTCTCCGCTTCCAGCCGGGACTGCCCGAACGGATCATCGGCGACGTACTGGACATCACCCCCGGAGCGGCCATCACCCGCCAGGCGGCGGTCACCGTGCTGCCGCTGCTGGAGATGACGCTCCAGCAGCTGTGGAACCGGCGGCACGACGGATATCTCACCCACGAGGAGTACGAGCGCATCGGAGAGGTCAGCGGCAGCGTCACCACATGGTGCGACAGCGCGCTCGACGAACTCTCCCCCGAGCAGCAGGACATCGCCCGACGGGCCCTCACCTCCCTGGTCCACCCCGGCGATCCCAGCCACAACATCACCGCCGTACGCACGCAGGTTCCCCTCCACGAGCTGCGCGACCTGGCGGCGGACCCGGGCGACGGGGAGGGGCGGACGGACGTCGACGCCGTCATCGCCGCGCTCGCCCGTCGCCGCATCATCACGACCCAGACGCTGCGGGCCCCGGAGCACCTCGGCGCCCAGCCCGGGGAACCGGTGGCCGAGCTGATCCATGAGGCCCTCATCCGCGACTGGGGCGCCCTGCGCAAGTGGGTGGACCAGGACCACCGCTTCCAGGACTGGCTCAACCGCACCCGCGAACGCCAGGTCCACTGGGCCGACAGGAAGGACCCGGGGGACCTGCTGGGCGGGACGGCGCTGGAAGAGGGCATCGAGCTGTCCCAGCGGCGGCGACTCCCGGCGGACATCGCGGAGTTCCTGACGGCGAGCAAGCAGCGCCATCGGTCCGCGATCCGGCGGAACCGGATGCTCATCGGCGTCCTCAGCGGACTGCTGGTCCTCGCACTGCTGGCGGCGGGGGGTGCGCTGTGGCAGGGGATCAGGGTGGGCAACGCGAAGGAGCGGGCGCTGTCGCGGGAGCTTGCCGCGCAGTCCAGTGAACTCCTCGGCACCAACCCGGAACTCTCCGCGCTGCTGGCGGTCAAGGCCTACGGCAGCAGCCATACGTCCGAAGCCGTGGACAGCCTGAGCAGCGCCGCGGCCCTGCAGCCGCACCGCCGCCTGTACGGGCACGACGACGAGGTGCGTGCGGTGGCGTACAGCCCCGACGGTCGCGTCTTCGCCAGCGCCGGTGCCGACAACACCGTCCGGCTGCGTCACGCGACCACGATGAAGCCCCTCCGGAGATTCTTCGCGCACGACAATCCGGTGAACGCGGTGGCCTTCCACCCCAAGAGCCACACCCTCGCAACCGCAGGCGCCGACCGGCTCGTCCGCCTGTGGAACCCGGCGGACGGCACACACCTAAGAACACTCGCTGAACACACCGACCAGGTCAGGGCGGTGGCGTTCAGCCACGACGGCCGCACCATCGCAACCGGCAGCGACGACAAGACCGTCCGCCTGTGGGACACGAAAACCGGCAAACACCTCAAGACCCTCAGAGGGCACACGGGTCATGTCACGTCAGTGGCCTTCCGCCCCAAGAGCCACACCCTCGCAACCGGCAGCGACGACAAGACCGTCCGCCTGTGGGACACGGAAGCCGGCGAACTCCTCACCACGCTCAAGGGCCACGAATATCCGGTGACTTCGGTGGCATTCAGCCCGGAGGGCGACACCCTTGCCACCACGGACGGCGACTACGTTCACCTGAGAGATCCGAGCACCGGCAAGAGCTGGACCGAGCTGTCGGACACAGCCCACGTGGTCGCCTTCAGCCCGGACGGCAAGACCCTCGCCACCGCCACCGATCGCTTCGTGGAGCTGTGGGACACGGATACCCACGCACTTCGCGCCACCTTCGCCGGTCACGCGAACGAGGTGTTGGCACTGGCGTTCAGCACCGACAGCCGTACCCTCGCCTCCTCAGGTCGTGACACGACGGTACGCCTGTGGGACGCGAACGCCGGCAAGGACCGCTTCACCCTGAAAGGGCACACGGGTGGGTTGTTGTTGCTGGCGTTCAGCACTGACGGTCAGACCATCGTCACCGCCAGCACTGACAACTCCGCCCGTCTGTGGAACGCGGACACCGGGCTGCCCGGCAGGGAACTCACCGAACACAGCGATTTGGTGAATGCCGTGGCCTTCCATCCCGACGACGACATGGTCGCCACCGCAAGCGAAGACAAAACCGTCCGGCTCTGGGACACAAAGAAGGGGCAGAGCCGAGCCCCACTGGCGGATCACAACTCTCCGGTGCGCTCGGTGGCCTTCAGCCGTGACGGCAAGACCCTCGCCACCGGGGGCGGGGACGGCACCGTCCACCTACGGGACCCGGACACCGGTGTGTCTCGCACCCACTTCAGCGCACACAGCAACTCGGTGCGTGACATGACGTTCAGTCCCGACAGCCGCATCCTCGCCACGGCCGGCGACGACTCGACGGCGAAGCTCTGGAACTCGGACGGAAAGCTCCTCCGCACCCTGACCGGACACAATGGCCCAATCTGGTCAGTGGCGTTCAGCCCCGACGGCGACACTGTCGCCACCGGCAGCGCAGACGGAACCGCCCGCCTGTGGAACGCGGACACCGGTCGGCCGATCGCCATTCTGACCGAGCACGCCGGGGCCGTCAGCGCAGTGGCGTTCCACCCTCAACGCGACATCCTCGCCACTGGCAGCCAAGACGGGACCGTCAGGCTGCGGGACGCGGCCAGCGGCAAGACCCGCACCACACGCCTCGCCAGCCTCAGTGGTGTGAACTCACTGGCATTCAGCCCAAAGGGCCGTCTCCTCGCGACCGCGAGCCTCGATGGAACAGCGCAACTGTGGGACATCACCACATCCCCCCGACCCGACAAGATCATCAAGCAGATCTGCCGCACCTTCGGCCGCGACCTCACGCCGGAGGAAAGTACGGCCTACCTCCGCGACGACTCAGACGCATCCGTCTGCCCAAAGAACTGACGGCGGGCCCACCCGGACCCGCCGTCAGCGCACCACGCGAAACCTCAAGAGACGTTACGGCCGCAGCGCAGGCTCCCGCTCCACGTCGCGGACGTCCAGCTTCCTGTCGAACTTCGCCAGCGGCTTCGCCTGCGCGACGGCCGAGGCCGGGACGCCGGCCCAGTCGAGGATGCGGGCGGTGGCGAAGGCCTTCTGGTCGGCGACCAGGCCTGCCACGTTGGCGCCGTGGTTCATGCCGGGGGCGGTGAAGACGTACGCGTCCTTCGCACCCTTGTCGACCCGGAAGCGCTCCGAGCCCCACGGGTCGTTCTGGCCGTAGACGTAGAGCATGTGGCGGGCGTTGTGGCGCACCCAGTTGTCCACGTCACGCATCGCGTACGGCTGGAACTTCGTCGGGATCTCGCGCGGGACGAAGTTGCGCGGCGGCTGGTAGCCGTAGCGGATGTACTTCTTCTCGATGTGCGGGAAGTGGATGTTCGGCGCACCGAGCTGGGTGGCCGCCTGGTAGAAGTACGGCGTGTACGGCTCCAGGCCCTGGTCCGTGTAGAACGAGAACCCGGAGATCGTGTCGATCGAGTTCCAGATCTGGTCGTCGGTCGCGGTCTTCGCGTCCGGCGGGATCAGCTCGTCCTCGTCGCAGTCGGCCGCCTGGGCGTACTGCCAGAAGCCCCACACGTAGTCGAGGACGACTGCCTCGTACGCCTTGTCGAGGCTGCCGACGGTGTCGAAGGTGAAGCCCTCGGCGGCGGCGTACTCCGCGTACTTCTTCTCCAGCGGCTCGCGGCGCACGAGCGCCTCGCGCTGCACCGCGTTCAGACGGTCCCGGCACTGCTTGGTGTCGACGGATCCGAAGAAGCGGTCGTAGGCCGAGTCCTCGTTGTTCACCACGTCGTTGGGGGCGACGTAGGCGACGACGCCGTCCATGTCCTTGGGGTAGAAGCGCTCGTAGTAGGTGGCGGTCATGCCGCCCTTCGAGCCGCCGGTGGTGATCCAGTTCTTGGTGTAGATCTTCTTCAGCGCCTTGAAGACGCGGTGCTGGTCACTGGCGGCCTGCCAGATGTCCAGCTTCGTCCAGTCGGCCGGGTCGGGCCGGGACGGGGTGAAGAAGCGGTACTCGAGGGAGACCTGGTTGCCGTCCACGATCTGGGTCGGCTCGCGGCGGCTGGGCGTCGTGGAGACGTTGTAGCCGCCGGTGTAGAAGACCGTCGGGCGGGAGACGTCCTTGTGCAGCACGGTGATGCGCTGCTGGAACGTGCCCTTGGACGGGTGCCGGTGGTCGACCGGCTGCGTGAAGTTGAGGACGAAGAAGCGGTAACCGGTGTACGGCTTCTCCTCGATCAGGCTCACGCCCGGTATGGAGAGCAGTCTCTCCTTGATGTCGGTGGTGCCGGTGGCCGGCTCGGCGGCGGTGGCCGCCCCTGCCGTGCTCACTGTGCCTATGAGCACTGTGAGCGCCAGCAGCCATCTGAGCGCCTTGCGCATGCACCCTCCCCTGTGAGACAGATGTGCGAGCGGAAGCTATCGGAGCAACTCGCTTGCGCACCAGGGGAGATAGGGAAAACCCTCGGATATTGGCGGGTTCGCAGGGGGATTTGTCGGACGTCTACAGACGGATCCAGCCGCCGGTCGAGTACGACCCGCTGCCGACCCGCCCCTTGATCCACACCTTGCGGCCCCCGACGTACGACTTCACCGGCCCGGCGCGCTTGGTGTAGACCCCCGCGTCGACGACGGCCTCGAAGCCGCGCACCTGAAGGCTGACCATCATCGTGCGCGGGGAGCCGACCCGCTTGGGGACGGTGACGGCGCACAGCGAGGTGCCGTGGCGGTAGACCTTCACATGGCCCGTGGAGAAGGTGTACGTCCGGATCTTGCGGCCCTCGCAGTGTGTGGCCGCGACGGCCTCCGCCGGCGCCGCGACAGCGAGCAGCCCCGAAGCGGTCAGCACGGCCAGCCCGACGGCGACCCGCCGCCGTATCGCACCCATGGCCACTCTCGTCCCTCCCGTACCCCGGCGATGAGCGTACTGGTGTACGGACGCAGGACGTATGTCGGATGGTTGCACGGCCGTCACGAGTTCAGGCCACGCACCACCGCCGTGGGCTCAGGCCACCACGGGCGCGTCCTCCCCCACGAACGTCCGCCACAGCTCCGCGTACCGCCCGCCCCTGGCCAGCAGTTCCTCGTGCGTGCCGTCCTCGGCGATCCGGCCGTGGTCCATCAGCACGACCCGGTCCGCGCGGGCCGCCGTGGTCAGGCGGTGGGCCACCACGAGGGTCGTGCGGCGGCCTGCGAGGCGGTCCGTGGCCTGGTTGACCTGGGCCTCCGTGGCCAGGTCCAGGGCGGCTGTGGCCTCGTCGAGGAGGAGGATGTCGGGGTCGACCAGTTCGGCGCGGGCCAGTGCGATCAGCTGGCGCTGGCCGGCGGAGAGGTTGCGGCCGCGTTCGGCGACCTCGTGGAGGTAGCCGCCGTCGAGGGTGGCGATCATCTCGTGGGCGCCGACCGCGCGGGCCGCCGCCTCCACCTCGGCGTCGGTGGCGTCCGGGCGGCCGTAGGCGATGGCGTCCCGCACGGTGCCCTGGAAGAGGTACGCCTCCTGCGGGACGACACCGAGGCGGTGGCGGTACGACGTGAGGTCCAGCGTCCGCAGATCCGAGCCGTCGACCGTCACCCGGCCGCCCGTCGGGTCGTAGAACCGCGCCACCAGCTTGACGAGGGTCGACTTGCCCGCGCCGGTCTCACCGACGAAGGCGACGGTCTGGCCGGCGGGGATGGTCAACTCGATGCCCGTGAGGGCCGCTTCGGGTCCGTCGGAGGACCCATAGGCGAACCGCACGTCCTCGAAGGCGATCTCGCCCCGCAGGGACAGGACTTCGAGGGGTTCGTCGGCCGCCTTCGTGGACGTCGGCTCCTGGAGCAGCTCCTGGATACGGCCCAGCGAGACGGTCGCCTGCTGGTAGCCGTCGAAGACCTGCGAGAGCTGCTGGACCGGCGCGAAGAACAGGTCGATGTAGAGCAGATACGCCACCAGCGCACCGGTCGTCAGCGTCGCGTCGTCGATCCGCCCGGCGCCCGCGACCAGCACGGCCGCCGTGGCCACCGACGCCAGCAGCTGTACGAAGGGGAAGTAGACCGAGATCAGCCACTGACCCCGGATGCGCGCCTGCCGGTAGCTGTCACTGCGCTCCGCGAACCGCGCCCCGCCGTCCCGCTCACGCCGGAAGGCCTGCACGATCCGCAGCCCGGACACCGACTCCTGGAGATCGGCGTTGACCACCGACACCCGCTCCCGGGCCAGTTCGTACGCCTTCACACTCGCCCGGCGGAAGAAGTACGTCGCGACGATGAGCGGCGGCAGCGTCGCGAACACGACCAGCGCGAGCTCCACGTCGAGCACCAGCAGGGCGCCCATGATGCCGAAGAACGTGACGACCGAGACGAACGCCGTGACCAGGCCGGTCTGCAGGAAGGTCGAGAGCGCGTCGACGTCGGTGGTCATGCGGGTCATGATCCGGCCGGTCAGCTCCCGCTCGTAGTAGTCGAGTCCGAGCCGCTGAAGCTGCGCGAAGATCTTCAGGCGGAGGGAGTACAGGACCCGCTCACCGGTACGTCCCGTCATCCGCGTCTCACCGACCTGCGCGACCCACTGCACACCCACGGTGAGCAGACCGAGCAGCGCCGCCACCCACACCGCGCCGAGGGCGAGCTCGCCGACGCCGGAGTCGATGCCGTGCCGGATCAGGATCGGGAGGGTGAGCCCCATCCCGGCGTCCACGGCGACCAGTGCGAGGCTGATGAGCAACGGCAGCCCGAAGCCGCGCAGCAGTCTGCGCAGACCGTAGGACTCCTCCGGCGTGACCGCGCGGGCCTCGTCGATGCCGGGGGTGTCATGGGCCGGGGGCAGCGCCTCGACCTGGGCGAGGAGTTCCGGAGTGGCGGGCATGCCGTCGAGGGCGGTGTCCCGGGGGCCGCGCTCCCCCGCCCACAGCCGGGGCGTGATGCCGCGCTCGGCGTCGAACTCGGCGTCCAGCTCCTCCCGCAGGGAGGTGTCCTCGCAGGGCGCGGCGGGCTGGGCGTGACCGGGCGAGACGCCGCCGAGCTCGTCGGGGTCGGTGAGCAGGCGCCGGTAGAGCGCGGACCGCTTCTGGAGCTGCTCGTGGGTGCCGAGGTCCGCGAGGCGGCCGTCGTCGAGTACGGCGATGCGGTCGGCGAGGTTCAGGGTGGAGCGGCGATGGGCGATGAGGAGGGTGGTGCGGCCCTCCATGACCTGCTTCAGCGCCTCGTGGATCTCGTGCTCGACCCGGGCGTCCACGGCGGAGGTGGCGTCGTCCAGGACGAGGAGCCTCGGGTCGGTGAGGATCGCCCGGGCGAGCGCGACGCGCTGGCGCTGGCCGCCGGAGAGGGTGAGGCCGTGCTCGCCGACCGTGGTGTCGTAGCCCTCGGGGAGCTCGGCGATGAAACGGTCCGCCTGGGCGGCGCGCGCGGCCTGCTCGATCTGCTCCTGGGTCGCCTCGGGACGGCCGTACGCGATGTTGTTGCGGACCGTGTCCGAGAAGAGGAACGAGTCCTCGGGGACCAGCCCGATCGCGGCCCGCAGGGACTCCAGGCTCAGCTCGCGGACGTCGTGGCCGCCGACGAGGACGGCTCCGTGGGTGACGTCGTAGAAGCGCGGCAGGAGGAGGGAGACCGTCGACTTGCCGGAGCCGGAGGAGCCGACGACCGCGAGGGTCTCGCCGGGGCGGATCTCGAAGCTGAGGCCGCTGAGGACGGGCCGCTCGTCCTCGTAACCGAAGGACACGTCGTCGAACTCGACGGTCGCGGGCGCGTCGGCGGGCAGCTCCTTCTTCCCGTCCCGCATCGACGGCTCCGTGTCGATCAGCTCCAGGACCCGCTCGGTGCCCGCGCGGGCCTGCTGGGCGACCGTGAGGACCATGGCGAGCATGCGGACCGGCCCGACCAGCTGGGCGAGGTAGGTGGAGAAGGCGACGAAGGTGCCGAGGGTGATGTGTCCGCGCACGGCCAGCCAGCCGCCGAGGGCGAGCATCGCGACCTGGCCGAGGGCGGGCACGGCCTGGAGGGCCGGGGTGTAGCGGGAGTTGAAGCGGATGGTGCGCAGCCGCCCCGCGAAGAGCCGGCGGCTGACCTCCCGGAGCTTCCCGGTCTCCTGCTCCTCCTGCCCGAAGCCCTTGACCACGCGTACGCCGCCCACGGCCCCGTCGACCACGCCCGCGACGGCGGCCGCCTGGGCCTGGGCGTACCAGGTGGCGGGGTGCAGCTTGCTGCGGGAACGTCTCGCGATCCAGGCGAGCGCGGGGGCCACGGCGAGGGCGACCAGGGTGAGCGGCAGGGACAGCCAGGCCATGACGACGAGGGAGACCAGGAAGAGGGCGAAGTTCCCGATGGTCATCGGGAGCATGAAGAGCAGGCCCTGGATCAGCTGGAGGTCGCTGGTGGCCCGGCCGACGACCTGCCCGGTGGACAGCTCGTCCTGGCGGCGGCCGTCGAGGCGGGTGATCGTGCCGTACATCTCGGTCCGCAGGTCGTGCTGGACGTCGAGGGCGAGGCGGCCGCCGTAGTAGCGGCGGACGTAGGTGAGGACGTAGACGACGACGGCGGAGCCGATGAGGAGGCCCGCCCAGGGGGCCATGTCCCGGCTGTGGTCGCCGATGACGTCGTCGATGATCACCTTGGTGATCAGCGGGACCAGCGCCATGACGGCCATGCCGACGAGCGAGGAACCGAGGGCGAGGACGACGTCCTTCGGATACCGCCAGGCGTATCCGGCCAGTCGTCGTGCCCAGCCCCGTTGCTCGCTCACGCGGGTGCCCTCCATCGGTCTGTCTGCGGTCCTGATCTTCCGCAAGGCACCAACGCGAAAAGAACCGGATTTCATCCCTCCGCAACAAACCGGGCCGGTCGGCCTGGGTGCCTGTGCTCGGACCGGCTGAGCAGCACAGCGCTGCCGTACGCCCCGCCGGAGCCGCTTTGATCGACGGCATGAAGTCGAAGATCATGGTCCCCGCCCTCTCCGTGGCCCCCGTGGCGCTGTTCGGGCTGGTGGCCGAGGGGTTGGGAACTGTGGCCCGCCACCACCCGGGCCCGGCGAGGACGTCTTCCACACCCCGTCCCCGCACCGTCGGGCCAGACCTGGGCCTCCCAGGAGGGCAGCTCGTCCTGTGTGGACGACTTCGGCTTCGACGAGACGGGCGTCGCCCGGGACGAGCCGACCTACACCTGGGACCTGGACTTCGCGAGCGACGCGGACTACCGGGAGGCGGTGGCGTCCCTCAGGTCCGCCTGGCGCGAGGACGGCCGCACGGTCGAGGAGATCGAGAACGGCATCGCGACGACCGTCGACGACGGCATCCGGGTCACGCTCCACCCGGGGTACCACGACGGTGAGCCGGTGCTGCGCACGCAGGGCTCGTGCATGCGCTACCGGGACGAGTACGGCGATGAGTACGACTACATGTTCGACGACAACGGCGACGGAACGGTCGACGAGTACGAGCGGCCGTACTAGGGCGTCGTGCGTACCCGCAGGTGATAGAACCGCGTCGTCTGCACCGCGTTCTGGTTGTCGTCGCTCACCAGCAGCACCTTCCAGGCCCCCTTGCTCCGGCCCGTCACCACCATGCCCTCGATGTTGTCGAGGAGCGGGTTGGGCTGGGGCTGCTTGGCGGTGGCGCCCAGGGTCGGGCAGTTCACGATGTCGGCGAGCAGGGTCTTTCCGATCAGGCGTACGCCTGGCTGTCCCGTGAGGTTCTCGACACCGCTCGTGTCGGTGGCGTGCCGGGGGTCGGCGAGGTAGAGGCGGACCGTGTTGCCGACGCCGGAGGTGAAGCCGCGCTCCAGGACGAGGAGCCGGCCGTCGGGGAGGGCCTGGACCTCGGGGACGCCGAGGCCGGCGTCGGGCTGATAGGCGTACTGGTCGGCGAGCGCGAACCCGCCCCCGGCCCGCTGCCACGTCTGGAAGCGGACGGCACCGGAGGAGTCACCGGAGAGCGCGTACTCCATCGACGCGAGCAGCGTGCGGCCACCCGGCAGCAGGGTCAGCCCCTCGAAGGTGCCGTTGGAGACGGCCCGGCCGGCGGGGGCCACCTGGAGCGCGGCCGGCACCGGGAGGCGGTCGAGTATCGCGCCGTCGCGGGAGTAGCGGCGTATGGACGGCTCGGTCTCCGAGGTGATCAGGCGGGTGCCGTCACGGTCGACGACCAGGCCCTCGGAGTCGAGCGCCGTGCCGTTCTCGTCGGTGAGCGGGACCACCGACTTCGGCGCGAGGGTCCTCGCGTCCAGGCCGAACAGCGCCGACCGGTCGGAGAGCGCGGCGAGGGAGCCGTCCCGGTCCAGTGCGAGCGCGGAGAGGTTGCCGACGTAGGTGCCCTCGTACGTCGTCTTGTCGAGCGCGTCGGAGAAGCGGTCGAGGGAGACGGACGGCGAACAGGCATTGCCCGGCTGGGCGTTGGCGGGACCGGCGGCGGACAGACAGGTGGCCGCCGCCAGTCCGGCGGTGACGGTCGCGAGGAGGGTTCTGATGCGCATGGGCGTCACCGTAGGGCCGCCCGGTGAAGGGCGGGAGTCCAGCAGGCGTCAGGACGCGGCGAGGTCCTTGTGGATGACCTTCGCGACGCCCTGGATGGTCGTGATGCCGTAGTTCATGGTGCTGTTGCCGTGCGTGAGCACCGTCATCACGTAGTCGTGGCCGCCGCCCTTGAAGGTGCCGACGCTGTGCACCCGCCAGCCGTGCGTGGAGCGCTGCAGCCAGCCGTTCTTGACGTGCACGAGGACGTCGGAGGGAGCGCCGTACGGGGTGCCCCAGCGCTGGGAGGAGATCACGTCGCCCATCAGCTTGCGGACGTACCAGCGCGAGTCGTCGGTGAGGACCGCGTTCTTGGCCGTGAGCAGCTTCATCAGCTTCTGCTCGTCGGTGACGGTGATCTGGGTCAGACCCCAGTAGCCGTTGGCGCCGGGCTTGGTCTGGGTCATGCCCGCCTTGGCGAGGAAACCCTTCACCTTGGTCACGCCGAGCTGCTTCCACAGGGTGGACGTGGCGGTGTTGTCCGACTTGGTGATCATGGCCGTGGCGAGGGACTTCTCCCGGCTGGTGAGGGACCGGCCGGTCTTCTGCGCGTCCCACAACAGGGTGGAGAGGACGGTGACCTTGACGACGCTCGCGGAGTCGTAGGCCGTCGAGGAGCGGAGCGTGCAGGTGGTCTTCGTGGTGCGGTCGTAGAGGCCCACCGCGATCGTGCCCTTGCGGTTGGCGAGCGCCGAAGTGATGTCCTTCTTCAGCTTGTCGGCGAGGCCGGCCTTGGCGGACGTACAGCTGACGGTCGGCGTGGCCGCCGCGGCCGGTGTGGCGGCGGCGACGCAGGCGAGGAGCGCGCCCCCCGCCACCCATCTCGCACGTCTGGATATCCCCTGAGTCATGCCCTGTTGACTCATGAGTTCGAGGGAAAGGTTGTACGAGTTGGGGAACGGATGTGCCAGTCGTTACTTCCTCCTCTGCGAATTCACAGGAGAGCCCCAGGTACGGCACAGCGCGCACTCACCCGGGGTTCGGACCATGCCCGGGTGACATCTGCCACCGATCCCCACCCCCACACCGACACTGCCGTATCCACCGACCGGCCACCGCCGGCCCCACCCGCGGCGACCCCGGACAAGGCACCGCGCTGGTCGCTCCCCGCGCTGCTCGCGATCCTGGTCCTGGCGGCGGCCCTGTACTCCTGGAACCTGTCCGGAGCCGGCCTCAACAGCTTTTACAGCGCGGCCGTGCTGAGCGGCACGCAGAGCTGGAAGGCGTGGTTCTTCGGATCGCTGGACGCGGGCAACTTCCTCACCGTCGACAAGCCGCCGTTCGCGCTGATGGTCATGGGACTGTCGTGCCGCGTCCTCGGCCTCGGCACCTGGCAGATGATGCTGCCGATGATCCTGACCGCCCTCGGGACGATCTGGATCGTGCACGCGTCCGTGAAGCGCGTGTGGGGCCATGTCGCGGCGACGGTCGCCGCGCTGGTGCTCGCCCTCACCCCGATCACGGTCGCCATCAACCGGGACAACAACCCCGACACGCTGCTGGTGTTCCTGATGGCGGCGGGCGCGGCCCTCGCGCTGCGCGCCACGCGTGACGGCAGGCTGCTGCCGCTGCTCGGCTCGGCGGCCTGCTTCGGCCTCGCCTTCAACACCAAGATGCTCCAGGGCTGGATCCCCCTGCCGATCGTCTTCGCGGTCTATCTCTACGCCGCCAGGCCGAAGCTGGTGAAGCGGGTCGTCAACCTGCTGCTCGCGGGAGTGGTCCTCGCCGTCTCCAGCTTCTGGTGGGCGGCCGCGGTCTCCCTGGTCCCGGCCGACGACCGCCCCTACATCGGTGGTTCGACGGACGGCAGCGCCTGGAACCTGATCATGGGCTACAACGGCCTGGGCCGGATCTTCGGCGGCGAGGGCAACGGCGGAGGCGGCGGTGGAGGCGGCGGCGGCTTCTCCGGTACGGCGGGACTCGGCCGGCTCTTCAACGACGTCCTCGGCGCCCAGATCTCCTGGCTGATCCCCTTCGCGGCGATCGCCCTGATCGGCGGCCTGGTCCTGTGCGGCCGCGCCCCGCGCACCGACATGACCCGTGCCGCGCTGGTGATGTGGGGCGGCTGGACCGGCCTGCACTACCTGACCTTCGCCATGGCCGAGGGCACCATGCACCCGTACTACACGACCGCGCTCGCCCCAGGCATCGCGGTCCTGTGCGGAGGCGGCGGTGTGATGCTGCTGCGCGCCTTCCGCGCCGACAGGCGGTGGGCGTGGGTGCTGCCGCTCGGCCTCGCGGTCACGGCGGTCTGGGCGGCGGTGCTGCTGCGCCGCGCCTCCGGCTGGAACACCTGGCTGTGGCCGACGATCCTCGTCGTCATGGCGTCGGCGATCGTGGGCCTGCTGGTCTTCCGGTCCGGTGGCAACGGCAACAAGGCACGTCTGCTGGCGGCTTCCCTCGCCGCGGCGGTCGTCGCCTCGGTGGCCGGTCCGGCCGCGTACGCCTGGTCGGTGCCGTCCGGTTCGGGCGGCGGCATGGGCGGCACGAACCCGACGGCCGGGCCCTCCACGGGCAGCGGCGGCTTCGGTGGGGGCGGTGGCGGCCGGGGCGGTATGCCCGGTGGCGGCACCGGTGGCGGTCCTGGCGGCACCCAGCAGGGTGGCCGGAACAGCCAGGCCGGCGGTCAGGCCGAGGGCGGCTTCCCGGGCAGTGGCCAGAACGGCGAGGCGCCCGGCGGCGGTCAGATGATGCCCGGCGGCGGCAACGGCGAGCTTCCGAGCGGCGGCCAGGCGGGCGGGGGCACGCCCCCGGACGGCACCGGCGAGAACGGCACTTCGGGCGACACCCAGAACGGCCAGAGCGGCCAGAACAGCCAGAGCGGCCAGAACGGCCAGGGCGGCCCCGGCGGCATGACCGGCGGCGGTGGCGGCATGGGCGGCGGCACGAGCAGCGAGCTCATCTCGTACCTCAAGAAGCACCAGGACGGCGCCACCTGGCTGCTGGCGGTGGCCAGTTCGCAGAGTGCCGCGCAGCTCATCATGAGCAGCGGTGAGCCGGTCATCTCGATGTGGGGCTGGTCCGGCTCCGACCAGGCGATGACCCTGGCCAGGCTCAAGGAGCTGGTGAAGGCGGGCAAGCTGCACTACATCCAGCTCGGCAGCGGTGGCATGGGCGGCGGCCCCGGCGGCGGTTCCAGCCTCAGCACCGAGGTCACCGAGTGGGTGCAGAAGAACGGCACGGCGGTGAAGGAGAGCGAATACAGCTCGAATTCGACGTCGGGCACGTCCGGTTCGTCCGGATCCTCGGATTCGTCCGACTCGTCGAACTCGTCGAACACCTCGACCATCTACCGCCTGGACGCGTCTGACGTCGGCTGACGTCCCGACCCCCGGCGACCGCCGAACGACCCCCGACCGAAAGGCCGGGGGTCGTTTTGGTATGTCAACTCGCGTAGATGCGGGGCGATATGCCGTTTCCGGTCATCTGATCGACATCTACCGGCCATTTACAGGAACGCATGTCCATGTCACGCTCCCGATTGCCCGCTCCATTCAACACGCGTAGAACGGACAGCCCCCGATGCCCGTGAACCCCATACGCAAGCGCCGCTGGAAGTCCCTGGCGCTCACCGTCTCAGCCGTACTCGTCGGCCTCACCGCTCCCGTGGTGGCCTCGTCCCCGGCGGCAGCCACCACGACGGCGTACGACGCGACGTACTACAAGAACGCGATCGGCAAGACCGGCACGAGCCTGAAGTCCTCGCTGCACACGATCATCAGCAGCCAGACGAAGATCTCGTACGCCGCGGTCTGGGACGCGCTCAAGGTCACCGACCAGGACCCGAACAACAGCAGCAACGTGATCCTGCTCTACAGCGGTGTCTCGCGCAGCAAGTCCCTCAACGGCGGCGACGTCGGCGACTGGAACCGCGAGCACACCTGGGCCAAGTCCCACGGCGACTTCGGCGAGGTCACCGGCCCCGGCACCGACCTGCACCACCTGCGCCCCTGCGACGTCCAGGTCAACAGCACCCGCGGCAACCTGGACTTCGACAACGGCGGCAGCTCGGTCACCAACGGTGGCGGCAGCACCGTCGACTCCGACTCCTTCGCGCCGCGCGCCGCGGACCGGGGCGACGTGGCCCGCATGATCCTCTACATGGCCGTGCGCTACGAGGGCGACGACGGCTTCGCCAACCTGGAGCCCAACGAGCAGGTGGGCAACGGCAGCAACCCGTACATGGGCAAGCTCTCCGTCCTCAAGGCCTGGAACGAGGCGGACCCGCCCAGCGCGTTCGAGGAGAAGCGCAACCAGGTCATCTACGACACCTACCAGCACAACCGCAACCCGTTCATCGACCACCCGGAGTGGGTCGAGGCGATCTGGTAGCAGCGCGGTCGCCGGACCGTACGCCCGTACCGCCGGGGCCCCACACCCGCGGTACGGGTCGCCGCCCCCGTGACCCACCTGGTCCGCCAGGCGGTCGCGGGGGCGGCGGTGGTACGTCAACTGCCCCGGCGCGTCGGCTCTCCCAGCTCGTCAGCTCTCCAGGTGCGTCGCCGCGAACATCCGCAGCACCGCCGGAAGCACGACCACCGAAGGGCCGGGCACCGCGAGCGCCTTCGCGAGGTCCGCCTCCAGCGTCTGAGGCATGGTCCGCACCCCCGGCACCCCGAACGACTCGGCCAGCGCCACATAGTCCGGCCGCGTCAGCTCGGTCGCCGTCGCCTCGCCGAACGCGTCGGTCATGTACTCGCGCAGGATGCCGTAGCCGCCGTCGTCGACGATCAGCCACGTCACGTTCAGGTCGTACTGGCGTGCCGTCGCCAGCTCGGCGATCGAGTACAGCGCCCCGCCGTCGCCGGACACCGCCAGCACCGGCCGGGTCGGGTCCGCGACCGCTCCTCCCAGCGCCGCCGGGAAGCCGTAGCCGAGGCCGCCGGCGCCCTGGGCGGAGTGCATGTGGTTGGGGCCCTTGGCGTCGAAGGCCGACCAGGCCCAGTACGCGAGGATCGTCATGTCCCAGAAGGACGGGGAGTCGGCGGGCAGCGCCCTGCGGACGGCGGCCAACACATCCTGTTCCAGCGTGAGTTCCTGGGACCCGATCCGCTCGGCGACCTTCGCGAGCACCTCGCGCACCCGCTCCGGGGCCTTGGCGTCCTCCCGTACGGACACCGTCTCCAGCAGCGCCTGCAACGCCAGCCGCGCGTCCGCGTGGATGCCCAGCGCCGGATGGTTGGACTCCAGCTTGCCGAGGTCCGCCTCGATCTGGACGACCCGGCCGCGCGGCTTGAACGTGTGGTAGTTCGAGGAGAGTTCACCGAGCCCGGAGCCGACGACCAGGAGGACGTCCGCGTCCTCCAGGAAGTCGGTGGTGTGCCGGTCCTCGATCCAGGACTGGAGCGAGAGCGGGTGCTTCCAGGGGAACGCGCCCTTGCCGCCGGGAGTGGTGACCACGGGGGCCTGCAACATCTCGGCCAGCTGCTTCAGCTTGCCGGAGGCGTCCGCTCGTACGACTCCCCCGCCCGCGATGATCGCCGGACGGGCCGCACGCGACAGCAAGTCGGCCGCCACCGCCGTCAGTTCCGGCCTCGGCGGCAGCTCCTCCGGGAACGCGTCGCCGCCCGTGACCACCGGGATCACCGTCTCCGCGAGCAGCACGTCCTGCGGGATCTCCACCCACACCGGCCCGTGCGGAGCGGTCAGCGCCGACTTCCAGGCCGCCTCGATCGCGGACGGGATCTGGGACTGGGCGCGCACGGTGTGGACCGACTTCACCACGCCCCGGAACGAGGCCGACTGGTCGGGGAGTTCATGCAGATAGCCGTGGCGGCCGCCGCCCAGCCCCGCGGTCGGGATCTGGCTGCTGATCGCCAGCACCGGCGCGCTCGCCGCCGCCGCCTCCTGGAGCGCCGCCAGCGAGGTCAGCGCGCCCGGGCCCGTCGACAGCAGCAGCGGGGCCGCCTCTCCCGTGATGCGGCCGTACGCGTCCGCCGCGAACCCCGCGTTGTTCTCGACCCGCAGACCGATGTACCGCAGGGACGACCGCCTGAGCGCGTCGAACATGCCCAGCGCGTGCTGGCCCGGCAGCCCGAAGACCGTCGTCGTGCCGAGCGCGGCGAGTGTCTCCACGACCAGGTCTCCGCCGTTGCGGCCGGGAGGAGGGTTGAGCGCGGCGGAAGTCTGCGCCTGCGTCGGGCGGAGCACCAGGTCGTGGTCGTGAGTCACTTCGCTTCCGAGTCCTTCCGGGCCGCCGCGATCTGCCGGGACATGATCGTGGTCAGTTCGTACGCCGTGTGGGACGCGGCCACCGACGTGATCTCCGCGTGATCGTACGCGGGAGCCACCTCGACGACGTCCGCCGAGACCAGGTTGCAGGACGCGAGTCCGCGCAGGATCTCCAGGAGCTCGCGGGAGGTCATGCCGCCGGCCTCGGGCGTGCCGGTGCCGGGCGCGTGGGCCGGGTCCAGGCAGTCGATGTCGATGGAGATGTAGAGGGGACGGTCGCCGATGCGCCGGCGCAGCTGGTCGGCGATCTCGTCCACGCCGCGCCTCATGACATCCGCGGACGTCACGATGCCGAAGCCGAGCTTCTCGTCGTCGGTGAGGTCCTGCTTGCCGTACAGCGGACCGCGCGTGCCGACGTGGGAGAGGGCCTCGGTGTCGAGGATGCCCTCCTCCACCGCCCGGCGGAACGGCGTCCCGTGCGTGTACTCGGCGCCGAAGTAGGTGTCCCAGGTGTCGAGGTGCGCGTCGAAGTGCAGCAGCGCCACCGGACCGTGCTTCTTGGCGACCGAGCGCAGCAGCGGCAGCGCGATGGTGTGGTCGCCGCCCAGGGTCATGAGCCGCGCGCCCGTACCGAGGAGATCGTCCGCGGCGGCCTCGATCGTCTCCACGGCCTCGTGGATGTTGAACGGGTTCACCGCGATGTCGCCGCCGTCCGCCACCTGCGCCAGCGCGAAGGGGGACGCGTCCTGCGCCGGGTTGTAGGGCCGCAGCAGCCGGGACGCCTCGCGGATCGCGTTGCCGCCGAAGCGGGCGCCCGGCCGGTAGGAGACGCCCGAGTCGAACGGCACGCCCACGACGGCGACATCGGCGCGGCCGACCTCGTCGAGGCGGGGCAGCCGGGCGAAGGTCGCGGGTCCGGCGTACCGCGGGATGCGGGAGGAGTCGACGGGGCCGCGGGGCGTCTCGGTGGAGCTCATGGTCGTATGCCTTCCTTGTGTCTTTGCGTTCGGTCTACCGGGATGCCGGGACCGGCTCGGGAACCTCGCGCCCGGCGAGTCGTTCCCGCCACGCTTCGAGTACGGCGGTGTCGGTGGCCGGCGTCGCCAGGGATACGGCGATGTAGACCACCAGGGAGGAGAGCAGGCCGTAGTAGACGGGCTCGTTGGCGAGGATGCCGTAACCCGCCATCAGCCCGATGACGGCGAGACCGCCGACGGCGACGGAGGCGAGCGCGCCCTGGGCCGTGCCGCGCTTCCACAGCAGTCCGCCGAGGATCGGTACGAGAAGGCCGCCGACGAGGAGGTTGTACGCCACTGTCAGCGCCTCGACGACGTTGTTCAGCGCGATCGCCGTACCGACCACGGCCACGCCCATGACGAGGATGAAGGCACGGTTGCCCCGCACCTCGTCGTGGTCACCGGAGGCCGTCCGGCCGCGCAGCCGGGACCAGATGTCGTTGTTGGCGACGGTCGCGCAGGCGATCAGCGCGCCGGAGGACGTCGACATGACGGCCGCGAGCGCGGCGGCGAGCACCAGCCCCCGCACACCGACCGGGAGTTCGTCCTTGACGATGGTCGCGAAGGCGTCGTCCGCACTCGCCAGGTTGGGGTAGAGCACCTTGGCCGCGGTACCGATGACGGCGCCGGCGAGGGCGTACACGAGACAGTAGGTGCCCGCGACCGTGCCGCCCCACTTGGCGGTCCTGTCGCTGCGGGCGGTGAAGACGCGCTGCCAGATGTCCTGCCCGATGAGCATGCCGAAGGTGTAGATCAGCACGTAGGTGAAGATCGTCTCGCCGCCGATGCCCAGCGGGTCGAAGTACTCGGTGGGCAGCTCGGCCTTCATCTCGCTGAAGCCACCGGCCTTGACGACCGCGATGGGCAGCAGCAGGAGCAGCACGCCGATGGTCTTCACCACGAACTGCACCATGTCGGTGAGGGTGATCGACCACATGCCGCCGAGCGTCGAGTAGGCGACGACGATCGAGCCGCCGAGGACGATCGCGACGGTCCGGTTCACGTCGAAGAGGACGTCGAAGATCGTGGCGTACGCGATGGTCGAGGTGACCGCCAGCATGAGGGTGTACGCCCACATGACCACGCCGGAGATGATGCCGGCCCGGCCGCCGTAACGCAGGTCGAGCATCTCGGAGACGGTGTAGACCCTGAGGCGGGCGATGCGCGCGGAGAAGAAGACGGAGAGGGCGAGGAGCCCGAGACCGATGGCGAAGACCATCCAGGCGCCGGACAGTCCGTACTGGTAGCCCAGCCCCACACCGCCGATGGTGGACGCGCCGCCGAGGACGATCGCGGCCATGGTCCCGGAGTACATGGCGGGACCGAGCCGCCGCCCGGCGACGAGGAACTCGCTCTTGGACTTGGCGCGGCGCATGCCCCACCAGCCCATGGCCAGCATGCCGGCCAGGTAGATGACGATCACTGTGTAGTCGACGGCCACTGGGCCCTCCTTCGCGCGTTCTCGCCGGCGGGTGTCGAGCATTGACACTAGGTGGCCGGAAAGCGGCCGCGAAGTGTAGGTTTTATCCATTCGAGCCGCGCCGCATGGAGGAAGTGCACACCATGCCGGATCCCTCCGTTCCGCCCACTCCCCCCGTGCCCCTCGCGGCCCTCCTGGCCCGTGAGGACCTCGCCCTGCGGCAGATCGCGGGCCCCTCCGATCCCGCCACGGTGATCCACTGGGCGCACACCTCGGAGATGGCGGACCCGTATCCCTATCTGCTGGGCGGCGAGCTGCTGCTGACGGCCGGCGTCCACGTCCCGGAGGCGGCGGGCTCGGGGGCCTACTTCGACGACTACGTCTCCCGGATCGTGGCGGCGGGCGGCGCGGCCCTCGGTTTCGGAGTGGCCCCGGTCCACGACACGGTGCCGCGGGCGCTGGTGGAGGCCTGCGACGCCTACGAGCTCCCGCTCATCGAGGTCCCGCCCCGGACCACCTTCTCCGGCGTGGCCCGCGCGGTCTGGCAGCTCATGGCCCAGGCCCGCCTCGCCGAGCTGCGCCGCGTGACGGAGGCCCAGCAGAGCCTGGCGGCGGCGGCCTCACGACCGGACCCGGTGCCTTCGGTGCTGCGGCAGCTGGCCCAGCGGGTGAGCGGACGGGCGGTGCTGTACGGACCGGAGGGGACGGAGATCGCCTCGGCGGGACGGCCCCCCGAAGCCGCCGTGAACAGCGCTCTCGCGCATCTGACACAGGTCGTCACCAGCCGCTCCTCCGCCACGGCCACCGACACCGTCGCCGACACCCACCTCGCCGCCTACGCCCTCGGTGCCGGCCAGGGGTTCGTGCTCGGGGTCACCTCGCCCCAGGGTGTTCCCGGCGACCACACCATCGCCTCCGTCGCCGCCGTGCTGCTCTCCCTGCTCACCGGCGAGCAGCAGAGCGGTTCGGGGGCGGCGCGGTCGTCCGCGCTGGTACGGCTGTTGCTGGGCACCCCGCCGCAGGACGTGGCCGTGCTGCTGGGGGCCGAGCGGTGGGTCGTCGTGCACGCCCGTCCCGACGCGCACGCACCCGACGCCGTCGCCGCCTCCGCACTGGGCGCCGCGCTCGGCTCACCGCTCGTCGACCTCGCGCAGGACGTCGTACGCGTCCTCGTCCCGGCCGACCGCGAGGCGCGACCACAGCCCGGCTGGACCCTGGGCATCAGCGCGCCGGCGGACCCGCACGAGTGGCCGACCGCGGACACCCAGGCCGCCCGCGCCCTCACCCGCGCCCGGGCGACCCGCAGCGGACTCGTCCGCCACGGTGCCCGCCCCGGCCTGAGCGCCCTCGTCCCGCACGACGAGGCCGAGGCACACGCGCGTGCCCTCCTCGCGCCCATCGCGGACACCCCGGCCCTCACCGACACCCTGCGCACCTGGCTGTCCCTGCACGGCAGTTGGGACCGCACCGCCGTGGCGCTGGCCGTGCACCGCAACACCGTCCGCCAACGCATCGCCCGCTGCGCGTCCCTGCTGGACACGGACCTGGACGACCCCGACGTACGCATGGAGTTGTGGTTCGCGCTGAGCCAGGATCTGCGACAGTGACCCGCGTCCCAGCGTCCGGTACATCGGGCACGCCCGCGGCCGCCTGCCTCACAATGGACACCATGCCGATACCCGGGACTCCCAGCCGCGCCGAGCTCGTCGACCACCTCGTACGGACCCGCATCGCGGGCGATGTCGCGACGCCCCGCGAGAACAACCTCTCCCACTACCGCCAGCTGGCGAACGGCGTCCGCAACTTCTGGCTCGGCCTGGAGCTCGGCGACCGCTGGGCCGACGAGCAGGACGTGCTCGCGGTGATGGCGGAGCGGGTGGGTGTGAACGACGACCCGGAGTACCGGTACGGCCAGGACACCATCGACCCCGAGCTGACCGTGGACGGCCTCGACCGGATGGCGGCGCGGCTGCGCAAGGCCGCCGACGGCCGGCAGAGTGTCCTGTTCGCCACCGGCCACCCGGGCGGCCTCCTCGAAGTGCACCACTCCACCGCCGCCGCGCTGCGGAGCGCCGGCTGCGAGATCGTCGTCATCCCGGAGGGGCTGCAGACGGACGAGGGCTACGTCATGCAGTTCGCGGACGTGGCGGTCCTGGAGCACGGCGCCTCGCTGTGGCACACCCACTCCGGCGAGCCGATGAAGGCGATCCTCACCGGGCTCGAGCGCGAGGGCCGTCCGCTGCCGGATCTGGTGGTCGCGGACCACGGGTGGGCGGGCTACGCCGGTCAGCACGGCGTCGACTCCCTCGGTTACGCCGACTGCAACGACCCTGCGCTCTTCCTCGCCGAGGCCGAGGGCACCGTCCAGGTGACGGTCCCCCTCGACGACCACGTCATCAGCCCCCGCTACTACGACCCGCTGACGGCGTACCTCCTGGCGGAGGCGGGACTGAAGTAGGCCGGGCCCGGACCCGGCGTCACGGCCAGGGGTTCAGGCCCTCCGTCCGCTGCTGCGCATGCCCCGGCGTCGGGTCCAGGTACACCCTGCTCACACCGGGGAACGCGGCCCGCAGCCGCAGCTCGGCCTGTTCGCAGGCCCACTCGACCTGGGCCGCCGTCGACACGTCCCGGAAGTCGACCTTGGCCGCGACCAGCGCCTCCCGCGGCCCCTGGACCAGGGTGGTCAGCTCCAGCACGGCCTCGATGTGCTCCACCGCCAGCAGCTCGGCCCTGATCCGCTCCCGCATGGGCCGCGGGAGCGGACGGCCGATCAGCAGCTCCGCGTTGGACCGCCCGAGCACCCATGCCACGCAGAGCAGCAGCAGCCCGATGAGCAGCGAGGCGATCCCGTCCCAGACTCCGGAGCCGGTGAGCTCGCCGCCGAGCAGTCCGCCGGCGGCGAGCACGAGCCCGACGAGCGCGGCGGCGTCCTCCAGGACCACGGCCTTCACGGCGGTGTCGGGGGTGTGGCGCAGATAGACCTTGAAGGGCGCCCGGAACCGGGCCGCCTCGCCGCGCGCCTGTCTCACGCCGGTCCGCAGCGAGTAGCCCTCCAGCAGGAAGGCGACGCCGAGCACGATGTACGAGACGAGCGGGTCGCCGAGTTCCTCGCCCGCGACGAGGGTGTGGATGCCGTCGTAGATCGAGAAGACCGCGCCGCCGACGAAGGTGGCGACGGCGGCGAGCATGGCCCAGATGTACCGCTCGGGCCCGTAGCCCAGCGGGTGGTCCTCGTCGGCGGGCTTCTCGCTGCGCTTGAGGGCGGTGAGGAGCAGTACCTCGGTGACCGTGTCGGCGACCGAGTGGGCCGCTTCCGACAGCATCGCGCTCGATCCGCTGATGACACCGGCCACGGCCTTGGCGACCGCGATCCCGAGATTGGCGACGGCGGCGACGATCACCGTGAAGGTGGACTCGCCGCCGCCGTCGTCTTCAGAAGTGCTGCCGTTCGTCATGCCCCTCAGTGTTGCCGGGGTGCGCGGACGACGCCTTCCTGGATCACCGAGATGGCGAGCCGTCCGTCCTGTGTGTAGATGCGGGCCTGGCCGAGACCGCGGCCGCCGTACGCGGACGGCGACTCCTGGTCGTACAGGAGCCACTCGTCGGCGCGGAAGGGCCGGTGGAACCACATCGCGTGGTCGAGGGAGGCGCCCACGACGTCGTGGACCGCCCAGCCGCCGCGGCCGTGCGCGAGCAGGACCGAGTCGAGGAGGGTCATGTCGGAGACGTAGGTGGCGAGGACGACGTGCAGGAGCGGGTCGTCAGCCAGCTTGCCGTTGGTGCGGAACCAGACCTGGGAGTGCGGTTCGCGCGGCTCGCCGAATCTGCCGTACGGCGGCTCGTCGACGTAGCGCAGGTCGATCGCCTCGCGGGTCTCGAGGAACCTCTCGATGACGTCCGGGGCGATGTGGTCGTAGCCGCGCAGCCGCTCCTGCGAGGTGGGGAGGGTGGCCGGGTCGGGGGCGGCCGGGATCGGGATCTGGTGGTCGAAGCCTTCCTCGTACTTCTGGAAGGACGCCGACAGGGCGAATATGGGCTGCCCGTGCTGCACCGCGACCACGCGGCGGGTGGTGAAGGAGCGGCCGTCGTTCATGCGGTCGACCGTGTACACGATGGGGGCGCCCGGGTCCCCCATGCGCAGGAAGTACGCGTGGAGGGAGTGGGCGAGGCGGTCCTCGGGGACCGTCCGCCCCGCGGCGACGAGCGCCTGGGCCGCGACCTGCCCGCCGAAGACACGGGGGACGATGGCGGGCCGGGACCGGCCGCGGAAGATGTTCTCCTCGATCTGCTCGAGGTCGAGCAGATCGAGGAGATTCTGCAGTGCCTGACTCATGCAGTCGTTTCTACTGGTCAGTAATTTCGGGAGCCTTACAGGCCCATGTCCTTGGCGATGATCGTCTTCATGATCTCGCTGGTGCCGCCGTAGATGCGGTTGACGCGGTTGTCCGCGTACAGGCGGGCGATCGGGTACTCGTTCATGAAGCCGTAGCCGCCGTGCAGCTGGAGGCAGCGGTCGATCACACGGTGGGCGACCTCGGTGGCGAACAGCTTGGCGCTGGCGGCCTCGGCGGGGGTCAGCTCGCCCGCGTCCAGGGCCTCCAGGGCGCGGTCCACGACGGCCTCGGCCGCGTCCACCTCGGCCTGACAGGCGGCCAGCTCGAACTTGGTGTTCTGGAACGAGGCGACCGGCTTGCCGAAGACGGTGCGCTCCTGCACGTACTCCTTGGCGAACCGCACCGCGGCCTTGGCCTGCGCGTAGGCGCCGAAGGCGATGCCCCAGCGCTCGGAGGCCAGGTTGTGGCCGAGGTAGTAGAAGCCCTTGTTCTCCTCGCCGAGGAGGTCCTCGACGGGGACCTTCACGTCGACGAACGCCAGCTCGGCGGTGTCGGAGGTCTTCAGGCCGAGCTTGTCGAGCTTGCGGCCGATGGAGTAGCCCTCGGACTTGGTGTCCACCGCGAACAAGGAGATGCCGTGGCGGCGGTCCTCGGCGGTGGGCGCGGCGGTGCGGGCGCAGACGATCACCCGGTCGGCGTGGACGCCGCCGGTGATGAAGGTCTTGGAGCCGTTGAGGACGTAGTGCGTGCCGTCTTCCGACAGCTTGGCGGTGGTCTTCATGCCC
The DNA here is from genome assembly GCF_000972385.1 of Streptomyces sp. WM6386. GTDB lineage: Bacteria > Actinomycetota > Actinomycetes > Streptomycetales > Streptomycetaceae > Streptomyces. Next base: position 39,191 of record NZ_JXTE01000043.1, read on the forward strand.
GCGAGGTCGGAGCCGGTGCCCGGCTCGGTCATCGCGAGGGCCCACATCTCCTCGGCGGAGACGAACTTCGGCAGGAAGCGCTTCTTCTGCTCGTCGGTGGCGAGCATCTTGATGTACGGCAGTCCGAGCAGGACGTGCACACCGGAGCCGCCGAACTGCACACCCGCGCGCGCGGTCTCCTCGTACATCACCGCCTCGAACTTGTACGAGTCGATGCCCGCGCCGCCGAACTCCTCGTCGACGCGGATACCGAAGACGCCGAGCTCGGCGAGCTTGTAGTAGAAGTCGCGCGGCGCCTGGCCGGCTGCGAACCACTCGTCGTAGACGGGAACGACCTCGGCCTCGATGAAGGCCCGGAGGGTCTCCCGGAACGCCTCGTGGTCCTCGTTGAACACCGTACGGCGCACCGCCGCCACCTCCACCTGGCTCAGGATCACTTGTCTAAGCGCTTGCTCAGACACCAAATGTACCGGCCAGTAGGGACGACCGTCCAGAGGAACCCGTCCGTAACGCTCGTCACGCCGCCTCAGCGGTACCGCACCAGAACCGGCCGTTCGGTGATCCGTACGACGTCCTCGGCGTCCGTCTCGCGCGTGGTGCCGTCGAGGTGGTCGACGCGGTACGCGCCCGTGCCCGCCGGGACGTCCGCCGTGCCGGAGAGGGTCCAGCGGACCCGCGAGGCACCTCCCGGCACTGGCCAAGACCGTCACCGACCGCACCAGCGGGGCCATGGCCATCCGCACCGTGATCGACGAACTCGAAGCGGGCGCCGTCATCACCCCCGCGCCGAAGACCCGCCGCACGGACCGGTCCAAGACCGGACCCACCCGGCGACACCCAGCACGTCCGACGCCCAGGCGACGCCGGACACCCTCCCCCGCCGGACCCTCGGGTCCGGCGGGCCGGCGTCCGGAGGGACACGCTCACACGGACCAAAGACGGCTGCCCCGCGCAGCCGACCGGCACCAGGGCGTGACGACGATCAGCACACCCATCAGCCGACACCGGCCGCGAGGAACAGCGCTGGGCGCGGGCTTCCACCTGCACGCCCACACCACGCCTCCACGATGGGCAGAACCCGAGCCAGACACTACGTCTGACATGAGATCTCCAAGCTGATCAGAGACGCTTGTCCCGACACGTCTGCGTCATTCCTGGTCATCGGTGTGGCGGAGGTCCCACGACGAGACGGGACGTGCTCCCCCTGGCCATGGGGGCGGCCGACTCGGCACCATGATCACACCGGGCCGACAGGGAGGGGATGCCGGTCCGGCTCTGCTTCACCGACCGGGTCGTGGCGGTTCACGCGACGACCTGACCCGTCGGCGCAGGGCGAGCCACCCATCGCCCCCCGCCGGCGGGTCACTCCGTCCCCGCCGCCGCGAACGCCCCCCGGGCCATGCGGTGCAGCAGCTCGCCCGTGGCACCGCGGCCCGGCAGGGACCCCGGGCGGCCGAGATGCGGCGTCGAGTTCAGCAGTCCGAACACCGAGTGCACCGCCGAGCGGGCCGTGGGTTCCGTCAGGACCGGGTACACCTCGCGCACCACCTCCACCCACAGCTCGACGTACTGCCGCTGAAGCTGGCGTACGAGCTTGCGGTCGCTGTCCCTCAGCCGGTCCAGCTCCCGGTCGTGGAGCGTGATCAGGGGCCGGTCGTCCAGGGCGAAGTCGATGTGGCCCTCGACCAGCGAGTCGAGGACGTCCTCCGCGGAGCCTCCGTCGACCTCCGCCAGCCGGCGCCTCGCGCCCCTGAGCAGCTGCTCGCTGATCCCCACCAGCAGCTCGGCGAGCATCGCGTCCTTGCCCGCGAAGTGGCGGTACAGCCCGGGTCCGCTGATGCCGACCGCGGCGCCTATCTCGTCCACGCCGACACCGTGGAAGCCACGCTCGGCGAAGAGTCGAGCGGCTTCCTTGAGGATCTGCTCGCGGCGGGTGGGGGCGTCGGTTCTGGTGGCCATGGAGGCAATTCTAGACAGGGAGGTTAGCGCTCGTTAACCTGGAGGACATACGTTAACGCTCATTAACAAGGTGAGGGGATCGCGGGATGCATCAGGCACCGGAGCTTCACAGCGCGGCGGACCCCGCGTCGGAGGCCTGGCGGGCCAATGAGCGGGGCCACCGAAAGCTCGTCGAGGAGCTGCGCGACAAGCTCGCCGCCGCCCGGCTCGGCGGCGGTGAGAAGGCACGTGCCCGGCACACCGCGCGCGGCAAGCTGCTGCCCCGGGACCGGGTCGACCACCTCCTCGATCCCGGTTCCCCCTTCCTGGAGCTCGCCCCCCTCGCCGCCGACGGGATGTACGAGGGCCAGGCCCCGGCCGCCGGTGTCATCGCCGGGATCGGGCGGGTCAGCGGGCGCGAGTGCGTGATCGTCGCCAATGACGCGACCGTCAAGGGCGGCACGTACTACCCGATGACCGTGAAGAAGCATCTGCGGGCCCAGGAGGTCGCCCTGGAGAACCGGCTCCCCTGTCTCTATCTCGTGGACTCCGGGGGTGCCTTCCTGCCGATGCAGGACGAGGTCTTCCCGGACCGTGAGCACTTCGGCCGGATCTTCTTCAACCAGGCCCGGATGTCCGGCGCGGGCATCCCGCAGATCGCTGCCGTCCTCGGCTCCTGCACCGCCGGCGGGGCGTACGTGCCCGCCATGAGCGACGAGGCCGTCATCGTCCGGAACCAGGGGACGATCTTCCTCGGCGGACCTCCGCTGGTGAAGGCCGCCACCGGTGAGGTCGTCACCGCCGAGGAGCTGGGCGGCGGCGAGGTGCACTCCCGGATCTCCGGCGTCACCGACCACCTCGCCGAGGACGACGCCCACGCCCTGCGGATCGTGCGGAACATCGCCGCGACCCTCCCCGCGCGCGGGCCGATGCCCTGGTCCGTGGAGCCGGCGGAGGAACCCAAGGTCGACCCGTACGGGCTGTACGGCGCCGTGCCCGTCGACTCCCGTACCCCCTACGACGTGCGCGAGATCATCGCCCGCATCACCGACGGCTCCCGTTTCTCGGAGTTCAAGGCCGAGTTCGGGCAGACCCTGGTCACCGGCTTCGCCCATGTCCACGGCCACCCGGTGGGCATCGTCGCCAACAACGGCATCCTCTTCTCCGAGTCCGCCCAGAAGGGCGCCCACTTCATCGAGCTGTGCGACCAGCGCGGCATCCCGCTGCTCTTCCTCCAGAACATCTCCGGGTTCATGGTGGGGCGTTCGTACGAAGCCGGCGGCATCGCCAAGCACGGCGCCAAGATGGTCACGGCCGTCGCCTGCACGCGCGTGCCCAAGCTGACCGTCGTCGTCGGCGGGTCGTACGGCGCCGGGAACTACTCCATGTGCGGCCGGGCCTACTCCCCCCGCTTCCTGTGGATGTGGCCCAACGCCAAGATCTCGGTCATGGGCGGCGAGCAGGCCGCCTCGGTCCTCGCGACCGTCAAGCGGGACCAGCTGGAGGCGCGCGGCGAGGAATGGGCCGCCGCGGAGGAAGAGACCTTCAAGGACCCGATCCGTGCGCAGTACGAGCGTCAGGGGAACGCTTACTACGCGACGGCCCGCCTGTGGGACGACGGGGTCATCGACCCCCTGGAGACCCGTCAGGTGCTGGGACTGGCCCTGACCGCCTGCGCCAACGCGCCGCTGGGTGACCCCCAGTTCGGCGTCTTCCGGATGTGAGGGACTTCCAAACGATGTTCGACACAGTGCTTGTCGCCAACCGGGGCGAGATCGCGGTCCGCGTCATCCGCACCCTGCGCTCGATGGGGGTGCGGAGCGTCGCCGTCTTCTCCGACGCGGACGCCGACGCCCGGCACGTCCGGGAGGCCGACACCGCCGTACGGATCGGTCCGGCCCCGGCGTCCGAGAGCTATCTGTCCGCCGAGCGGCTGCTGGAGGCGGCCGCCCGGACCGGCGCCCAGGCGGTGCACCCCGGGTACGGCTTCCTCGCGGAGAACGCCGCCTTCGCGCGCGCCTGCGCCGACGCCGGGCTGGTCTTCATCGGACCGCCCGCCGACGCCATCGCCCTCATGGGCGACAAGATCCGCGCCAAGGAGACGGTCGAGGCGGCGGGCGTCCCCGTGGTCCCCGGCGGCCGCGACCCCGAACTGGCGGACGCCGCCCGCGCCCTGGGCGCCCCGGTCCTGCTGAAGCCCTCCGCCGGCGGTGGCGGCAAGGGCATGCGCCTGGTCCGGGACCTCGACCTCCTGGACGAGGAGATCGCCGCCGCCCGCCGTGAGGCCCGCACCTCCTTCGGCGACGACACCCTCCTCGTCGAGCGGTGGGTCGACCGCCCCCGGCACATCGAGATCCAGGTCCTGGCGGACGGCCACGGCAACGTCATCCACCTCGGCGAACGCGAGTGCTCCCTCCAGCGCCGCCACCAGAAGATCATCGAGGAGGCGCCCTCGGTACTGCTGGACGACAAGACCCGCGCCGCGATGGGCGAGGCGGCGGTCCAGGCGGCCCGGTCCTGCGGCTACCGGGGCGCGGGCACGGTGGAGTTCATCGTGCCGGGCGGCGATCCCTCGTCGTACTACTTCATGGAGATGAACACCCGCCTCCAGGTGGAACACCCGGTCACCGAGCTCATCACCGGCCTGGACCTGGTGGAGTGGCAGCTGCGGGTCGCGGCGGGCGAGCGGCTGGCCTTCGGCCAGGAGGACGTCACGCTGACCGGGCACGCGATCGAGGCACGGATCTGCGCGGAGGACCCCTCCCGCGGGTTCCTCCCCTCCGGCGGCACGGTCCTCAGGCTGTCCGAGCCCCAGGGCGACGGCGTCCGCACCGACTCCGGGCTCAGCGAGGGCACCGAGGTCGGGAGCCTGTACGACCCGATGCTGAGCAAGGTGATCGCGTACGGCCCCGACCGTGCGACCGCGATCCGCAAGCTCCGGGCCGCCCTCGCCGGGACGGTCACGCTGGGCGTGCAGACGAACGCCGGGTTCCTGCGGCGGCTGCTGGGCCATCCGGCGGTCGTGGCGGGCGAGTTGGACACCGGGCTGGTGGAGCGGGAGGTGGCGGGACTCGTCGCGGTCGACGTGCCGGAGGAGGTGTACGAGGCGGCGGCGGCGGTACGGCTGGACGCGCTGCGCCCGCACGGCGACGGCTGGACGGACCCGTTCTCGGTGCCGAGCGGCTGGCGCCTGGGCGGGACCCCGAAGCCCGTCGGTTTCCCTCTGCGGGTGCAGGACCCGGTGGAGTACGCCCCACGCGGCACCGCCACCGTCACGGAGGACCGGGTCTGCGTCACCCTCGACGGCGTGCGCCACACCTTCCACCGGGCCGCCGACTGGGTGGGCCGCGACGGCGACGCCTGGCATGTGCGCGACCACGACCCGGTGGCCGCCTCGCTCACCGGGGCCGCGCACGCGGGCGCCGACTCGCTCACGGCGCCCATGCCGGGGACGGTGACGGTGGTGAAGGTCGCTGTGGGGGACGAGGTGACCGCGGGACAGAGCCTGCTGGTGGTGGAGGCGATGAAGATGGAGCACGTCATCTCCGCCCCACACGCCGGCACGGTCGCCGAACTGGACGTGGCACCGGGCTCGACGGTCGTCATGGACCAGGTGCTCGCTGTGATCGCACCTCACGAGGAGGCGACGGAATGACACACCCCCTGGCACTGCCCATGGTCGTACCGGAGAAGGGCCTGCCCGCCCGGGTCCGCATCCACGAGGTCGGCGCGCGTGACGGCCTGCAGAACGAGAAGGGCACCGTCCCGACGCAGGTCAAGGCGGAGTTCATCCGCCGCCTCGCCGACGCGGGCCTGACGACGATCGAGGCCACCAGTTTCGTCCACCCGAAGTGGGTGCCCCAACTGGCCGACGCGGAGGAGCTGTTCCCGCAGATCGCCCACGTTCCGGTGGACCTCCCGGTCCTGGTGCCGAACGAACGCGGCCTGGACCGCGCCCTGGCACTGAAGGCGACCCGCGTCGCCGTCTTCGCGAGCGCCAGCGAGTCCTTCGCCAAGGCCAACCTCAACCGCACGATGGACGCGGCACTGGCGATGTTCGCGCCCGTGGTGACGCGGGCGAAGGAGGCCGGCGTCCATGTCCGCGGCTATCTGTCGATGTGCTTCGGCGACCCGTGGGAGGGTCCGGTCCCCGTCCAGCAGGTGGTGGACGTCTGCCGGACGCTGCTGGACATGGGCTGCGACGAGCTGAGCCTGGGCGACACGATCGGCGTGGCGACACCGGGACATGTCCGGGCCCTGCTGACCGAACTGACCGGCCAAGGCGTCCCCGTGGAGCTCCTGGGCGTGCACTTCCACGACACCTACGGCCAGGCCCTCGCCAACACCTACGCCGCCCTCCAGCACGGCGTCACCACGGTCGACGCCTCCGCGGGCGGCCTCGGCGGCTGCCCGTACGCCAAGTCCGCCACCGGCAACCTCGCCACCGAAGACCTCGTGTGGATGCTGCGGGGGCTCGGCATCGACACCGGAGTCGACCTCGACCGTCTCGTCGCCACCAGCGTCTGGATGGCCGAACAACTGGGCCGACCCAGCCCGTCCCGCACCGTACGAGCCCTGTCCCACAAGGAGCAGTGACCGCAATGGACCACCGACTCTCCCCCGAGCTCGAAGAACTCCGCCGTACGGTCGAGGCGTTCGCGCACGACGTCGTGGCGCCGAAGATCGGCGAGTACTACGAGCACCACGAGTTCCCGTACGAGATCGTCCGCGAGATGGGCCGCATGGGCCTGTTCGGCCTGCCCTTCCCGGAGGAGTACGGCGGCATGGGCGGCGACTACCTGGCGCTGGGCGTGGCCCTGGAGGAACTGGCCCGGGTCGACTCCTCGGTCGCCATCACCCTGGAGGCGGGGGTGTCGCTGGGCGCCATGCCGTTCCACCTCTACGGAACCGAGGCACAGAAGCGGGAGTGGCTGCCCCGGCTCTGCTCGGGCGAGATCCTGGGCGCGTTCGGCCTGACGGAGCCGGACGGCGGCAGTGACGCGGGGGCGACGCGTACGACGGCCCGGCTGGACCCGGAGACGGACGAGTGGGTGATCAACGGCACGAAGTGCTTCATCACCAACTCGGGCACGGACATCACGGGTCTGGTGACCGTGACGGCGGTGACGGGCCGCAAGCCGGACGGCAAGCCGCTGATCTCGTCGATCATCGTCCCGTCGGGCACCCCCGGCTTCACGGTGGCGGCCCCCTACTCCAAGGTCGGCTGGAACGCCTCGGACACCCGCGAGCTGTCCTTCGCGGACGTCCGCGTGCCCGCGGCGAACCTCCTGGGCGAACAGGGCCGTGGGTACGCCCAGTTCCTGCGCATCCTCGACGAGGGCCGCATCGCGATCGCGGCGCTGGCGACGGGGCTGGCGCAGGGGTGTGTGGACGAGTCGGTGAAGTACGCGAAGGAGCGGCACGCCTTCGGCCGGCCGATCGGTGCGAACCAGGCCATCCAGTTCAAGATCGCCGACATGGAGATGAAGGCCCACACGGCCCGACTCGCCTGGCGCGACGCGGCCTCCCGCCTGGTCTCGGGCGAGCCCTTCAAGAAGGAGGCGGCCCTCGCGAAGCTCTACTCGTCGACGGTCGCGGTGGACAACGCCCGGGACGCCACGCAGGTCCATGGCGGCTATGGCTTCATGAACGAATACCCGGTGGCCCGCATGTGGCGGGACTCCAAGATCCTGGAGATCGGGGAGGGCACGAGTGAGGTGCAGCGGATGCTGATCGCACGGGAGTTGGGGCTGGTGGGCTGAGCGCGTGCCGACCCACTGAGGGCGGGTCGGCACTGCCCTACCTGCCCAGGCGCCGGCGCACCCGCCGGACCTGAGGGTTGTCGCCGACCGCGTCCAGGAACCGACGGCCCCTGCCGGCCTGGTGGGCCGGGCCCTCCAGCCGCAGCAGGGTGCCGTCGCGGACCTCGGCGTACGCGAGCGGGGTGTCCGCCTTCGGGAGGGTGACCGGGTGGCGTCCGTCGGGGAGCTTCCTGAGGCTTGCGGGCAGGCGCAGCCGTGCCGTGCCGTCGACGCCGGGGAGCAGTTCGGCCGCGATCGTCAGGGTGGACACGGTGACCTCGACGGGCAACGGGTCGCCGGGCGCCGCCGCCATGTACGGCAGTCCGAGCGACCGCCGGGCGCGCGCGGGGTTCGCGCCGACGAGGTCTGCCGTGTCGGGACCGAGCCGGCGCTGGCGCTGGTCCACATCCAGGGCGAGCTGCCCCTTGACCGTCCAGTACGGCAGGGACAGGCGCCCGCCGGTCAGCGCCGGCCCCACGGCGGGGGCGCCCGGCTCGCCGTCCCCGGTGACGCGCAGTATCCGCTCGACGCCCAGCAGCTGGACGTACGCCCACACGTCGTGGACCCCGCGTTGCAGCGGTCGACCGCCGGCCAGCCGCTCCGGGTCGAGGCGCAGCCGCCCGGACGCGACGAGCTGGGACCGTCCCTCTCCGAGAGACCTCAGCCGCACCTCCAGTTCGCCCTCCGGGTACCACCAGTCCTCCCGGTCCCGGTCCTTGACGACCAGTTCCGCGTACGCCAGCCGGAAGGGGTCACGGACCTCCCAGCCGTCCTCCGTTCCCGGGACGCCGTCCAGCAGCGCGGGGTCCAGCCACCGCTTCCCGTCCCGTTCGACGAGGACGAGCGGCTCGCCGTCGCCGCGCAGCAGGTCGAGCGTGACGTCGCCGACGAGACGGCCGTCCTCCCACCGCAGTCCACCGACGCGGCTGCGGGCCTTGATGTCGCGGATCCGCTCGGCGAGGGCTTGCGCCCCGGCGAAGTCACCGCCCTCGAGCAGCTCGGCCCGCAGCCGGGACACGGCAGGCAGGCCTTCCCGCACGGCCGCCGGGAACTCCGCCAGCGCCAGCTCCCGGGCCGCCTCGAACCGCCGGCGCTGCTCGGCCGGGTCCTCGCGCAGGATCTCGGGCTCACGGGCCCGGGAGAGGATCTCGATGTGGTAGAGGCGGTGCAGCAGCCGGTTCTGGAGCGCGTCGATGTCGTCGGAGGGAGTGGTCCCGTCCTTGATCTGGCGGACGACGGTGCGGCAGTTGGGCCAGAATCCGTGCCGCGGGTTGAACCGGTGCTGGGTGTTGTTGCCGCCGTCGTCCCGCTTCATCCAGTAGTAGGAGGGGTAGTCGGCGAGGACCGAGATCCGTTCCGCTTTGAGATAGGCGGCGCTGACGAAGAGAAGGTCCTCCAGAATCCAGGGCCCCTCGGGGAACCGCAGCCCGTGCTCCTCGGCGAAGGCCCGCCGGAACATCTTGTGCGGCGACAGGCTCTGCATGAGCTCGTCGTTCTCGATCGTGCAGGCGTCCACGGTGTACCGGAACAGCCGCCGGGGTCGCACTATCGTGCTGGACATCTTGCCGATCACCACGTCGGCGTCGTTCCGCTTCGCGTGCTCGTACAGCCGCTCCAGGGCCTCGGGCCCGAGCGTGTCGTCGTGGTCGACGAACTGGATGTACTCACCCTTGGCATGCCGTATGCCGTGGTTGCGCGGGGCCCCGGGCCATCCCGAGTTCGGCCGGGTGTGCACCTGGACGTTCGGGTGTGCGGCCGCGATCTTCTCCAGTCGGCCCAGGGTGTCGTCCGTCGAACCGTCGTCGACGTAGATGACCTCGTACTCATCGGCGGGGAGGCTCTGGCCCAGCAGCGAGGGCGCGCACTCGTCGAGGTATTTCCCGGTGTTGTAGACAGGAACGATGACGCTGACCTTGGTTCTCAGCATTCCCCGGACTTTACTGCGGATCGAGGTTCCGGCCGTGGACGGTGGAGGCCGGGGAGTTCCGGCGCCACGGCGGGGCGGGGAGCGGTGGCGCCTCCGGCATGGTTCTTGACCAGGAGTCAGGGTCGCCCAACAGGCATCGATTTCAAGGGAGTTGGGTCGCACGGACCTCGACAGCCCACGCCACAGGGCTCTCACAGCTCCCGATCGAAGGGGCCCGACCCCTGGACAAGATCTGAGGTTAGGCTAACCTACATTCGAACTTGTCCGGCGGGCGCTCCGCCCCGTTCGAAAGCAGCCACACACATGTCCAACGCCAGAGCCACCCACCTCACCCGCCGCGGCATCCTCGCCGCGGGCGGCGCCCTCGGCCTCGGTGCCGTGCTCGCAGCCTGCGGCGACGACGACGCGAAAAGCGGTGGCTCTGACACGGAGACGACCGCCGCGAAGAAGTCCGGTCCCTGGACGTTCAAGGACGACCGTGGCACCGAGGTGAAGCTCGACAAGATCCCCGCGAACATCGTCGCGTTCACCGGTGTCGCCGCCGCGCTGTACGACTACGGCATCTCCGTCAAGGGCGTCTTCGGCCCGACCAGGACCACCGACGGCAAGGCCGACGTTCAGGCCGGCGACATGGACATCTCCAAGGTCGAGATCCTCGGCAACGTGTGGGACCAGTTCAACGTCGAGAAGTACGCCGCCCTCGCCCCGGACGTCCTCATCACCACGATGTTCGACGACGCCGGCACCCTCTGGTACGTCCCCGCGGCCTCCGCGGACAAGATCGCCAAGCTCGCCCCGAGCGTCGGCATCTCCGTCTACGACCGCCAGATCACCGAGCCGCTGCAGCGCGTGTGGGAGCTCGCGGAGTCGCTGGGCGCCGACATGACGGCCGCCTCCGTCACCGACGCCAAGAAGAAGTTCGAGGCCGCGGCCACCCGGCTGCGCGCCGCCGCGAAGGCGAAGCCCGAGATCAAGGTGCTGGCCGGTTCCGCCAGCCAGGACATCTTCTACGTCTCCGGCACCAACCTCTCCATCGACCTGGAGTACTTCAAGGCCCTCGGCGTGAACTTCGTCGAGCCCTCGGAGAAGGCCAAGGCGAAGGGTGGCGGCTGGTACGAGTCGCTCAGCTGGGAGAACGTCGACAAGTACAAGGCCGACATCATCATGATGGACGACCGCTCCTCGACGATCCAGCCGGCCGACATCACCGAGGCCACCTGGAAGAAGCTGCCCGCGGTCAAGGCCGGGCAGGTCATCTCCCGTTCGCCCGAGCCGATCCTGTCGTACGACAAGTGCACGCCGCTTCTCGAGACGCTCGCCGAGGCGCTGGAGAACGCCAAGAAGGTCAGCTGAAAAACGGGGCTTGATGTAGCGGGTGAGCTGCCGGCCGTCTGTGGCTGGTCGCGCAGTTCCCCGCGCCCCTGAAAAGCATCCCCTCGCCCCCTGATCAGGAGCGCACCCCATGACCACCGCCGTCGCCGCCCCCTTCCGGTTCTTCTCCCTCCAGGTCGTGCGGACGCGGCGACTGTCGCCGTCCCTGGTCCGGGTCACCTTCGCCGGGGACGAACTGCGGGAGTTCCACTCCCTCGGTTGCGACCAGTCGCTGTCGCTCTTCATCCCCGCCGAGGGACAGACCGAGCCCCATGTACCGATCGAGCTCGGCGACGGATGGTGGCAGGCGTGGCGTGAACTCCCCGACGACGTACGGGCCGTGATGCGCTCGTACACGCTGCGCGCCCTGCGCCGGGAACCCGACGAGATCGACATCGACTTCGTGCTGCACGGTGTCGAGCCCGGCGCCGCCACCCCGGCCGGCCCCGCCTCCCGGTGGGCCGCCGATGCCGGTGCCGGTGACCGGGTGCTGCTGCTGGGTCCGGCGATCGCCGACAACCGTGCCATCCGGTTCCGGCCGCCGCTGGACGCCGACCTCGTCGTCGTCTGGGGCGACGAGACCGCCGTACCGGCCGCCTCCGCGATCGTCGAGTCGCTGCCCGCCGGCACCCGTGCCCGCGTCTGGCTCGAGGTGCAGCACGCCGAGGACATCCAGGATCTGGTGACCGAGGCCGACGCCGAGGTCACCTGGCTCGTCCGGGACCACCATCAGGACGAGCCCGGCGTCGAGGGGTCCCCCATGGCCCTCGGCGCCATCAGAGACGCTCAACTGCCGGACGCCGAGCACCCGTACGTCTGGATCGCGGGTGAGTCCGGCAGCGTCAAGGCGCTGCGCCGGCATTTCGTGGGTGAGCGGGGCATCGACCGCCGCAGCGTCACCTTCGTCGGCTACTGGCGTCAGGGGCTGACCGAGGAGCAGCTCCGCGCCGCGGAGTAACCCACCGAGCGACACCCACCGCTGTACGCCCGACTCCCCTGCGTACGGCGGTGACTGCTGTGCCCGCTGCGTCTGCTGTGTCGATAGGGCCGACTGCGGCCGGAGTGACCGTAGTCACGGTTGATGCCACGTTTTACCTTGCGTTACTTAGGTTAGGCTAACCTAAGTAACGCGAAGCGAGATCGAAGATCGCGTCCCCACCCCCGTCCGACCCGCACGGACTGCTCCCCCCGGAGGACCCCCACCATGCGCTCGCACCTGCTCAATGACACGACCGCGGAGCAGTACCGCCGCTCCGTGACCGAAGGAGTAGAGCGGGTGGCAGCCAAACTCGCCGCCACCGACCGTCCGTTCACGGGTGTCACCGTCGACGCCCTCGCCCCGACGATCGACGCGATCGACCTCGACAAGCCGCTGCTCGACACCGCCGCGGCCCTCGACGAGCTGGAGGATGTCTACCTCCGCGACGCGGTCTACTTCCACCACCCGCGCTACCTCGCCCACCTCAACTGCCCGGTCGTCATACCGGCGGTGCTCGGCGAGGCGATCCTCTCCGCGGTCAACTCCTCCCTGGACACCTGGGACCAGTCGGCCGGCGGCACCCTCATCGAGCGCAAACTGATCGACTGGACGAACGCGCGGCTCGGCCTCGGACCGAACGCCGACGGCGTGTTCACCTCCGGCGGCTCCCAGTCCAACCTCCAGGCCCTCCTCCTCGCCCGCGAGGAGGCCAAGACGGACTCCTTCGCGAAACTGCGTATCTTCGCCTCCGAGGTCAGCCACTTCAGCGTGAAGAAGTCCGCGAAGTTGCTGGGCCTCGCCCAGGACGCCGTGGTCTCCATCCCGGTCGACCAGAACAAGCGCCTGCAGACCGTCGCGCTCGCCCACGAGTTGGAGCGCTGCAAGGCGGACGGCCTCGTCCCCATGGCCGTCGTCGCCACCGCCGGCACCACCGACTTCGGCTCCATCGACCCGCTGCCCGAGATCGCCGAGCTGTGCGAGCAGTACGGCGCCTGGATGCACGTCGACGCCGCCTACGGCTGCGGACTGCTCGCCTCGGTGAAGTACCGCGGCCGCATCGACGGCATCGAGCGCGCGGACTCGGTCACCGTCGACTACCACAAGTCCTTCTTCCAGCCGGTGAGTTCGTCCGCCGTGCTGGTCCGGGACGCGGCCACCCTGCGCCACGCGACCTACCACGCGGAGTACCTCAACCCCCGCCGTATGGTCACCGAGCGCATCCCCAACCAGGTCGACAAGTCCCTCCAGACGACCCGGCGCTTCGACGCCCTCAAGCTGTGGATGACCCTGCGGGTGATGGGCGCCGACGGCATCGGGCAGCTCTTCGACGAGGTGTGCGACCTGGCCGTCGAGGGCTGGCAACTCCTCGCCGCCGACCCGCGCTACGACGTGGTCGTCGAGCCCACGCTCTCCACCCTCGTCTTCCGCTACATCCCCGCCGCCGTGACCGACCCGGCCGAGATCGACCGCGCCAACCTGTACGCCCGCAAGGCCCTGTTCGCCTCCGGCGACGCGGTGGTCGCGGGCACCAAGGTCCAGGGCCGCCACTACCTGAAGTTCACCCTGCTCAACCCCGAGACGACGACCGACGACATCGCCGCCGTCCTCGACCTGATAGCCGGCCACGCCGAGCAGTACCTGGGAGAGTCCCTTGACCGCGCGTCCTGAAAACCCGAGCAAAGCCTACGACTTCGTGGGCATCGGGCTCGGCCCGTTCAACCTCGGCCTCGCCTGTCTGACCGAGCCCATCGACGAACTCGACGGTGTCTTCCTGGAGTCGAAGCCCGACTTCGAGTGGCACGCCGGCATGTTCCTCGAAGGCGCCCACCTCCAGACGCCGTTCATGTCGGACCTGGTGACGCTGGCGGACCCGACCTCGCCGTACTCCTTCCTGAACTACCTGAAGGAGAAGGGCCGGCTGTACTCGTTCTACATCCGCGAGAACTTCTACCCGCTGCGCGTCGAGTACGACGACTACTGCCGCTGGGCCGCGAACAAGCTGAACAGTGTCCGCTTCAGCACGACGGTCGCGGAGGTCACGTACGAGAACGACCGGTACGTCGTGACGACCACGGCCGGCGACACCTACCGCGCCCGCCGGCTCGTCCTCGGGACCGGCACCTCCCCGCACTACCCGCAGGCCGTCCAGGGTCTCGGCGGCGACTTCTTCCACAACTCCCGCTACATGCAGAACAAGGCGGAGCTCCAGAAGAAGGACTTGATCACGATCGTCGGCTCCGGCCAGTCCGCCGCCGAGATCTACTACGACCTCCTCGCCGAGATCGACGTGTACGGCTACCGGCTGAACTGGGTGACGCGCTCCCCCCGCTTCTTCCCCCTCGAATACACCAAGCTCACGCTGGAGATGACCTCCCCGGAGTACATCGACTACTACCGCGAGCTGCCGGAAGCCACCCGCTACCGGCTCACGGCCCAGCAGAAGGGCCTGTTCAAGGGCATCGACGGCGATCTCATCAACGAGATCTTCGACCTGCTCTACCGGAAGAACCTCGGCGGGCCCGTCCCCACACGGCTGCTCACCAACTCCTCGCTGAACAGCGCGGAGTACGAGAACGGCACGTACACCCTCTCCTTCCGCCAGGAGGAGCAGGAGAAGGACTACGACCTTCAGACGCAGGGCCTGGTCCTGGCCACCGGCTACAAGTACGCCGAGCCGGAGTTCCTGACCCCCGTCAAGGACCGGCTGCGCTACGACACGCAGGGCAACTTCGACGTCGCCCGCAACTACTCGATCGACACCACGGGCCGCGGCGTCTTCCTGCAGAACGCCGGTGTGCACACCCACAGCATCACCTCGCCCGACCTGGGCATGGGCGCGTACCGCAACGCCTACATCATCCGTGAGCTGCTCGGCACCGAGTACTACCCGGTCGAGAAGACCATCGCGTTCCAGGAGTTCTCCGTATGACCACCCCCCACACCTTCGACTTCCGCCCGCTCGACCCGCTCAAGGACGCCGAGCTCCTGCACGGCTGGGTCACCCACCCCAAGGCCGCGTTCTGGATGATGCAGGACGCGAAACTGGAGGACGTCGAGCGCGCCTACATGGAGATAGCCGCCGACGAGCACCACCACGCGCTGGTGGGTCTCGACGCGTACGGCGTCCCCGTCTTCCTGATGGAGAAGTACGACCCCGCCCACCGCGAGCTGGTCGGCCTGTACGAGCCGCAGCCGGGCGATGTCGGCATGCACTTCCTCACCCCGGCGACCGACACCCCCGTCCACGGGTTCACCCGGTCCGTGATCACCGCCGTGATGGCCCACCTCTTCGAGGACCCGGCGACCGTCCGTGTCGTGGTCGAGCCGGACGTCTCCAACAAGGCTGTCCACGCCCTGAACGAGGCCGTCGGGTTCGTGCCCGAGCGGGAGATCCAGAAGCCCGAGAAGACGGCGCTGTTGAGTTTCTGCACGCGCGAACAGTTCCGCGCGGCGACGAGCAAGGCGGGGGTGTCCGCATGACCCTCGCCGACGCCGTCGCCCACCTCTCCCCCGAGCGCTGGGAGCAGGCCAACCGCCTCCTCATCCGCAAAGCCCTCGCCGAGTTCGCCCACGAGCGGCTCATCACGCCCGAGGCCACCGCCGACGGCCGCTTCGAGGTCCGCAGCGACGACGGTCTGACCCGCTACGGGTTCACCGCCACGCGTCGCGCCCTCGACCACTGGCAGGTCGACGCCGACTCGATCACCCGTCACCGAGACGGCGTCGACCGCCCCCTCGCCGCGCTGGACTTCTTCATCGAGCTGAAGAAGGCGCTGGGCCTGAGCGACGAGATCCTGCCGGTCTACCTGGAGGAGATCTCCTCCACCCTCTCCGGCACCTGCTACAAGCTCACCAAGCCGCAGCTCCCGGTCGCCGAGCTCGTCCGCTCGGACTTCCAGGCCATCGAGACCGGCATGACCGAGGGCCACCCCTGCTTCGTCGCCAACAACGGACGGCTCGGCTTCGGCATCCACGAGTACCTGTCGTACGCCCCGGAGACGGCGAGCCCGGTCCGCCTGGTGTGGCTGGCCGCGCACCGCTCGCGCGCCGCGTTCACGGCCGGTGTCGGGATCGAGTACGAGACCTTCGTACGGGACGAGTTGGGCGCGCAGACCGTCGAGCGCTTCCACGACAAGCTCGCCGCCGAGGGCCTCGACCCGGCCGACTACCTCTTCATCCCCGTCCACCCCTGGCAGTGGTGGAACAAGCTCTCCGTCACCTTCGCCGCCGAGGTCGCCCGCCGGCACCTGGTCTGCCTCGGTGAGGGCGACGACGAGTACCTGGCCCAGCAGTCCATCCGGACCTTCTTCAACACGTCGCACCCCGAGAAGCACTACGTGAAGACGGCCCTGTCCGTGATCAACATGGGCTTCATGCGCGGACTCTCGGCCGCGTACATGGAGGCGACCCCGGCGATCAACGACTGGCTCGCCCAACTCATCGACAACGACCCGGTGTTGAAGTCGACGGGCCTGTCGATCATCCGCGAGCGCGCGGCCGTCGGCTACCGGCACCTCGAGTACGAGGCGGCGACCGACCGCTACTCGCCGTACCGCAAGATGCTGGCCGCCCTGTGGCGGGAGAGCCCGGTGGTTTCCCTCCAGGACGGCGAGTCGCTGGCGACGATGGCCTCCCTCGTCCACGTCGACCACGAGGGGAAGTCCGTCGCCGGCGCCCTGATCGAGCAGTCGGGCCTGACGCCCACACAGTGGCTGCGCCGCTATCTGACGGCGTACTTCACGCCGCTGCTGCACAGCTTCTACGCCTACGACCTGGTCTACATGCCGCACGGCGAGAACGTGATCCTCGTCCTGAAGGACGGCGCCGTGCAGCGCGCGATCTACAAGGACATCGCCGAGGAGATCGCGGTCATGGACGTCGACGCGGTCCTGCCGCCGACGGTCGAGCGACTGCGCGTGGACGTGCCGGAGGACAAGAAGCTCCTCTCGATCTTCACGGACGTCTTCGACTGCTTCTTCCGCTTCCTCGCCGCGAACCTCGCCGCCGAGGGAATCGTGGCGGAGGACGACTTCTGGCGAACGGTCGCCGACATCACCCGCGAGTACCAGGCCTCGCTGCCCGAACTCGCCGACAAGTTCCGGCAGTACGACATGTTCGCCCCGGAGTTCGCGCTGTCCTGCCTCAACCGGCTCCAGCTGCGCAACAACCAGCAGATGGTGGACCTGGCCGACCCGGCGGGCGCACTTCAGCTCGTCGGCAACCTGAAGAACCCGATCGCCGGGTTCTGACCCAGAGACAGACGGGCGCCCCGGGGTACGGTCCCCCGGGGCGCCCGTCGGCACATCCAAGGGGCCTCAGCGGCGACGCGCCCCAAAGGGGCGCGGGGCTGTGTCGATCTGCGGCTCCGCCGCGGGGCGCGACCAGCCCCCACCGGCCCGCAGACGAATCACCAAGGAACCTGCGGCGACCGATAGAAGTCGATGCCGAGCGCCTCCCACCTCGGAGCCTGCGCGGCAAGCCGCACCTTGTAGGCATCCCAGTCATGCGTGGAAGCCGGCGACCACCCCAACTCAGCCGCCCCCGCCAACCTCGGAAACGCCATGTACTCGATGTCGTCGGACTTGGTGATCGTCTCCGTCCACAACGGCGCCTCGACCCCCCGGATCGCCGAACCGGGCACCCCCGGCAGATAGTTGCCCGGATCCCAGTCGTACGCCCGCTTCACCTCCACCAGCCCCGCCCAGTCCAGCCCCAACGGCGTCTCCGCGCTGTACTTCATGTCGAGATAGATACGGTCGGCGGGCGACAGCACGATCCCGGTCCCGGCCCGCGCGGCGGCCGCCACCCGCTCCTTCTCCTCCGCACCGGTGTCGTCCAGCCCCCAGTACTGAGCCACCGCGCCCTTCGCCGGGGTCGCCCCGGTCAGCTGATGCCAACCCACCACGGTCTTCCCGTACTTGGCGACCACCGGCTGCACCCGGTCCATGAACTTCACATAGTCCTCGTGACTTGTGGAGTGCGCCTCGTCCCCGCCGATGTGCAGATACCGGCCCGGCGTGAGCGCGGCGAGCTCCCGGATCACGTCGTCCACGAAGTCGTACGTGATCTCCTTCGACACACACAGCGAGCTGAAGCCGACCTCGGTACCGGTGTACAACGGCGGCGCCACGCCGTCGCAGTTGAGCTCGGCGTAGGAGGCGAGGGCCGCGTTGGTGTGGCCCGGCATGTCGATCTCGGGGACTACCTCCAGATAGCGGGAGGCGGCGTACCGGACGATCTCCTGGTAGTCGGCCTTGGTGTAGTGGCCGCCGGGGCCGCCGCCGACCTGTGTGGAGCCGCCGTAGGGGGCGAGGCGCGGCCAGGAGTCGATGGCGATCCGCCAGCCCTGGTCGTCGCTCAGGTGCAGATGCAGCTTGTTGACCTTGTACAGGGCGAGTTGGTCGACGTATCGCTTGACCTGGTCGACGGTGAAGAAGTGCCGGGACACGTCCAGCATCGCGCCGCGCCAGCCATAGCGCGGGGTGTCCTTGATCGTGCCGCCGGCGACCAGCCACGGTCCCGGCTGCACCGAGTCCTTCTCGACGGCGGCCGGGAGGAGCTGGCGCAGGGTCTGGACACCGTGGAAGAGGCCCGCGGGCTGGGCTGCGGTGATGGTGACGCCCTTGGCACCACTGTCGAGGCGGTAGCCTTCGGCGCCGAACGGCCCCTTGGCCAGGCGCAGTCGGATGCCGCCCTTGCCCTGGGAGGTGACCGGCAGCGGATAGCCGGTCGAGGGGCGCAGCACGTCCGCCACGTATTCGCCGATACGGCGGACCGCACGGGAGTCGTCGACGCGGATGCGGGTGGCGCGGGTGATGCGGTACGGCGGTCCGCCCGGCTCGGCCGAGGCGGGCGCCGGGACGATCTCACCGAGCGGCCGGACCGCCTCCGGCGCGGGGGCCGCTCCGGTGACGAAAGTGCCCGCGGCCGCCATGAGCAGCAACGAGCCGAACAGCCGGGTCAGACGGGGAGTTGGTCCGTGGTGCGGTCTCACATCTGGCTCCCTTCACCCTGAATTGGTAGAGACCACCTTGCCATGCGCCCCGTCGGCAACCCAGACCCACAGCCCCGTCACAGGCGGAGCCGGGGCACTGGGCAACCGGGTCGGGAATGCCAGACTTTGCCCATGGCGGAAATCATCCAGAAGGACGGCACCTGGACCTTCGACGGCGACGCCCTGCGGCTGACCCCGGGGCGCGACAAGAACGTCAGCCTGTTCCGCAAGACCTTGGGTGAACTGGTCGTCCCGCTGGGCGCGTTGGCGGGCGTCTCGTTCGAGCAGGGCCGCAAGGCCGGGCGGCTCAGGTTACGGCTGCGCGACGGCGCCGACCCGCTGCTGCACGCCACCGGCGGCCGGCTGACCGAGCCCAACGACCCGTACCAGCTGTTCGTCGAGCCCGACCGCTACGGCGTCGCCGAGTACTTCGTGGACGAGGTCAGGAACGCCCTGCTGCTCGACCAGGTCCCGTCCGCGCCGGTCGCCGAGTATCTGCTGCCGGGCCCGGCCGTCCCGCTGTCGGTGTCCGCCGGGGACGGCACCGCCGGCTTCGACGGCGAGCACATCCGGCTGGAGTGGAACTGGAAGACGGAGGACGCCAAGGCCGCCGCCGGCATCCGCACCCTCGCCGTCAGCGACCTCGACGCCGTGGAGTGGCACCCGGCGGTCGGCCTGGAGAACGGCTGCCTCCGCTTCAGCGTGAGGAACGCGCCCACCAAGGCGCCCCCGAAGTACGACCCCAACTCGGTGGAGCTGTGGGGCTTCAAGAAGGACCCGCTGATGGCCCTGATCGCGGCGGCCGTCCAGGCCAGGCTTCCTCACCCGGCCAGGGCGGCCACGGACGTACGGGACGCACGCGAGCAACGACCGGAACTGCCCTCCGCTCCGGTCGCGTCCACCGAGGACGACCACGACGCCCTCCTGCGCCGCCTGCGCGAGCTCGGCGAGCTGCGCCGCACGGGTGTGCTGACGGACGAGGAGTTCACGCTGGCCAAACAGGCGGTCCTCAAGCGGATGTGATCCCCTCGGGCTCCACGGGCACCCCACAGGCTCCACGGGTCCCTCGGGCTACTTGGCCTTGCGGGCCACCGTGAAGCGGTCGACCTCCTCGCCCGTCTCGGCGATGCCGCGCACTGTCAGCGTGGCCGTGCGGCCCTTGGCCGCGGGCGTGACGTCGACGCGCAGGAACGAGTAGTCGAGGTAGCGCACCCGGGACCAGGTGACGGTCTCGTTCTGCTTGCCGTCCTTGGTGTTGATGAACGAGGCGACGGACTCGACCTCGTTCACATTCCCCTCGTAGGACTCCGCCGCGCTGAACGCGTACAGACTGCGGCCCGCCGCACCCGCCGTCACGTACACCACGCCCTCGCTCTCGGGGTACGCCGTGCCGCCGATCGGCAGCTTCTTGGCGACCTCGCCCGCCTTGATGACGTCGGTGCGCTCGTACTGGTGGTTGTGGCCGTTGATGACCAGGTCCACCGTGTACTTCTCGAACAGCGGCACCCACTCCTGGCGCACGCCCCCCTCCGAGGCGTGCGCGGTGGAGGTGCAGTAGGCGCAGTGGTGGAAGAAGATCACGACGAAGTCGATGTCGTGCGCCGCCCGGAACTTCTTGAGCTGCGCCTCCAGCCACGTGGTCTGGGTGCCGCCGGAGAGGCCGAGGTTGGCCGGGATCTCGTAGGAGATGTCGTTGGCGTCGAGCGAGATGACCGCGGTGTTGCCGTAGACGAAGGAGTAGACGCCCGGGAGGTTCTTGGCGTCGGGCCCGTTGGCGGGGAGGTTCCAGCGGGCCTCCTCGCCGCCGTAGCCGTTGGGCGAGTACCAGGCCTCCATGTCGTGGTTGCCGTACGCCGGCATCCACGGCACGGACTTGGCGACGGACTCGGTCTGGGCCAGGAACTGGTCCCACACGCGCGAGTCGAAGCCGGTGTCGGCGGTCTTGCCCTGGCCCGCCGGGTCGGCGTACGCGATGTCGCCGGCGTGGAGGTGGAAGGCGGGGTTCTGGCCCAGGAGCAGGCTGTTGTTGGCGAGGCCGTGGTAGCCGACGCCCTCGTCGCCGAAGGCGGTGAAGGTGAACGGCTTCTTGTGCGCGGGGGCGGTGGTGAAAGTGCCGAGGGTGCCCAGGAGGTGCGGCTCGGCGGGGTCGAAGCCCTGGTGGCCGACGCCGTAGTAGTACGTCCTGCCGGGCTTGAGCCGGCTCAGCTCGGCGTGCACGTAGTACTGCGTGTGGTCGCCGCTCGCGCCGACGCCGGCCGGTGTGTAGAGCGTGCGGACCTCGGCCTCGATCTTGCGGGAGAGGTCCCAGGGGTGGGCGCCGATGCGGAGGAAGGGCTTCTTGACGGCGACCGGGACCTGCCAGGAGACGGTGAGCTCGGTGCGCGGGTCGGCGCCGAAGGCGAGGTGGCGGCCGAAGGGGGCGACGAGGGAGCCGTCGACCGTCTCGGTGCGCGGCCTGGCCGAAGGGGTGGCCAGGGGTGTCGCCTGTGCGGTGGCGCCCGGCACGAACACGCCGCCCGCGACGGCGCCCAGCGTGACGGCGCCGCCTCTGATCATCGTGCGCCGGGAGAATCTGGCGCGCAGGTACTCGTGCTGCTCGGCCATGCTCATGCGCTCGGCGAGCTGCTCGGGTACGCCCATACGAGGAATGTCCATGGCTCCACAAGCTGCTGGTCGGACACATCGGCCCGGGGAACAGCCTGCCAACGGACTCCCATGGGCAACCCATAAGTGTTCTAAGTGCCCGAACAGCCTCCTGCCCGAAATCGGGCAGGATTCTTGCGAAAGGCGTGCCCGTCCTTCAGGATCTACCGGGTGCACGACGAACTTGTTGATCATCTGACGCGGTCCACGCCCCTCCAGCGGGGCGAGGCGCTGCGGGTGATCCAGGACGTGCTCGCCTACTTCGACGAGACGACCGAGGACTACGTCCGTCGCCGCCACCGCGAACTCCAGGCCCAGGGCCTGGTGAACGCGCAGATCTTCGAACGGGTCGAGGCGGACTTGAAATACCGGGCGGTCGCGCCGCCGGAGCTTACGCTCAGGCAGCTGCGCCGCATCGTCTACGGCTGAGTCGCTACGACCGGGGAACGGAATACATATACATGTGCGGAATCGTCGGATACATCGGGAAGCGTGATGTGGCCCCCCTCCTGCTGGAGGGCCTGCAGCGCCTGGAGTACCGCGGCTACGACTCGGCGGGCATCGTCGTCACGTCCCCGAAGACGGCGGGCCTGAAGATGGTCAAGGCCAAGGGCCGGGTCCGTGACCTGGAGGCCAAGGTCCCGGCGCGCTTCAAGGGCACGACCGGTATCGCCCACACCCGCTGGGCCACCCACGGCGCCCCCTCCGATGTGAACGCCCACCCGCACATGTCGGCCGACCTCAAGGTCGCCGTGGTCCACAACGGGATCATCGACAACGCCTCCGACCTGCGCCGCAAGCTGGAGGCGGACGGCGTCGAGTTCCTCTCCGAGACCGACACCGAGGTCCTCGTCCACCTCATCGCCCGCTCCCAGGCCGACAAGCTCGAGGACAAGGTCCGCGAGACGCTGCGCGTCATCGAGGGCACGTACGGCATCGCGGTGATGCACGCCGACTTCAACGACCGCATCGTGGTCGCCCGCAACGGCTCCCCGGTCGTCCTCGGCATCGGCGAGAAGGAGATGTTCGTCGCCTCGGACATCGCCGCCCTGGTCGCCCACACGCGGCAGATAGTGACTCTCGACGACGGCGAGATGGCCACGCTCAAGGCCGACGACTTCCGCACGTACACGACGGAGGGCACCCGTACGACGTCGGAGCCCACCACCGTCGAGTGGGAGGCCGCCTCCTACGACATGGGCGGCCACGACACCTACATGCACAAGGAGATCCACGAGCAGGCCGACGCCGTGGACCGCGTCCTGCGCGGCCGTATCGACGACCGCTTCTCCACCGTGCACCTCGGCGGCCTCAACCTGGACGCCCGCGAGGCCCGTCAGATCCGCCGGGTGAAGATCCTCGGCTGCGGCACCTCGTACCACGCGGGCATGATCGGTGCCCAGATGATCGAGGAGCTGGCCCGTATCCCCGCGGACGCCGAGCCGGCCTCCGAGTTCCGCTACCGCAACGCGGTCGTGGACCCCGAGACGCTGTACGTGGCGGTCTCCCAGTCGGGCGAGACGTACGACGTCCTCGCCGCGGTCCAGGAGCTGAAGCGCAAGGGCGCGCGGGTCTTCGGCGTCGTGAACGTGGTCGGCTCGGCGATCGCCCGCGAGGCGGACGCCGGCATCTACGTCCACGCGGGCCCCGAGGTCTGCGTGGTCTCCACGAAGTGCTTCACCAACACCACGGTCGCCTTCGCCCTCCTGGCGCTCCACCTGGGCCGCACCCGCGACCTCTCGGTCCGCGACGGCAAGCGCATCATCGAGGGCCTGCGCAGGCTGCCGGAGCAGATCACCGAGATCCTCGACAACGAGGCGGAGATCAAGAAGCTGGCCGAGCAGTACGCCGACGCCCGCTCGATGCTCTTCATCGGCCGCGTCCGGGGCTACCCGGTGGCCCGTGAGGCCTCCCTGAAGCTCAAGGAGGTCTCGTACATCCACGCCGAGGCCTACCCCGCCTCCGAGCTCAAGCACGGCCCCCTGGCCCTGATCGAGCCCGCCCTCCCCACGGTGGCGATCGTCCCCGACGACGACCTCCTGGAGAAGAACCGCGCCGCCATGGAGGAGATCAAGGCCCGCAGCGGCAAGATCCTCGCGGTCGCCCACCAGCACCAGGAGAAGGCCGACCACACCATCGTCGTCCCGAAGAACGAGGACGAGCTGGACCCGATCCTGCTGGGCATCCCGCTCCAACTCCTGGCGTACCACACGGCGTTGGCGCTGGGCAGGGACATCGACAAGCCGAGGAACCTCGCAAAGTCAGTAACGGTCGAGTAGAAGCCCTTGCTTTTAGGGGCGCGGGGAACTGCGCGAGCAACCACAACGCTCCCGCACAGGCCCGACAACAGAACGGACCCCCACGTGTGCCACTTGCACGTGGGGGTCCGTTCTCATCGCCGGGGCCGCCCAATACCCCGGCGTCGGCTGCCCGTTAGCCGGTGGCCGTCACCCCCCGGCCGGCAGCACGTCGAGGAAGCACCGTCGGCCAGTGAGCCATCGCGGCCGTCGCCGCATACCAGGCCACCGCACCCGCGGCGACGGCGAACCATCCACCCACCTTGGTGAGCCCGTCATTGTCGGCGAACTGAGCGATGGCCATGAGCACCAGCGCCACGAAGAACAACCCGTAGGCGCCCTGCCCGAGTTGGTCCCCGCCCGCGAGGGTGAGAGACAGCGCCACGAGGGCGAAGAGCAGCAGGAACAGCCCGGCCGCGTTCGCGGAACCGGCGTCCGAGACGGCCCATGTGAACCACAGCGCGCCCAGCGCCGTGAAGGCCGTACCGTTGGCGGTGTCACGGTCGCGGAAGGCCATGAGACCCGCGACGAAGAGGGCGATTCCGCCCACGTACTGGGCGATTGACACCGCGTCAGCGGCTGTCACGCCGTCGATCACGTCGGTGTGGCCGAGGCCGAATGCCAGGAGGGTGATCCCGAGGGCGAGTCGGCCGACGATGGTGGTGGTTGCTCCCGCGGAGACGTCTTTGTCCACGGCGGGCTCCCTTCATGCTGTGCAGTTGTGCGGTGTGCGATATATGCCCTTCACAAGCGCACAAACACCTCTACGCGCCAGTAGATTTACGCACTGCACAAGGGAAGCCCGGCCCTTCCCAGGCGGTATCTCACCTGGGACAACGGCGAGTTACGGAATCACAACGACAGGGCGCTTCGCCCGCTTGGCGAGCCGCCCCGCCACAGACCCGAAGATCCGCCCGACGAGTCCGTGCGTGGAACCGACGACGATCGCGTCCGCCTCGTACTCCCGCCCGACCTCTTCGAGTTCATGGCAGATGTCGCCGCCGCGCTCGACGAGGATCCACGGCACCTCGGCGAGATAGTCCGCGCAGGCGAGCTCGAGTCCGAGCACCTCGGTGCGATGGTCCGGCACATCGACGAAGACCGGCGGCTCACAGCCGGCCCACACGGTCGTGGGCAGCCGGTTGGCGACATGGACGATGATCAGGCCCGAGCCGGAGCGATGGGCCATGCCGATGGAGTACGCGAGCGCGCGCTCACTGGACGTGGAGCCGTCGAAGCCGACCACTACGCCGTGCTTGAAGGCGGGGTCGCAGGAATGGCGTGGCTCTTCCGCCGCCAGGGGCTCGGCCGCCGTGGGGTCGGCGACGGGCCGCTTGCGGTCCGCGGGTTCAAAGAATTCGTGACCGGCCATGGCTGTCTCGGCGTTGCGATCCTTTTTGGGAGGGACGACAGTGTGCGGCGGAGCTGTGTCCGGGAATCATCTTCCCAACCCCATACCCCCAAGGGTACGGCGGCACGCCTCCTTAGCCCAGATCCCGCGCACGGTCGGTGGGGGGTTCCAGGGAGCATGCACGAGGGTGCGCCCGTAACGCAATGGTTGCTGCGCTGTACAGGCGGTTTGCACAGGATTCACGCCACCGTACGGTCCTGACGGCCGTACGCGCAGTGACCGACCGCTCGAACACGCGTTGAACCCGGCAGTCACGCCCCAGGGAGCAACACATGTCCGGACACCGACCCCCCTCCGAGGACTCCGCCACGGACGTGGTCCGCTGGGCGGTGTTCAGCTGCGTCCTCGTCCCCGTGGTCCTTCTCTGGTACGGCACCTCGCTCGCCGGCGCGGCGGGCACGGCCCTCGGCCTGGCCGCCGTCACGGCCGTCTGCCGGGTCCTGCTGCGCCAGTCGGAGCGCGGCGCGGCCCGGCTGCTCGCCGAGGAAAACGCGCCCCATCGTGGCCGTCGTCACAGGACCGGAACCGGGGCTCATCGAGGCGGTCGTCACACTGGGGGAAACTCACCGGTCGCTTGACCGGTTTCCGCGCACGGACCCGTATCTTTTCAGCCAACTTCCGGCCACCGCGCATCCGTTGCCCCCACCACCCCCCACCCCCCGTTCGACCTGCACGGAAAGGGTCTCCAAGGCCCCTCGCACCCTACGTGGATTGGCCACTACGACGAGGCGCACTTCCCTGCACGGCCTGTGAGTGCAACGCTTCGTGATCGAATGCTTCACGCCAAGTTGCCATGTCGACAATGTGCCGGTTGCCGAACTGGTCACCCCGGCACCACTGGACACAGTAGATTCGATCTTGACGTCTTACGGCGGGGGACTCGTGCAGGACCGAGGGGAAACGTGCAGGAGCGACACAACCGAGGAGCCGCGACCACCGAGGGGGGCTTAGCAGTATGAGCCACGACTCCACTGCCGCGCCGGAAGCCGCGGCCCGGAAGCTTTCCGGGCGACGCCGCAAGGAGATCGTCGCGGTGCTGCTTGTTCAGCGGCGGCCCCATCTTCGAGAGTTCCATACCGCTTTCGGTGTTCGGGATCGACCGCCAGGACGCCGGCGTGCCGCGCTACCGACTGCTGGTGTGCGGCGGCGAGGAAGGCCCACTGCGGACCACAGGGGGCCTGGAACTCACCACGCCACATGGCCTGGAGGCGATCTCACGAGCAGGCACGGTCGTCGTACCGGCCTGGCGTTCGATCACCTCGCCACCGCCGGAGGACGCGCTCGACGCACTGCGCCGGGCGCACGAAGAAGGCGCCCGCATCGTCGGGTTGTGCACCGGCGCCTTCGTCCTGGCCGCGGCGGGCCTGCTGGACGGCCGCCCCGCGACGACACACTGGATGTACGCACCGACGCTGGCCAAGCGCTATCCGTCGGTACACGTGGATCCACGCGAACTGTTCGTCGACGACGGCGACGTACTGACATCGGCCGGTACCGCGGCCGGAATCGATCTCTGTCTCCACATCGTGCGGACGGACCACGGCAACGAGGCGGCTGGCGCACTGGCCCGGCGTCTGGTGGTCCCCCCGCGCCGCTCCGGCGGTCAGGAGCGCTATCTCGATCGATCTTTACCTGAGGAGATCGGCGCCGACCCGCTCGCCGAGGTCGTCGCCTGGGCGCTGGAGCACCTCCACGAGCAGTTCGACGTGGAGACGCTCGCCGCGCGCGCCTACATGAGCCGTCGGACATTCGACCGCCGCTTCCGCTCGCTCACCGGCAGTGCGCCGCTGCAGTGGCTGATCACCCAGCGGGTGCTCCAGGCACAGCGGCTGCTGGAGACGTCGGACTACTCGGTGGACGAGGTCGCGGGGCGCTGCGGCTTCCGTTCGCCGGTGGCCCTGCGCGGGCACTTCCGCCGCCAGCTGGGCTCGTCGCCGGCGGCGTACCGCGCGGCGTACCGGGCGCGGCGTCCGCAGAGCGACAGGCCGACCGAGAGCGACGGAGCGACGGGCCCGGTGGGCCCGGCACCCGTTCTCCATCCGGAGGGCGGCCCGGTCCCGCTCCAGACCCGGCGTACGGCGGCGGCGAGCTCGATGGGTCCGGCGACCCAGCTGTCGGCGAGCCTGCCGGGACAGCGCAGCGGATCGTAACGACGTACCGAGCGCCGGGCGGGATGACCACTCATCCCGCCCGGCGCTCGGGCGTGCACTCAGGTCCCTGCACCGCCGGGCCTCCCAAAAGGCGACGTCAGCTTTAGGGTGGTCGCATGAACGATCGCATGGTGTGGATCGACTGCGAGATGACCGGCCTCTCGCTGTCCGACGACGCGCTCATCGAGGTTGCCGCCCTCGTCACCGACTCCGAGCTGAACGTACTCGGCGAAGGAGTGGACATCGTCATCCGACCGCCGGATCAGGCGCTGGAGACGATGCCGGAGGTGGTGCGTCAGATGCACACCGCGTCCGGGCTCCTCGACGAGCTCGCCGGCGGCACGACGCTGGCCGCGGCCGAGGAGCAGGTCCTCTCCTACATCCGGGAACACGTCAAGGAGGCCGGCAAGGCCCCCCTGTGCGGCAACTCCGTGGGCACGGACCGCGGCTTCCTGCTCCGGGACATGCCGACGCTGGAGGACTACCTCCACTACCGGATCGTCGACGTCTCCTCGGTGAAGGAACTGGCCCGGCGCTGGTACCCCCGGGCCTACTTCAACAGCCCCGAGAAGAACGGCAACCACCGCGCCCTCGCCGACATCCGCGAGTCCATCGCGGAGCTGCGCTACTACCGCGAGGCCGTGTTCGTGCCGCAGCCCGGCCCCGACTCCGACACCGCGAAGACGATCGCCGCGAAGTACGTCCTGCCTGCTCAGTAGGTGCGTCAGGGTCCGCCGAAGGGGCGCCGTAAAAGCCGTGCACGAGCACCCCCTCGGACCCTGTACACTTTTTCTCGGCCGGTCAGGGAAACCTGAAGCAGTAAAGCCGGTCATGGTGGGTGTAGCTCAGCTGGTAGAGCACCTGGTTGTGGTCCAGGAAGTCGCGGGTTCAAGTCCCGTCACTCACCCTGAGTAATCGGCCGGTGACCTCGATACAGAGGTCACCGGCTGGTTCGTTTTTCCCGGGAGCCCACGTGCACACCGAACTCATCCGCACGGCCCGCCTCGACCTCCTCCCCCTGCGCGTGGACCACGCCGAGGCGATGTCGGCCGTACTCGCCGATCCGGCCCTGCACACCTTCATCGGCGGAGCGCCCCTGACCGTCGAGCAGCTACGAGCGCGCTACGAACGTCTGGTCACCGGCTCCCCCGACCCGGCCGTCTCCTGGCTCAACTGGGTCCTGCGCCGGCACGCGGACGAAACCCTCATCGGCACCGTCCAGGCCACGGTCACAGGTAAGCACGAGGCGGAGATCGCCTGGATCATCGGCACCCCCTGGCAGGGCCAGGGCCTGGCCTCGGAGGCGGCCCGGGGGCTGGTGACCTGGCTGGTCCGCCATTACGTGCGAACCGTCACGGCCCACATCCACCCGGCCCACACCGCATCAGCAGCGGTCGCCACGGCAGCGGGCCTGCTCCCCACCGACGAACAGCACGACGGCGAGACGCTCTGGCGCCTGTCGCTGAGCGCCTGAAGGGGACCACCAACCGCCTTGCGTTCCCGCGGGGTTGGCGGTGCCCTACGACGACGTACGCTCCACCAGCTCCGTGGCCAGCACCACCTGCCGTCTCTCCAGCCCCCGCGACACCGCCGGGCGGCGGTCCGCGATCTCGGTGAGGAGGAGGTCGATCATGTGGCGGCCCATCTCGGCGATGGGCTGGCGGACGCTGGTGAGCGGCGGGTCCATGTGGCGGGCGATGGCGGAGTCGTCGTAGCCGACGAGGGCGACGTCGTCGGGGATACGGCGGCCCACCTCGCGCAGTGCCTGGCGGGCACCGGCCGCCGTGACGTCCGAGGCGGCGAAGACCGCGTCCACGTCGGGAACGCGGGCCAGCAGCGCGGCCATCGCGCGGGTGCCGCCCTCCTCCGTGAAGTCACCCGCTTCGATCAGGTTCCCGTTCGCCTCCAGGCCCGCCTCGCGCAGCGCGTCCCGGTAACCGTCGATACGGCGCTGGGCACCGTACACATCGAGGCGTCCGGTGATGTGCGCTATGCGGGTGCGACCACGGGACAGCAGGTGTTCCACCGCCTGCCGGGCGCCGCCGTAGTTGTCCGAGTCCACCGAGGGGAGCGTTTCCGCCGCCGAGCGCGGACCGCTGATCACCGACGGTATCTCCAGCTGGGCCAGCAGATCCGGCAGCGGGTCGTCCGCGTGCACCGAGACCAGCAGCACCCCGTCCACGCGATGCGCCGCCAAGTACTGGGCCAGCCGCTGCCTTTCACGGTCGTTGCCCGCGAAAATCAGCAGCAGCTGCATCTCCGTGTCGGAGAGCTCGGCCGCGACGCCCTTCAGCATGTCCGAGAAGTACGGCTCGGCGAAGAACCGGGTCTCCGGCTCGGGGACGACCAAGGCGATCGCGTCCGTCCGGTTTGCCGCCAGGGCACGCGCCGCCGTGTTCGGGACGTAGCCGAGCTCCGCGACCGCGGCCTCCACCACCGCGCGGGTCGCGTCACTGACCCGGGGCGAGCCGTTGATCACCCGGGAGACCGTGCCGCGGCCGACTCCGGCACGCGCGGCCACCTCTTCGAGGGTCGGCCGGCCACCGCTCCGGCCCCGCGCTCCGTGGGTTGCCATGGGCTCCGCCTTCCCGCCGTATGTTGACGCTGGCCTGGAATGTAACAGTCCTGTCCATCGCCGTGAGCGCCCCTGGGGGCTGCCGCCCCCGGACCTCCGCGTCGGCCCGAAGGGCCTCGCCCTCAAACGCCGGACAGGCCGAAAAGGGGCGGCCGGTGTCCGACCCCCGAGTTAGTTAACAGGCCGATAACTGAAGACATATCTCCTCGCCGACTCCCTTGACACCCCCGCCAAGACCGACGACTCTTCAACTCATCACTGATGGGAGCGCTCCCACAGTACCTGACACATACACATCCCGCACGTTCCCCGCCCGAGCCGCCGCGAGAACTAACGGGCCCAACAATGCAGTTGGCCGGGGGGTCGGCACGTCAGGGCAACAGGAGGACTCAATGCGAGCACGTACCCGAACCGCCCGTCGCAGGGTGGTGGTCCTCGCGGCCGTCGCGTCGCTGGGCGCCGGGCTGCTGGCCGGCTGTGCCGACGACGGCAAGAAGGACGAGGGGGGCTCTTCGTCGGAGGGCGGCGGAGGCAAGACCAAGATCACTCTCGGCCTCTTCGGCACCGCGGGCTTCGAGGAGTCCGGGCTGTACAAGGAGTACGAGAAGCTCCACCCGGACATCGACATCCAGCAGACCGTCGTCGAGCGCAACGAGAACTACTACCCGGCGCTGATCAACCACCTCACCACCAACAGTGGTCTCCAGGACATCCAGATGGTCGAGGTCGGCAACATCGCCGAGATCGTCGGGACCCAGTCCGACAAGCTGCTCGACCTGTCGAAGTACGGCAAGAAGAGCGACTACCTGGAATGGAAGTGGGAGCAGGCCACCACCAAGGACGGTGCGACCATCGGTGTCGGCACCGACATCGGCCCGATGGCCATCTGCTACCGCACGGACCTGTTCAAGGCGGCCGGTCTGCCCACCGACCGCGAGGAGGTCGGCAAGCTGTGGGCCGGTGACTGGAACAAGTTCGTCGACGTCGGCAAGCAGTACAAGGCGAAGGCGCCCAAGGGCACCACGTTCCTGGACTCCCCCGGCGGCCTGATCCAGTCGATCCTCAGTGGTGAGAAGGAGCGGTTCTACGACGCCTCCGGCAAGGTCATCTACAAGACGAACCCGGCCGTCAAGAACGCCTTCGACCTCACGGCCCAGGCCGCCGAGGACGGACTGATCGGCAACCAGACGCAGTTCCAGCCGGCCTGGGACACCACGATCGCCAACAGCAAGTTCGCCGCGATGTCCTGCCCGCCGTGGATGCTCGGCTACATCAAGGGCAAGTCGAAGCCCGAGGCGGCCGGCAAGTGGGACATCGCCCAGGCGCCGAAGTCCGGCAACTGGGGCGGGTCCTTCCTGACCGTGCCCAAGTCCGGCAAGAACACCGAGGAGGCCGCGAAGCTGGCCGCCTGGCTGACCGCACCCGCGCAGCAGGCCAAGCTCTTCGGCGTCCAGGGCAGCTTCCCGAGCACTCCGGCCGCCTACGACTCGGACGCGGTCAAGAGCGCGAAGAACGACATGACCGGTGACGCGCCGATCGGCACGATCTTCGCCGAGGCCGCCAAGAACATCCCCGTGCAGACGATCGGCCCGAAGGACCAGATCATCCAGCAGGGTCTGACCGACAACGGCGTCATCCTGGTGACCCAGGGCAAGTCCGCCAAGGACGCCTGGAACAACGCCGTGAAGACCATCGACAACAACCTGGACCAGTGACCCGTATGACCACTGGGCACGAAACCGCTGCCGCGTCCCCCGCCAAGGAGGGGGGCGCGGCCCCGGCCCGCCCGCCCGCGGGGCCCTCCGCCGACGAGCGCCGCCGGGCCCGGCTGTCACGGCGCTGGCAGCGCGACATGCGCTGGAGCCCGTACGCCTTCGTCTCGCCGTTCTTCCTGCTGTTCCTGGCGTTCGGCCTGTTCCCGCTGATCTACACCGGCTGGGCCTCGCTGCACCAGGTGGAGCTGACCGCCCCCACCGACATGAACTGGGTGGGCTTCAAGAACTACACGCGGATCTTCGACGACGACTTCTTCTGGAACGCGGCGAAGAACACGCTGACCATCGGGATCATCTCGACGGTGCCGCAGCTGCTGATGGCGATGGGCCTCGCGCACATCCTCAACTACAAGCTGCGCGCCTCGACCTTCTACCGGGTCGCGATGCTCGCCCCGTACGCGACGTCGATCGCCGCCGCCTCGCTCGTCTTCGTCCTGCTCTTCGGCCGTGACTACGGCATGATCAACTGGGTGCTGAACCAGGTCGGCATAGACAACATCGACTGGCAGAACGACAAGTGGCCCTCGCAGATCGCGGTTTCCTCCATCGTCATCTGGCGGTGGACCGGGTACAACGCGCTGATCTACCTGGCGGCGATGCAGGCGATCCCGCAGGACCTGTACGAGTCCGCGGCCCTGGACGGGGCCAGCCGCTGGAAGCAGTTCCTGCATGTGACGCTGCCCGCGCTGCGGCCGACGATCCTGTTCACGGTGGTCGTCTCCACCATCGGCGCGTCCCAACTCTTCGGCGAGCCGCTGCTGTTCGACGCGAGCAAGGGGGCCTCCGGCGGATCCCAGCACCAGTTCCAGACGCTCGGCCTGTATCTGTACGAGCAGGGCTGGGTCAACCAGCACCTGGGCCGTGCCTCCGCGATCGCCTGGACGATGTTCCTGATCCTCATCGTCATCGGGATCGTCAACTACGTCATCTCGCGCCGGCTGCGCGCCAGTAGTTAGGAGAACCGGCCGTGACGACGACACTGACTCCGCCCACCGACACGCCCCCGCAGAAATCCAAGCGTGTGCGGCGTTCCAAGGCCGCCCGGGCGGGCGGCACCCTGCACGGCGGTCCGATCGCGTATCTGATCCTGATCGTGTTCACGCTCGTCTCGCTGTTCCCGCTGGTGTGGACGGCGATCGCCGCTTCCCGCGACAACCAGCGGCTCGCGGAGAACCCACCGCCGTTCTGGTTCGGTTCGGGACTCTTCGACAAGCTCGAAGTCGCCTGGACCGACGCCAACCTGGGCGAGGCGTTCATCAACACCACGCTCGTGGCGGGGATTTCGGCGATCACCATCGTCATCCTGTCGACGATCGCCGGGTTCGCCTTCGCCAAGCTGCGGTTCAAGGGCCGTAACGCCCTGATGCTGATCGTGATCGGCACGATGATGGTGCCGCCGCAACTGAGCGTGATCCCGCTGTACATGATGGTCGCGAAGCTCGACTGGTCCGACCAGCTCCAGGCGGTGATCCTGCCCTCGCTGGTCAGCGCGTTCGGCGTGTTCTTCATGCGGCAGTACCTGCTTCAGGCGCTGCCCGACGAGATCATCGAGGCGGCCCGGGTGGACGGCGCGAGCAGCTGGCGGGTGATCTGGCATGTGGTGTTCCCGGCCGCCCGCCCCGCGATGGCCGTGCTCGGCATGCTGATGTTCGTGCAGACGTGGAACGACTTCCTGTGGCCGTTCCTGGTCCTGACCCAGAACGGCAACCCGACCGTGCAGGTCGCGGTCGCGGGTCTGGGCCGCGGCTACACCCCCGACCAGTCCCTGATCATGGCCGGCGCGCTGCTCGGCACGCTGCCGCTGCTCATCGTCTTCGCGATCTTCGGCAAGCAGATCGTCGGCGGCATCATGCAGGGCGCCGTCAAGGGCTGACCTCCGCTTTCCCGGGGGCCGGGTCATCGCCGCCTCGGCCCCTCTCCTTCCCCCCATCTACCCGTCGGTCTCCACGACCTCCAATGGGAGCGCTTCCATGCCTGAACCCGCAACGCCGGCGACCCCGGTGACCTTTCCCCCCGCCTTCCTCTGGGGCGCCGCCACCTCGGCGTACCAGATCGAGGGGGCGGTGCGGGAGGGCGGCCGTACGCCCTCGATCTGGGACACCTTCAGTCATACGCCCGGCAAGACCGCCGGCGGCGAGCACGGTGACATCGCTGTCGACCACTACCACCGCTACCGCGACGACGTGGCGATGATGGCGGACCTCGGCCTGAACGCGTACCGCTTCTCGATCTCCTGGTCCCGGGTGCAGCCGACGGGCCGGGGCCCGGCGGTCCAGGTCGGTCTGGACTTCTACCGGCGGCTGGTGGACGAGCTGCTCGCGGTCGGCATCAAGCCGGCCGTCACTCTCTACCACTGGGATCTGCCGCAGGAGCTGGAGGACGCGGGCGGCTGGCCCGAACGTGACACGGCCTACCGTTTCGCCGAGTACGCGCAGATCGTCGGCGAGGCGCTCGGCGACCGGGTGGAGCAGTGGATCACCCTCAACGAGCCCTGGTGCAGCGCCTTCCTGGGCTACGCGTCCGGGGTGCACGCACCCGGCCGCACCGACCCGGCGGCCTCGCTGAAGGCGGCCCATCACCTGAACCTGGCGCACGGGCTGGCCACTTCGGCCCTGCGGTCGGCGATGCCGGCCCGCAACTCGGTGGCGCTGAGCCTCAACTCCTCGGTGGTGCGGCCGGTTTCGCAGGACCCCGCCGACCTGGCCGCGGCCCGGAAGATCGACGACCTGGCCAACGGGGTCTTCCACGGTCCGATACTGCACGGGGCGTACCCGGAGTCGCTGTTCGCGGCGACGGAGCTGATCACGGACTGGTCGTACGTCGAGGACGGCGACCTGCGGGCGATCAACCAGCCGCTGGACGCGCTGGGCCTCAACTACTACACGCCGGCGCTGGTGTCGGCGGCGGACAACGATCTGAGCGGTCCGCGCGCGGACGGCCACGGGGCGAGCGCCTTCTCCCCGTGGCCGGGCGCGGACGACGTCGCCTTCCACCAGACTCCGGGCGAGCGCACGGAGATGGGCTGGTCGATCGACCCGACCGGCCTGCACGAGCTGATCATGCGCTACACGCGCGAGGCCCCGGGCCTGCCGCTGTACATCACGGAGAACGGCGCGGCCTACGACGACAAGCCGGACCCCGACGGCCGCGTCCACGACCCGGAGCGCATCTCCTACCTCCACGGTCACCTCGCCGCGGTCCGCCGCGCGGTCTCGGACGGCGCGGACGTGCGCGGCTACTACCTGTGGTCCCTGATGGACAACTTCGAGTGGGCGTACGGCTACGAGAAGCGCTTCGGCGCGGTCTACGTCGACTACGCGACCCTCGCGCGTACGCCGAAGTCCAGTGCGCTCTGGTACGGGCAGGCGGCCCGCACCGGAACGCTTCCGCCGGTGGCGGCGGCCGAATAGGGGCGGCCCCACCACCGCCTCGGGGGGAACCGGGGGAGGGGCGCGGCATCCGAGGGGGATGCCGCGTCCCGGCCCGTGGGGGCGTCAGTTGTAGGCCGCGAACGCCTTCGAGAACGCGTGCTGGTCCTGGACGATCGAGCTGCAGGTGGCGTCGGCGTAGTTCTTCGCGCCGCCCGAGCACTGCTTGTCGCGGGTGGCCGACCACATGGACAGCCAGCCGAGGCCCTTGGACTTGGCGAAGTTCACCAGCTGGGTGGCGTCGTCGACCTTGAAGATCTCCGTGGTGACGTCGTTGACGCCGATCATCGGGGTGACGGCAACGGCCTTCCAGGCGGCGCTGTCGGAGAGGCCGAGAACGCTCTTGACCTGGGCCTGGGTGGCGGTGGCGGCCTGTTCGGCGTAGGTGCCCATGTCGCCGCTGTAGGCCGGGCCGTAGTCCATCGCCATGATGTTGACGGTGGTGATGTCGACGCCGTTCTTCTTGGCGTCGGCGAGCAGGTCCACGCCCGCCTGGGTCAGGCCCTCCGGCATCACCGGGAGGGTGAAGGAGACGTCCAGGTCCGGGTGGTTCTTCTGGAGCGCGGCTATGGCCTGGGCGCGGCGCGTGTTCGCCGCGGTGTCGGGCAGCGCGCCGCCCTCGACGTCGAAGTCGACCTTGGTGAGGTCGTAGGCGGCCACGGCCTTCTCGTACGCCGTCGCCAGCGCGGCCGCCGACGAGCACGTCGTCGCCAGCTCCGAACCCGCTGCGCCGCCGAACGACACCCGGACGTCGCCGCCCTTGGCCCGTAGCTCGCCGATCTGGGCGGCCACGGCGTCGCTCGCGAGGTCGGTCACGCCGCCCCACTTCGGGGTGCAGCCGCCGCCGTCGGTGACGAAGGCGAGGTTGTAGTCCTTGACGCCGGTGGCCTCGGCGGTGGCGACCAGGTCGAAGGCGGGGTAGAGGGAGGTGTCGACGTAGGGGGCGAAGCCGGCGCTCGTCGTGGTGCCGCTGCCGGTGCTCTGCGAGGGGGAAGCTGTGGGCGTCGTGGGGGTGACCGTCGGGGTCGGGGTCGGGGTCGG
>NZ_JXTE01000430.1 GCF_000972385.1 Streptomyces sp. WM6386
GTGCTACGGACTCCCGACGGCCAGGTGCACACGCTGGACGCCAAGCCCGGTGCGATGCTGGGCATCCCACTGGACCAGCAGATCGAAGACCACACCGTCCACCTCCCGCCCGGCTCGACCCTGGCCCTCTACACCGACGGACTGGTCGAACGCCGCGCCCAGGGAATCGATCCGGGCATCGCCCGCCTCGCGGACGCACTCGCGGCGTTCGGACCCGCGGAACTGGAGGACCTGGACGGCTCGGCGGACCGCGTACTGGACCCGCTGCTGAGCGACTCCGAGCGCGACGACGACGTGTGCCTGCTGCTGTGCCATGTCGCGCAGAACGCCACCGTCGAACGGTGACGCCCCCGCATCCGGTGGTGATTTTCCCTTGACCCAAGCCTCCCCACGCCGCCGGGCCCCCCGCCTCATTTCCTGCCGGTGAGCGAGGTTCTCAGCGCAGTCGGCGTACGCGCAGGACCAGGTCGTTGGTATGGTGCGCGCCGGCGCCGCCGTGGGGCGCTACGCGTGGCCGTTGCTCGT
>NZ_JXTE01000431.1 GCF_000972385.1 Streptomyces sp. WM6386
GCCGCCCGCGGCGAGGTCACCGATCTGCCGGGTGGCTGCGGTGCCGTCGGCGAAGGAGGTGAGCAGGAGCGCGCCGGTCGCGGTGTCGTGCCGTACGACATAGCCGTCGCCGAGCAGGGCTTCGCCGGACGGGACGGCGATGTTCTTCTTCGCCGTGCGGTCCCACACTCCGGCCGTCGAGGTCGGGCCGCAGGACCAGTAGATCCAACGGCCCACCGTCTGAAGCTCCTTGGCCACGCACGGGGCGCCGGTCGCGATCGTGTCGGTGACCTTGCCGGTCTTGAGGTCCTTCGCGGTGACGACACCCGTGCCGGAGCCCGGCGTCCACACCTTGGTGCCCCAGACGGAGGCGGCCGTGACCGAGCGGGTCACGATGGGCTTCAGATCGGAGTACACGGCGAGGTCGCCGATGTACTGCTTGGCCGGGGAGGAGCCGTTGACGATCGCGTAGCGGCCGGTGACGTCGAGGAGAGCTCCGGAGGCGGAGGGCACCCGGAAGAACCCCGCCGCGTCGTTCTTGAA
>NZ_JXTE01000432.1 GCF_000972385.1 Streptomyces sp. WM6386
CATCTACATGTTCATGCGGTGGCTGCGGATGGCCTACGAGGACCACGACAAGGACGTCATCGAGTGCGTGGTGCCCGGCCTCGTGGCCTCGCTGCGCATGATGCCCAAGAGCATCCGTCCCGAGGTCATCCCCACCATGGCCGGCCTGGTCGTCGCGGCAGGCACAGGACTCAGCCCCAGCCTGTGGCGCAAGCAGTACGGAGACTGGACGAAGGACGAGATGAACTCCCTGGAAGCAACAGCCCTGTTGCTCGCGGAGCACATCAACCGGCTCACGGACAACCGTGACTTCGCCGCCCGCATGATCGCCGAGGCCATGTCCCGCGCGACCGAAGGCTGACGCACGGCATCTTCGAGAGAGCCGTGCACGTCGCGAGGGAGCGGGAGACACAGGGTTACGGGGTCACAGGGCGATCAACCCTGCCGTCGTCTCCCTGAAGCCACACGCCTCGAAGTAGAACGACCGCAGATGCTCCTCGAAGTCGACGTGCAGCCACTCACACCCCGCGGCACGGCTTCCCT
>NZ_JXTE01000433.1 GCF_000972385.1 Streptomyces sp. WM6386
CGCCGCCGGTGCCGAGGGCACGGACCGCGGTGCCGGAGCGGAGCTCGGCGCCGGATGCCACGGCCTGGCGGACCAGGCGGCGGACGAGATGACGGCCGTGCACCCAGGCCTCGTCGGGGTAGAACAGGACCCGGGCCTCACCGGGCATCGTGACGGCGGGTTCGAGGCGGCGGCGCACGTCGGCCCCCGTGTATTCCTCGACCCGGTAGTCCCAACTGGCCAGCAGCTCGGCCGTTTTGAGGATCCGCGCCTGGGTCTCGGGTTCGTCTGCCCAGCGCAGATGGCCGCTGGGATACCACCACGAGTCCGGTCCGATGGCCTTGGCCAGGTCACGGTGGGCCGCCATGCCCGCGACGTTCAGGTCGAAGTAGGACCTGCTCACGGTCTTGTTGCTGGCGTTGACCCACGAGAAGGACCAGTTGGTGACGCCCTCGCCCGGCCGGCCCGCGTCGATGAACACCACGTCGGCGCCGCTCCGGGACAGGTTCCAGCCCACGCAGGCTCCCAGGACGCCCACGCCG
>NZ_JXTE01000434.1 GCF_000972385.1 Streptomyces sp. WM6386
CCGAATGTGAGACAGGGCCAATTTAACGGCTGATCTTGGTTGTTGATGGTCAGTTGTTGCTCGGGGTCAGGCGTCCCTCGAAGGCGATCTGGAACGCGTTGAGGGGTGCTTTCCAGCGCATGGTCCACCGCCTGCGGCCCCTCCCGGTGGGGTCCAGGCTCATCAGCGCCATGTAGATGCACTTGAGGGCGGCGGCCCCTCTTACGACATGATCGTAGTGGGAGCGGGTCCGGCTGGCCTATCTGCGGCAGTAGGCGCCAGCACGAATGGCCTGAGCGTACTGGTCATTGAGTCGAATCGCCCGGGCGGTAATGCCTCATCTTCCATCAACTTGATCAGGAACTATCTAGGATTCCCCGGAGGGGTCGCTGGCACAAAGCTGATCAAGTTGGCTATCGAACAGGCTCGTCGCCTAGATGTGGACATCGTCCCTACGATGGAGGCGAGGCTCCTTAAAAGAGATCCGGCTCGACCTGCGTGCTTTCTCATCGAGGTGGGGCGGGAAAACGGCGGACCCCC
>NZ_JXTE01000435.1 GCF_000972385.1 Streptomyces sp. WM6386
GGGCTTGGTCGTCTTGGCCAAGGTCAGCTGTCCGTCGCGCCACGTGAAGGCGCTGCGGGTGTACTCGGCCGACGCGCGGGACTTCTTGCGGGACTTGTGGTGCGGGTACTTCGCGCGCTGGGCGAAGAAGTTCCCGAACGCCGCCTGCAGATGGCGCAGCGCCTGCTGGAGCGGGACCGAGGGCACCTGCGTCAGGAAGGCCAGTTCCCCGGTCTTCTTCCACTGCGTCAGCGCGGCGGAGGATTGCACGTAGGAGATGCGGCGCTGCTCGCCGTACCAGGCCCGGGTGCGTTCCTCCAGCGCCTTGTTGTAGACGAGGCGGACGCAGCCGAACGTGCGCGACAGCTCGGCTGCCTGCTCGCCGGTGGGATAAGAGCGGTACTTGAACGCCCGCTTGACCTGCTGCGCCACGCCTCACACCGCAACAGTCTCTGTGTGAGCGGCGGGTGTCGGCAGGTGCACGGCGCACGCCGGTCCGCCCTGGCGGCGAACCCGCTTCCCCTGCCCTGCTCCGCAG
>NZ_JXTE01000436.1 GCF_000972385.1 Streptomyces sp. WM6386
AAGGTCTGGGACGGCTGGTGGAACACCGGTGACATAGGCGTCCACCGCTGGGACGGCACCGTGGACATCCTCGACCGAGAGGTCGACGTCATACCCGGCACCAGCGGCATCGAGCTGGAGAGCCTGCTGCTGGAGCGGCTCGAGGACGCCTCCGAGGTCATCGTGCTCGGCAACCCCAACGGGCTGCCCGTGCCGATCGTCTCGACCCACAGCGGCACCTTGGACCGCGAGGCATGGGAGCGCGCCACGGCCGGCCTGATCGCCCTCGACGAGCCCCGGGTCATCGACTGGGAGGACTTCCCGCGCACCGGCACCTGGAAGGTACGCCGGTTCGACCTGCGGGAGAAGGTGTTGCAGAGCCGGGAGACCTTCGGCAGCGGGCGATGGACGTGACCCGCAAGGCACCTTGAGACACGGCCCGGGTACGCCCGGGCCGAGGACGGCAGCAGCGGGCCGGCCCGTATCGAACGGGCCGGCCCGCCACCATGTCAGGGGTCAGGCGCGCGAGGCGGGCAGG
>NZ_JXTE01000437.1 GCF_000972385.1 Streptomyces sp. WM6386
GACGCCGATCGTGCTATGCAACTCGTTGCATAGCAAGTCTCACCCATGCCGATGCGACGCGGCTCACTCTGTGCGGGGACCACGGAATGGCGCGCCGACGGTCGACGGGCGAGCCGTTGTTGGCCATTCTTGGGCTGCGGCGACGCCCTGGATGCGGCTCCGGACGCACACCGCTCAGAGGGACAGCACCGCGCGCACCCTGTTCCCGCCCCCGCCGACCGGATCCACATCGAGGCGCTCCGCCAGGCATCGCACCATGGCGAGACCTCGTCCGCTCTCGCCCCAGGCCGTCAGCGGTCGCACGCGTGGCCTGCCGGGGCTGCCGTCGTAGACCTCGACGGTGACCCGGGTGTCGGAGATCTGCAGAGCCAGGCGGCAGGCGCCACCGTGCCGGGTGGCGTTGGTGACCAGTTCGGAGACGACGAGCGTCGCGTCGTCGATGTGTGAGGCGTCGAGCCCCGTCACCCCGAGGCCGGGCCGGGCCAGGAAGCGCGCGGTCAACCTCCGCGCCCGGCC
>NZ_JXTE01000438.1 GCF_000972385.1 Streptomyces sp. WM6386
GTACAGCAGATCGCCCAGAACATCGTGGACATCAACCGGAACGAGGGACTGACGACCGTGGTCGTGGAGCAGAACGTGCCGATGGTGCGGAGCATGGCCGGGCGCTGTCTCCTGCTGGAGGGCGGTCAGGTGATCGCCGAAGGTCTGCTCGACACTCTTGCGGACAGCGGTCGGCTCGAACAGCATCTCGGAGTCTGACGCATGGGAACGACTCGTGTCGCGCTCCTCGGCACCGGCGGCACCATCGCGTCCGCATCGGGAGCGGACGGTCAGCTGATCGCCCGGCGCTCGGTCGCGGAGCTGCTCGACGGATGCGACGTGCCGGCGGGCATCTCGGTCGAGCCGGCGGTCGACCTCGACCGGATCAACAGCTGGGACATGGACCCGCGAAGGATGTGGCGTCTGGCCGCCCGCATCCAGGAGGTGCTGGCCGAGCCCGAGGTGGCCGGAATCGTGATCACCCACGGTACCGACACCCTTGAGGAGACGGCGTTCGCGGTCGACCTGGTCACGGC
>NZ_JXTE01000439.1 GCF_000972385.1 Streptomyces sp. WM6386
TTCGGGCACGCCGTACGCCGCCACCGCCTCCTCGACAGCATCGAACGCGCCGCAACCACCGGCGAACGCACCCGACTCGCCCCCTGACGCGGGCCGCCGAGGCCGTGCGCCGCGGTATCCCGCTACGCGTGGGCATCGTCGAGGTCCTGGAAGACCAGCGCGTCGCCCAGGCCCAAGAGGAACTGCGCCTGATGGAGGTGATGGCCATCAAGGTCGACCGGGCCCGCAAGGTGGGCCGCGCAGCCGACACGCACACAGCCCTGCCGAGCACGGCCGAGCTGTGCGGGAACTGCTTTCGCCACCGGGTGTCCGTGGATCCCGACGGGCAGGTCTCCGGCTGCATTCTGTCCCGGTTCCTGGTCGCCGGGAACGTCCGCGCCCAGCGTCTGGCGATCATCTGGCGCAGCGACCGGTGGCGGCAACTGACCGATGCCGTGCCGCTGCCGCGGGCTGCCTGTACTCCGGATGACTCGGGCGACTGCGACCCGGCCAGCACCGAGGCGTGCAA
>NZ_JXTE01000044.1 GCF_000972385.1 Streptomyces sp. WM6386
GGGTGCGGGTGAACCAGCGGCGGCGGGTGGGGGCGGCGCCCAAAAGCTCGGGGGGTGTGGATTGTTGGCGAGTGCGGGCTGTCTGTGGTTGATCGCGCCCTGCGGCGGAGCCGCTGACGGATGCAGCCCCGCGCCCCTGAGCGGCAGTGTCTGGACCTGCGTTCAGACGCTGCCGTAGGTCTCCTGCCCTCCGGCGGGCGTCCCGCACCGTCAGGGGCAGCGGGGACCAGCCCGCCAGCCTTCCCAGGCCCACCACCGGCGGATACACCGGCGATACGGCCATGATCTCGGCGGGGGAGCCGAGGACCGGGGGCGTGCCCGGGCCCGGGAGGAGGGCGACCTGGTCGGCGTACTGGATGACCCGTTCCAGGCGGTGCTCGGCCATCAGGACCGTCGTCCCCAGGTCGTGGACCAGGCGTTGGATGACCGCGAGGACCTCCTCCGCGGCGGCCGGGTCCAGCGCGGAGGTCGGTTCGTCGAGGACGAGGACCTTCGGGTGCGGGGTGAGGACCGAGCCGATCGCCACGCGCTGCTGCTGGCCGCCGGAGAGGGTGCTGATGGGCCGGTCGCGGAGGTCGGTCAGACCCAGGAGGTCCAGGGTCTCCTCCACGCGGCGGCGCATCACGTCCGGTGCGAGGCCCAACGACTCCATGCCGTAGGCGAGTTCGTCCTCGACCGTGTCCGTCACGAAGTGGGACAGCGGGTCCTGGCCCACCGTCCCCACCACGTCGGCGAGTTCACGCGGCTTGTGCGTACGGGTGTCCCGGCCGGCCACCGTGACGCGGCCGCGCAGGGTGCCGCCGGTGAAGTGCGGGACGAGACCGCAGACGGAGTTGAGGACGGTCGACTTGCCGGTGCCGGACGGCCCCACGAGCAGGACGAGCTCACCCTCGGGCACCTCGAAGTCCACGCCCCGGACGGTCGGTTCGGCCGCCCCGTCGTACGTCACGGAGACATCCTCGAAGCGGATCACGACGGCTCCTTGTGGGGGACGTGGGGGACGTGGGGGACGTTCGGGGCGATGAAGGCCGGGACCAGTCCGACGAGGATCGCCCCCGCGGGCCAGAGGGGCAGGGTGGGGGCGACCGGCGGGATCACGCCGGGGTGCAGGGCGGCGGGGTCCCTCGCGGCCGCGAGGGCCAGCGCCATCGCCACCACAGCGCCGGAACCGGCGACGAGGAACGCGCGCGCGTTCCAGCGGTCCGGGCGGTAGCGGGTGCGCGGGGTGCGCCGCCCGCCGAGGCGCAGCCCCGCGAGGGCGGCGGCCGCTCCGACGAGGAGCACGGGCATGCCGTACGTGCCGCCTTCGGCGGTGAGCAGGCCGTACGTTCCCGCGCAGATGCCGAGCAGACCGCCGAGGGTGAGCGCGGTCGTCGTACGGCGGACACGGGGCGGGACGTCGGCGGTACGGCCGTACCCGCGCGCGTCCATCGCGGCGGCGAGGGCGACGGAACGCTCGAGGGCGCCCTCCAGGACCGGGAGTCCCACGTGCAGCAGGCCCCGCATGCCCTTGTCCGGACGGCCGCGCAGTCGGCGGGCGGCGCGCACGCGCTGGACGTCGGCGATGAAGTGGGGCGCGAAGGTGAGGGCGACGACGACCGCCACGCCGATCTCGTAGAGGGCGCCCGGCAGGGACTTGAGGAGTCGGCTGGGGTTGGCGAGGGCGTTCGCCGCGCCCACGCAGACGAGGAGGGTGGCCAGCTTCAGCCCGTCGTAGAACGCGAAGAGGAGTGTCTCGCCGGTGACCTTGCCGCCGAGCCGGATGCCCTGGGCCCAGTCGGGGAGGGGGAGTTCGGGGAGGGTGACGATCACATGGGTGCCGGGGAGGGGGGAGCCGAGGGTGACGGCGAAGACGAGGCGGATGAGGAGGACGGCGAGGGCCAGCTTGACGAAGGCGGAGTAGGAGCGGGACCAGGGGGCGTCGGGACGACAGGTCACCACGACGTAGGCGGAGGTGGCGATGAGGAGGGCGTGCAGGAGGGGGTTGGTGGTGCGGGTGGCCGCGACACCGAGGGAGAGGGCCCAGAGCCACCAGGCGGCGGGGTGCAGGTTCCGCCGCCGCGCAAGGTCAGCGCGCATTCCTGCGCCGCCTCGCCTGCCACACCGCCGCCGCGCCCAGGGCCGCCACGGCGGCCGCCCCCGCGAACAGGCCCACCGAGGGGCCGCTGCCGGAGTCCTTCTTCTGTGCGGGCGTCCGCTGCGTGGACGTCGACTTCTTCCCTCCCGCCACCTGCTCCCCGCACCCCGTCTCCGGATACCCGGCGATGGCACACAGCAGCGCGTTCGTGCCGTACCGCAACGGCCTCGCCACCGTCGCCAACGCCTCCGCCGTCGTCGCGTCCCGCTCCACCACCGCGCAGGCCGTGCGTGTCGCGGGCGGGGTCTCGCCGGAGGGCGCGTCCTGTGCCGTACCGAAGTCGATGACCAGCGCCACCCGCTTCCTGCCCTCCGCCGCCGGGGTCTTCGCGCAGATCGTCGCGAAGGACGCGGTGCCACGGGGCTTCGTCGCGTCCGCGGAGTCCGCACTGACGGCGAAACGGAACCCCTGCACGTCGCCGTCGGCGGGGACGGCGGTGGCGGGGCCCTGGGTGGCGTAGGTCCAGGAGGTACCGGTGCGGTCCCAGAAGGACCAGTAGCGGTAGCCGGCGGCGTGGGCGGCCCCGGTCGCGCCGGTCAGGAGGACCAGCGCGGCCAGCAGCGGGGCGAGGGCTCGGCGGATCACGGCTGCTGCTTCTTCTTGCGGCCGCTGATCAGGAAACCGATGCCGATGCCGCCGACGAGGCCGACCCCGACGATCCACCAGACGCTGACGCCCGCGTCGTCCTTCGCCTCGATCGAGGGGGCCTCCTCCGCGGTGGGGACGTGCTCGGGCTTCGGGCCGGTCGCGCTCAGCAAGGTGACCAGGTTCTTCCCGCCGAACTCGCGTGGGTCCACGCCGCCGGCCCGGGCGGCGAAGATGAGCTGGGCGTAGGCGGCAGG
Organism: Streptomyces sp. WM6386; assembly: GCF_000972385.1. Lineage (GTDB taxonomy): Bacteria > Actinomycetota > Actinomycetes > Streptomycetales > Streptomycetaceae > Streptomyces. The sequence goes on from NZ_JXTE01000044.1 coordinate 2,980, forward strand.
TCCGCTCTGCTCGGCCCAATTCAGGGCGTTGGCCTCCAGCCAGTGGACGGACGCGGCGGCCTCGTCGTTGAACTCGGCGGCGGAGAGGGCGACGACGGCGTCGGCCGTGTTGCCGTAGTCCGGCTGGTCCTCCGCGCCGGGCAGGGCGGACGTCAGGTACTTGTCCTTGGCCATGGCCCCGGCGAGGTAAGAGGCGCCGTTGTGCACGGCTTGCTCGAAGTCGCCCGGCTTCTCGCAGGACGAGTCGGCCTGATCGCTGCCCAGGAGGATGGTCTCCGGCTGCCCGCCCAGGCCGCTGAGCACGGCCGCCGCCGTGGCGTCCGTGTTGGCGGTGAGCTTGCCCTTCTTGTCGGGCTGGTAGGCGAAGGCGCCCGCGCCGTCGCCGGTGCAGGGCAGGGCGAGCTTCAGCAGGGCGTCGGACGGGGTCTTGCCGTCCTTCTTGTACGTCGTGGTCGACTCGCCACCTGTGGACAGGATGGCGCCGATGACAGCGGACGTGGAGTTCGCGTCGCTCGCCCCGCCCGCCGTGTAACCCCAGCCGCCGTCCTTGTTCTGCACGGACTTCAGCCAGGCGAGCGCCTCGCGCACCGCGTCCTCGTGGCTGCTGCCGGTCGCGGCGAGGGCCTGGACGGCTGCGGCCGTGCTGTTGGTGTCGACCATCACCTTGGCGTTGCAGGCCTTGGCGGTGTCCGCGCGGAAGGCCGGGAAGGCACCGCTCGCACACTGCTGGCCGGCCAGCCAGTCCACCGCCGTCTCGGCGGGGATCACGCCCTGCTTGTTCAGTGCCAGCAACGCCAACGACTGCCGCCACACCCCGTCGTACGTCGGATCCCCACTCCCGTACAACCCTTCCGGTATCACCACCGACGGCGACGGAGAAGGACTCGCGGCGACGGCCGGTGCGGCCGTCCCGATCACTGCGGTGGCGGCCAGGACCGCGGCGCTGCGGCGGACGTTCATGATCGGCGGGTGCCTCTCCCTGCGAGGGAGCCAGGCAGCACGGGACATCCCGGCGGCTCGGCTCCGTATACCTCGACGGTGCCGTGCACCGGCCGGTTGCCGGTGCACGTGAGCCGGTCACAAGTACCGACACGGGGCGATCCGGCTCGCCGCCCCCGGCAGGAGGCGGCTCACGGTTGCGGGTCAGCGCCGGAATTGCACCGGCTTCCCCCCGTACGGGTGTGATGACGACCTGGCCACTCTACCGGCCCGTAGCAAAGCCCCTGAGGGGTGGCCGGGAGCCCGGTAGGTTCCCGGCATGGGGATCATCACGGGGAGACTGATCGGCTCGGGGCGGGCCTCGGACGTGTACGAGATCGACGAGGCGTGGGTGCTGCGGCGGGCTCGGGACGCCTACAGCGACGCGCTCGTCGAGGCTGCCGTCATGGAGCGGGTGCGCGGGCTCGGGTATCCGGTGCCGCGGGTGCGCGTCGAGGACTGCTCGTCCACCGAGCTGGTGATGGAGCGGCTGCACGGGCCGACGATGCTGGGGGCCTTCGCCGCCGGACGGATCGACGCGCGGGAGGCGGGGGTTGTGCTGGCCCGTCTCCTGCGGCAGCTGCACGCCCTGCCCGGCCGTGTCGTCCACCTCGACCTGCACCCGGACAACGATGGGGGTCCCTCCCGCGCGAGCGTAGCCGAGCGTGGGGGAGCTCACCCCGGCCGGGCCCTACGTCATCGACTGGGCCAACGCCGAGGAGGGCGACCCCGGTCTCGACTGGGGCATGTCCGCGGTGATCCTCGCCCAGGTCGTCGTGGGGGACGAGACGTTCGCCGAACCGGCGCGCGCGATGCTGGCCACGCTGCTCGCCGATGCGTCGTCCTTGACCGACGACGGGCTGGCGGAGGCGCGGCGCCGGCGGGAGGCCAATCCGACGATGAGCCGGCGGGAGGTCGAACTCCTCGGGGGGGGGCGGAGGACTTGATCCGGTCGCTGATCTGATCCGATCGGGTTCGGTCGTGAGGTGGTGCGGCATGCCTCGGCTACGCGCTCCGCTCCTGACGCGGCGTCGGCCCCCCGAACGGCAGACGCAACGCCCGCGACGCCAGCAGCCAACTCCCGTCGGCCGAACGCCGGAACGTGTCCTCGTAGTGCCCGACCTGGACCGGCGCCCCCGGCGGCACGATCCCGCCGTGGTACCCGTCGATCCGGTACGTGGTGAAGTACGAGGTCGCCGTCGTCGTGTCCGAGGAGGCCACCGTGACCAGGATGTTGGACATCACCCGTCGCGACAGCCGGTCCTCGGGCCGGGACCCGAAGTACTCCCGCAGTGCCTCGCGCCCGTCGAACCGCCGTCCGTCGCCCGGCGAAGGCCACTCCCAGCTGCCGTCCTCGGTGAACAGCTCGGCCACGGAGCCCGGGTCCCCGATGTCGAGCCGACGGACGAAGTCGAGGATGAGCCGTTCGCAGGCGCGCTCGGCGAGGAGTTGCTCCAGAGGGTCCATGGACCAGTGGTACCAGGGGCGGATCATGACCCGCGACCCGATTCACACCGCGACGTAGGTCACCGGCTCACTCCCGGCCACGGCCTCCGCGCGCCCCAGCTTCACCAGCCGCCGCAGATGCGCCTCGGCCTCCGAGACCGCGATGGTCCGTGATCCGTAGGGGATTTGGTCCCACGGGCGGTTCCACTCCATGCGTTCGGCGAGCTGCCACGGGGTGAGGGGTTCGACCAGCAGCGTCAGCAGGCCGGTGAGGCGTTCCTCGTGATGCGCGAGCAACTCCCTTACGCGGGAGGCCGCGTCGGTGAAGACGTGCTGGTGGGCGGGGAGGACCTCGGCGGGGGCGAGGCGGCCGACGCGTTCGAGGGAGTCGAGGTAGTCGCCGAGCGGATCGGTGACGGTGGCGTCGTCGGGATCCTCGTAGAGGCCGATGTGCGGGGTGATCTCGGGGAGCAGGTGGTCGCCGGAGAACAGGCGTCCGTTGCCCGGGAGTTGGGCGGGGTGGGTCTCCTCCAGGTGGAGGCAGACGTGGCCCGGTGTGTGGCCCGGCGTCCAGATCGCGCGCAGGCGGCGGCCCGCCAGGTCGAGGAGTTCGCCGGGGACGATCTCGCGGTCGGGTACGGCGGGGGAGAAGCCGGGGAGTTTGCGGGAGCGGGCGGTGCGCAGGGGCGCCACATGGGACTCCGGGGCGCCGGCGGCCTCCAGCTTGGCCGTCATATAGGAGAACCAGCGCTCCGAGCGGGTCTCGCGGGTGCGGCGGACGATCGCCGCGTCCGCCGCGTGCATGGCGATCCAGGCGCCGGAGGCCTCGCGGACCTTGCCCGACAGACCGTGGTGGTCGGGGTGGTGATGGGTGATCACCACCCCGTGGACCTCGGTCGCCGAGGTGCCGCAGGCCCGTAGCCCCTCGGCGAGCGTGTCCCAGGACTCCGGGTCGTCCCAGCCCGTGTCGACCAGCACCGGACCGCGGTCGGTGTCGACGACGTACACCAGCGTGAAGCCCAGCGGGTTGTCGGGGATGGGGACCCGGATCGACCGGACGCCTCCGCCGTGGTCGCCGATCTGTGGCGTGAGCTGAGTCATGGGCTCCCCCTGTCGCCGCGTTCTCGCCACTATAACTAGAACGCGTTTCGATGGGAGCCCAAGTCATCCTTCAGTCGGTGATGTTGGTGGGCGAACCGGTGTGAGCTCTGTGGACTCCTCCGAAGGGAACTGGTATCAGTTCCCGTATCTGATGAACCGTCAGAGCCAGTCCCGGGGAGGCAGTCGCCATGACCGAGCTCGTGGAACACGGACAGCTGTTCATCGGCGGGGAGCTGACCGACCCCCTGGGCAAGGACGTCATCGAGGTGATCTCCCCGCACACCGAGGAGGTCATCGGACGGGTGCCGCACGCCTCGGCCGAGGACGTGGACCGGGCGGTCGCGGCGGCGCGCAAGGCGTTCGAGGAGGGACCCTGGCCGCGGATGACGCTCGACGAGCGCATCGAGGTCGTCTCCCGTATCAAGGACGGCATCCTCACCCGGCACGAGGAGATCGCCCGCGTGATCTCCTCCGAGAACGGCTCGCCGTACTCCTGGAGCGTCCTCGCGCAGGCGCTCGGCGCGATGATGGTGTGGGACGCGGCGATCACGGTCGCACGCAACTTCACGTACGAGGAGCAGCGCGACGGCGTCCTCGGCAAGATCCTGGTCCGGCGCGAGCCGGTCGGTGTCGTGGCGGCCGTGGTCCCGTGGAACGTCCCGCAGTTCGTCGCCGCCGCCAAGCTCGCGCCCGCGCTGCTCACCGGCTGCACGGTGGTGCTGAAGCCGTCGCCCGAGTCGCCGCTGGACGCGTATCTCCTCGCCGAGATCACGCGCGAGGCCGGGCTGCCGGAAGGTGTGCTGTCGATCCTGCCCGCCGACCGGGAGGTCAGCGAATACCTGGTCGGGCACCCGGGCGTGGACAAGGTCTCCTTCACCGGGTCGGTGGCGGCCGGCAAGCGCGTGATGGAGGTGGCGTCGCGCAATCTGACGCGCGTGACACTGGAGTTGGGCGGCAAGTCGGCGGCGGTCGTCCTCCCCGACGCGGACATCGGGACGTCCGTCCCCGGGATCGTGTCGGCGGCCTGGATGAACAACGGCCAGGCGTGCGTGGCCCAGACCCGCATCCTCCTGCCGCGCTCGCGCTACGACGAGTTCGCGGACGCCTTCGCCGCCGCGGCGAGCGCCCTGGTCGTCGGCGACCCGCTGGACCCCGCGACGCAGGTGGGCCCGCTGGTGGCGCAGCGCCAGCAGCGCAGGAACCTCGACTACATCCGTATCGGCCAGGAGGAGGGCGCCAAGATCCTCACGGGCGGCGGCCGCCCGCCGGGCCTGGACCGCGGCTGGTACGTGGAGCCCACCCTCTTCGGCGACGTCGACAACTCCATGCGGATCGCCCGCGAGGAGATCTTCGGCCCGGTCATCTGCCTTCTTCCCTACGGCGACGAGGCCGAGGCCCTGAAGATCGCGAACGACTCGGACTACGGCCTCTCCGGCAGCGTCTGGACGGCCGACGTGGCGCACGGCATCGACGTCGCCCGCCAGGTCCGTACGGGCACGTACTCGGTGAACACCTTCAGCCTCGACATGCTCGGCCCGTTCGGCGGCTACAAGAACTCCGGTCTGGGACGGGAGTTCGGCCCCGAGGGCTTCGGCGAGTACCTGGAGCACAAGATGATCCACCTCCCGGCCGGCTGGGAGGGATGAACGACCATGGGTGACCGCTGGCAGGTCGAGGTCGACCGCTCCATCTGCATCGGCTCGGCCCAGTGCGTCCACCACGCCCCCGACGGCTTCCACCTCGACGCCGGCCGCCAGTCCCACCCCGTCGAACCGGAGACGGACGCCAACGAGAAGATCCTGGCGGCCGCGGAGAGCTGCCCGGTGGAGGCGATCATGATCACGCTATCGGGGACCGGGGAGCCCGTCTTCCCGCCGGAGGAGTAGGCCGGCTGCGCCCCGCGCCCCAGGGTGGTGTCGGTCCGGATTTGTTCGGAGAAATATGCATTCTGGAGGCTCTTTCCCCGGACAGAGGTTCTATCCTGGGAAGTGGCCTACGGGACGAGTGAGGGAGTTCGACCGGAGTAGCCGACTTGGGCGAGAGGCGTCAGTCTCCGCCGGGGCCGACGTCGACGGTCGGGCTGAGAGGCCGGAAGGCAGCAGTCGAGCCGGATGGCGACCCCCAGTACCTGATCCGGACAATGCCGATGCAGGGAACCCGTCTCGTAGGTTCTTCGCGCGCTCAGCCCTCGGCGTCGGGCGCCGTCAGGTCGATCAGCCGGCACACCGTCTCGATGTCGATCTTGACCTGGGCGATGGAGGCGCGGCCCGACAGCCAGGTGATCAGCGCCGAGTGCCAGGTGTGCTCGATGACGCGGACCGCCGACAGCTGCTGCGGCGTAGGGTCCTCCAGGCCCATCGCGTCCAGGATGATCACCGTGGTCTGCCGGGAGACCTGGTCGACCTCGGGGGAGACGCTGCGGTCGGCGAAGGTCAGGGCGCGGACCATCGCGTCGGCCAGGTGGGGCTCGCGCTGGAGGGCGCGGAACGCGCGCATCAGGGTCTCCGCCACCCGCTCGGCCGCCGTCTCGCCCTGCGGCGGCTTCTTCCGCAGGGTGCCGTGCATGTGCTCCAACTGGTCCTGCATCGTGGCGACCAGCAGATGGATCTTGGACGGGAAGTAGCGGTACAGCGTGCCCAGTGCCACCTGCGAGGACTCCGCGACCTCCCGCATCTGCACCGCGTCGAAACCGCCCCGGCTCGCCAGCTGCGCGCTCGCGTGCAGGATGCGGCGACGACGGGCCTCCTGCCGCTCCGTGAGGGGCGCAGAGGCGGGGCGCTGGGTGATGGCTTCCGCAGGCATGGGTCCCGTCCGTGACAGTCGGTGAGGGCGAGTGATCACACAGCATGCCAGGGGTTGTCAGTGGTGGCGTGAATCACCTGATCCACTGCTCACAGTGCCCCTACCTGCCGGTAGATTCGGAGCCTCTTGAACGATCAAGTCTGAAACTTGTTCTAGATTAGCGTCCCGGCGTAATCTCGCGGGAAATAGCAGGGAGAAGGGGGCCCGGAGTGACCGCTGAGGCCAGTCGGGCGGGTTCCCAGGGGGACCCGGCCGCGGACGGCGAGCGACCGCTCAACATCGCACTCCTCACCTATAAGGGAAACCCGTTCTGCGGCGGCCAGGGCGTCTACGTCCGCCACCTCTCCCGCGAACTGGCCCGCCTCGGCCACCGCGTCGAGGTCATCGGCTCCCAGCCCTATCCCGTCCTCGACGAGGGCGACGACATCGACGGCCGGCTGAGCCTCACGGAACTGCCCAGCCTCGACCTGTACCGATCCCCGGACCCCTTTCGCACCCCCAGGCGCGACGAGTACCGCGATTGGATCGACGCCCTCGAAGTGGCGACCATGTGGACCGGCGGCTTCCCCGAGCCCCTCACCTTCTCCCTGCGCGCCCGCCGCCATCTGCGCGCCCGGCGCGGCGAGTTCGACGTCGTGCACGACAACCAGACGCTGGGATACGGCCTCCTGGGCGACGTCGGCGCCCCCCTGGTCACGACGATCCACCACCCCATCACCGTGGACCGCCAGTTGGAGCTGGACGCGGCCGAGAGCTGGGGCCAGCGCCTGGGCAAGCGGCGCTGGTACGCCTTCACCCGCATGCAGAAGCGCGCGGCGCGCAGGCTCCCGTCGGTCCTCACCGTCTCCGGCACCTCCCGCCAGGAGATCGTCGACCACCTCGGCGTCCGCGACGACCGCATCCACGTCGTCCACATCGGCGCCGACACCGACCTTTTCTCGCCGGATCCCTCGGTGGCCGTGGTCCCCGGCCGCATCGTCACCACCTCCAGCGCCGACGTCCCGCTCAAGGGCCTGATCTTCCTGGTCGAGGCCCTCGCGAAGGTCCGCACCGAGCACCCCGACGCCCACCTCGTCGTCGTCGGCAAGCGCGCCGAGGACGGCCCCGTCGCCCAGGCCATCGAGCGCTACGGCCTCGAAGGCGCCATCCGCTTCGTCAAGGGCATCACCGACGCCGAACTGGTCGACCTGGTCCGCTCGGCGGAGGTCGCCTGCGTGCCGTCCCTGTACGAGGGCTTCTCCCTCCCCGCGGCGGAGGCCATGGCCACCGGCACACCGCTGGTCGCGACGACCGGCGGCGCGATCCCGGAGGTCGCGGGCCGCGACGGGGAGACCTGTCTGGCCGTACCGCCGGGGGACTCCGGGGCACTCGCGACCGCCCTGAGCCGGCTGTTCGGCGACCGTGACCTCAGGGCTCGGCTCGGCCTCGCGGGACGCGAGCGGGTACTGGCGCGGTTCACCTGGGCCCGGGCCGCCGAGGGAACGGCGGCCCGGTACCGCGAGGCGATGGCCCTCCCACCCGCGGCCACGCACACCGGCCGCGTCGCACCCGCGGCCGAAGAAGTTGTTGACGTTGAATCCGATCGCGAAAGCAGGGCCACGTGCTGACCGTCGACTTCTCCCGGTTCCCGCTAGCCCCGGGCGACCGCGTCCTGGACCTCGGCTGCGGAGCCGGCCGGCACGCGTTCGAGTGCTACCGGCGCGGCGCGCAGGTCGTGGCGCTGGACCAGAACGCCGAGGAGATCCGCGAGGTCGCCAAGTGGTTCGCGGCGATGAAGGAGGCCGGCGAGGCCCCCGAGGGCGCGACCGCCACCGCGATGGAGGGCGACGCCCTGGCGCTGCCCTTCCCCGACGAGTCCTTCGACGTCGTGATCATCTCCGAGGTCATGGAGCACATCCCGGACGACAAGGGCGTACTCGCCGAGATGGTCCGGGTGCTCCGACCCGGCGGCCGGATCGCCGTCACCGTCCCGCGCTACGGCCCCGAGAAGGTCTGCTGGGCGCTGTCCGACGCCTACCACGAGGTCGAGGGCGGCCACATCCGCATCTACAAGGCGGACGAACTCCTCGCGAAGATCCGCGAGGCCGGCCTCAAGCCGTACGGCACCCACCACGCGCACGCCCTGCACTCGCCGTACTGGTGGCTGAAGTGCGCGTTCGGCGTCGACAACGACAAGGCGCTGCCGGTGAAGGCGTACCACAAGCTGCTGGTCTGGGACATCATGAAGAAGCCGCTGGCGACGAGGGTCGCCGAGCAGGCCCTCAACCCCCTGATCGGCAAGAGTTTCGTGGCGTACGCGACCAAGCCGCACCTGCCTGCCGTGGATGCGCGGTGACCACTCCCCGTACCGAACACCTCGTCCTGTCCGGGGTCCTGACCGCCGAAGAGGCCGCCGCGACCGTGGCCGGCGTCCTCGCCGCGCAGCGCGCGGACGGGGCGATCCCGTGGTTCCGCGGCCACCATCTCGACCCCTGGGACCACACCGAGGCCGCGATGGCCCTGGACGCGGCGGGCGAGCACGAGGCCGCCGAGCGGGCCTACGACTGGCTGGCCCGGCACCAGAACGAGGACGGTTCCTGGTACGCGGCCTACCAGGACGGGGCGTTCGACGACGTCACCGACCGGGGCCGGGAGACGAACTTCGTCGCCTACATAGCCGTAGGCGTGTGGCACCACTTCCTCTCGACGGGCGACGACACCTTCCTCGACCGCATGTGGCCGACGGTCCACTCGGCGGTGGAGTACGTACTGCGGCTCCAGCAGCCCGGCGGCCAGATCGGCTGGAAGGGCGAGGACGACGGCACGTTCACCACGGACGCGCTGCTGACGGGTTCCTCGTCCATCCACCACGCGCTGCGGTGCGCGCTCGCGATCGCGGAACAGTGCGAAGAGCCGCAGCCGGACTGGGAGTTGGCGCTGGGCATGCTGCGGCACGCCATCCGCCGCCACCCGGAGCGGTTCCTGGACAAGGACCGCTACTCCATGGACTGGTACTACCCGATCCTCGGCGGCGCCCTCACCGGCGCGGAGGCCAAGTCCCGCATGGAGGCGGACTGGGACCGGTTCGTCGTACCCGGCCTCGGAGTGCGCTGCGTCGTCCCCAACCCGTGGGTGACGGGCGGCGAATCCGCCGAACTCGCCCTCGCACTCTGGGCGATGGGCGAGTCCGACCGTGCGCTGGACATTCTCCAGTCGATCCAGCATCTGCGGGATCCGCAGAGCGGGTTGTACTGGACCGGGTACGTCTTCGACGACGGCGCCATCTGGCCCCAGGAGCTGACCACTTGGACTGCCGGGTCACTGCTGCTCGCGGTCGCCGCGCTGGGTGGTCATGAGGCCACGTGCGCTGTGTTCGGCGGGGACCGTCTGCCGGTTGGGCTGGATCCGGACTGCTGCGCCTGAGAGCTCGGGTGGTTCGGTCGCGTGGCGGGGCGCGGGTCCGTGGTGGCTTGTCACGCAGTTCCCCGCGCCCCTAAGTCGCTTCAGTGGCGGTGGACTCGATTCGCGATCGCGTGTCCGACGAACAGATAGACCACTGCCGCCAAGCCGTACCCAGCCACCACCCTTGCCCACGCCTCGTCGAAGGTGAACAGGTCGTGGCTCCAGCCCGCCAGCCAGCGGGCGGCGTCATGGATGAACTGCACGAAGTCGTTCGCGCGGTTCGCGTCCAGCAGGTACATCAGGATCCACAGGCCCAGGATGAGGGCCATGATGTCGGCGACGATCGCTATGACCGTGCCGGCCGAGTTGGCACCGCTATATCGAGGGGACATAACCATCGGGTTGCCGCTCGTTCCTGTATGAAACCCGAACGGGTTCGCCCGGCTGGCGCCCCCGCAGTCGGCCTCACGACTGACCTCCGTCAGACCTAGTGGCCGGAACCTCCGTTGCCCGACCCCTCCGTGGGGTCCCGCTCGATCAGGACCATCGGATCGGCCCCCTGCATCTGCTGCCAGATCGTCACCAGGGCCACGATCTGCCCGACGAGGAAGGCCACCTGGAGCGAGGCCGTACGCCACTGGTAGACGGACAACAGCAGGCCCGCCTTGGTGGGCCAGTAGTGCCCCTCGCGGCGGAACGTGTCGATGTCCATGGCCACCCCGGTCAGGGTGAGCACGAGCAGTGTCAGAGTGAGGTTGAACGCCCAAGTTCCGAAGGACTGGTCGAGGACCCTGACGCCGACCCAGTGCAGAAGGACCGGAGTCGCGTACACGAGTGACAGCCAGAACGCCCGGCCGGGCCCGCGCCGCCCCGGCAACTCGCGCCACAGAGCACCCAGCACGAAGCCGGCACCCGCCCAGATGACCTCCCACTCGATCAGGGCCGTCACCGTCTCGGCGAACCCGAAGCGGTTCAGGAACTTGTCCTCCCACAAGAACCCCCGGATGTGGTCGACCCAGACCTGTACCCCGTTGGCGGGCACGGCGATCAGGGCGGCGAACAGCGCGGCCCGGCAGGCGTTCTCCCACCACCGGGCTCGCGGACCCCAGGCCAGGGCCAGCTCCACCGGGCCGACCGAGTCCGGCAGACGGATCCAGGTGTTCGGCAGACCAGGGGGCGGGGACGGATGCGGAAGGCGGTGCAGCCGGTCCAGCTCGTACTCCAACTGGTCCCGCTCGCTTCCCTCCTGACCCTGTTCGAGGCGGCGGAGCTGGGCATGCAGCTCGCGGTGGCGCCGCGCGTCCTTGAGCAGCTTCTGCCGGTCGTACCCCTTGGCCACCTCGAACACCGGCACGCCGGGCGCCAGTTCCCGGTACAGGACCGAGCGCCTGGTGCCGTAGGCGAGCAGGGCGGTCAGAGCGAGCCAGAGCGCCAGCAGCGGCAGCACCGGGAGGGGGACACCGGCGTACCACCCGACGATCGGCGCCGAACAGACGACGAAGAACACCATCAGCGTCCGTATCTCCACCGGCGAGGGCAGCACTGCCGACTGGGCGGCGGCCGCAGCCCGGGCGCGCAGCGCGGCCAGGAGGGCCAGGGAGGGGCCCCAATACCAGAAGTACATTCCGTGGAACCAGTCCAACCAGTCCGAGGGGAACCAGCGGACCTCGTTGAACAGCTCCGCCGTATGCCAGACGCCGTACCTCTCGTCGGCGCGGCTGCTGAGCCAGCTCTGGTGCTCCCACTGGTTCTCGGCGGTCCACACGCTCACCGCCGGGAGCGCCGCCGACACCGCGAGGAGCGCACCCAGGACGCCGAGCGGGAAACGGCCCCGGGAGGACCCGGGTGCCGTGGCGTCGCAGGACCGCCACAGCCGTAGGAAGGAGGCGGTGGTGCCGACCAGCCAGACGAACACGCCACACGCACAGGCCAGGGCGAACAGGCTCATGCCCCCGGCCCTCCGGAACCACTCGACCGTCTGCGCGTCGTCCCCCGAGTCCAGCAACAGCCCGGAGGGCAGCCCGAACCACCCGGGCCGGCACACCACCGCGACGACATAACCGGTGGCCGCCGTGGTGAGCACGACGGCGACGCGTCCCGGTCGGCCGAAGACGCACAACGCCAGCCCGGTCAGCAGCATCAGGACCAGATGTACGGCGATCCGATGCCGGTCCGTCCAGAACTCCGCCACGCCCTCGTTGTCGAAGTGGGCGAGCAGCCCGTCGTCGAGCAGTTCGACGGCGCTGAAGACGAATGTCAGCCAGCCCATGGACCGCAGATTGCGGACCGTGATCCGCTCCGCGTCGGTGACCGGCGAGGAGACAGGTGTCTGGCGAAGGGCCCGCGCTCCGACCAGGATCAGGACGAGGATCGCCGCGGACCACAACACCCAGACCAGTGGATCGAAGACGAACCAGGGGTCTTCACTCCATCGGGCCGCCGAGGCCTTGGTCGCGGGCGGCTGCAGGGTGATCCGTACCTCGGGCGGGGCACCGCCGGGCTTCTCCCTGGTCCAGGTCAACTTGTCCGTGGCCACACCCGTGGTCGGTGCCGAGGAGACATCGCGAGCCGAGCGCCCGCCCAGATCGACGGTGACCTCCTGCCACCAGGCCCCGTCCAGGGCGTACGGACGGATCAGCTCCAAGGTCCACAGCCGGTCGCCCTCGGTGAGCCGCCACGGCCCGAAGTCACGGTCCTGGAGACTGACGACCCAGGTCGTGACGTGCTGCTCGACCGTCAGCCACGTCTTTTGGGCGGTCACCCGGGGCGGCGCGGTGCGCCCTTCGGTGTCCCGCCACGGAAGAGGGTCGTCGGACGGGCGCAACAGACACCGCATGGCCGCCCGGTACGGCTCCGTGTCCCCGTTCAGCAGCAGATCCGTCGCCCGGGGCCAGGACTTGGGCACCTTGACGGTGAGGACGCCGGCGGCCCTCGTGTAGTTCTCGCCGTTGTGCTCAAGACGTACAGACGCGGTGACCCGCGCGGTCTTCAGCTGCCCGGCCGAGCACGCGTCGTCCGCCGCCCGCGCGGTGCCGCCGGGCAGTGTGCCGAACAGCACCGCCGCGCACACCAGAACCAGAACGCTCCGCAACCCCCGACCCAACGGCCCCCCTGGTGCCCCCGAACCCCCGCGCGACCCGCAGCCCCCCAAGAGCGCCTGCCGCATGCACCCCAGACACATACCCCGCCCGCACCCGCCACGACACCGGAATGCCCGCTTCTGCCAAAGGGTGGGTGGGGTCTAGGAGTTGAGGTCGGCCAGCGCCCGCAGCGACTCCCGGTCCGGTGACAGTGCCAGCAGATCCGTCACCGGGCCCTTGCGCCACAACTCCAGGCGCTCGGCGATGCGTTCGCGGGGGCCGACGAGGGAGATCTCGTCGGCGAAGGCGTCGGGGACCGCCAACACCGCCTCCTCGCGGCGGCCTTCGAGGAAGAGGCGCTGGACGCGGCGGGCCTCCTCCTCATACCCCATGCGTGCCATCAGGTCGGCGTGGAAGTTGCGGGCCGCGTGGCCCATGCCGCCGATGTAGAAGCCGAGCATGGTCTTCACGGGGAGCAGCCCCTCGCGTACGTCGTCGCAGACCCGGACCTGGGCCATGGGGGCGATGAGGAAGCCGTCGGGGGCGTCGGAGAGGGCGGCCTCGTAGACCTCGGGGCGGGTCGGGGACCAGTAGAGGGGGAGCCAGCCGTCGGCGATACGGGTCGTCTGGGCGACGTTCTTCGGGCCCTCGGCGCCGAGGAGGACGGGGAGGTCGGGGCGCAGGGGGTGGGTGATCGGCTTGAGGGGTTTGCCCAGGCCTGTGGCGTCCGGACCCCGGTAGGGGTGGGAGTGGAACCGGCCCTCGACCTCGACCGGGGCCTCGCGCCTGAGGACTTGGCGTACGACGTCGACGTATTCGCGCGTCGCGGTCAGCGGTGACTTCGGGAACGGGCGGCCGTACCAGCCCTCGACGACCTGCGGGCCGGACAGTCCGAGCCCCAGCATCATGCGGCCGCCCGAGAGGTGGTCCAGGGTCAGCGCGTGCATGGCCGTCGTGGTCGGGGAGCGGGCCGCCATCTGGGCAACCGCCGTGCCCAGCTTGATCCTTGAGGTCTGGGCGGCGATCCAGGTCAGCGGGGTGAAGACATCCGAGCCCCAGGACTCGGCCGTCCACACGGAGTCGTAACCGAGCCGCTCCGCCTCCCGCGCCAGCGGTACGTGGTCGGGATTGGGGCCGCGACCCCAGTAGCCGAGTGCGAGACCGAGTCGCATAGCCGCCTCCTGACGGTGTGTCAGTTCCCTGGTCGGGGGAGGTGACTGTACGACAACGGCCCCCCGCCCGGAAGGGCGAGGGGCCGTGCGTTGATGTCGCTTCGGGATCAGCCGCGCTGGATGCCCGAGGTGTCCTGCAGGACGCCACGACGGCCGTCCTGCGTCTGCGCGACCAGGTTGGCGCCGCGCTGCTCGACGGCCAGGTACCAGGTACCCGGGGCCAGTTCGGCGATCGGCGACTGCGAGCCGTCCTCCGCGAAGAGGGGGCGCGCCACCGGCACCGCGAACCAGAACGGGGAGAAGTCCCCGGCCGGCTGCGGCGCCTGAGGCTGCGGCTGGCCCGGGCCGGGCTGCGGCTGGGCGCCGTACGGCTGACCCGGCTGCGGCTGACCGCCGTAGGGCTGGCCCGGCTGCGGAGCGCCCGCGCCCGGGTAGCCGTAACCGCCGGGCGGCTGGGCGCCGTAGGGCTGCGGCTGCTGCTGCGGGTACGCCTGCGGCTGCTGCTGGGGGTAGTACGGCTGCTGGCCGTACCCCGGGGCGGGCGGTGCGGCCGGAGCATTGCCGTACGGACCACCGGCGTACTGGCCGGGGGCGAAGGGGTTGGCCTGCTGCCCGGGGAACTGCGCCCCCGGCGGCAGATACCGCACCCGTCCGCTCTCGTCGCTGACGGGCATGAAGCCGGCGGCGTGCAGCCGGGCCGCGAACTTGGCGTTGCGCTTGCGGGTGACGAGGAGGCCGATCCCGAAGATCGCCATGAAGACGACCCAGGTGACGGCCGCCGCGACGAAGTCGCCGGGGCCCCCGCCGAGCCGGAACGCGAGGATCACGCATCCGATGGTGACGCCGAGGGCGCCGTACCCCATGCGCTTCTCGGCGTTCTTGCCGGTGAGGTCGAAGTTGATGCGGGCCTTGAGCAGCTCGAAGGCGTCCGGCACGAGCGGCGGCACGGAGACCCCGTCGCTCGCGTTCGGGTACTGGGCCCAGTTCTGGGCGGCACGGGTACGGGCCTGCGGGCTGGGGTCCGGGACGAGCAGCATGATGAGGGCGCCGTTGCGACCGGAGCTCTGCCGTACGTCGGCGTACTCGTACCCGAACTGCTGGGCGATGAAGGCGAGTCGACCGAGTTTCTTCACGGAGGCCATGGCGCTGGTGAGCTCGACGGGCTCCCCGCTCGCCATCAACTGGAGCATCTTCCGCACTTGCCGCTTGCTCATAGCCGTCCGCTCCCCACCGGGCCCTTCGGGCCACCCCGTTCACTTCCGCAACCGACGCAGTCTCGCACGCCCGTACGCCCCTCGGAAACCGCTGTCCCCTTGGGTTTACAGGACCTTGGCATGCCCGTCCGGCCCGGTAACCTCTGGGTCACTTGTGATCTGTGGGGGGACTGTGCGAACAAGAGCGACCGTGCTGACGGCTGTGCTGGCGTGCCTGGTGGTGGCCGGGTGCGCGGAAGGCGAGGGCGGTGGCGCGACGGAGCGCTCCGCGCAGGAGATCCTCGACGGCGCCAACAAGACGATGAGCGAGCTGACGTCCGTGACGGTCGAAGGGAAGACCACCAACGCCAAGGGCGAGGGTTTCACCGGCCGTCTGACGACCGACCTCAAGAGCAGGTGCACCTCGAGGACCACCTGGAACTGGAACGGCGCCGCCCTCGAACAGATCCGGATCGGCGAGACGGACTACGTCCGCCCGAACCGCGCGTACATCGAGTGGTGGTCGGACAAGCCCATGGGCGGGGCCCAGGACACCTGGATCAAGACTCCCACGAGTGCGGCTCAGCGGGGTGACGGGCTGTCCGTCTGCCCCCGGGACTTCACCTCCTTCGGGACGACGAAGAAGGGCGAGCCGACCGAGGTCGACGGCACCGCGGCACTCGCGTTGATCGTGACCGACAAGTCGGTGAGGACCGGCAAGTACACCTTCTACGTGGCCACCGAGGGCAAGCCGTACATCCTGAAGGTTGTGTACAAGGGCACCGACTTCCACACCACCACCACGTACAGCGGCTTCGACAAGCCCATGGACGTACGGCCGCCCGCCAAGGTGCTGGACGTCAGCACACTCGACAAGTAACCCAAAACGGATAGGGCTTGCTTCACGCCTCCCTCACACTTATCGTTTCTCGATAACATCGATAAACGATAAACAGGCGGGGGAGCCATGACTGAAGCGACCGAGGACCGCAAGATGCTCGAGCCCATGGCCACGGTGGTGTCCATAGCGCTGCGCCTCCTGGTCGGCCTCGCGACGGCGGGGCTCATCCTCTCGGTGATCCGCGGCAGTTGGGGAAGTGCCAGCGTCTGCATCACCGACGAGTCCACCACCAGCTCGGTCGCCCCCGGCAGCTTCGCCGCAGAGCCCGGGGCGCAGATCGCCTCGGTCCCCTACTACTGCGCCGAGAACCCCGACGCCGCCCTGCGCCTCCTGGACGAACTGGGCACAGCGGTCTCGACCCTGCTGCTGATCAGCAGCCTGTTCCTGTTGCACCGACTCCTCCAGGGAGCGGGACGCGACGGCATCCACACGACCCTGACGGCATCCCGGCTCCGTCTGCTCGGCTGGTGGCTGCTCGCCGGAAGCCTGGTCGTCGAACTCGTCAAGGCGAACACTCAGGCGGCCGTGCTCGCGGAACTGTCCAAGGACGCGAACTTCTCGGCCGGCTCCTGGTTGCAGATGTGGGACTTCCCCTACCTCGCCGTGCTGACCGGCCTCGGCCTGCTGACCTTCGCCCGTATCACCCGCGCGGGCACGGCCATGCGCGAGGACCTCGAAGGAGTCGTCTGATGGCCGGCAACGACAACGATCACGAGGACCACCACATCGAGGTCCACCTCGACAGGCTTCTCAGTGATCGCGGCATGACCGTCACCGAACTCGCCCAGCGCGTGGGCGTCACCAACGTCAACCTCTCCGTTCTCAAGAACGGCCGCGCCAAGGCGATCCGCTTCACCACCCTCACCCGCATCTGCGAAGTCCTGCAATGCCAGCCGGGTGATCTGCTCAGCTACCGCAAGCCCTGAAGGAGACCCTCATGTTCAGCACCATGGACACCGGCACCACCATCGCCTTCGCGATCTTCGCCACCGCCACGATCGCCCTGCTGGTCGGAGCGACGGTGTGGCTCAAGCGCCGCTGAGCCCCTCGGACCGGCGAGGAAACGAGGAAGGGTGAGGAAACGAGGAAGGGTGAGGCAGCGCGCGCCCGGTCAGGCCCGGTGTCCCGCCCGTGCCCGCTTCTTCTTCGCCCCGTTCGGCCACAACCGCGGCTTCCGCTTGGCCGCGAGGTCCTCGATCCAGCCCACACCGAGGATCGCCAGCGCGATCAGCGGCCAGACCAGGAAGAACATCCAGATCATGTACGTCGAGTCCAGCGCGGACACCGCACCGTCGCTCTGCATGAACGGCAGCTCGTAGAGCCGGTCGAGGATCGGGACCGTGGCCATGATCAGCATGTTGTGCCAGAGGTAGATCGTGACCGCGCGGTTGTTGGAGAGCGTGACCAGCTTGTCCCACTTCGCCAGCCGGCCGGGCAGCTCCTGCCAGGACGGGGAGTACTGGAGCAGGATCACCACGAAACCGAAGGACCAGGTCGCCTGGGCCAGCGGGATGTCGTTGAGGTCCCAGCCGTCGGGGCCCAGATGGCCCGATGCCCACCACAGGCCGAACGCCATCAGCAGCACCGAGCAGGAGACCGCGAGATAGCGCGGGACCTTGGCCAGCAGACCCTCGTGATGGGCGAAGCCCATGACCCAGCAGCCGCCGTAGACGGCGAAGTCGGTGACCGCGTTGCCGGTTTCGCCCGGGATGGAGACAAGTCCCGTACCCACCACGGCCGTCAGCCCCAGCGGGGCGAGCAGTGTCGGCCACGGCGCCCGGCGGAACGCCCACAGCAGGAGGGGGGAGGCGACGACGAACCAGAGGTAGGCCCGCAGATACCAGAGCGGTCCCGCCGCCTGTACGGCCCAGGTGTTCTCCAGCAGCCCGGACTCGGAGCCGATGCTCCACGGGAAGGGCGGGGCGCCGAGCGGGATGACGTAGTTGACCATCTCGACCAGGCCCCAGGCCCCGCCGTGGTCCGGATCCTTCGACAGGTTCCAGCCGCCCGCGAACAGCAGCACCAGCACCACCGCGCTGAACGCCCACAGCGGCGGGAGGAGCCTCCTGATCCGGCCCCGGATCACCCCCCACGCCGGACGCTTCAGCGAGCGCGCCATCAGTGAGCCCGCGAGCGCGAACATCACGCCCATGGAGGGGAACAGGACCGTCAGCCAGGCCCAGCCGAACAGGTGGTAGGCGACCACGCGGACCAGGGCGATCGAGCGCAGCAGATCCAGGTAGCGGTCGCGGCCCGGCTTCTTCGGTGCGGCCGCGGCGGGTGCGGGCACCGTCGGCGCGGGCGTGGCAGGTACGTCGTACGACTGTGTGTGTCCGTGGGTCATCCCACTGGCTCCCTGGGTCATCCCACCGGCCTCCGATCGCTTCCGCCGGCCGTCCGCTGACGCGGTACCGCGCCGCCGGGTGCCTCGACGACACCGGTGCGCCGCAGCTTCTGCCAGCGCAGCCGGCCGCCGGTCAGGGCGGTGATCCAGGACTGGAGGAGGACGACGTACATGAGCTGGCGGTACAGGATCTGCTGGAGCGGCAGCGAGATGAGGTGGGTCATGCGTTCGCGGTCGAGGCGGAAGGCGTAGGCCGCGCAGACCAGCTGGATCGCCAGGACGCCCAGCCAGGCCACGACCGTCTTCTGGGTGGGGCCGAAGACCAGGCCGTAGATCAGGAACACGTCGATCAGCGGGGCCAGCAGCGGCGCCAGGACCATGAAGAGCGAGACCAGCGGCAGGCCGACCCGGCCGAAGCGGCCCGACGGTCCCCGTTCCACCAGTGCCCTGCGGTGCTTCCAGATCGCCTGCATGGTGCCGTACGACCAGCGGTAGCGCTGCGACCACAACTGCTGGACGGTCTCCGGCGCCTCGGTCCAGGCCCGTGCCTTCTCGGCGTAGACGACCCGCCAGCCGTCGCGGTGCATCGCCATGGTGATGTCGGTGTCCTCGGCGAGCGTGTCGTCGCTCATGCCGCCGACCCGCTCCAGAGCCGACCTCCGGAAGGCTCCGACGGCGCCCGGGATGGTCGGCATGCAGCGCAGGATGTCGTACATACGGCGGTCCAGGTTGAAGCCCATCACGTACTCGATGTGCTGCCAGGCGCCGATGAGGGAGTCCCGGTTGCCGACCTTGGCGTTGCCGGCCACGGCTCCGACGCGCGGGTCGCCGAAGGGCTGGACCAGTTCGCGGACGGTGGACGGCTCGAAGACGGTGTCGCCGTCCATCATCACGATGATGTCGTAACGGGCGTTGGCCATACCGCGGTTGAGCGCGGCGGGCTTGCCCGCGTTCAGCTGGCGGACCACCCGCACGTTCGGCAGGCCCATCGCCTCCACGATCCGCGCGGTGCCGTCACTGGAGCCGTCGTCGATGACGATGACCTCGATGGGGTGTTCGCTCGCCATCAGGGAACGGACGGTGTTCTCGATGCACTTGGCCTCGTTGTACGCCGGCACCAGCACCGACACCGGTTCGAAGACCGGGTTCCCCCAGCGGAAGCCGCGGCGCCGCACCCGGCGGGCGTGGACGCCGGACAGGAGGAGCATCAGGACGAAGCGGCTGATGACGAGGAAGCCGATGATCGCGAGGGCGACCACCAGTACGGCGGTGATGTTGTCGGAGGCGCCGACCAGGAAGACCCACGCCTTGCCCTTCCACAGCTCGGCTCCGGTGACCTGGGTGTGCGCGCTGGGTGCGCCGAGCGCCTCGGTGAGGCTGTCGAACTCGTAGCCGTCGGCCTTCAGCTGGGGCAGCAGCCGGTCGAGCGCCTGCACGGTCTGGTGGCGGTCGCCGCCGGAGTCGTGCATCAGGACGATCGCGCCCTTGCCGCCCTTGGGCGTGGCCTTGCGGATGATCTCCTCGACGCCGGGCTTGCGCCAGTCCTCGCTGTCGGTGTTGTTGACGATG
Source organism: Streptomyces sp. WM6386 (assembly GCF_000972385.1). Lineage (GTDB taxonomy): Bacteria > Actinomycetota > Actinomycetes > Streptomycetales > Streptomycetaceae > Streptomyces. The sequence continues at coordinate 22,947 of NZ_JXTE01000044.1, forward strand.
GTGATGTAGCCGCGGGTGCCGATGTACTCGGTGACCGGCCAGGACTTGTTGTCCATGGCGTCGGCGAAGGAGGAGTACGGCGGGCGGAAGAGCGAGGTGCGGATGCCGGCGGCGCCGGTGATCGCGAGCTGGTTCTGGGACAGCTCCCAGTCGACCCGCTTCTTCGACTGGTAGGACAGGTCGGGGTGGTTGAAGGTGTGCAGGCCGACCTCATGGCCCTCTTCGACCATGCGCCGCACCAGGTCCGGATAGCGCGAGGCCATGGTGCCGGTGACGAAGAAGACCGCGTGGGCGTGGTGCTCCTTCAGCACGTCCAGGACCTTCGGGGTCCATTCCGGGTCCGGGCCGTCGTCGAACGTGAGGACGAGGCGGTGGTCCCTGAGGCTCAGGCTCTGGGTGCGGCCGCTGCGGGTGTCGATGACCGGCCCGCCCTCGAGGATCTCCTCCGGGACCTTGTCGGAGGCGGCGGGGGCCTGGATGCGGTGGTCGGCGAGGATCTCGCTGTGGACGTAGCCGCGCAGCATCAGCATCGCCATCATGGCGACGAGGATCAGGCAGGGCAGCAGCAGGCGCATGGGCAGGCGGCGCCGAGAGCCGTCGCGGGCTCGGGACGCGGCCCCGGGACGGCGGGAACGGGTTGCCATCAGACGGTGCTCTCCGGGGGCGGTGTCGTGGAGCTGAGGGGCGCGGATTCGTTCGCGCTGCCGGCCACCGTGTCGGTGCCGGTGCCCCCGATGTCGCCGCCCTGCGTCTCCGTCGGGTCGGGCGTGGGCTCCTCGGTGGGCGTCGGCTCGGGCGGACTGCTCGTCGCCGGGTCGGTCGGGTCGGGGTCCGGGGTGGGGTTGCTGCCGGTGCCCGAGGTGGTCTTCGTCGCCGTCGGCTCCGGGTCCGCCGTGGTGCCCGGGTCCTGGACGGTCGCGGTGGCGCCGGGCGCGGTGGCGCCGGCGCTCGGCGACGCCGTCGTGGCGTCGCTCGGGGACGGTGAGACACCGGGCGAGAGACTGCCCCCGTCGGTGGGCAGGACCGTCTCCCCGGGCAGCGGGGAGTTCTCGACCTGGCCGGCCTCCTGGCCCTCGCCCTGGCCCGGCACGGGCAGCCACGGGGCGTTGGAGTTACCCGACAGCAGGGTCGTGACGATGACCACGGCGTAGATCGCGCAGGCAAGTCCGACGAAGATGCCGATACGGCGGTATCTGCGGCTTCTGCGGCCCGACTCGTCGACGAAGACCGGGCCGTCGGAGCCCTCCGCGATGTCGCCGCCGGCCTGGCCGACGATGCGGTTGTCGGCCCGCAGGGCGACGGCGTCCAGCTGGACGGTCACCTCGTGCGGGTCGTGGGTGTTGCTCCAGGGGTCGGCGAGGGCCGCCCCCTCGGGGCTCACCCTGGGCAGCACCTCGGTCTGGTCCGCCGACGCGAGGACATCCGCTCCTCTTGTCTCCGGAAAAGCCTGGGTGCCGTCCCCCGGCGCGGGGAACCCCCTGGTCCCGGCGGCCACCGAGGGCCATTCCGGTTGGGCGTCTTCTCGCCAATTGCTCTCGCGCACGCACATCCCCCCACGGGACAGTTCTGGGTGCGCATACGACGCCGAGCACTCGTCGATCGAACCGAGCCCCCACCCGGCCCGAGCGCCCCCTTTACCACAGCGTGCTCAGGCCACGAATGTAGCGCACCGGCGGCCGATGTGTTTGGCATGTGTCAGTTGTGGACATTGATGATCTTCATGTCGATGGCCGGAATCCATGCCCCGGCGGGCCGGTGAAGCCATCCCTCGGCCGCCGAGAGCTCGGCCGCCGCCCGACGCAGAGCGTCGATTCCGGGGTGCACCAGCCCCTTGCGCCACACCAGTGACACCGGTGACAGTGGCACCGGATCGACGAGCGGGCGCAGCACGGCGTTCGGCATGGCTGGAAAGTCCACTACCGCGAGGACCGGATTACGTGTTCTGGCCATGACACGCCGGAACTCCTCGTGGCCGACCGCGAGCGGCGCGGGCGAGGCGACCTCGATCCCCCGTCCGTCGAACAGCCGACGCGCGAGATCCGTCCATTCCGGCGTACGAGGATTTCCGGCCCCCGCGTACACGTCCTCCCCCGCCAGCTCCGCCAGCGGCACCTGCGCCGACGCCGCCAGCCGGTGGTCCTCGGGCAGCACGACCGCCATGGGCTCGAACCGGACGATCTGGTGGTCGAGGCCCGCCCGCAGCCCCGGCGCCAGCCCCGCGTACCGGCCGAAGGAGGCGTCGAGGCGGCCCGCGAGCACCTCGGCCGCCGCACCGGTCAGCCCACTCTCGTAGCGGGCCATCAGCTCGATGTCGGGGGCGAGTTCGCGGGCCCGGTGCAGCACCCGGCTGCCGGTGCCCAGGCCCGGTGAGTTGATGTCGACCAGCAGTGGCCGGACCGGTCCGAAGGCGGCGAGCAGCGCGTCCTGCGCGTCCAGGACCCGGCGGGCGTGCGGCACCAGCCGCTCCCCGTCGGCCGTCAGCATCACCTGCCGGGTGGTCCGTACGAACAGCTCGGCGCCCAGCTCCCGCTCCAGCCGCCGTACGTCCCGGCTGAGCGCCTGCTGGGCGACGTAGAGCCGGGCCGCGGCACGGGTGAAGTGCAGTTCCTCGGCGACGGCGAGGAAAGCGCGCAGGAGGCGGGGGTCGAGGTGGGGCGGGGCGGGCATCCGGCGAAGCTACAACGGAGGTGCGTGGATCGGCTCCAGGAATTCCCGCGGATTCACAACCGGGAGGCGTGAATGCCCACCGATCAGGTGTTGGACTCCTTGATCACTCCCGGGCGACGGTGGACGCATGCCGCAACCCCTGTTCACCACGACCGCGGACACGCTCGTCGCCGTCGACTTCACCCCCCGGACCCGCCACCGGGAACCCGGCCCCTACCGCCGTCTCTTCACCCACCCCGGCACCCGCGCCTTCACCGTCGGAAACCTCCTCGCCCGCCTGCCCATGGGCATGTTCAGCGTGAGCGCGGTCATCATGATCGTCGCCGCGCGTGACTCGTACGCCCTCGCCGGCGCCGTCACCGCGACCGGCCTGGCGGCGACCGCGCTGGTCGCGCCCTGGACGGCACGGCTCGTCGACCGGTACGGGCAGGCCCGGATCGCCGTACCGGCAACGCTGCTCGCGGCGCTGGGCTCGCTCGCCCTGGTGCTGTGCGTCCACCGGGGCGCCCCCGACTGGACGTTGTTCGCCGCGTACGCCGCCACCGCCACCACCCCCAACACCGGCGGCATGTCCCGGGCCCGCTGGAACCATCTGCTCAGGGGCGACGACAAGGCCCTGCACACCGCGAACTCCTTCGAACAGGCCGCGGACGAACTGTGCTTCATGCTGGGCCCGGTGCTGGCCGTACTGCTGTGCAGTTCGCTCTTCCCGGAGGCGGGGACGCTCGTCGGGGTGGCCCTGCTGGTGACCGGGATCCTGGTGTTCGCGGCACAGCGGTCGACGGAACCGCCGGTGTCCGGGGCGCTCCAGAGGGCCAAGGCCCCGCTCCGCGCCCCCGGCATCCCTGCGCTCCTCGTCATCTGCCTCGCCATGGGCGCGGTGTTCGGGTCCATGGAGGTCGTCACCCTCGCGTTCGCGGACGTCCAGGGACACCCCTCGGCGGCCGGTGTCGTCCTGGCTCTCCAGGCGGCCGGTTCCTGCGCGGCCGGCCTGCTGTACGGCGCGTGGAAACCGTCCGGTCCGGCCGAGCACCGCTACCCGTGGTGCGTGGCCGCGATGACCGCGCTGATGACCCTGCCGCTGCTCGCCGCGTCCCTGACCGGATCCCTGCTCGTCCTCGCGGCCGCGCTGCTGATCGCCGGGATGGCGACGGCGCCGACGATGGTCACGGGTCTGACACTCGTCCAGGAACGCACCCCCGAGGGCCGCCTCAACGAGGGCATGACCCTCGCGGTGACCGGCCTCCTCGGCGGGATCGCCGGGGGCAGTGCGATCGGCGGCTGGACGGCCGAACACGTGTCGGCGACGGCGGGATTCGGGGTACCGGTGGCTGCGGCCGCGGTGGCGCTGGTGATCACGTCGTGGTGTTTCGCCCCCGCCACCCTTACCCGTTCCCATCCCCAAGGGGCTGCCGCCCCTTCGACCCCCGCTCCAGGCATCTCAGCCCGTCCGACGTTTGAGGACGAGGCCCCTTCAGGGCCGAAGCGGGGGTCTGGGGGCGGCAGCCCCCAGGGACGGGACGGGTAGGGGCGGCGGGGGCGAAACACTCCGCCACAACGCCGACAGCCGCTTGATCGACCCGTCGAACCCGCCCCCCAATTCGCGCGCACCCCATTGACGCCCTCACAGCCCGCACATACCTTCGCCCGTCGAAGCGCTTCGACGTCACGCATCGAATCGATTCGACGAACCGTTGCGTGACGCCCCCCAGCACCATCCGGCTCCGACTTCCCTGGAGGCACGGGATGTTGACGGCACGAAGGCGTGTGATGGCGACGGCGGTGGCCCTGACCGGGTCACTGCTCCTGGCCTCCTGCGGAGACTCGGACAGTGGGTCCTCCGAGGACGGCAAGACGCTCAAACTGTGGCATTACGAGGCACCCAACAGCGCGATGGGGCAGGCCTGGGACGAGGCGATCAAGGAGTTCAAGGCCAAGCACCCGGGCGTGAAGGTGGAGTTCGAGGCGAAGGGCTTCGAACAGATCCAGAAGACCGCCCCGATGGTCCTCAACTCCTCCGACGCACCCGACGTCATGGAGTACAACAAGGGCAACGCGACGGCGGGCCTCCTGTCCAAGCAGGGGCTCCTCACCGATCTCACCCAAGAGGCGACCACCCGCGGCTGGGACAAGAAACTCAGCGCGAGCGTCCGCACCACCAGCGTGTACGACACCAACGGCGTGATGGGCTCCGGCAAGTGGTACGGCGTCCCCAACTACGCCGAGTACACGATGGTCTTCTACAACAAGGACCTCTTCGCGAAGTACGGCATCGCCGAACCGAAGACGTTCGACGAACTGACCGCCGCGATGGACAAGTTCGTCCAGAACAAGGTCACCCCACTCGCCAACGCCGGCGCCGAGTACATCGCCCAGCAGTACCTCTACCAGCTCGCCCTGTCGAAGGCCGACCGCTCCTGGGTCGACTCGTACGAGCTCTACAAGGGCAAGACCGACTTCCACGACACCGCCTGGAGCTACGCCGCCGACACCTTCGCGGACTGGGTGAAGAAGGGCTACATCGCCAAGACCACCAGCAGCGCCAAGGCCGAGGACGCGGGCGTCTCCTTCATCCAGGGCAAGTCGCCGATCCTGTTCTCCGGCAGCTGGTGGTACGGCCGCTTCGTCGACGAGGCGAAGTTCGACTGGGGCACCTTCCTGTGGCCCGACTCGAACCTCACCCTCGGCTCCGGCGGCAACCTCTGGGTCGTCCCCAAGGGCGCCAAGAACAAGAAGCTGGCCTACGACTTCATCGACATCACCATGTCGAAGAAGATCCAGAACCTGCTCGGCAACAAGGGCGGTGTCCCGGTCGCGGCCGACGCGAGCGCCATCACCGACGCGAAGTCGAAGGCCCTCATCGACAACTTCAACGTCCTCTCCGAACGTGACGGCCTGGCCTTCTATCCCGACTGGCCGGTCCCCGGCTACTACGACGTCCTCGTCTCCGAGACCCAGAAGCTGATCACGAGCAGCGAGAAGCCGGACGGCTATCTGGACGCCCTCCAGGAGGCGTACGACAAGGGCGCGCCGAAGCAATGACGGTGACCGTCGAGAAGAGGGTGACCGGCAAAGAGACCCACGCCGGTCACCCTCGCCGCCCCCGCGACTCCTACGCCCTCTTCCTCCTGCCCGGTGTCCTCGCCTTCCTCGCCGTCATCGTCGTCCCGTTCCTGATGAACACCGGCGTCAGCTTCACCGACTGGCAGGGCGTGGGCTCCCCCAGCTGGACCGGCCTCGCCAACTACCGCGAACTGATGGACGATTCGGAGTTCTGGGAGTCGTTCCGGCACAGCCTGTTCATGGTCCTCGCCATGGCGGCCGTACCGACGGCGGTCGGACTGGTCCTGGCCGCCGCGCTGTTCGACTACATCGGCAAGCACTTCGGGTCGAGGATCGTCGCGGTACTGCGCGCCTGTTTCTACCTCCCCCAGGTCCTGCCGATCGCGGTCGCGGGCATCGTCTGGAGCTGGATCCTGGCTCCCACGGACGGCTCCCTCAACGAACTGCTCAAGACCATAGGGCTGTCGAGCTGGCAGCAGGACTGGCTCGGCGACCCCGACATCGCGCTCTACAGCGTCATGGGCGTGATGGTCTGGGTCCAGCTCGGCTTCCCGCTCGTCATCTTCATGGCGGGCCTGCAACGCGTGGACCCGCAGCTGTACGAGGCGGCCGAGCTGGACGGCGCCGGCTGGTGGCGCCGGTTCTGGCACATCACGCTGCCGCAGATCCGCCCGGAGATCTACGTCGTCCTGACCTGGTGCACGATCGCCGCGCTGAAGGTCTTCGGCGCGGTGTACGTCCTGACGAAGGGCGGCCCGGGTGGCGCTACGAACGTCCCGTCCTACTTCTCCTTCACCACGTTCTTCGAGAAGACGCAGGTCGGCTACGGCGCCGCCATCTCCACCGTTCTCACGGTGATCATCCTGGTCCTGTCCCTGATCGGCCTGAAGCTCCAGACCCGCGCGGAGGGGAAAGCATGAGCACCGCGCTACGCCGTTACCCCGTCCTCGTCGCCCTGTGCGTCGCGGCCCTCTTCATGGTCGTGCCCTTCCTGATCGTCGCGATCAACGCGGTCAAGTCCCCCGCCGAGTACTCCCAGAACGGCCCCCTGAGCCTCCCCGACGGCCTCTACCTGGACGGTCTGAAGGACTTCTGGGAGCGCGTCGACTACAGCCAGAAGCTCTTCAACTCCCTGCTGATCAGCGGCGGAGTCGCGATCTTCGCGGTGATCCTGTCCGTCCTCAACGCGTACGCGATCGGCATCGGCCGCATCAAGGGCCGCACCTGGGTGCTGGCCTTCTTCGTCCTGGCGAACATGCTGCCGCAGGAGGCGCTGGTCTACCCGATCTACTACCTGAGCAAGGAAGCCGGGCTCTACGACACCAGGCTCAGCGTGATCATCGTGTTCACGGTGATCCAGGCGGCGTTCGGCACCTATCTCCTCTCCTCCGTCCTGGGCCAGTTCCCCCGCGAGATCATCGAGGCCGCGAAGATCGACGGCGCCGACAAATGGCAGATCCTGTGGCGGATCGTCGTCCCGGTGAGCCGCCCCACCATCGGCGTGCTGCTGGTGTTCTTCTTCATCTGGACCTGGAACGAGTTCCTGCTCCCCCTGGTGATGCTGATCTCCAACGACAACCAGACGGTGTCGGTGGCCCTCGGCGTCCTCCAGGGCCAGCGCCTCATGGACGCCACGATGACCAACGCGGCAGCGCTCCTGGGTGTCCTCCCGGCCATCGTCTTCTTCCTTCTGTTCCAGCGGACCCTCACCCGCGGCATCGCCGTGGGTGCCGTCAAATAAGGACCCCCACATGAAGTTCACCGACGGTTACTGGCTGCTGCGCGAGGGCGTCACGGCGGACCACCCCGCCCAGGTCCTCGATGTCACCCCCACCGAGTCCGGCCTGGAGATCCACGCACCCTCCCGGCCCATCCGCAGCCGCGGCGACCTGATGACGGGACCGGTCATGACGATCAACGCCCACACGCCGATGCCGGACGTCGTGGGCGTGACGTTCACCCACTTCGAGGGCGAGCAGCCCAGAGGCCCCGAGTTCGAACTCAGCACGGACAACCCCGCCGCCCAGATCGCCTACGACGACGACCACGCGACCCTGACCTCGGGCGACCTCTCGGTCCGCTTCGCCACCGAGGGCCCCTGGCACCTCGACTTCCGCGCCCACGGCCGTGTCCTGACCAGCAGCGGCCACAAGAGCATGGGCATCATGCGGGACGCGGCCGGCGGCCACTATCTGCGTGAGCAGCTCAACCTCACGGTCGGCACCAGCGTCTACGGCCTCGGCGAAAGATTCGGCCCGCTGGTCAAGAACGGCCAGGTCGTCGACATCTGGAACGCCGACGGCGGCACGACCACCGAACAGGCCTACAAGAACGTCCCGTTCTATCTGACGGACGCGGGTTACGGCGTCTTCGTCGACCACCCGGGCAAGGTCTCCTTCGAGGTCGCCTCGGAGGCGGTCTCCAGGGTCCAGTTCAGCGCGGAGACACAGGAGTTGACGTACTACGTCATCTACGGCCCCACGCCGAAGGACATCCTCCGCAAGTACACGGCCCTCACCGGCCGCCCGGCCCTCCCGCCCGCCTGGTCCTTCGGCCTGTGGCTCTCGACCTCCTTCACCACCTCCTACGACGAGGAGACGGTGACCTCCTTCATCGAGGGCATGCGGGAGCGCGAACTCCCGCTCTCCGTCTTCCACTTCGACTGCTTCTGGATGCGCGAGCACAACTGGTGCGACTTCGAGTGGGACCCACGGGTGTTCCCGGACCCCGAGGGCATGCTCAAGCGGCTCAAGGAGCGCGGGCTGCGGGTCTGTGTCTGGATCAACCCGTACATCGCCCAGCGCTCCCCTCTCTTCGCGGAGGGCAAGGCGCTCGGGCATCTGCTGAAGCGGCCGGACGGCAGGGTCTGGCAGTGGGACCACTGGCAGCCGGGGATGGCGTTCGTGGACTTCACCAGCCCGGCGGCGCGCGAGTGGTACGCGTCCAAGCTGGAGGGGCTGCTCGCGCAGGGCGTCGACTGCTTCAAGACCGACTTCGGCGAGCGCGTGCCCCTCGACGTGGCCTGGTCGGACGGCTCGGACCCGGAGCGGATGCACAACTACTACACCTACCTCTACAACCGCACCGTCTTCGACGTGCTGCGGAGGCAACGGGGCGAGGAGGAGGCGGTCGTCTTCGCCCGGTCGGCGACGGCCGGCAGCCAGAAGTTCCCCGTCCACTGGGGCGGCGACTGCGAGGCGACGTACGAGTCGATGGCGGAGTCACTGCGCGGCGGACTCTCGCTGGGGCTCTCCGGCTTCGGGTTCTGGAGCCATGACATCGGCGGCTTCGAGGGCACCCCGACGCCGTCGCTGTTCAAGCGGTGGCTGGCCTTCGGACTGCTGTCCTCCCACAGCCGGCTGCACGGCAGCTCGTCGTATCGCGTCCCGTGGCTCTTCGACGAGGAATCGGTCGACGTACTGCGGCACTTCACCCGGCTCAAGCTCCGGCTCATGCCCTATCTGTACGAGGCCGCCCGCACCGCCCACACCGAGGGCGTGCCGGTCATGCGGGCGATGGTGCTGGAGTTCCCGGACGACCCGGGGTGCGCGCATCTGGAGCGGCAGTACATGCTCGGGACCGATCTGCTGGTGGCGCCGGTGTTCAGCGACTCCGACGAGGTCTCGTACTACGTTCCCGAAGGCACGTGGACCCACTTCGTCAGCGGGCAGACGGTCACCGGCCCACGCTGGGTCCGCGAGCAGCACGACTTCCTCAGCGTGCCGCTGCTCGTGCGGCCCGGTGCGGTGATCCCGGTCGGCGCGGTGGCCGACCGGCCCGACTACGACCACGCCGACGGGGTGACGCTGCGGGCCTACGGCCTGGAGCGGGGCGCCCAGGTGACGGTACGGGTCGGGGACGTGGCCTACACCGTCGTACGCGAAGGGGACACGCTGCGGGCCTCGTGCGGCGACCCTTCGGCGCCGTGGGCGCTGGCGGCCGGGGAGCGGGTCGTGCGGGCGCAGGCCGGGACCGGGTTTCTCACGGTGGAGCTGGGCTGATGGTGAAGATCACTGATGTGGCCCGGCACGCCGGTGTCTCCCCCAGCACCGTGTCGTACGCGCTCAGCGGCAAGCGCCCGATCTCCGAGGAGACCCGGCAGCGTGTCGAGGCGTCCATCCGCGAGCTGGGCTACCGGCCGCACGCGGGCGCCCGGGCGCTGGCCAGCAGCAGATCGAACGTACTGGCGCTGGTGGTGCCCTTACGCACCGGGATCCACGTCCCGGTGGTGATGCAGTTCGCGGTGTCGGTGGTGACGACGGCACGGCGCTACGACCATGACGTGCTGCTGCTGACGCAGGAGGAGGGCGAGGACGGGCTGCGCCGGGTCGCCGACACGGCACTGGTGGACGCGATGATCGTCATGGACGTCCAACTCGACGACCCCCGGCTGCCGTTGCTGCGCTCGCTGGAGCGGCCGTCGGTGATGATCGGGTTCCCGGCCGAGGCGGACGGTCTGACCTGTATCGACCTCGACTTCAAGGCGGCCGGCGAGGCGTGCGTGGAGCATCTGGCGCGGCTGGGGCACCGGGTGGTCGCGCTGGTCGGGTCGCCGCCCGAGGTGTACGTCCGCCAGACCGCGTTCGCCCAGCGTGTGGTCCAGGGTTTCACCGCCGCCGCGGACCGGGGCCGGCTCGCCTCCTCGGTCCACCCGTGCGAGGCCTCGCCCGCCGCCGCCCGCGAGGTCGCCGAGCAACTGCTGCGCGAGCAGCCCGCGCTGACCGGGGTCGTCGTCCACAACGAGGCGATCCTCGAACCTCTCATCGACGCCTTCGAGCAGCTCGGCCTGCGCGTCCCCGCCGATCTCTCCGTCACCGCCATCTGCCCCGACGAACTCGCCGGGAACCTCCGCGTCCCCGTCACCTCGGTCGCCCTGCCCTCCGCCGAGGTCGGCACCCGGGCCGTGGAGCTGCTGATGAAGAAGCTCGACCACAAGACGGTGCCCGAGGCCACGCTGTTGCCGCCCCGGATGACGGAACGCGCGAGCACGGCGCCGAGGAACGCCCCCTGAGCTCCACAGATGCCCCGGTATGCCCGCAAATGCAAGGCCCTACTTGAAGGAGCCGTGACATGAAAGGCAGCAAGAGACGTAGAAGAACCACCCTGGTCGTGGCGCTGGCCCTGATCGCAGGGCTCGGCGCCACCGTCCCCTCCCACGCGGAGGAGACGTACGCCTTCCGCGACCCGTCCCTGACCGTGGACCAGCGAGTCGACGACCTCCTGGCCCGCCTCAGCCTCGACGAGAAGATCGGCCTCCTCCACCAGTACCAGGCCGCGGTCCCCCGGCTCGGCATCCAGTCCTTCCGCACCGGCACCGAGGCCCTGCACGGCGTCGCCTGGCTCGGCGAGACCACCGTCTTCCCCCAGGCCATCGGGCTCGCCTCCACCTGGGACCCGGCCCTGATGGAACAGGTCGGCTCGGCGGTCGGCGACGAGGCGCGCGGCTTCCAGCAGGAACGCCCGGCCGGCTGGGGCCTCAACCTCTGGGCACCCGTGGTGAACCCGCTCCGCGACCCGCGCTGGGGCCGCAACGAGGAGGGCTACAGCGAGGACCCCGGGCTGACCGGAGCGCTGTCGACGGCGTACGGCCAGGGTCTGACCGGCGGCGACCCCGATCACCTGAAGACCGCGCCCACCCTCAAGCACTACCTCGCCAACAACAACGAGTGGCACCGCACGACCACCTCCTCCGACCTGCGCCCGCGCGTCGCGAAGGAGTACGACGAGGCGGCCTTCAGACCGGCGATCGAGGCGAACGCGGCGACGGGGGTCATGTCCTCGTACAACCTGGTCAACGGCCATCCCGCGACGGTGAATCCGGACCTGGACGACGTCGTACGGAAGTGGACCTCGTACGACCTGCTGAACGTCACCGACGCCTTCGCCCCGGGCAACCTCCCCGGCGACCAGAAGTACTACCCGAGCGTGACCGAGGGCGACGCGGCCGCGATGAAGGCCGGCATCGACAGCTTCACGGACAACGACGCGAACTCGTCGGTGACGACCGGCGCGGTCAAGTCGGCTCTGGAGCAAGGTCTGTTGGAGGAGTCGGACGTCGACGAGGCCGCGGGGCACATCCTGTCCGTGCGGGTCCGGCTCGGCGAGTTCGACCCGGGCGGCGGCAGGTACGGCTCGATCGACAAGTCCGTCATCAACAGCCCCGCCCACCAGAAGCTGGCCCGCAAGGCGGCCACGGAAGGTGCCGTGCTGCTGAAGAACCAGGCGGGCACCCTGCCGCTGAAGAAGTCCGCGAAGGACGTCGCCGTCGTCGGCCCGCTCGCCGACACCCTCTACACCGACTGGTACTCGGGCACGCTCCCGTACGCGGTCACCCCGGCCGACGGCATCGCGGCCAAGCTCGGCACCGCCGTCACGACCAACGAGGGCGTCGACCGGATCGCGCTGAGGAACGCGGACACCGGCCGTTACGTCACCGCGGGCACGGACGCGGACGGCGAGCCGCTCAAGGAGACGTCGGCCTCGGACGCGAGCGCCCAGTTCGATGTCTTCGACTGGGGCGCGGGCATCGTCACCCTGCGCTCCGCCGCCAACGGCAGGTATGTCGGCTACAACTGGGCGAACTTCGTCAACGACCAGGTGCAGCCGAACGGTTGGTTCGTCCAGCAGCAGTTCAAGCTGGAGGAGCAGGCGGACGGTACGTATCTCCTGCGTTACGCCGGCTACGAGACCGAGGAGTCCTGGTGGGGCAACCCCGTCTATCTCGGCCCGACCGGTGAGGACGGCACGCTCGGCCTGGTCGCGAAGGACGCCGCCGCGCACTACACCAAGGACGTCGTCCGCAGCGGTGTCGAGGAGGCCGTGGCCGCGGTCAAGGGCAGGGACAACGCGGTGGTCGTGGTCGGCTCCAACCCGTCGATCAACGGCCGCGAGGCCCACGACCGCACCGACATGGGCCTGGCCCCGGCACAGGAAGCCCTGGTCAGGGCGGTCAAAGCGGCCAACCCTCGGGTCGTGGTGATAGTCGAGAACAGCTACCCGACCACCCTCGGCGCCCTCCAGAAGGAGGTCCCGGCCGTCCTGTGGACCTCCCACGCGGGCCAGGAGACCGGAAACGCCCTCGCCGACCTCCTCTACGGCGACGCCAACCCGTCGGGCCGCCTCACCCAGACCTGGTACCGCTCGGAGTCGGACCTCCCGTCGATCCTCGACTACGACATCATCAAGTCCGACCGCACCTACCAGTACTTCAAGGGCAGCCCGCTCCATCCGTTCGGCTACGGGCTCTCCTACACGTCCTTCCGCTACGGCGACCTTCACAAGACGGCCGACGGCTACGCGGTGAACGTCACCAACACCGGTAGCCGCACCGGCGACGAGGTCGTCCAGCTCTACGCCCACCAACGCGTCTCCCGCGACAAGCAGCCCCTGAAGCAGCTGGAGGCCTTCCAGCGGGTGACGCTGAAGCCGGGCGAGACGAAGACGGTCAAGCTGAGGCCGGCGAAGAAGGACCTCGCGCACTGGGACGTCACGCGCTCCAAGTGGGTGGTGGAGAGCGGCACTTACGACATCATGGTCGGTGCCTCCTCCACGGACATCCGCACACGCACGACCTGGCAGGTGTCCGGCGAGACGATCCCGGCCCGCGACCTCTCCCGCACGACCCGCGCCGAGAACTTCGACGACTACGAGGGCACACGTCTCGTCGACGAGTCGAAGGAGCGCGGTACGGCGGTGGGGGTGACGGCCGACCGGGCGTGGCTGAAGTACGGGGACGCCCGACTCGGCTCGGGCGCCTCGAAGTTCACGGCTCGCGTGGCCGGCGCGTCCGGCACGGTCGAGGTCCGGCTGGGCTCCCCGACCGGCACCCTCGTCGGTACGGCGGCCTTCGGCGGCACCTCGTCGCCGTACGCCTACGAGACGGTGACCGCCGACCTCTCGCGGGCGGCGAAGGGCCGTGCCGACGTCTACCTGGTGCTGAAGGGAGCGGGCCTGCGCCTGGCGACGTTCAGTCTGCGCTGAGACCGCGTGGCGCAGGCCCTTCGCCTCAGCAGAGGAGGGGCTTGCGCCACGCGCACTCGAGGTCGCTGCCACGTGCCGACCGCGGCTCGACCAGTGTGGCGGCCTCCTCCGTCGACTTCGCGAGCGTGACCACGATGGCGTCCTCCAACGGCTTGACGGAGGACGCCAGATAATTGTTGAGGACGATGGTCAACTGCTCCGCCGCACGTTACCGAGGTTACTGACTCGGTTCGACGCGGCTTTGCTTATGCTCCCGACTACCCTCTACGACAGGACGGTCACGGGGCACATCCACCGTTCCCAGCTACGCTGGGGCCGGATCGGGCATGTTGACGAATACCCACGCCGAGCGTGCGCGGTCACGCACGTTGATCCCGGCGACGTGGTCGGCTGGCCCAGCGAGGCCGCACCGACGACAGCGGAAAATGTCCCGAGTGGGGCGGTTGCCGCGCTCAGTGTGTCCGCAGCGCGGGCAGCGCTGCGAGGTGTAGGCCGCATCCACCTCGATGAACGGCACTCCGGCACGCCTCGCCTTGTAAGCGATAAAAGCGCCGAGCTGGTGGAACGGCCAGGAGGACAGTCGTGCTCGCTGGTCGCGGGAAACCGTAACCCGATCGCGGATGCCCTGGAGTTCCTCCAGGGCGATGCCGCGCTCGGTGCGTTGGGCGACAGCAACAACCGTCTTGGCCACCTTGTGATTGACGTGGCTGGCGTGGCGGGCTTCCTTCCTCGCCCGCTTCTTGAGGAGCTGCTTGGCAGACCGGGTCTGTTTGGCCTGGAGTTCAGCCCGTTTGCGGGTCTGCCAGCGCCGGTAACGGCCGAGCCTGCGGCCTTGATGGTTGTCTCCGTCCGAGGTGGTGGCGAGGTTGACGATGCCCCGGTCTACACCGATGAAGTCCCTCGGCTCGAACGCCTCGGGCTCGGGGAGGTCGAGGGTGGCGATCAGGAACCACTTGCCGTCCCGGAACACCAGGTCGGACTCGCCCTTGCGGTGCTCGGCCAGGGCCTTGAGCGCTTCCGGGGAGCAGGCGAACGGGACGTCCTTAATCCGTCCGTCCAGGGTCCAGATCGAGACGGTCTGTGCATCGTAGTTCCACGACAGACACCGGTCGTCGTACGTGTGCGCCGCATGCGGGCGGAATGCTACCGGCTTGGATTCCGCTTTGCGGCGCCGCTTCGATCCCTCGGGACCGAACCTTCCGGCCCTGATGCCCGCCCGCAGCGACGTAGAGGCATCGGCCACGCGCTTGATGATGTGCTGCGCGGCCTGGGCCCCGAAGCCGAGAGCCTTTAGTTCGCCGTAACACAGCTTGCGCAGCTCCCGGACAGACGCCTTGAGCCCGAAACGCTCGAAGCCTGTGGCGGACACCCAGTTGGCCGCCTTGTTGATCGCGGGCAAAGTGTGCTCAAGTGCCGGTGCCTGCACGGCATCCGGCATGACCTTGACTTGCACCACTAGCTTCACAACCACCGAACGTACACAGCCATGCGACACTCCACCGCACGTTCCCAATCGATCACACTACCGAGTGAACGGGGTGCCCTGGTCCGGCCCTTCGGGCCGGAGTCCTGGAGCGCTTCTCCACATCACGCTGAAGAGCCCGTCTCAGCCGCCCAGCCCCCAGGCCGCCCCCATCCGGTACGCGGCACACAGGTTCACATCGAGGATGTACGCCCCGGCGGTCCCGCACTGCGCGCTCCCGCTGCCGGGGTCGACGGGCTGCCCGTGCCCCATGCCGGTGATGCTGTACGTCTCGACGACGGTGTCGCCGCCCGCGTTCGTGTACGTCCGATGCGGATATCCGGCGACGGTGTCACTCACGTCCGCGACCTGGTCCCCGCCCCGCACGTCGGTCCACTGCTCGACGAGGTCGGTCATGTTCACGGGTTTCACGGTGTAGTCGGCGCTCCCCTGGAACGCGACCAGCGTCGGCCAGGGCCCGGCGTACCCGGGGCGCGCGGCCCGTACCCGGTCGCCCCACTGGTCCGGCGTCTGCGTGGCCCCGACGTACATGCACACGTACGGCGACCCGGCGGCCTGCGCACACCCGTACGGCAGCCCGGCGACGATCCCGCCCGCCGCGAACTTCTCGGGATACGCGGCCATCATCACGGCGGCGAGCCCGCCCCCGGCGGACAGCCCGGTGACATGCACCGGCCCCCCGGAGACATCGCCGACCTGCCGCTCCACCATCTGCGCGACGGACGCGGCCTCGCCCTGGCCGCGTGCCATGTCGCCGCTCTGGAACCAGTTGAAGCAGAGCGAGGCGTTGTTGGCGGACTGCTGCTGCGGCAGCACCACGGAGAAGCCCCACCGGTCGGCGAGCTGCGTCCACCCGCTGCCGGTGCCGTATCCGGAGGCGTTCTGGGTGCACCCGTGCAGCGCGACGACGACCGGCCGCCCGGCGGGCAGCCCGTCGGGGACGTACCGGAACATCCGCAGCGCGCCGGGATTGGTCCCGAACCCGGTGACCTCCTGGACGGAGGCGGCGGAGGCGGGCGTCGGGGTCAGGAGGACGGCGAGGAGCGCCGTCAGGACGGTGAGCAGGGTCGCGGCTCTGGTCTGTGTCATGGGGAGGGACCGTAGAAGCGTGAACGAGCCCCCGATATGGGGTCACGCACCACAACGGGCGGGCCGACCGTGGGGCTACCAGACCCCTCCGTAGGTCACCGTCCGCCCCGGGCCCACCTCACGGGCGACCCGCTCGGTCAACTCCCGGCCCACGTCCCGCAGTCGGTCGTGGGCCGCGGTGAGCGCGGCGCCGTCCCGGTCCGTCAGCCAGGTGTCCATGGCGGCGGTGATGTCCCGCGCCCACCGGTTCAGGTCGTCCACCAGCCCGTCGGAGAGATCGAGGGCGGCGGCGGGGTCGTCGGGGGCGAAGTCGCCGAAGCCCTCGGCGCGCAGCGGGTGCCACTTGTACTCGCACTCGACGACAAGGTGCAGCGGGTGCGGAGGGGTGCCGTGCGCGTCAAGGGACCAGTACAGCTGCCCGCACCCCCAGCACACGGTCTTGTCGGTGCGGTGCCGCTCGTCCCGGTACCGCACCACCCATGCGGGACCGAGCTGCTTCGCCAGCGCCCGGGCCACCTCCAACCCCTGCTTGACGTGCCTGCGCAGAGCCGGCCGGTCGGTGAAGCCGCCGGGAGGACGGGCCAGGATCCACTCGCGCAGCCGATCGGTGAGGTCGGCGGGCAGCTCGGTGGCGAGGTCGGTGGACAGGTCGCCCCACGGCAGATCCGCGTCGGCGCGCAGCAGTAGCTGCCGGGGCTCGGTTTCGTCGGTCAAGGCACGTCCGTGGGTCATGGCGGCATGGCAAAGGCCCCGTCGCTCGAAAGCTACGGGGCCTCGCCCACATGGGAAATGGTGGAGATGGCGGGAATCGAACCCGCGTCCAACGGTGCAGAATCAGGGCTTCTCCGTGTGCAGTTCGCTGTGATTTTCTCGGCCCCGGCAATCACGCGAACAAGTCGCCGACGGGCCCAGTCACTGTTTGATTTCCCATCGAACCCCGTGACCGGGCTCGATGGTTTAGTTCCCTAAATTATGCCAGGATCCGGGTCGGGAACACTCCCGGGCTGACACCCGTTATGGGCCTCCACTCACTGCTTATTAGGCAGCGAGGGCGAAGGCGCGGGAATCGCTCTTGTTAGTGGCGATTATTGGTTGCGACATATGGTTTACGAGATCATTGCCGCTTCCTCGACACGCTTCCCCTGCTTCGACATCCGCTGTCGAAACCGATCATCCCCATGTTGTTTTTTCAATCCCCTCCGGAGAGGGGGCGCACCTTCGCTGAGGTGCAGGACCCATCGTACGTGACCAACGCACCGGGGTGCCAGCCTATTCCTACTGGCCCCGCTGCTTCCGCTTCGCCGCCGCGATCGCCCGGTCCGACTCCCGCCGGTCCTGCTGCTCGCGCAGGGTCTGCCGCTTGTCGTACTCCTTCTTTCCTCGCGCGAGGGCGATCTCGGCCTTGGCCCGGCCGTCCCTGAAGTACAGGGCGAGGGGCACGATCGTGTGACCCGTCTCCTGGGACTTCGACTCCAGCTTGTCGATCTCCTCGCGGTGCAGGAGCAGCTTGCGCTTGCGGCGCGCGGAGTGGTTGGTCCAGCTGCCCTGGTGATACTCGGGGATGTGGGCGTTGTGCAGCCACGCCTCCCCCTGGTCGATCTGGACGAAGCCGTCGGTCAGCGAGGTCCGCCCTTCGCGCAGCGACTTGACCTCGGTGCCGGTCAGCACGATGCCGGCCTCGTAGGTGTCGATGATCGCGTAGTCGTGCCGGGCCTTCTTGTTCTGGGCGACGATCTTGCGCTTGCCACCCTTCTCGCCGTCCCGGCCCTTGGCGGCCGTCCCGCCCTGCTTGGGCTGGGACTCCTTCGGTACATACATTCCCTTGCTCATAGTGCCGCCCATTTTCGCACTACGGAGGGGGTGTACGGGAAGTCGTTTACGACGGGGGGCCCAATCCGCCCAGAACCGTCTCCGCGCGCTCGATCACCTGCTGGTCGGCGTCCAGGTCGGGGGTGATGCCCGTGCCGTCGACACCGCGCCCGGACGGCGTGCGGTAGTGCCCCACGGTCAGCTCGGCCACCGACCCGTCGGGGAGCCGGCTGGGCATCTGCACCGAGCCCTTCCCGAAGGTGCGGGACCCCACGACCACCGCGCGCCCCCGGTCCTGCAACGCGCCCGTGAGCAGCTCGGCCGCGCTCATCGTGCCGCCGTCGACGAGCGCGACCAGGGGTCTGGTGGTGTCGCCGCCGAGGTCGGCGTGCAGGGCCTGCTGGGCGCCGTCGACGTCGTAGGTGGCGACGAGGCCGCCGTCGAGGAAGGCGGAGGCGGCGGTGACGGCCTCGGTGACCAGGCCGCCGGAGTTGCCGCGCAGGTCGAGGATGATGCCGGAGGCGGCGGGGGCCTGTCGTACGGCGGTGCGGACGGCGTCGCCGGAGCCCTTGGTGAACGAGTCGATCTTGATGACGGTGATCCCACCGGCGAGCTGTCGAACGGTGACCGAGTCCGTGGACAGCCGGGCCCGCCGCACCGTCTCGTCCCACGCGCGCGTGCCCCGCTCCAGCCCGAGCGTGACGGCCGTACCGGCCGCCGCGTCGGTGGCGTCACCGCGCAGTAAGGAGACCACCTCGGTGACGGGCCGCCCGTCGACCTTGCGCCCGTCGACACTGCGCAGCCGGTCTCCGGCCCGGATCCCGGCGACGGCCGCGGGCGACCCGGCGCGCACCTTGGTCACCTCGATCCGCCCGCCCCGCTCCCGTCGTGCCCAGAGCCCGACGCCGGTGTACCGCCCGTCGAGGGCCTCTTCGAACTCCTCGTACTCCCCCGGCGAGTAGACGGCGCCCCACCGGTCCCCGCTACGGCTGACGGCCCGCTCAGCCGCCTCCACGGGCGACTTCCCCGCGGCCATGGCCTCGGCGGCGGCCTCGGCGACATTCTCCTGCCGCCCGGCCGGCACGGCCGAACCGCCCCTGTCCTGCGAGACTTTCCGGTCGGCCTCGGGCAACGACCCGGTCGCGGCCCCCGCCACCAGCACACTCGCGAACACCAACGTCAGGGCCGCCCCGCGGCCGATGCGACGGGGCTGACAGAACAGGTCTCGGCCTGACATGCGGGTGAGTCTAGGACAACGCGAAGGGCCGCACGGTCGGTTGCCCGTACGGCCCTCTTGGCATGTGTCACACCTTCAGGTACTTGCGCAGCGCGAAGAACGCCGCCAGTGCCGGCATCAGCAGGCTCGTCGCCAGGATGAGGGGGAGTTTTGTCAGTACGGCGTCCCAGCCGATGAAGTTGATCAGGTTGAGCTTCTCGGACAGGGCCAGGCCGTGGTCGATGATGAAGTAGCGGGCTACCACCAGGAATCCGCAGGCGACCGTGCCTCCGATGAGCCCGGCGACCGCGGCCTCCATGATGAACGGGGCCTGGATGTAGAAGCCCGAGGCGCCGACCAGGCGCATGATGCCGGTCTCGCGCCGTCGGCTGAACGCGGAGACGCGCACCGTGTTGACGATCAGCATCAGGGCGACGACGAGCATCAGGGCCATGACCGCCCTCGCGGCCCAGTTCATGCCGTTGAGAAGGCCGAAGAGGTTGTCCAGGATGCCCTTCTGGTCCTGCACGGACTGCACGCCGTCCCGGCCGTCGAAGGCGGTCGCGACGACCTGGTACTTCTCCGGGTCCTTCAGCTTGATGCGGTACGACGCCTGCATCTGGTCCGGTGTGAGGGAGGCCGCCAGCGGGGAGTCGCCGAACTGCTCCTTGTAGTGCTTGTACGCCTGGTCCTGGGTCTCGTAGGTGACCTTCTCGACGACCGACATCTTGCCGAGGTCGGAGAGGATCTCCTTCTTCTGGTCGTCGGTCACCGCGCCCTTGGCGCAGTTGGGGTCGGACTCGGCGTCGCTCTTGTTGCAGAGGAAGACCGAGACGTTGACCTTGTCGTACCAGTAGCCCTTCATGGTGCTGACCTGGTCGCTCATGAGGAGCGACCCGCCGAACAGGGCGAGTGACAGGGCGACGGAGACGACGACGGCGAAGGTCATCGTCAGATTGCGACGGAGACCGACACCGATCTCGGACAGTACGAACTGGGCGCGCATGGCGTCTGGTTGGGCCTTTCCGTGGACTGTGCGGTCAGTGCTGGTAGCCGTAGACGCCGCGCGCCTGGTCGCGGACGAGGCGGCCCTGCTCCAGCTCGATGACGCGCTTGCGCATCTGGTCCACGATGTTCTGGTCGTGCGTCGCCATCAGCACGGTGGTGCCCGTCCGGTTGATCCGGTCGAGCAGCTTCATGATGCCGACGGAGGTCTGCGGGTCGAGGTTGCCGGTGGGCTCGTCGGCGATCAGCAGCTTGGGCCGGTTGACGAAGGCCCGCGCGATGGCCACGCGCTGCTGCTCACCACCGGACAGCTCGCCCGGCATCCGGTCCTCCTTGCCGCCGAGCCCGACGAGGTCGAGCACCTGCGGCACGGACTTGCGGATCTCGCCCTTCGACTTGCCGATGACCTCCTGCGCGAAGGCCACGTTCTCCGCGACCGTCTTGTTCGGCAGGAGCCGGAAGTCCTGGAACACCGTCCCCAGCTGGCGGCGCATCTGCGGCACCTTCCAGTTGGAGAGGCGTGCGAGATCCTTGCCCAGGACGTGCACCTGACCGTGGCTGGTCCGCTCCTCGCGGAGCACCAGCCGCAGGAAGGTGGACTTTCCGGAGCCGGAGGACCCCACGAGGAAGACGAACTCGCCCTTCTCCACTTCCAGGGACACATCCCTGAGTGCGGGGCGGGTCTGCTTGGGGTAGACCTTGGAGACGTTGTCGAATCGGATCACGGATGCACCACGGTTAGCCGGGGGTAGATGTGCGTGACCTTACGCGACCGGGGTGTGCGGGCGCAGGCGCCCGTTGCGGTTGCGTGCTGGATGTGCCTTTTGTGTACCTGCTCAGGGGGTCACTCCGAGAGCGCTCGAGCCGTTTCCGGAGGAACCTGGCACAGTGGAGGGGGAACGTTCCGGACCCGGGGAGCGTTCTGTACAAGGAACCGGCACTAGGAGGGCGAGCGCATGACGTACGACCGGCTGGTGTGCGCGAACTGCGCCGCGCCCGTGAATGAGGGCCGCTGCCCCGTCTGCCGCGCGAACCGTGAGCGGCTCACCCAGGACAACCTGTTCGCCCAGCTCAACCCCATGACGCTGATCGCTCTGCTCGCGGTGCTGATCGCGGCGGTGGCCCTGCTGGCCCACCAGACCGCGTAGGCGTCCCTACGGAACGCCCGAGGGGCCCGGAGCGATCACTCGCTCCGGGCCCCTCGTCGTACGACGTGCACACCTGTCGTGTGCGCGCGGCCACCGTCAGGCGGCGGCACCGCCGCGGCCGCCCACGAGGCGCGGCAGGATGCGGAAGCCGATACCGCCGGCGATCATCGTCGCGGCACCGATGACCAGGAACGTGGTCTTGTCGCCCGCACCGGTCTCGGCGAGCTCGGCGCCGCCGCCCTGGGCCGAGGTGTCGGTGGAGGTCTCCGAGCCGGTGTCGGTCAGGGACGAGGAGCCCTGCTGCTGGGCGGAGGTGTCGGAGCCGCCGTCGGGGTTGTTGTTGTTGCCGCCCCCGTTGTCGTTGCCGCCGCCGTTGTTGCCGTCGTCGGTCGGGTCCGCGGTGGGCTCGTCCGTCGGGTCCTCGGAGGGCTCCTCCGTGGGCTCGGTGGGCTCGTCGGTGGGGTCCTCGGTGATCGGCGGCTCTTCCGTGGGAAGGTCCGTCGGGAGGTCGGTGGGAAGGTCGGTGGGGACGTCCGTCGGCGTCGGGTCCGGGACCGGCGACTCCTCGCCGCACAGGATGCCGAGCAGGCAGTCGTCCGTCTCGGCCGCGGAAGCGGCACCGGCGGCGGTCAGGGAGGCGCCGGCCGCGATCACGGCACCGGCGGCTATGCGCGCGATCCGGATGCGCGTCTTCTTGGTCATAAGGTTGCTACCCCCAGTAGCTCATCGTCAGTGAGGCGGCGCTCGGGGGCCGTGATCGACGGGGGCGGCTGCGCTCGGGTCCCCCGGTTCACATGCGCCCCAGAGATACGCATGCCGCGCCTCACCATTCCCATTTTTCAAAGCAACGTCAAGGCCGTTGCGTACGCGATGTCCGGGTAAGGGTTCTTTGCCGGGGGATGGAGCCTGTGAGTGTGATGTAAAACCCAGACATCCGGGCACAGAAAAGGCAACTACCGTCACGGGGACGGTAGTTGCCTTGTCGACAAACTTACTTCTCCTGCTGCTTGCGCCAGCGAATTCCGGCTTCGAGGAAACCGTCGATCTCGCCGTCGAGCACGGCCTGCGGGTTGCCGACCTCGAACTCGGTGCGCAGGTCCTTGACCATCTGGTACGGGTGCAGGACGTACGAACGCATCTGGTTGCCCCAGGAGCTGCCGCCGTCCTTGAGGGCGTCCATCTTCGCCCGCTCCTCCTGGCGCTGCCGCTCCAGCAGCTTGGCCTGGAGCACGTTCATGGCCGTGGCCTTGTTCTGGATCTGCGAGCGCTCGTTCTGGCAGGAGACGACGATGCCGGTGGGGAGGTGCGTCAGCCGGACCGCGGAGTCGGTCGTGTTCACGCCCTGGCCGCCGGGGCCCGAGGAACGGTAGACGTCGACGCGCAGCTCCGACTCGTCGATCTCGACGTGGTCGGTCTGCTCCACGACGGGAAGGATCTCCACACCCGCGAAGGAGGTCTGGCGGCGTCCCTGGTTGTCGAAGGGCGAGATCCGCACCAGCCGGTGGGTGCCCTGCTCGACGGAGAGGGTGCCGTAGGCGTAGGGCACCTGCACGGCGAAGGTGGTCGACTTGATGCCGGCCTCTTCGGCGTACGACGTCTCGTAGATCTCGGTCTTGTAGCCGTGGCGCTCGGCCCAGCGCAGGTACATGCGCTGGAGCTGCTCGGCGAAGTCGGCGGCGTCGACGCCACCGGCCTCGGCGCGGATGTTGACGAGCGCCTCACGGGCGTCGTACTCACCGCTCAGCAGCGTCCGGACCTCCATCTCGTCCAGCGCCTTCTTGACGGCGGAGAGCTCGGACTCGGCCTCGGCGCGGGTGTCCGGGTCGTCCTCCTCCTCGGCCATCTCGAAGAGCACGGAGAGATCGTCGATCCGCCCGCGCAGCGCCTCGGCCTTCCTGACCTCGGCCTGCATGTGGCTCAGCTTGCTGGTGATCTTCTGCGCCTCGTCCGGGTTGTCCCACAGGGACGGCGCGGCCGCCTGCTCCTCGAGCACGGCGATGTCTGCCCTCAGCTTGTCGAGGTCCAGAACGGCCTCGATCGACTCCATGGTCGAGGAGAGGGACTTGAGCTCTTCGGATACATCGACGACTGCCACGCCTCCAGCCTAACGGCTGTGGCAACCGACCAGCGCCGAGCGGTATCGGGGCGGGAGAACCAGGCCCACCGTCACGGAGACGGCGGTGCCGAGTTCTTCGTGTCCTGGGGAGTCCCCGCGTCGTCCCCCGAGGTCGCCGCCCAGGTGCCCACCCCGGCCGCCGCCACGAGCACCACCGCGGCGACGCTCACCACGACCCTGCGCCGACGCGTCGCGGCCCGGTTGCGCGCGGAACCGGGCCGCGGCGCCCCGGCCGCCCGCGGCACCCGCGCCGTCCCCCGGGCGCCTCCCGCCAGCTCGTCCGGCGCCGGCACCCTCATCGACGTATGTGTGTCCCGGTTGGAGTCGGCCGGCTTCGCCCCCGGCACCAACGGCACCGCACCACGCCGTACCGGCGCCGAGGACGCGGGCTGCTCCGACGGCGCCTCGTACGGCTCCTCCTCGTCGTCGTCCACGCCCGGCTCGTCCACGTCCAGCGGCGCCATCCCGACCAGCAACGGCAGCAGCTCCCGCAGCCGCGCCCCCAGCTCGGAGGCGCGCAGCCGGGAGGCCGGCGCCTTGGCGAGGCACTGCACGAGCAGCTGCCACAGTTCGTCGGGGATGCCGGGGAGCGGCGCCACGGTCTCGGTCACATGGCGGCGCAGGACCGCGCCCGGGTGTCCGCCGCCGAAGGGCGTGAAGCCCGCCAGCAGCTCGTACAGCACCGTCGCCAGCGCGTAGATGTCCACGGCCGCGCGCGGCGGCAGCCCCTCCACGATCTCCGGCGCCAGATAGTCCGGCGTACCGATGATCTTCGTGGCGCGGGTGCGGCGCGGGGTGTCGATGAGCTTCGCGACCCCGAAGTCCGTCAGCAGCGCGCGGTGCGAGCCGCCGGGCCCCAGGGGGCCCTGCATGTCGAGGAGTACGTTCTCCGGCTTGACGTCCCGGTGCACGACGCCCGCCGCGTGGGCCGCCGCCAGCCCGTCCGCGATGTCCGCGACGATCGCCACCGCCGCCTCGGGTGCCATCCGCTTGTCCCGGTCGAGCCGGGTGCGCAGGTCGGTGCCGCGGACGAGGTCCATGACCAGCGCGAGGTCGTTGCCGTCCACCACCAGGTCGCGGACCGAGACGATGTTGGGGTGCTCCAGCCCGAGCAGTGCCGTGCGCTCCTGCACGAACCGCCCGACGAGCTCCTGGTCGGACGCGAGGTCCTCGCGCAGCAGCTTGACGGCGACGGGCCCCTCGGGCCCCTCACCCAGCCACACCGTGCCGGCACTGCCCCGCCCCAGGATCTGGTTGGCGGTGTACCGGCTGCCGATCTTCCGTGCCAAGGCTGCTCCTACAGACGCGTGTTGTCGCTAAAACTACGCGTCCGACGAGCCAACCTTCACCGTGGAGGCGGAAATCACCCGCCAGGTGTCGACAAATCTCCAGAGTCGCCGCGAGCGCGGCTACTGCCCGGACGAGCCGCCGCCCAGGTCGCCGATCCACCCGGAGACCGTGCTGATCATGTCGCCGATCTGGTCCCAGTAGCTCTTGCCCGTGCCGATCCAGTCCTGCAGCGGGCTCAGCTCCCAGATCAGCCAGCCCGCGACAAAGAGGATGACGATCGTGAACAGGCAGCCCTTGAGGCAGCCGAGACCCGGGATCCGCATCGGGTTGGAGCTGCGCTGCCGCGGCTGGCGGGGCTCGCGCTGGGGCTGCTGCGGTTGCTGGGGCGGTGCGTATCGCTGCGGCTGCGGCTGGGGTTGCGGCGGCGCGTACCGCTGGGGCTGCTGTTGCTGCTGCGGATGACCGCCGTAGCCCTGCTGGGGCTGCTGGGGCTGCGGGCGCTGCTGACGCTGCGGCGGCTGTTGCGGCTGCTGCGGGCGGGCGACCTGCCGCTGCGGGCGGCGGCGCAGCGGGTCCTGGTTCGGGTCGAGGTACTGGACCTGCGTCTGCTCGTTGCGGTCGCGGGCCGCGCGCAGCTGGTTCTGCCAGGGGTGCGGGTCCTCGGGTCCGCCCTGTCCCTGCTGTCCCGGTTGCCCGGGCGGCACCGGCGGCAGGACGGCCGTCGGGTCGGCCGCGCCGCGGTTCGGCAGTACGGCGGTGGGGTCGGCGGCGCCCATGTGCGGCAGGACGTTGGTCGCGGCGTTCGGGTCGTACGCGCCGGCGCCGTGCGGCAGCACCTGGGTGGGGTCGGCGGAGCCCGGTACGGCCGCGGGGGCCGGGTCGGGCGCGAGGAGAACCGCGACGTTCTCGGCGGCGGCGATCTGCGCGGAGTTCGCGTGCACGCCGACGCCCGCGGCGACGACCCGCAGGCCGTGCGCGAGGTTCTCGGCGCTGGGCCGGTCGTCCGGGTTCTTGCGCAGACAGCGCTCTATGACCGTCCACAGCGGCTCGGGAACCGTGGAGGGGCGGCGGGGTTCGGCGCTGAGGTGCTGGTGGAGGACTTCGAGGGCGGAGCCGCCGGAGAACGGCGGGCGGCCGGTGACCAGTTCGTACAGCAGGATGCCGGCGCCGTAGATGTCGACGGCGGAGGTCTGCGGGCGGCCCTCGGCGGACTCGGGGGCGACGTACGCGGGCGTGCCGACGAACTCGTGGGTGCGGGTCAGGCCCGGGGAGTCGGCGAGGCGTGCGATGCCGAAGTCGGTGAGCAGCGGGTGCATCTGGCCGCCGTCCTGCCGGAGCAGGACGTTGGCGGGCTTCAGGTCGCGGTGGACGACGCCGTCGGCGTGGCTGGCGGCGAGCGCGTCGGCGATCTGCGCGGTGAGCAGGGCGGCGCCGACGGGGCTGAAGGGGCCGTTCTCACGGAGGTAGCGGTGCAGGTCGGGGCCTTCGACGAGGTCCATGACCAGGGCGAGCAGATCGCCCTCGACGACCAGGTCCCGCACCCGCACGATGTTCGGGTGGGTGAGCCGGAGCAGGACGGAGCGCTCCCGCAGGAACCGCATCACGATGTCCGGGTCGCTCGCGAGCTCCTCCTTGAGGACCTTGATCGCGACCGTCTCGCCGGCCTGCCCCTGCACGGCGGCCTCGGCGCCCGCGGCCTCACGCTGGCGGGCTCGCCAGACGGTCCCCGTGGCACCGCGTCCCAGCGGCTCCTCGAGGAAGTACTTGCTGCCTACCGGCCGCACGTCATGCGCTCCCTGCTGCTTGCCTGTGTTCCGGTCCACTGTAGTGCCGTCTCCCTGAGCACTACGTAGGCGTTGCGAAGCCTGTTCGCAGGAAAGACGCCCGACTCGGTCTCCTGGTTGCCGGAGGTTGACGTGACCGATCTCAAGTGATCGTCGACGATGCACTGGTCAGGCACTTTTAGGGGCAGAGCTGACCAATCAAGATCACTTATCCTCGGGAGCGGGGCGCGTTGTCAGTGGCAGGTGCGAGGATGCCTCCAGTACTGGCCGATGTGCTCGTGTGGGGTGGGGGACAGTTCCGCGCCCGGGCAGAAGGGACCGCTGACGGCGATGCAGATCCGGCTGACCGTCGTAGACCCGCTGGGCCCGCCTGCCGAGGCCCACGTCCGCGCCGCGAGCTGCGACGTGCTGGTCACAGCACCCGCCGGTACGGCCCTGGCGGCGATAACGTCCGCACTGGCCTCGGCCGTCTCCGGCGACGGAGCGCCCGCCTCCGGCACCGGACAGCCCGTGCTGTACGCCGGTGCCGAGCGGCTCGACGCCCAGCGCTGCACCATCGGCGAGCCCCCGCTGACCGACGGCGCCGTGCTCTCCCTCGGCGCCCCCACCGACCCCCAGCCGCACCCCGAGGTGGACGACGCACCCACCCGCCTCGACGTGGTCGCCGGGCCGGACGCGGGCGGGGTCCATCTGCTGCACGGCGGCCGCATCGAGATCGGCCGCTCCGCCGACGCCGACGTCCCGCTCGACGACCCGGACGTCTCCCGGCTGCACTGCGCGGTGACGGTCGCCGCCGACGGCGGCGTCTCGGTCGCCGACCTCGACTCCACCAACGGCACGGTCCTCGACGGCATCCGGGTGGGCACCCGCCCGGTCCGCTTCGCACCGGGCGCGCTGCTGCGCGTCGGCGAGTCGGCCCTCCGGCTGGCTCCGCCCGGCGGCCCGGGCACGCGGCTGCGCACGGCGCCGGACGGCGAGGGGCACGTGCGCGTGGCGCCTCCGGCGGAGGCCGACGCCGGTTCGGGGGCGCCTTCCGGACCGACGCGGTATGCGTACGGCACCGCCGACTTGAGCACCGCACCAGGGCAGGGGGACGTGGAACAGCCTGTCGTGCCCGGCCAGGGGCAGGCACCACGGATCGAGAGCAGAGGGGCGCGGGCGTACGAGGCGAAGGGCCCCGTGTCCCGCCGGCGGGTGTCCGGGGTCGCGGGGCTCTCCGCGGTGCCGGGTACGCCGGGCGCGGGTGCCGGGGGCAGTGGGGAGACGCATGGCGGCCGGCTCGGCGCGGGCGTCTCCGACGGGGGTTTCGGCGGTCCGGCGACCGGGGGCGGCGCTGCCCCGTCCGGCCCCGTCCCGTCCGGCCCGGCCTCCGACGACAGGGCAGCCGCGAGCGGGCACCCCGGCCCGGGCGGCATTGCGGCCTCCGGCGGGCTTCCGCGCGGGTCGGCGACGCGCGGTGGCCCCGCCGACCCTCGCGGCATCGCCGCAACCGGCGGGACCTTCGGCTCCGGAGACACCCGCGCACCCGGCGGGACGTCCGGTTCCCGGTCCACCCCGGGTCACGGCGGATCGACCGACTCCACACCGGCCTCCGCGGCCACCGGCTCCGCCTCCGGCGACGAGCACACCCGCGCCGTGGACACCCCGGCAGGCAGCCGCCGCAAGGGCACACCCCTGCGTGGCACCGACGTACCGCAGGGCGTGCGCAAGCGCGGAGGCCTCGGCGCGTGGGCACGGAAGCTGGCCGGCGGACGCGGTGAGCAGAGCACGACGGCCGGGAGCGAGGCGTACGACGAGGAAGTGGCCGACACCCCGCCGGTCCCCTTCGCCGTCACCCCGCAGCAGCCGGACACCTGGCCGGACCCGGCGGCGCTGCTGCTGACCGCGCTGGGCCCCGGGCCGCGGCTCTGGGAGCGCGGGCCGGACCATCCGGAGGCGCTCACGGTGCGGCTGGGCACGGCGGACCGGGCGGCACCCGACGGCTCGGGGCTGCTGCCCGCGGTGCCGGTCACCGCCGATCTGCGCGAGGTGGGGGCGCTGGGGCTGGCGGGCCCGCGCGCGCGGCTGGCCGGGCTGGCCCGCGCGGTGGTGGCCCAACTCGCCGCGCTGCACTCCCCCGACACCCTCGAGATAGTCCTGATCAGCGCCGACCGCTCCCGCCCGCTGGCCGAGCGCACCGCCGAGTGGTCCTGGCTGGGCTGGCTCCCGCATCTGCGCCCGGCCCACGGCCAGGACTGCCGCCTCCTCCTCGCCTACGACCGCGAACAGGCGACGGCCCGTACGGAGGAGCTCCTGCGCCGCCTGGACGAGACACCGCAGCCGGCGGGATCAAGGGGCCGACCGGGGCGTCCGGCTCAGGGGCCCGGCGGCAAGGGGCTCACGGAGCAGGACCGGGGGCGCAGCGCGACCCGCGGCGGCATCGAGAGCGACGGCCGAGGCGACACCCCGGCCGAGGCCCGCGGCGCGACCCGGCGGCCCTCCTGGGCGCGGGACGACGACAGGGCCGACAAGGAACCCGGCTTCGAAGGGCCGTACACCGTCCTCCTCGTGGACAGCGACCCCGGCGGCGCCGATGTGCGCGAGGCCGTGGCGCGGCTGGCGCTGGAGGGCCCGCGGGCCGGGATACATGTGGTGTGTCTCGCCGAGACGGCACCGGCCTCGCCCGCGTCGCCGGTGACGGAGACGTACGAGACGGCGTGCGCGGCGTCCCCGGCGTTCCGGGAGTGCGGCGCGGTCGCGTTGCTCAGTGGGGACGTGGCGACGGCGTTGCGGCTGATGCGGGTGGCGCGGGGCGGGGCTCCCGGCTCCGACGGCACCGTCGTACTCAGCTCCGACGACACGCTCGCACCCGGCCGGCCTTCCGGTCCCGTCGGCGAGGCCCCCGCAGGTCACCCCGCCCCCCAGGCCCACACGACCGGCCCCGTGGGCCACGGCACCGTCGCCGCCGTGGACGCCGTCTCCCCCGCCTGGGCGGAGCGGTTCGCGCGGGCGCTGGCACCGTTGCGCACGGACGGCGCCGGTGGTGAGCGGCAGGCGCGGGTGTCGGCGCCGTTGCCGCAGATGGCGCGGTTGCTGGACGAGTTGGGGCTGGCGCGGGCCACCCCGGCGTCGCTGATGACGCGCTGGGCGGACGCTGCGGACGACACCGAGGCGCTCGGCGGACGGGCCTGGGCCGTGCTCGGCGCCGGCCCGCGCGGACCGGTCTGCGCGGACCTCGTGGCCGACGGCCCGCATCTGATGGTCGAGGGCCCGGCGGGCAGCGGCCGTACGGAACTGCTGCGGGCGGTCGTCGCCTCGCTGGCCGCCGCCGAGCGGCCGGACCGGCTGAGCATCGTCCTGATGGACGGCCGGGACAGCGTGGGCACGGGCGGCGGCCACGGCGAGGGCCTGCGGGTCTGTACGGACGTACCGCACGTCACGACCCACCTCACGGCCAACGACCCCGTGCGGATGCGGGAGTTCGCCCAGTCCCTGAGCGCCGAGCTGAAGCGGCGGGCCGAGCTGCTGGGCCGCTCCGACTTCGCCGAGTGGCACACCGGACGGGAACTGTCGGGCCGTATGGTCGCCCAGCGTGGGTCCGCCGGCGGGGCCGGTGACCTCGACGCCCCGTCCAGCTCGACCATTCGTCTGCGCCCCGCCGCGGCCCGTCAACAGACCGAGTCGGCGCCGCCGTTGCCCCGCCTCGTGGTGGTCGTCGACGATCTGGACGCCCTGGTCTCCCCCGCGCTCGGCTCGCCGGGCCGGCCCTCCGCGGGCTCGGTGATGCGCGCGCTGGAGGCCGTGGCGAGGGAGGGCGACCGGCTCGGCGTCCACCTGGTGGCCGCGGCGGCCTCCGGCGGTCGTACGGCTGAGTCGGACGCGGCCAGAAGGGCGACCCTGCGGGTCACCCTGGACACCCCGGCACCCGGCCCGGACGAACCCGCGCCGGGGCGCGGCCGCCTGACCTCCGCGGACGGAAGAGTCACCCCCCTCCAGGGCGGGCGGGTCACCGGACGTATCCCCCGGACGGCCACGCTGCGCCCGACGGTGGTCCCCCTGGACTGGCACCGCATGGGCGACCCACCGACCCGCCGCCCGGTACGGGAACTGGGCAACGGGCCGACGGACCTGGCGCTGCTGGCGAGCGCGCTGGAGCGGGCGGCACGCGAGGTGGCGGCCACGGAGGTCCCGTCACTTCTCTAGTTCCGGCCTGGTTCCGGTCGGCGGACTCTGTCCAACGCCTGTGTCCCGTTACGACGCGACAACGATCTCCCGCTTGACACCGCGCGCGGTCTTGCCGACCTCAGGCCCCCGGCGTAGACCAGAGCCACGGGACAGCGCTCGGCGTTCGACGACGAACGAGAACGGGGCAGTGATGCGCAGCACGAGCACACACCGGACACGAAGGGTCACCGCGACAGTCGCCGCCCTCCTCGCGGGAGCCCTGACGCTCACCGCGTGCGGCGGCGACGACGACAACGGCAGCGACAACCCAACCAAGGGCACGGAGACCGGCGGCACCTCCGTCACGCTCCCCAAGCTCGACGGCCAGACACTGGAGGTCGCCGCCGTCTGGACCGGAGCCGAACAGGAGAACTTCACCAAGGTCCTGAACGAGTTCACCAAACGCACCGGCGCCAAGATCAAGTTCGTACCGACCGGCAACAACACCTCCACCTTCCTCGCCGCCAAGATCGAGGGCGGTCAGCCCCCGGACGTGGCGTTCCTGCCGCAGGTCGGCGTGCTGCACCAGTTCGCGGAGAAGAAGTGGCTCAAGCCCCTCGGCGCGGAAGCCAAGACCCAGCTGGACAAGAACTTCTCCCAGGGATGGCGTGACCTCGGGGCCGTCGACGGCCAGCAGTACGGCGTCTACGCGAAGGCCGCCAACAAGTCCCTGATCTGGTACAACACCGCGGCCTTCGAGGCGGCCGGGGTCACCGAGGCGCCCAAGACGTGGAAGGAGTTCATCTCCACCGCGCAGACGCTGTCCGACGCCGGCT
This sequence comes from Streptomyces sp. WM6386, assembly GCF_000972385.1. GTDB lineage: Bacteria > Actinomycetota > Actinomycetes > Streptomycetales > Streptomycetaceae > Streptomyces. The sequence continues at coordinate 54,576 of NZ_JXTE01000044.1, forward strand.
CCCCCGCCGTCTCCGTCGGCGGCGCGGACGGTTGGACGCTCACCGACTGGTTCGAGAACGTCTATCTGTCCCAGGCGGGGCCGGAGAAGTACGACCAGCTCGCCAAGCACGAGATCAAGTGGACGGACCCCTCCGTCAAGGACGCCCTCACCACGCTCGCCGAGCTGTGGGGCAAGGACGAACTGCTCGCGGGCGGCCGCAAGGGCGCGCTGGACACGGAGTTCCCGAAGTCGGTCACCCAGGCCTTCACCGGTGACACCCCGGCCGCGATGGTCTTCGAGGGCGACTTCGTCACCGCGAACATCAACGCCGACACCAAGGCGAAGGTGGGCACGGACGCCAAGGTCTTCCCGTTCCCGGCGGTGGGCGCCGACTCCCCGGTGGTCAGCGGCGGCGACGTGGCCGTGGCGCTGAAGGACAGCAAGGGCGCCCAGGCGCTGCTGACCTTCCTCGCCTCGACGGACGCGGCCGAGGTCTGGGCGGCGCAGGGCGGCGTCCTCTCCCCGAACAAGGAGATGGACCAGAGCAAGTACAAGGACGACGTGACCCGGCAGATCGCCAAGGCGCTCATCGACGCGGGTGACGACTTCCGGTTCGACATGTCCGACCAGGCACCGGCGGCCTTCGGCGGCACCCAGGGCACCGGCGAGTGGAAGGACCTGCAGGACTTCCTCAGCAACCCGAGCGATGTCGCGGGCGCCCAGCGGAAGCTGGAGGCCGACGCCGCCAAGGCGTACGGGGCCGGCTGACGCCATGGCCTCAGTGGCGAACTCGACGGAGGGCGCCGGCGCACTGCCGACGCCCTCCGTGTCTCCGCGCAAGAGTGTGACGAGGACGCGGTTGTGGGTGGCGGTGCTGTTCCTGCTGCCCGCGCTGATCCTTCTCGGCGCGCTCGTGGTCTACCCGATCGGGTGGTCGGTCTGGCGCAGTCTCTACGACGCCGACGGTTCCGGCTTCGTCGGCCTGGACAACTACGGCGACATCTTCAGCAACGACGCGACGCTGACCGCGGTCAAGAACACCGCGATCTGGGTCGCGGTCGCCCCGGCCGTGGTCACGGTGCTCGGTCTGATCTTCGCGGTGCTCACCGAACGGGTGCGCTGGGGCACGGCGTTCAAGCTGATCGTCTTCATGCCGATGGCGATCTCGATGCTGGCCGCGGGCATCATCTTCCGGCTGGTGTACTCGGCGGACCCTGACCAGGGTGTCGCCAACGCGGTGGTGACGACCGTGCACGACACGTTCGTGGACTCCTCGGTCTATCCGAAGGCCCGGCCGAACGCGGCGGTGAGCGATCTGAAGGCTTCGGGCGCCGGCTCGTTCACCTCGACGGGCACAGTGCGGGCGGGCACGCCGGCGCTGCTCCCGCTCGTCGGTATCGCGCCCAACAAGCTCCCCGGCAGCCCCGAGGCCGCCGAGGCGGCCACCGGTGACGGTGTCACGGGCACCGTCTGGCTGGACTTCAAACTGGGCGGCGGTGGCACGAAGGGCCAGATCGACCCCGGCGAGAAGGCGCTGAAGGGCGTGAAGGTCGAGGCCGTGAAGGACGGCAAGGTGATCGCCTCCACCAAGAGCGGCGCCGACGGCACCTTCAATCTGCCCGGCGAGGCCGACGGGGCCCAACTGCGGCTGCCCGGCTCGAACTTCTCGGCGCCCTACAACGGCATCGACTGGCTCGGCCCGACGCTGATCACCCCGGCGATCATCGGGGCGTATGTGTGGATGTGGGCGGGCTTCGCGATGATCCTGATCGCGGCGGGCCTCGCGGGGGTGGACCGCAACCTCCTGGAGGCGGCCCGGGTGGACGGCGCCAACGAGTGGCAGGTATTTAGAAAGGTCACGGTGCCCATGCTGGCGCCGGTCCTGGTCGTCGTCCTCGTCACGCTGATGATCAACGTGATGAAGATCTTCGACCTGGTCTACATCATCGCCCCGCAGCCCAGTCAGGACGACGCCAACGTGCTGGCGCTGCAACTGTTCCAGTCGTCCTTCGGCGGCGGCGCCAGCTACGGCATCGGCAGCGCGATCGGCGTCATCCTGCTGCTGCTCGTGCTGCCGGTGATGTGGGTCAACCTCCGACGGCTGCGGAAGGAGCGTGAGCGATGACCGCTCTCGACACGACCGTGCGCGCCAAGCGCTCGCTCGCCGCCCGGGTGGCGAGCGGGGCGGCCGGCGGGGTGATGCGGGTCTTCCTGATCGTCCTCGCGCTGGTGTGGCTGGTGCCGACCTTCGGGCTGCTGGTCTCCTCGTTCCGCGACCCGACCGACATCGCCACCTCGGGCTGGTGGAAGGTGTTCACGGCGCCGGGCCAGCTGACCGCGAACAGCTACGAGACGATCCTGAAGAACGACGCGATCACCAGCTCCCTGTTCAACACCATCTGGATCACCGTCCCCTCGACCCTGCTGGTCGTGATCATCGGGGCGATGGCGGGATACGCCTTCGCGTGGATGGACTTCAAGGGCCGTGACTGGTGGTTCATGGTCGTGGTGGGGCTGCTCGTGGTGCCGGTGCAGATCGCGCTGATCCCGCTGACGTTCCTCTTCCGCGACATCGGGATCTTCGGCGACATCATCGCCGCCGTCCTCTTCCACGTCGCCTTCGGACTGCCGTTCGCGATCTTCCTGCTGCGCAACTTCTTCGCGGAGATCCCCCGGGAGCTCCTGGAGGCGGCGCGCCTGGACGGGGCGGGCGAGGCCCGGCTGTTCGCGACGGTGGTCATGCCGCTGGCGGCACCCGCGCTGGCCTCGCTGGGCATCTTCCAGTTCCTGTGGGTGTGGAACGACATGCTGGTGGCGCTGGTGTTCACCAACGCCGACTCGCAGCCGCTGACGGTCGCCCTGCAGCAGCAGGTACGGCAGTTCGGCAGCAACATCGAGATCCTGGCGACCGGCGCCTTCATCTCGATGGTGATCCCGCTGCTCGTGTTCTTCGCGTTCCAGCGGCAGTTCGTGACCGGGGTGATGGCGGGCGCGGTCAAGTAGCCCGTAGGACAGCCCAATTGAAGGGGCGGACCGCGGCCGGTCCGCCCCTTCGCCTTCGCCGAGAATCCCCCGTATGCCGCACACCACGTAACCAAGTCACATCACCGGCAGTTCCCGGGCAAGGCCGACACGGCCCATCGCCCGCGCCGACTCTTGGATGTGCCTTGCCCAGGTTCAGTGTCATCGTCCCCGCATACAAGGTTCAGGCGTATCTGCACGAGTGCCTGGAATCGGTGCTCTCCCAGTCGTGTACGGATCTGGAGCTGATCGCCGTCGACGACTGCTCGCCGGACGACTGTGGGGCGATCGTCGACGAGTTCGCGGCCCGGGACCCGCGTGTGCGGCCGGTGCACCTGGCCGAGAACCGGGGTCCGGGCGGCGCGCGCAACGCCGGTCTGGCGGCGGCGACCGGTGACTACCTGATGTTCCTGGACGGCGACGACACCCTCACCCCGGACGCACTGCGGGCGATCGCCGACCGGCTGAAGGAGACGGGCGACCCGGACATCCTGGTCCACGACCACGCGCTGACCGACTGGACGGGCCAGGCGGTCCGCGACGGCTTCACCACGCAGCTCACCGAGGAGGGCCCGGCGCCCTTCCGGCTGGAGGACCGCCCGGGGCTGCTGCGCCTGATGACGGCGGCCTGGAACAAGGCGTATCGCCGGGAGTTCGTGGAGCACGCGGGCTTCTCCTTCCCGCCGGGCCGCTACGAGAACACCCCCTGGACGTATCCGGCCCTGATGGCGGCGGAGACCCTCGCGACCCTGGACCGGGTGTGCGTCCACCACCGCCGGCACCGCCAGGGCACCGTCCTCGGCACGAGCCGCGGCCACTTCGATGTCTTCGACCAGTACGACAGGGTCTTCGCGTACGTCGACCAGCACCCCCGACTCGCCCAGTGGCGCCCGGTGTTGTTCCGCCGCATGGTCGACCACCTGTCGACGCTCTTCACCGAACGGCACCGGCTGCCGCGCGGCATCCGGGCCGAGTTCCTGCTCAAGGCCCGCGCCCACTACCGCCGTTACCGCACCCCGGGCCACCCAGTACCGCTGCGCGCACGCCTGCGCCACACCCTGGTCCGCCTGGGTCTGCATCGCACCTACCGCGCACTGGAGCTGGCCAAGAGGCTGAGCCACCGGACCGCCCGCCGGGCCACCCGCCTCGCGAAAGCCCTGCGCACCGCGGCCCTGCGGCTCCACTACCGCGTCCAGCGCCGCCTCCCCCTGCGCGCGGACCACGCCGTCTTCGCCGCCTACGGCAACCGCGGCCACAGCTGCAACCCGGGCGCCCTGGAGCAGGCGTTCCGCACCCACGCGCCGCACATCCGCACGGCGTGGATCACCGGCGCCGAGCACCACCACACGATCCCCACCGCCACCCGCCGGCTGCGCCCCGGCTCGGCCGCGTACTGGACGGCGCTCGCCCGCTCCAAGTACCTGGTCAACAACGTCGACTTCGACCGCCGCCTGGTCAAGCGCCCCGGCCAGGTCCTCGTCCAGACCCAGCACGGCACCCCCCTCAAGCACATGGGCCTGGACCTCCAGGAACGCCCGGCGGCCGCCCGCGGCATGGACTTCACGGCCCTCCTCGACGACGTCGACAAGTGGGACTACCTGCTGTCCGCCAACCGCCACACCACCCTGACCTGGGAGCGCGTCTACCCGGGCACGTACACGACACTCGAGTACGGCTGTCCCCGCAACGACGTGTTCCAGCAAGCGACTTCGCAGGACGTACGCCGGCTGCGCGAGTCGCTCGGCATCCCGGAGGGCACGGTCGCGATCCTGTACGCGCCCACCCACCGCGACTACCGCCGCACCCAGCGCCCCACCCTCGACCTGGACCGCGTGCTGCGCCGCCTCGGCCCCCGTTTCGTCGTCCTGGCCCGCGCCCACCACCGGCACGGCGGCCCCCTCGCGACGAGCACCGGCAGGATCATCGACGTCACCGACCACCCGAGCGTCGAGTCCCTGTGTCTGGCCTCGGACGCCCTGGTGACGGACTACTCGTCCCTGATGTTCGACTACGCCAACCTGGACCGCCCGATCGTGATCCACTCCGCCGACCGGGAGGCGTACGAGGCGGCCCGCGGCACCTACTTCGACCTGCGCGCCTTCCCGCCGGGCGCGGTCGCGCGCAGCGAGGAGGAGCTGGCCGACATCTTCGCCAGCGGCCACTGGCGGGGCTCCCGCTCCACACAGCTGCGCTCGGCGTTCCGCGAGCGCTTCTGCCCCTACGACGACGGACGCGCCGCCGAGCGGGTCGTACGCCATGTGGTGCTGGGCCAGACCGAACCCGCGCCCTTCCTGCCGCTCGCCGAGCGCTTCCCGGTGCCGTCCGCGGCGGCGGCGCCGGCACTGTCGCCGCAGGCGACCGTGGAGCGGCCCGTGGCCCCGTCGGTCGTCATCGAAACCGTCTGAACGCCGTCCTCATCCAGGGGAGTTGCCATGCCCTCCAGCCCGTCGCGGCCCACCCCGACCCGACCTCACACCTGGCGCCCGGCCGGTCGGCCGGGCCGCTGACCCGCCGGGCGGGACGCCGCGTCCCGCCCGGCGGCGGGTGTACGCGGGGGGCGTGGCCGCGGCGGCCTGCCTCGGGCTTCTCACCGTGCCGAGGCCGGTGGCGCCGCCGACGTACGAGTGGGCGGCGCGGCACATCGGACGCGGTGAGGTGGTCCTCACGGCCGACCGCCACGCCGCCCTGGCGCTCGCGGGGTTCGGGGCGAATCTCGTCCCACCCGGCCCTGTGGCCAAGGGCCACGAGCCGGACGTACGGGCCTGTCTCTCCCCGGCGTCCACCCGCGCCGACCGTGCCGCCGTGGTCCGGCGCCACCGGGTGCGCCGGCTGCTGCTGACGCGGCGGGACAGGGCGCCCGGGGAGACGGTGGTGGTGGCGTGGAGCGCGCGCACGGGGGAGGTGCTGGCGCGGGTCGTCGGACCGGCTCCGGCTCCGGTGACTACTCGATGACGAGCTCGACCTCGATGTTGCCGCGGGTGGCGTTGGAGTAGGGGCAGACCTGGTGGGCGGCCTCGACGAGCTTGCGGCCGGTCGTCTCGTCCACGGTGTCGGGCAGCTCGACGCGGAGCACGACGGCGAGACCGAAGCCCTCACCCTCCTTGCCTATGGAGACCTCGGCGGTCACCGCGGCGTCGCTGACGTCGACCTTGGCCTGACGGCCGACGAGACCGAGGGCGCTGCCGAAACAGGCGGCGTAGCCGGCGGCGAACAGCTGCTCCGGGTTGGTGCCCTGACCGTTGCCGCCCAGCGCGGCCGGCGGGGCCAGCTGGAGGTCGATCTGACCGTCGTTGCTGACGGCGCGACCGTCGCGGCCGTGGGTGGCGGTGGCGACAGCGGTGTAGAGCGCGTCCATGGGGTTCCATCCCTCTCAAACGTGGTGACGGGGGGCGGCCGGCCCTTTCCCTGCGGTCCGGGCCGTCTCACGACCACAAGTAGAGCACACAATTTAGTTGTGCACAACTAAATGGCGAACAAGCGCTACCCTGGAGACATGACCACTCCCACGCCCACTACCGACTGGCTCCGCCTCGACCAGCAGATCTGCTTCTCCCTGAACGCCGCCTCGCGCGCCTTCGGCGGCGTCTACCGCGTGATCCTCAAGGACCTCGGGCTCACCTATCCGCAGTACCTGGTGATGCTGGTGCTGTGGGAGCACGGCGACCTGTCCGTCAAGAAGCTCGGCGAGCAGCTCCGCCTCGACTCCGGCACGCTCTCCCCGCTGCTCAAGCGGCTGGAGTCGGCCGGTCTGGTACGCCGCGAGCGCAGCGCCCGCGACGAGCGCTCCGTGGAGGTCCGGCTCACCGCGGAGGGCGTCGCCCTGCGCGAGCGCGCACTGGAGGTGCCGCGCCGGATCGTCGCGGCGACCTCCTTCGACGTGGACGAGATCCGCGAGCTGCGGGCACGGCTGGACGAGCTGACCACGGCGCTGGACTCGGCGCAGCTGGAGGAGAACTCCTGACGCCTCCGGCGTAGCGGCGAAGGGGCACACCACCACGACCGCACTCCCTCTTCGGCGTGCGCTCCCGTCCCGCGCCCACGAATGAACCCCGCACGGCTTCCCACCGTCTTCCGGATCGAGCGCCGACCACCCCCTGAGGCGCATCCCCCCGCATCCCCGCGATCCCGGAACACGACCACCATGGACCCTCACGCCCCCAGGCCTGTGCCGTCGTGACCGGCCACGACGACGCCCCGCGCGTGCGGGCCACCGTGCGCTCCGTGCTCGCCCAGGGGCCCGACGTCCGCGAGGTCCTCGTCGTCGACGACGGCTCGACGGACGGCGGCGCGGAGCTGCTGGCCCGCCTCGCTTCGATCGACCCACGCGTGCGCGTGCTGCGGCGCCGGGTGCACAGCGGCGGCCGCGGCAGCCCGCGCAACACCGGGCTGGACCGGGTGACATCGCCGTACGTGATGTTCCTGGACGGTGGTGACGCACTGCTGCCCGGCGCGGTGGCCACGCTGCTGGGGGCGCGCGCGGAGGTCGCGAGCGGGTTGTGCGCGCGTCCCGCGCAGCGTCCGCTCCTGGTGCACGACACCGTCTGCGGCAACAAGCTCTACCGCACCGACTTCCTGCACGACAACGGCATCCGCTTCCCCGAGGGCCGCTTCGCCCACGAGAACGTCGTCTTCCACGCGCGCGTGCTGGCCGCGAGCCCGGACATCGCGCTCGTGCCGGAGCGGGTGTACGTGCCGCGCGCCCCGCGGGCCCCCGACAGCGGAGCGCTCACGGAGGCCTACCGGCTGGCGTACGACATCCTGCTGGCCGCCGGGCGGGAGGAGCTGGCGCGGGCGGTGCGCGCCGCGCACGAGGCGGCGGAACCGGTACCGCACGTGGTGTCCCGCTCACGGGGAGTTGTCGCGGTTGTCCGCAGTGGGCTCCGTCGCCTGATTGACTGAGGCCGGTGTCCGACCGCGCACCACACGCACATCTCGCTCCATCTGACGAGGGGACGGCCGTCCATGACCTGGCTGATCACCGGCGGCGCCGGCTACATCGGGGCGCACGTCGTACGGGCGATGACCGAGGCGGGCGAGCGCGCGGTGGTGTACGACGACCTGTCCACGGGGATCGCCGAGCGCGTCCCGGACGGGGTGCCGCTGGTCGTGGGCTCCACCCTGGACGCGGACCGCGTAGCGCGGACCCTCGCGGACCACGCCGTCACCGGGATCGTGCATCTGGCGGCGAAGAAGCAGGTGGGCGAGTCGGTCGACCTGCCGCTGCACTACTACCGGGAGAACGTCGAGGGCCTGCGCGTCCTGCTGGAGCAGGTGACCGGGGCCGGAGCGTCCGGGGTGCCCGGGGTGTCCTCCTTCGTCTTCTCGTCCTCGGCGGCGGTGTACGGCATGCCGGACGTGGAGCTGGTCACGGAGGAGACGCCGTGCGTGCCCATGTCGCCCTACGGCGAGACGAAGCTGGCCGGTGAGTGGCTGGTCCGCGCGACGGGCCGGGCGACGGGCCTGGCCACGGCGTCCCTGCGCTACTTCAACGTGGCCGGCGCGGCGACCCCGCACCTCGCGGACACGGGCGTCTTCAACCTGATCCCCATGGTCTTCGAGAAGCTGACGGAGAACGCGCCCCCACGCATCTTCGGCGACGACTACGCCACACCGGACGGCACCTGCGTCCGCGACTACATCCACGTGCTCGACCTGGCCGACGCCCACGTCGCCACGGCCCGTGCCCTGCGTTCCTCCCCCGGCCGCGACCTCACCCTCAACGTCGGCCGCGGCGAGGGCGTCTCGGTCCGCGAAATGATCGACCACATCAACGCCGTCACGGGCTACAACCGCCCCCCGACAGTCACCCCCCGCCGCCCCGGCGACCCGTCCCGAGTCGTCGCCTCCGCCGACCTCATCACCGCGGAGCTCGGCTGGAAGGCCAAGCACGACATCCAGGACATGATCACCTCGGCCTGGGAGGGCTGGGTACGACGGCACCCGGAGGCTGCTCGGGGGTAGGGGGTACAGCCCGCCCCGGGAGGCCCTAGCCTGCCCCGATGACCGACCTCACCTCGCGCGCCCTGGGCGCCGTCATCGGTTCCGCCGTGGGCGACGCCCTGGGTGCCCCCTTCGAGTTCGGCCCCGAGGGCGTGTTCTCCGCCCGCTTTCCCCGCCCGGGGCACGGCGGCGAGATGTGCGGGGGCGGTGGCTGGGACCCGGGCGAGGCGACCGACGACACGCAGATGGCCGTACTGGTCGCCGAGTCACTGCTGGAGCACGGCGGCCTCGAACTCCCGGACGTCTTCCACCGGTTCCGGCGCTGGGCCGCCGCGGACCCCAAGGACATCGGCCTTCAGACAGAGGCCGTGCCGAGCAGCGGCGACCCCTGGGACCTGGCCGCCGCCCTGCACTTCCAGGCCAGCCAACGGGCCGCCGGGAACGGCGCGTTGATGCGGGCGGCGCGAACACGGCACCGGCACCGGCGGACGGCGGCACGACTCGGACCGAGGCCGACCGCGCGGCTGCCCGGCTACAGCGCCTTGAGCGCCGCGGCCGTCCCGCGCGCCAGCGCGTCCAGATAGCCCTTGGGCAGCTTCGGACTCCGGATCACCACGGACCGCCAGTACAGCGGTCCGGAGATCAGATCGAGGGCCAGCTCGTCATCGAGCCCCGCCCGGACCTCGCCCCGCTGCTCCGCCGCCACGAGGATCTTGCTGGCGACACCCTCCTGCCCGTCCCGCAGCGCCTTCTGCACCGCTTCGGCGATCTCGGGGTTACGCGCCGCCTCGGCCTGAAGGTCCGGGAGGATCTGCGAGGCGATGGGGTGGCGCAGCGCACGGGAGGTCACCTCGTACAGCAGCCGCAGATCGCTCTCCAGCGCACCGGTGTCCGGCGCGGGCAGCCCCTGTACGGCGAGGGCCGACACCACGTCGAGGACGAGGTGCAGCTTGGAGCGCCAGCGCCGGTAGACCGCGGTCTTGCCGACCCCCGCCCGACGCGCGATCCCCTCGATGGACATCCGCGCGTAGCCGACGGCCGCGAGCTCCTCGAAGACGGCCGCCCGGATGGCCTCCGTCACATCCTCCCGGAGCACGGCGGCTCCGGCGGGGGCCCGGCGGCGCGGACGGGTCTGCGGCTCGTCGGCGTTCGTCGTCATGCGGACCAGCATAGGGCGTTACGACGATACGGTCCCGTCCCCACGCAACGCGTCACGACGAAACGGTTGCGTTCCGACGCCGACTCGGCCTACGCTCACGTTGCGACGATACGGTTCCGTCCCGACGTAAGAGAACGTGAAGAGAAGCGTAAGGAAACGTCGGGTGCCGGACACACCCCCCAACCGAAAGCAGCGGATGTGAGCCAGGTCCTCCACACACCGCCTCCGACGACGGCGACCCTCCCCCCGCCCGCCGAAGGCGACCTCGCGGCCCTCGCCGCCCGTCACGGCCTCTCCGTCAGCGGTGCCCGCCCGACCCTGTCCGAGTACATCCGCCAGCTGTGGGCCCGGCGCCACTTCATCACCGCGTTCTCGACCGCCAAGCTCACCGCCCAGTACAGCCAGGCGAAGCTCGGCCAGATCTGGCAGGTGATGAACCCGCTGCTCAACGCGGCGGTGTACTTCTTCATCTTCGGCGTGCTGCTGGGCACCAAGAAGGGCGTCCCGGACTACATCCCGTTCCTGGTGACGGGCGTGTTCATCTGGACGTTCACCCAGAGCTCGATCCTCGCGGGCACCCGCGCCATCTCCGGCAACCTCGGCCTGGTCCGCGCCCTGCACTTCCCGCGGGCCGCGCTGCCGATCTCGTTCTGCCTCCAGCAGCTCCAGCAGCTGCTGTTCTCGATGGCCGCCCTGGTCGTGATCCTGCTCTGCTTCGGCGTACCGGTCTCGGCGTCCTGGCTGCTGGCGATCCCGGCGCTGGTGCTGCAGTCCATCTTCAACGCCGGCGTCTCGATGGTCATGGCCCGGCTCGGCGCCAAGACCCCGGACATCGCCCAGCTGATGCCGTTCGTGCTGCGCACGTGGATGTACGTCTCCGGCGTGATGTGGAGCATCGACCACCTGCTCAGCAAGCACAACGACCTGCCGTCCTGGGTCGGCCCGGTCCTCCAGGCCAACCCGGCCGCGGTCTACATCGATCTGATGCGCTACGCCCTGATCGACAGCTTCCACTCCAGCCAGCTGCCGCACCACGTGTGGGCGATCGCCACTGGCTGGGCCCTGCTCGCCGGCATCGGCGGCTTCATCTACTTCTGGAAGGCTGAGGAGACGTACGGCCGTGGCTGAGAACCTCGAGAACCCCGCACCCCCGACCGACCTGATCCCCACCGTCGTCGCCGACAACGTCGACATCGTCTACCGCGTCAACGGCACCGGTGCCGGCCGCGGCTCCGCGACCGCCGCCCTCAACCGCATCCTGCGCCGCGAGAAGACCGAACGGGCGTCAGGCGTACGCAAGGTGCACGCGGTGAAGAAGGTCTCCTTCGTCGCCTACCGCGGCGAGGCGATCGGTCTGATCGGTACCAACGGCTCCGGCAAGTCGACCCTGCTCAAGGCGGTCGCCGGCCTGCTGCCGGTGGAGAGCGGCGCCATCTACACCGACGGCCAGCCCTCCCTCCTCGGCGTGAACGCGGCCCTGATGGGCGACCTGACCGGCGAGCGCAACGTCTACCTCGGCGGCCTCGCGATGGGCATGTCCCGCGAGCAGATCAAGGAGCGCTACCAGGAGATCGTCGACTTCTCCGGCATCAACGAGAAGGGCGACTTCATCACCCTGCCCATGCGCACGTACTCCTCCGGCATGGGCGCCCGCCTCCGCTTCTCCATCGCCGCCGCCAAGGACCACGACGTCCTCCTCATCGACGAGGCCCTCGCCACCGGCGACCGCTCCTTCCAGCGGCGCTCCGAGGCCCGCATCCGCGAACTGCGCAAGCACGCCGGCACGGTGTTCCTGGTCAGCCACAACAACAAGTCGATCCGCGACACCTGCGACCGCGTGCTGTGGCTGGAACGCGGCGAACTGCGCATGGACGGCCCGACCGAGGACGTCCTGAAGGAGTACGAGGCCTTCACCGGCGACAAGACGACGAAGCCGAAGCCCAAGCCGAAGGTCGCCGTCTAAGCGGGTCGGGTGAAGTCCTCTACGGTTCGGCAGCGCCCTGAGGGGGCGCGGGGCCGTATCCATATGCGGCTCCGCAGCGAGGCGCGACCAGCTACGACGGCGCCGCGGACGGCCGACGGCACATCGCGGCACTTCCCGCGGAGCGCTTAGCGCACCTCGTGCTGGAACACCCACGTCCGGTAGACCAGGAACCGGAAGGCGGAGGCCAGCACGATCGACGTGGCCTTCACGGCGTTCGACGCGAACGGACCGTGAAGGCCGAGGCCGTGATAGCCGACGTAGAAGAGGCCGCTCTCCATCGCCACACCGATGGTGCTGAAGACGAAGAACAGCACGACCTGCTGCCGTGTGCGCGCATCCCGGTCGCGATAGGTGAAGAAGCGGAAGCCGAGGTAGTTCGTGCTCATGGCGACGAGGCTGGCCAGCACCGTCGCCACCATCGCCCGCCGGCCGAGGCCGTGCAGCAGCACGTTGAAGACGAGGAAGTTCACCACGACGCCGCTGCCTCCGACGACCCCGAAGTTCACCACTTCGCGGACGATCCGTCGGACCCGCTCGAGCGGCACGGCGGGAGCGGCCACTCGCTCCTCGGAGAGGTTCACAGTCACCGCACAAGGCTTAGCCGCCGCGGGTAAGCCGCCCGCCGGATTTTCCCTAAGCCAGACCAAAAGCCGGGCCAAGAAAGGGGCGCCCCGGGCCGTGACGGCTCGGGGCGCCCCTCTCGTCGTATCGCCTACGAGTGCGTCCGCAGCAGCGTCCGCATGGTCCGCATCGCCACCGACAGGTTGGCGAGGTCGAACGCCTCCGAGCTCTGGATCTCCTCCAGGGTCGAGCGCGCCCGGCCCAGGATCGCCGCGTTCTTCTCCTCCCACGCCTTGAAGCGCTGCTCGGGAGTCGAGGTGCCGTTGCCCACCGCGAGCACATCGGCGGTCAGCGCCGCGTGGGTCGCGTAGAGGTCCTCGCGGATGGAGGCGCGGGCCATGGACTGCCAGCGGTCGGCGCGGGGCAGCTCGATGATGCGGTCCATGAGCTGGGTGATCCGCAGCCGGTCGCCGAGGTCGTAGAAGACTTCCGCGACTTCCAACGGCTCCCGGCCCATACGGTCGGCCACCGAGACGATGTCGAGCGTCGGGAAGGCGGAGGAGAACCCGGCCACGCGCGTGGCGAGTTCGTCCGGGACGCCGGCGCCGGTCAGCTCGTCGTAGATCTGCTGGTACCACTCCAGGTCCGCGCCCCGCAGCAGCTTCGGCAGCTGCGACCAGACCTGCTCGACACGCTCGGAGAAGAACTCGACGGTCTCGGCGAGCTGCAACGGCTGCGGCCGGTTGTTGAGCAGCCAGCGCGTGCCGCGCTCGACGAGCCGGCGCGAGTGCAGCCGGATCCGGGTCTGCACGGCGGCCTCGACCTGGTTGTCGAGCGCCTCCACCCCGTCCCACACCACGGCCGAGCGGAAGATCGCGCGGGCCGCGGTCTGCGCCCGGACGATCTCCTCGAGAGAGGCGCCGGTCTCCTCGCGCAAGCGGTGCAGATACGTCGTACCGCCCGTGTTGACCGTGTCGTTGACCAGCACCGTCGTGATGATCTCGCGGCGCAGCGGGTGGTTGTCGATGTGCTCGGCGAACTTCTCGCGCAGCGCGCTCGGGAAGTACGAGTCGAGGAGACCGCGCAGATACGGGTCGTCCGGGAGCGAGGTGTGCAGCAGCTCGTCGGAGACCGTGATCTTGGTGTACGCCAGGAGGACGGCCGTCTCCGGGCCGGTCAGGCCCTGTGCGGCGCCCAGGCGTTCACGGATCTGGCGGTCGGTGGGCAGGAACTCCAGGGCCCGGTCCAGCAGCCCCGCGCGCACCAGGTGGCGCAGGTAGCGCTGCTGGGCGTGGAGCATGTCCTTTGACTGGGCCAGCGCGTTGGCGATGGCCGTGTTCTGCGCGTAGTTGTTGCGCAGCACCAGCCGGCCGACCTCGTCGGTCATCTCGGCGAGCTGCTTGTTGCGCTGCTTGACGGTCATGTCGCCGTCCGCGACCAGGCCGTTGAGCAGGATCTTGATGTTCACCTCGTGGTCGGAGGTGTCCACGCCGGCGCTGTTGTCGATGGCGTCGGTGTTGATCTTCCCGCCGGTGAGCGAGAACTCGATGCGGCCGAGCTGGGTGAGCCCCAGGTTGCCGCCCTCGCCGACGACCTTGACCCGCAGGTCGGCGCCGTCGACACGGATCGGGTCGTTGGCCTTGTCGCCGACGTCGGCGTGGGTCTCGGTGGAGGCCTTGACGTATGTGCCGATGCCGCCGTTCCACAGCAGGTCCACCGGCGCCTTGAGGATGGCCTTCATCAGGTCGGCCGGCGTCATCTTGGCGACCTTGCCCTCGATCCCGAGGGCCTCGCGGATGTGCGCGTTGACCGGGATGGCCTTGGCGCTGCGGGGGTACACGCCGCCACCGGCCGAGATGAGCTCGGAGTTGTAGTCGGCCCAGCTGGAGCGCGGCAGCTCGAAGACGCGGCGGCGCTCGGCGTAGGAGGTGGCCGCGTCCGGCTTCGGGTCGATGAAGATGTGCCGGTGGTCGAAGGCGGCGACCAGGCGGATGTGCTCGCTGAGCAGCATGCCGTTGCCGAACACGTCACCGGACATGTCGCCGATACCGACGACCGTGAAGTCCTCGGCCTGCGTGTTCACACCCAGTTCCTGGAAGTGCCGCTTGACGGACTCCCAGGCACCGCGCGCGGTGATGCCCATGCCCTTGTGGTCGTAGCCGGCGGAGCCGCCGGAGGCGAAGGCGTCGCCGAGCCAGAAGTTGTACGACTCGGCGACCCCGTTGGCGATGTCCGAGAAGGTCGCGGTGCCCTTGTCGGCGGCGACGACGAGGTAGGTGTCGTCCTCGTCGTGTCGGACGACGTCGGCGGGCGGCACGACCTCGCCGGCCACCATGTTGTCGGTGATGTCGAGCAGCGCCGAGATGAACGTCTTGTAGCTGGCGATGCCCTCGGCCAGCCACGCGTCCCGGTCCACACCCGGGTCGGGCAGCTGCTTGGCGACGAAGCCGCCCTTGGCGCCGACCGGCACGATGACGGTGTTCTTGACCATCTGCGCCTTGACCAGGCCGAGGATCTCGGTCCGGAAGTCCTCACGCCGGTCGGACCAGCGCAGACCACCGCGAGCGACCTTGCCGAACCTGAGGTGCACGCCCTCGACGCGCGGTGAGTACACCCAGATCTCGAACGCCGGGCGCGGCGCCGGAAGGTCCGGGATGGCCTGCGGGTCGAACTTCATGGACACGTATTCGTGCGGCTTGCCGCCGAGCGCCTCCTGGAAGAAGTTCGTGCGCAGGGTCGCCTTGATGACGGTCAGGAACGACCTGAGGATCCGGTCCTCGTCGAGGCTCGCGACCTGGTCGAGTGCGGCGTCGACCTCTTCGAGGAGGGCGTCCACGATCTCGTGCCCGGCGCGCTGCCGGTCCGGCGACATCCGCGCCTCGAACAGGGAGACGAGCAGCCTCGTGGTGTGGACGTTGTTGCGGAGGGTGTCCTCCATGTAGTCCTGCGAGAAGGTGGAGCCCGCCTGCCGCAGGTACTTGGCGTACGCCCGCAGCACCGTCGCCTGCCGCCAGTTCAGCCCGGCGCTCAGCACGAGGGCGTTGAAGCCGTCGTTCTCCGCCAGGCCGGTCCAGGTCGCCGCGAAGGCCTCCTGGAAGCGCTCGCGGCCGTCGTCGCCCAGGTAGTCCCCGGCGCCGTTCTGCGATTTGGGCATGCGCAGCCCGAAGTCGTAGATCCAGGCGATGCTGCGGTCCGAGCAGCGCAGCTCGTAGGGCCGCTCGTCGATGACCTCGACGCCGAGCCGGTTGAGGACCGGCAGCACGGCGGACAGGGTGATCGCGGCACCCTTGCGGTAGATCTTGAAGCGGCGTTCCTCGGGGGCGGCGCCGACCGGCTCGTACAGACTCAGCGCGAAGTTGTTCTCCTCGGTGAGCTTCTCCAGGTGGACGAGGTCGGCGACCGCGGAGCGCGAGGTGTGGTCGGCCTTGTAGCCCTCGGGGAAGGCGTTGCCGTACCGGCGCAGCAGCTCGGCGGCGCGCTCCTCGCCGAGTTCGGCGTTGAGGGCCTCGGCGAATCCGTCGGCCCACGACCGCGCGGCCTCGACCAGCCGCGCCTCGATGCGCTCCTTGTCGGTGTCGCTGAGCTGCGGCAGCTCGGTGCCCTGCGGGACCCGGACCACGAAGTGCAGCCGGGACAGGATCGACTCGGTGTTCCAGGCAGTGAAGTCGACGCTGGTGCCGCCGAGTTCCTCCTTCAGCATGTCGATGATCCTGAGGCGCACCCCGGTCGTGTAGCGGTCGCGCGGCAGGTAGACGAGGGCGGAGTAGTAGCGCCCGTACTCGTCCTGGCGCAGGTAGAGCCGCAGCCGCCGCCGCTCCTGGAGGTACAGCACGGAGGTGACGATCGACTGCAGCTCGTCGGGCGGGGTCTGGAAGAGCTCGTCGCGCGGGTAGGTCTCCAGGATCTGGAGCAGGTCACGCCCGTCGTGGCTGTTGGGAGAGAAGCCCGCGCGCTGCAGCACCTCGTCGACCTTGCGGCGGATGACGGGGACCCGGCGGACGGACTCGGTGTAGGCGGCTGAGGAGAAGAGCCCGAGGAAGCGGCGCTCACCGACGACGTTGCCCTCGGCGTCGAACTTCTTCACACCGATGTAGTCCAGGTACGACGGCCGGTGCACGGTCGCCCGGCTGTTGGCCTTGGTCAGCACCAGGAGCTTGTGCTCGCGCGCCTTGGCGCGGGCGTCGGCGGGCAGCCGCTCGAAGGAGGGGCTGACGGGGTGGCTCTCGTCCTCGGCGTGATGCGGGTCGGAGCGCAGGATGCCGAGGCCGGTGCCCGGCACGGCGACGAGGGAGTCGTCCTCGCGGAGCTGGTACTCGCGGTAGCCGAGGAAGGTGAAGTGATCGGCGGCCAGCCAGCGCAGCAGCTCGCGGGCCTCCTCGATGTCCTGCTCGCGCAGGTCGGAGGCGACGGGCTCGGCGGGCAGCTCATCGGCCATCCGCAGCGCCGCGTCCCGCATCTTCTCCCAGTCCTCGACGGTCTCGCGGACGTCCGACAGGACGCGCAGCAGATCGGCGGTGATCTGCTTCAGGTCCGCGCGGTCGGTCTCGCGGTCGATCTCGACGTGGATCCAGGACTCGGTGTGCGCGTCGTGCGGAAGCTCGCCGCTGGGGCGCTGGGCGAGCACCTCGATGAGCTTGCCGGTGACGTCCCGCCGGACGACGACCTGCGGGTGGATGACGACATGGATGCCGCGCCCCTGCCGGGTCAGCTCATTGGTGACGGAGTCGACGAGGAAGGGCATGTCGTCGGTGACGACCTCGACGATCGAATGCGTGCACGCCCATCCGTTCTCTTCCACGGTGGGCGTGAGGACCCGCACACTGGCCGTGCCCTGCGGCCGGCTCTCGGCCAGCCGATAGTGCGAGAAAGCGGCTCCGAAGACATCGATCGGGTCACGACCGGTGAGATCCTCCGGGGCGGTGTGCAGGTAGTAGCGCTGGAGGAACGCGAGCACGGTCTCCCGGTCAGGGGTGCTCTCGTCCGTCGTCCCGGTCGGTAGGTGCCCCCCGACCGGGCTGTTCTCAGCTACCCGGGCGGCCCTCTCGAGCAGCTCGGCCTTGGCTTCGTCCAGCTTGGTCTGCATTGTCCTCTGGCTCCTGTCGCGCGCCATTGCGTGACCTAGAAGGAAGTACGGTCTCTTCCCCTGGGACGTAACGCCGTGACGCGGGGTGTCCGGTCTGCTCCGACGCTATGCCGCAAGGTGAGATGAGCGGGGGGTTATCAGCCATTCTTGGCACGCCCGACGGATGTGACGCTGCTCTCTGCGACGCCGCTCCAGGGGATGTGCGCGGCGCCCCGGGGGCCCATGTGCCCCCGCCCCGCCCGCGAAGACCAGCGACGGCCGCCCGGTCACGGATGTGGTCCGTGCTCTCCGGGCGCAGGGCAGGGGCATCGATGCCCCCGCGAGCTATCGCGCTGATCACGCCACTAAGGCTATCGCTCCTTACAGGGGGCCCGTCATGAGCCGTATGTGTACAAAACCAGGGGTCGAACTTTGACGTTCTGCACAGGGGCAGCGAGCGGCGCACCATGCCGTGGGCGTCATCGACCGGCCCTCTTGGCAAGGGCCCGTTCCGGATGCACATTGCCGACATGACAGCCAAAATCCTGATCGTCACCGGCGACGCAGCGGAGTCACTGGAGGTCCTGTACCCCTACCAGCGCCTCCGTGAAGAGGGCTACGACGTCCATATCGCGGCCCCCACCCGCAAGAAGCTCCGGTTCGTCGTCCACGACTTCGAACCCGGCTTCGACACCTACACCGAGAAGCCCGGCTACACCTGGCCCGCCGACCTGGCCTTCGCCGAGGTCGACCCCGGTCAGTACGCCGCGATCGTCATCCCCGGCGGCCGCGCCCCCGAGTACCTGCGCAACGACCCCGAACTCCGCAAGATCGTCAAGTCCTTCTTCGACGCGGACAAGCCGGTCGCCCAGATCTGCCACGGCCCCCTGCTCACCGCCGCGATCGACGGCCTCCGCGGCCGCCGCGTCACGGCCTACCCCGCCCTGGAACTCGACATGCAGGCGGCCGGCGCCACCTTCCAGGACGCGGAGGCGGTCGTGGACGGCACGCTGGTCTCCGCCCGGGCCTGGCCGGACCACTCCCGCTGGATGCGCGAGTTCCTGACGATCCTGCGGGCGAAGGCGCCGGTGACATGAAGGGCATGAGGGACATGCCACCGAGGTAGTCGTTCGACCGAGGCTGAGTGGGGGCTGGTCGCGCGATTCCCCCGACCCACGCACCGCCACCGCTCAGCCCGCACCCCCGCACCGCCCCCGGGAACCCGACGAGCTGGCCCCGCCACTACGCCGCGAGCCGCTCCGCCTCCACGACCGCCTCCGCCAGGGTGTCCACCACAGGCACCCCCACCTCCTCCAGGCTGGCCCGGCTGTGCGAACCCCCCGTGTACAGCACGGCCCGCGCCCCCACATGCCGCGCCGCCACCGCGTCGTCGGCCGCGTCACCGATCACCACGGTCCGGGCAGGGTCCACTCCCGCCGCCCCCGTCAGTGCGGCGAGGTGTCGCGTCATGTGCTCGGCCTTGCTGCCCCCGGAAGGCCCGGTCCGTCCGTCGACGCGTATGAAGTGCGCCTCGATCCCGAACCCCCGGACCAGCGGAAGCAGGTCCTCGTGCCCGTACATGCTGAGGATCGACTGGCTGCGCCCCGCCGACCGCCACCCCGCGAGCAGCTCGGCCGCACCCGTCGTGAGCCCGCAGCTGACCCGATGCTCGGTGTAGTACCGATGGAAGGTCGCGTCCATGACGACCCACTCGGCCTCGGTCGGCAGCCGCCCCAGCAGCCGCTCGTAGAACTTCGGCACCGGCACGCAGTACAGCGCCCGATACCGCTCCATCGTGATCGGCGCGAGTCCCAGCTCGGCGAACGCCGCGTTCGTCGCCCCGATGATCGCGTCATTGTCGTGGAACAGCGTCCCGTTCCAGTCCCACACAATGTGCGCGCCCGTTTGCTTCCCCATGTCAAAAAAATGTACCCGCCGCCACTGACAATCAAGTGCCCAGCAGGTCACAGAGGCAGGGCCGGCCCCTCAGTTCCCCAGCCCGACCAGGTTCGGGATCTCCTGCGTGGCGAACCAGAGCAGTTCGTGGTCCTCGGCTCCGTCCACGACGAACTGCGCGTCGTCGTCCCCGCCGTCCGCCGCCGCGAGCGCCTCCGCGGCCGCGGTCACGTCCGCCTCGGCGTCGCTCGCGTCGACATGTACGGCGGCCGCCTTGCCCAGCGGCACGGCCCGGCCGACCCGCACCTCGCCCAGCGCGGCCGGGTCGAGCCCTCGGTCGGGGTCGGAGACCGCCGCGCCGTCGGGCACGTCGACGGCGACCACGACCCGGCGCCGCACCGCCTCGGGGTCGGCCGCCAGCAGCCGCAGCGAGGCGAGCGCGGCCCGGTTCAGCGCCGCGTACTCCAGCTCCTCGATGTCGTCGGAGAGGTACCACTCGCGCAACGCGGGCGTCACGGCGTAGGCGACGAGCGGTCCGGACCCCAGCTCGCCCGTCTTGTACGCCTCGGCGAGACCGGAGAGGGTCAGGGGGACGTAGACGCGCATGGGCTGCCGCTTTCGTGGTCGGAGGGCGGGGTCGGAGTGCTCCGCAGGGGCCTCGGTGAAGGCCTTCAGGATACGTGCGGGCGTCCCCTTTCGAGTCCCTGCCTCTACGTCCTGAGGCGTCCACCCTGGTCCGGGAACTCACCCGGTGCGCCCCCGCGGTCACGGCCTTCAGCCCGCCTCGCTCACTCGGATAAGTGAACATTCCGGCCGCTCGACCCGGCCCTCGGCTGGCTTGCCGCTGCCACTCGCAACCCCGTACAAGATCCCCAACACGAAAGTTACCGCCCGGTACAACTCCGGGCTCACCGAACGGGGACCCCATGAACAAGGTCATGACCAGGGCACAGAACCGTCCGGGCACCCGCCCCCCGGGCCGCCGTGACGCACGCCGCCCGGGCACCACCCCGCCCCGCACCCCGACCGGCGGCACGCCCCGCACGGCC